>NZ_CP061315.1:1200000-1921418 GCF_018688315.1 Polynucleobacter sp. AP-Kolm-20A-A1
ATTTCTGCGTTTATCGCCTGTTTTGGATGGGTTTAGTGGGCTCCTTTAGGGCGTACACCCTGCTTTTTTGCATGATTTATGGGGGTTTACCTAGCTTTTGGGAGCTTCAAAACCCCCTCCTTCCGTTATGATTCTTATTAGTGAAAAGTGTGTAATTTTTGTAATTAATGTTGAAAATTGCACATTTATGTTTTTTCTATATAAATCAATAACTTAAATATCTAGCCCGCATTTATGGCAGCTCTTGGCTTCTCTCTTAAACGCTTAAGCGCTAATTCCGCCCAAGCCGGTATTCCAATCCTGGTTTTGATGGTCTTGGTGATGATGCTGGTGCCTTTGCCTGCAATCGTGCTCGATATGTTGTTCACGCTCAATATCGCGATCTCGATCATGGTCTTGATCTCTGCGATCAACATCAAGAGCTTTAAAGATTTTGTAGCCTTCCCAACTATTCTGCTGCTCACCACCCTGCTACGTCTTTCTTTAAACGTAGCGTCTACGCGTATTGTGTTGATTGATGGTCACACTGGACCAGGTGCTGCAGGTAAGGTTATTGAAGCCTTCGGTAGCTTCATGATTGGCGGCAACCTCACCGTTGGTATCGTGATCTTTATCGTGATCACCATCATCAACTTTGTGGTGATCACTAAAGGCTCTGGCCGCGTTGCTGAAGTTTCTGCACGCTTTGCTTTGGATTCGATGCCTGGTAAACAAATGGCGATTGATGCGGACTTAAATGCTGGCATCATCAAGCAAGAAGAAGCGAAAGTACGCCGTGCCGAAGTAGCGCAGGAAGCAGACTTCTACGGCTCCATGGACGGTGCCTCCAAGTTCGTGCGCGGCGATGCCGTTGCCGGCATCATGATTTTGGTCATTAACTTGATCGGCGGCATCATTGTTGGCGTCATGCAATACAACATGGGCTTTGTGGATGCGTTTCATACCTTCTCCACGCTGTCTATTGGTGACGGCCTCGTTGCACAGATTCCGGCATTGGTGATTTCTACTGCAGCCGGTATCTTGGTAACCCGAGTGGCTACTGAGGATGCCTTCTCAGATCAAATCTCCAAACAATTTAGCGCAAATAGCAATGGCCTACTCGTTGCTGCAATCATTCTGGGTGTGTTGGGCTTAGTACCTGGCATGCCTCACCTTTCCTTCTTAGGTTTTGCAGGACTCTTTGGTGGTCTAGCTTGGCTTATCAATAGCCGTATCAAAGCAGAGAAAGCACGCGTTGCCACTGCGAGTGCAGCACCAGCCAATCGTGAAGAATTGAACTGGGAAGATGTTCCAGTCATCGAACCGCTCTGCTTGGAGTTGCCTTATCGCCTGATCTCTCTAGTTGAGAATGGTGACGATAGTGATTTGATTAAGCGCATTCGAGCGATTCGTAGAAAGTTCATTGGTGACACTGGCTTCTTAACCCCGTCTGTACATATTCGCGATAACTTACAGCTGCAACCAGAAACCTATCGCTTCTTACTCTACGGCGCAGAAATTGGTCGCGGCCAATGTCTGCCGGATCGCTTGTTAGCGATTCAGCCAGCTGGCGCAGAAGATATTGAAGGCATCAAGGTGGTTGATCCTACTTTTGGTATGCCTGCGATTTGGATTACCCGCAATCGTCGCGATGAAGCAATTACCAAAGGCTATACCGTAGTGGAGCCTGCAGTAGTTCTGGCCACTCACTTAGATAATTTAGTTCACAAGCACGCCAACGAACTATTAGGCCGCCAAGAAGCCCAAGAATTACTCGATCACTTCAAACTCAGCTATCCAAAACTGGTTGAGGACGTAGTACCTAAAGTGGTAAGCGTTGCGAACTTCCAAAGATTGCTACAACTCCTCCTGGAAGAAGGTGTGCCTATTAAAGACTTGCGCACCATCTTAGAAGTTGCCGGTGAAGTAGCGCCTAAAACTCCAGACCCAATTGATATGTTGCAACCAGTGCGCTATGCATTGCGTCGCATGATCGTGCAAGATGTTTACAAAGACTCCAATAACTTCTCTGTGTTGGGTATTCAGCCAGAATTTGAGCGCTTGATTGAACAAGCGATTGGTACCAATGCGATTGCACCTGATGGCGTCATTGAGCCTTCACTTGCAAGGCTGTTTGGCGAAGAGGTTATTCGTGGCATTGATGCACTAGAAGAAGCTAATCTGCCCCCAGTGATCGTTTGCAGCACACGTTGCCGCCTGACTTTTGCCAAACTAGCCAAGCGTGTTCGTCCCCAAGCAATTGTCTTGGGTATGGGTGAACTCCCCCCGACCGCAAATCTGTCTTACTTTGATGTCCTGTGCAAACAAGCCGGCAACAATTAATGAACGCATTACTTCTCATCTTCATTCCGCAATTTTCATACGCTAGGTAATCAATATGGGTCCACAAAAATTTACCGCCGCCAATTCTGCTGAAGCCTTAAAAATGGTGCGCGAGAAAATGGGTTCCGATGCGCTAGTACTGGCCACTCGGGATGTTCCTGAGGGTGTAGAGATAGTAGCGATCTCACCAGATGCTTTGGCCCACCTAGCAACACAACGCCCTCACCCAGCCAGCCCAATAACAAGTACTGCCGCACCAGCTGTCACCACTCCTGAGCCGACACCAAGCTTTAATTCGATTGCTAGCTCTATTGCCAATCCACCTACCCCTACTTCAGGCTCTACCCCTGATGTTGGTGGCTTAGTCATTGCTGATGTTATTCAGACTGAACCGCGCGCAAATGTAGTGGATCACCAATTAGGTGTTGACCCAACCCCCGAACAAGCTCCTCGTGTTGAAAAACTCATCGCTGAAGTCGAAGAAGTGAAAAAAATGTTGCAGTCACATTTGGCTGGCAACTACTGGGGAAATCTTCAACAGCAATCCGCAAGCGCTGCAGAAGTGACAAAAGCTTTATTGAGCGCTGGTTTTTCACCAAAGCTTTGCACTCAACTCATGCAAGATCTGGATGGCAGCAATAGCGTGACTACGCTATTAGGCATGGCCCAGAAAAAGCTTGAGCAGATGATTCATACGATTGATCCAATCGCCGCCTTTGATCAAGGTGGGGTATTTGCTTTCATTGGCCCTACAGGCGTTGGTAAAACCACTACCGTTGCTAAAGTGGCTGCGCGTTGCGTATTGCGCTATGGCCGTAATCAAGTCGCCCTACTTAGCACCGATACATACCGTATTGGCGCTCAAGAGCAATTAAAAGTCTTTGCACGCATCCTTGGTCTACCCGTTATCTCCTTGCGTGATAGCGAAGATCTGGCGAGTAAGCTCCAGGAACTTTCCCAAAGAAGAATCATCTTGCTAGATACCGCCGGTGTAAATCAACGCGATGTCTTGATGATCGAGCAATCACAGCTTCTTAAAGAGGGCTCACGCCATGCGCATCGCATTCTGGTAATGAGCTCCACAACAGATCTGCGCACCCAAGAAGATGTAATTACCCTGCACAATCAAGCCTCAAAAGAAGCCAATCAAACTGGCATTTTGGGTGCGATCATTACCAAGACCGATGAAGCAGCACAAATTGCACCGGTATTGGATTCATTAATTCGCCATGAGTTGCCATTAATGTTCCTCTCCAACGGTCAACGTGTTCCAGAGGATTTGAGTCAGGCTAATGTGCCCTATTTGGCACATCGCGCAATGCGCCCACGTCAATTAAGCAGCAATCTGAATATTCAAGATGAGCAAGTGCCAGCACTGATGGCGGACTACCTCAATGACTGGACGAAGAATAACTTTTCATGAGTCTTTCTAGCAAACAGCCCAGCATCGGCAATACAGACCAAGCGGAGGGCTTACGCAATCTCTTTGGCAACAATCTGCCAAAAGTATTTTTTCTAAGTAGTGCGCTTGATCCTGATAGCACCGCTGCTATCGGCCTGGGCGTAGCACATGCCCTCAGAAGATCAGGCTTTAAGGTTCTGCTGGTTGATGAAGTATCTTTTCATAATCGCCAGAGATTGAATTCACAGATCTACAGCACTAAATATGATTTAGGCCAGGCACTGTCAAATTTAGTGTCGTTTGAAAAAGCAGTTATGCAAGTTGAAGATAACCTTTGGTTTACAACTGCCTCACGTGCTCGTCATTACTTTGCAAGCAAACAACTGGTACGCCCTGCTTTAGATGTGCGCACCCAAGAATTCGGCCTGGGCCTTGATTACATTGTTGTGGTCAGCGATGATCCAGCACCAGCTGTAATGCCATATTTAAGCGCTAACCTCAATCACATCGTCTTAGCGTCTTGCAGCAAAAGCAATCAAGCCAAAACGATCGCTCTGATTAATCAACTCATGATTAGCGGTGCCGATGAGCCTGTCTCGATCATGATGGTCGGCGGCAATGATCGTAATGAAGGTGATGAGGCCTTCAGAGCGCTGGCACAAGAAGCCTCTGCGCAACTAGATACCTCATTAGCGCTTTTGCACTGGGTGGGCGCTAAATCACTAAGCGACTTTAATGATGAGGCATCGACCCCAGCACAAGCGCAGATCGAGCCCGTCATTCCGGCTAGCTTATTTAGGCATATTGCCCACCAGATCAGCAGCTAATTACGATGCGCCCTTCCGTAGGAAACCCCTATCAAGCAATCAGCCTCGATGAGGCGATTAAATTGCATGCGCCCTTAGTTAAAAAGATTGCCTATCAAATTGCATCTCGCCTATCCGCCAACGTTGAAGTGGATGATCTCATTCAAGAAGGTATGACAGGTTTATTAGATGCTTTGCAGCGCTATCAACCGCAACCGAATTTAAGTTTTGAGGTGTACGCCAAGACACGTATTCGGGGGGCAATCTACGATTCTTGTAGAGCAAATGATATTTTGCCAAGACACCAGCGTGATCAAATCACCGCTCTTGAAAAAGCAACTCGCTCTCTAGAGCAACAGTTAGGGCGCGCACCAGAAGATACTGAGATTGCGCAGGCTGCAGGCCTTACGCTGGACGAATACTTTAACGTCGTTGCAGGCGCTGTAAACCTCACACCAATTGACGACCTACCCGATGAACTCATTCCACCGGATAAGCAAAATGATCCGATGCAACTGACATCGATGAAGCAGATGGCGAAAAGCTTAGAAGGATTACTGAAGAAGCTTCCTGAAAAAGAGCAGCTTGTGATGGCTCTGCACTACCAAGAAGAGTTGTCTTTCAGGGATGTAGCTACTGTCTTAAATTTGACACCAGGCCGAGTAAGTCAACTCCATACCCAAGCCATGATTCGCATTCGTGCGGGCATGAAAAAAGACGCCTAAGCGCCCTTATAGAATCTGGGTTTTAGGTCCTTAGACCTTTAGACTTTTTTGGAAAAAGTACCAGAGCCGAGACCAGGCACATTACCAGTACTTGAGTAGGTAGCAGAATCTGACTGCTGTGCAATGAAGGCTTGTAACGCCGCATTCTTTTGCGCAGCCAAACGAATCAACTCACCATTGATGTGATGATCTACAGTGGCTTGCTCAAGTTGCGTCTTCACTTCTTCTTTTAGCGGTGAAGGCAACGCATCCATGTCGTTACGGAGTTGCTCTACACCACCAGGATAAGTATTGAGTTTGTCGAGCGCTTGTTGTGCCCCTGCAATGGCATTAGGCAATGCATCAATGTCTTCGGCCTCTAGTGCTGCACGTAATGATCCGACAGCACTAGCTACTTGCGAAATTTGAAACTGAACGGGATTGCTCACTTAGAACTTGGAAGAATTACCGGCAGCGGCAACTGCTTCACGCAAAATCAGCTCAGCTGTTTTAGGAAAATCCACTTTGAATTCACCCTTCTCGATTAGCTTGCGAATTTTCTCTAATGCGTCTGCATCAGAGATAGAGCGGGAACTAGAAATGGATACAGTGCTAGCTGCAGTAACGACTGGATTGAGATCCAGATTTACTCCAGCATTGGGTGTTTTGGCAGCTGAAGTGGAGTTTGATGCGGACGCAGCGCCACCCTGAGAGCTTTTCTTCGCCTCAGTTTGACCTGGTAATACCGATCTGTTCTCGTTAATCTTCACGCTATATATTCCTTGTTTGCTACATTCTTTACTGCATTTACTATCTTCAAAGCTAGTCGATTTTAATCTCAACCGTCGCAGGACCTATTACTTTACCCTGTAAAGCCTGGCCATCTGGCATTTTGACCTTAACGGAGTCACCACTTGACCCCCCTGACTGAGCAACCCCAGACCCTGCGGCCTCAAAGCCAGAACCAATAATTTTGACCTTAACCTGGTCGCCTACCCTTATTACGGATGATTCCCGTAAATTGTTTAGGAGAATCGGATTCCCTGGCGCAATAGGCCGAATAACCTGTCTACCAACAGCATCCTCAGCTTTTTGGACGAATCCATCAGGCAAATCGCTTAAATCCCCCTCGGAAAGCACAAAATCCCCCTGAGAAAGCCTGGAATTGCCCTGAATTTGATGGGAAGTGACCAAATATTGCCCAAAAACCTGGATTTTGACCGGCAGAGAAACAAACCATTTAGCCCCTTTATTGCATCTGACGGGGATATTGACCCGACCCCAGAGGCGCGTACGAGCTGGTAATTCGATTTCATAGCCACCCGGGCAATCTGGCACCCGAATACGGGGATCCACATACTCCACAGAGGTTTTATAACTCAGCATCGCTGGATGCTTGGCCACCAAAGCCTTGATCTCCTTATCCAGCGCCGGAGGCACTTGGGCAAAAGCCTGCCCTACAAAGAAGCTAGCTCCCAGCAAAATGAGTCTCAAAATGGAGGAATGAGTGATTTTTAACAAAACTGACCTTTAATTTATTACCTTAGTGCCACTGAGCACCGCTTACACAGCTACCCAAGAATACGGGGAACTCGCATCATCCAACGCAATACCCTTCATCCAGTATGGTCCTGATAATACCGAAGGAAGCGCAAAGCTATTCATATTCACAATTGGGAACACCTCATTGGCATGCAAAACCTCATGCGTGCAACCGCTACTCAGTCGCAATACTTTATCGCAGCCCACCGCAGAACCCAAGGCATCGCTAGCAGCAAACTGACCATCGAGATTGGAGATGGAGAGGAGCTGAGCCCAACTCACGACGTAATAATCTGAGCCGCGCTTGAATGGCAAAAAGCGCATGCGCTTTAAGCTGGCCGGCATCGTAATGCGTAAGCGGTCATGCTCTTGTCCAATTCTGCCCTGAGCTTTGGCAATAATCTCGCCCGCTAATTGCAAATTGGCTTGATCAAGCTGTACGCCATACAAATCAACAAATAAAGTGAGTGCTTGTTTGTTGGCTACCAAGCGCTGTGCTTTTGGTAAGACGCTAATCGCACTGACTAAAGTATCGACAACATCAGCATCAGCAAAAACGCCATCGACCACCATCTCTGTGGCCAAATCCGTCAGAGCATTTGCTAAAGTCAACTGACCTAAAGCGCTTAATGCGTCCTGATGCTCAGACAACAAAAAATCAATCGGTTTATTTGCTGGTAAATTTTGCGCGCTCAGCATCTGCCGTATACGCTGCACTAAATTGAGACCCATTCTTCGCTGCGCAATAACGGAAGCAGCAGGCACAAACTCTCTTGGATCAATTACCGCTGAATTCAGTGAGGAAGATGTGAGTGCCGGATCGGAAGTCTGCGTGGAAGTAGTCGCTTCAATGTCTGCAGCCGGGGCTTCAGATTCAGTGGCAGCTTGCTGCTCAGGCATACCCCACTCGTCAACCATTGACTGCATTTGAGGCGACTGAAATGATGCACCACCCAATAAAGCCAACATATCAGTAGATAAACGCTGAATCTCTTCAACGTGCGCAGCAGACATGACCATGTCATCAGACTGCTCTAATGCAAATAGCGCCCGCTTTAACAACTCCACCAGATTTTGTGCAATCGGCAGAACAGATGACTGCTCAAGCGAGAGCTGACGAGAGACATCATCAGTCAAGGCACTTAATTGCGATAAGCCAACACTTCCCAAAGCATCCGCTAGGTCACGCGCATGTAAGCCTGCTTGAGTTAACGCCGGTGGATTGGTCTCGATAGACCAAGCCATACCTTCGTAGGCTCGATTGATATCTGCAATAAAGAGACTGAGGTAATCATTTGCCACTATCGACCACCTAAACCATAACCAGAGTCTTCTGTGTCAGCAGGAATATCGCCCTGCACTACTTTATCCAAAGCGGCGCCCATCTCTTCAAGGACACCTTCCATTCTTTCGATCTGACGTTGCAATTGTGTCAATGCAAGAATGAGACCCTCTGAATCTCGTGAGATACGTGATGCATCTTGCAACTCAAAATGATATTTTTGCGAAACGACTTGATGCATCGTATTGCTCATGCCGCCTAATGCGTGCTCTAGATGCTCAACCACCGTATTTAGGCGCATTGACTGCTCTGAGAGGTTCATCTGCATTGGCATGCCCGAGTTATGCAGACCCAACTGAATCGCCTGTTCTCTTAAAGCAACAATCTCCACCTTCATGGCAGCGATCTCAGCATCAATTAATTGAGTAGGATCTGGCAACTCTTGAATTTTCTTACGACGTCCAGAATTTTCATCGGCAAGCACACCATGAAAGCGCTTAGCCGCAACCAATACTTTGCCGCCTAAGTCAGCAATTTGATTTAAAGCGATCTGGGTGTAAGGCAGGATATCGTGCGCGTCTTTTAATGACTCCCACTTTTCTTCATCGAGCTCGCTCTCATCGATACCGCCATATTGATTACGCTTACCGTAAGTAAAGTTCACAACCAGTGCAGCAAGCAAGCTGAGTAAAGTCAAAATCTGCGAAACCTGGAGCATCAAAGTCTGATTGCCGTCGCGTGAGAGCACTTCTAAGCTAGTGGCATAGCTTCCAATGCCATCGCGATCTTGAGTCAGCTCTGCTACTTTGGCTCTGGCAGCGTTAAATTGCTCTAGGGCCTGGGCATAATCAGCCGATTTGACGTACAGCGGGATTTTCTTGAGGGCTTTATAGATTTCTTCTTGGCGTGGATTGAATTTATCACCGCTTGCCAATGCATCTAAGGCAGGCTTTTGCTCTGTTAAGACATTGAGGCCGGTCATGAGCTTGCTAAACGCAGCAGCATCTTGTGAATTGGCCTGCCACTTATATCCAGCATCTACTAGCTCAGGCAAAGTCTCAGCAATCTTGCGATATGGCGACTCTTTGCGAATGCGATCGACATTTAAGAGACCCTTCTCTCCAGTTAATCCCTTAAGAGAGTCAATACCCGCTGGTAAGGCAATCAATAACTTTTCATTATTCGTGAGTTGCTTAAGGCTATCTCGCAATACCGTTAACTTGGCACGAACATGCTGCTCTGATTTGACCTTTTCGCCAGCAAGTTTCTCTAAAGTCGGATTAAGTTTGTCGCTATCGATGTTTTTATCAATTTGCTTAAGCAGTTTATTAATGCGATTAAAGTAATCGGCATTCACTTCTTGCGTGGAGTCACTAATTTGCTTGGCAGAAATAAAGAACTCGTACCAAGCCTTGACCTGCTTGGCTTTGTGCTGAGTTTCGGCAGCCACGATTACCTGCTGGCGCTCTAGCCAATGGCCGGCAACCAGTGAGATCAAACAGACGCCTAGAAGAAGTCCAATCAATAGACGCTTGCTTGCATCTAGACTCATCTGAATTCCAGAACCACCCCATAATTTAGACATTCAATTCCTCCACGGGATTAGCGGCAAGCAAAATTTGATCTCCATACTGGATCGATAAATCAGAATTCATATGCGCCTCAAATGGACCAAATGTTTTTTCAACTCGAAATCCAACAGCTGCATCTTCATTTGTTTTTAAAACGATGACCCAGGGCAGTACTTGATTTTGAAGTAATGATGGGGAGCGCTCGAAACCACACTCCAATAATCTCTCTGGAGGTAGCAAAAAAATAGGTGCGCCTTCGTGCACCTCTAACCCATATGGATGTTTTTGTTTATCCGTATCTGGGGGTGAATAAAACACAGAGGCAACAAGGCCAAGAGGGATCGCAAGCTTATATTGATCGACCTCGAATCCAAGCCACTGCATTAAATTACTTTTCATATATAAAGAGATTCTTAGGGCAAATACGGGTATTAGCAAAATTTATACCAATAATGCAGATAATACCCATAAAAGTACGACTTTTATACTTAAAATATAGCTATAAAAATTATATTGAAGATAAGTAACCATTGGCAAAAATGAAGTCCAGATGAAGATATCACTCGGTCAACTTCAGAGCGGCCAACTTACCCTTACCCCCCAGCTTCAAAAGGCAATCAAACTATTGCAAATGTCCTCGCTCGAGATGGAGCAGGAGCTGCTAGCTGCTGCCGAAGAGAACCCCTTCCTGGAATACGATTCCAGTCCCGAGGAAGAGTATCTAGAAGCCATACCGGAGTTCTCCCACCGGACCTCCTCCACCCAGGCACAACGCATTGATCCAGACGACATGGATCAGTTCTCCACCATAGCCGAGGAAGTCACCCTGCTCGCCCATCTCATGTCCCAAGTTGGCACTTTAAGGGTGGATGAGTCCCAGCGAAAAATTTTGCAGTACTTGGTGGGCTGCCTTGATGACCGCGGCTATCTCAGGGAAAACCTGGATGAGCTCGAGGAGACCTTGAGCCCGGTTTTGGATCACGAGGATGGCAAGCCTCTTGATCAAATTAAAGCCTGCCTAAAGATTCTGCACTCTATGGATCCTGCTGGTATCGGCGCATTTGATTTAGCCGACTGCTTATCGATTCAACTTCACAGACTTCCAGCCACAGCTCAGGATGCCGCAGCATTCAAACTATGCGAAGAGATTATTTATTCCCATTTAGATTTGGTTGGCAGTAAGAACTGGCTCAAACTGAAGCAGATCACCAAGTGCAAAGAACTTGATCTCAAGATTGCGCTGGAGATGATTCAAAAGCTCAACCCCTCCCCTTGCGATGAATTTATTTCTACCAAGCGTCAGATCATCACACCAGATGTCATTGTGAGAAAGACTAGCAAAGGCTGGGAGGTCATCCTCAATCCCAACAATCAGCCCAGAGTCTCTTTGCGCTCAGAGTATGTGGGGATCATTAAGAGCCAAAAGCCAAGCCCTGAAAATGAAGAGTTTTTTCAAAAGTTTGGTGAAGCCAAAATTCTGATTAAGCAAGTTCATCAAAGAAGCGAAACCATTCTGAAGGTGGCAAAGGCGATTGTGAAAAGACAGCAATCCTTTTTTGAGTTTGGCGAGCTTGGCATGAAGCCGCTATTACTTAAAGAGATAGCAGAAGAAGTGGGTGTCCACGAATCCACTATCTCACGAGTCACCAATGAGAAATACCTCACCTGCATTAAAGGCACCTACTCTTTGAAGTACTTCTTTGGAGCCCAGGTTGTACAAGATGAAGGCATGAATCAAGTCTCTTCCAAGGCAATCAAGGCACTCATTAAAAAGATTATTGAGGCTGAGCCAAGTACAAAGCCAATCTCAGATGGCGCTATCTCAGATTTATTGGCCAAAGAAGGCTATCAAGTAGCCAGGAGAACTGTGGCCAAATACCGTGAGGCCTTACGCATTCCTCCGGTGAGCCTGAGAAAAACCTGGCCCGCTAAAAAATAGCGCTTATTAAAGTACGTGTTTCAGGCCGGTGTAGATAGATAAGGCCGTAGTACCGACAGCAACAATAGTACCGCCGTACTCTTCAACCTTCTTAAGCATTTTGTGCATTTTGTCTGGGGAAATTTTCTCTGATGAAAACAAAGAAATCAAATTGCCCAGCAACGAAAGTCGCGCCAAACTCTTGCGACGATGTTTACTTGCATAAGCCATTCCACCTAAAAGCATGCCGGTTAAGAAGCTAAAGGCGATGCTAGAGGAATACTCAAGCAACTCTTTCCACTCGAAATTATTTTGAGGGAATATCGGCGAGCCATCTACCGCAGTGGTAATGGCGCTCATACCAATAACGGTAGCAATGGACATTGCCACAACACCAACAAACCAAGGAAATACCGATCTCGGGTGACTCTTAAATAGAAAGTACCCAAATGGCAAAGGCAATAACATCGAAATGATGCGCAGATACAGAATCTTTGTATCGTAGACGATGGTAATTAAGGCATGTGAAAGCAGCAGCAATGCTAATGGAATAATCAAATAGCAACCAATATCCATCAAAAGCTGAGTAACCTTTCTAGGGTGCTTAGCTCTGAGCTCATACTCCTCAAGCAAAGCCTCTAGATGGGCAATCTTTTCTTCATAAGCTTCATTGCTTGGGATCGCGGCTAATTGCTTTTCAAGCTCTTCAGCTTTTACCAGTGAGGGCTTTAGTAAATACAAGTCCCTGGCACAGGTTTTACATACATTGGCTTTCTCATCTACCTCGGACAAACAATAAGGACACTTCATAAATTATTTTGTCACCACCAAAGTAAATACTGAATTGGTTTCACGACCTTCGTTATCGGCTACGCTCACACGAATGGTATGGCTGCCAGGAGGAACTTCTGCCTTAGAGAAATCAATTCCTTTATCGCTAATAGCATCACGCAATCGCGGTGTCAGATTGACAAATGGTGATTTCATATAAACCACCTTAACAGAATCAACATCAATCTTTGATTCGCCGCGTGGCACAAACACAATTCGAAAATCAAATGGTGACGTAGTAGCTACATCAGGTGCAGGAGAGTTCACTTTGATGGTTGGCCCCCGAGAAATCCCGCGTGTCTGCCCGCCCGCCGAAGGCAAAGCTGCCTCCTTGGCACTAATGAGTGGTGCAGCATATACAGTGCTTGCAGCTTGCATCAATACCGCGAATGAAGAGAGCAAGACTAATTGTTTAATGTTTTTCATAATGATTGCGCGCCGTTCAGTTTGCACTTAATTGTTTTGAACTTTGAAGTAAAAATCACCGCTCAAGCTGGTGTTTTCCCAAGGTGTTTGTGCATTATTGGTTTCTTGCTGCACTGTTCTGCGTACTTCTTTAAATACAATCTCTACTGGGCGATTAGGCACTTCCATCGCTTTGATTAAATTACGGGTATAGGGACTGTTCTTGCCATTGCCATCCATAGCCACTTTGCCTGGCGATGTGGAGTAGGCAATGATGGTTCCGCTGGGTGCTTCCATGCTAGCAAGGCCCCTCGCCCCGGATCGGTATGCCTTCGGAAATGGATTATCACGACAAGCATCCACAATCAAAATATTGACGCTCTTTTTTGCGGTGCCCATCTTCTCCAGGATAGAAGCAACATCTAAGCTTTGATCAGCTGCCTCGTCTTCATGCTGAATATCTGCATTAACTGGAATAAAGTAGTTCTTGCCTTTTACTTCAACGCCATGACCTGAGTAATAAACCAATCCCACATCACTAGAAAGTAGTTGGTCGCCAAATTGACGGACAGCTGCACGCATTTGTTGCAAGTTGCCATCGCGCACATTAATTACGCTAAAGCCAAGACCACTCAATGCTTTTGAAAAGTCATCTGCATCATTTTTAGGGTTACGCAATGGATTTGTTTTGTAACCTGCGTTACCGATGACGAGTGCAATACGTTTTCCACCTGCCGTTGGGGTTGCCGAACCAAGATTCGGTTTAGTGGCTGCATCTGGCGCAGCAGCAGTACTTGTTGGCGGTGTAACTGTTGGGGCCTCAGTAGAGAGCGTGCGAGTAGCTTCGGTGTTGTCGACAACCTTCACAGCTTTCTTAGCGGTGGAATACAGTGCGCGATCTCCTTTGCCATCCAAAATCCAATAAGCAAAATAGAGACAGCAACCAACAACAAAGACGCCAATAATCTTCAACATACGGCCATTTCCCACAAAAAGAATGAGGTCATATTAGCATCAAAGACAGGCTTGGGAAACAAGGCCTTCACCCCTGTTTTAAGGGCTCAGAGGTCGTTTTAGGTACTTAGCGGTCTTTTACGCAGCGAAAACCTATATAGACCACCGCAATATCCCCTGGCTTAGACTCCACATCCGACTCTTGCTGCCTCTCGGGGCCGTACCACCATGAGGCTCCACGGGTGATAAATCCGCTATTTCGCTCTGTGGAGGTCCATTCCCAGACATTGCCGCCCATATCAAATAAGCCGTTAACACCTGGCTTAGTGCTGCCAGTAATGACATGCCCAGTTCCGCGATTCAGAGCTCCAGCTGGGGCTAGGCCTTTGTAATCACCGCAACCGCTGAGGCAATGAGAAACCGCCGGCGTGCTGCCACCCGGAAATGAATAGCGCTGGCCTTTGACATACCCTGATGGAGGATTGGTTCTTTGCTCTAAGAATGCCGCATTCGTCCATTCAGCATCCATTGGCAAACGTTTGCCGTAGTAACGACAAATCGACTCCGCCTCTTTCTGATTCAAATGTACAGCTGGCTCAGCATCTTGCGCAGGAACGCCATAAGGCGTCTTCCAGGTCCACCCCGGTTTTTTGACAAAACCTGCCTCATAAGAAAGACCGCCGCCATTTTTTTCTGCTGCACTAACAAAGCCAGTCGATGATGTGTAAGTTTTAACGTCAGCAATATTCATCTCGGTTTGATCCCAAATCACATTACCGATTTGAACTGTTGGGATAGATGATGAGGGAGCGCTTTGGCTTGGCGTCGATCTGAGCATGAAATACAGCGCAATGGCTGAAAGCAGTAGACCAAAGAGAACGGTGGAGAAATCAAACTTTTTCATAGGACTAGAGATTTAAGCTAACAATGAATCAGGGCAGTAAATATTGAGCCAGCATAAACCTGAATGAAAATCGATGCAGGGGCAAGGGTTAACGACGCCCTACCCCTCTTTTTAAAACTAGGATTGTTCGTTCAGCGGATGTACTTTGACGATTTCTCCATCCGGATTATGATGGGTCCGCATGACTTTATAAGATCTTGCTTTACGCAATTCCTCTAGCGTCAATTTAGTCCAGATCACATCCTTCTCAATCGATGGACTGCGAACTCCGCTGCGACGGCGTTCTGTTTTAAATCGCCAAATATCTTGCAGCGCCCAGAAGATTAAGACGCAACACAGGGCGGCGCCAAATGGTGCGGTGTACTCGAAAAAAGTCAGAAACTTTCTCCAGCCGCCATAAATAATCCAATCTTGATAAGCCAGATTAATTCCAAAATACCAAGCAAACGAAGTGAACAGCACTTTCCAGAAATACAGCCAAATACCCCAGCCAACAGCATTCGTCACGAGAGAGAGCACAAGCTCCGATTTTGAATGATGCTTTACCTTAGAGTAAATCAGGGAACGATTTTCAGGAAGAGTGACCTGAATATTTTTAACTCTTTTCACTGAAGCCCCCGATCTGGACTAACCCAGCGCCCACGAATCTTGTCTCTTCTGATGAGCGCTCTTGGGAATGCAACTACCGTGGTCATCATCGAAAGAAGCCAGAACGCAATTGGATACCAAATGGTAAATCCATAATTGCGCCAAATTTTTTCGTCGTAACGCGAGTCAATCCACATGGCAATACCAATTTGAATCATGGATGTCAGACCAATGAGCAAGCCAGACCACTCTGGAATGAGCCCATGAATCTGCAAATAGTCTGGCAGCGGAATAATGAAATGCAATAGATAAATAATAACCGTGCCTAGCATCGAGAAGGACCAAAATACGCTGAGGGCATACTCAAAGAAGATGGGCCACATTCTGCGGCTTCTCCAATTACCCCAGATAGCTGAGAATTTCACAATCGCTTGAGCGCCACCAGTTGCCCAGCGCAGCCTTTGACTCCAAAGACCCTTGAGAGTTTCCGGCATCAAAATCCAGCAGGTAGCAGCTGGCTCAAATCGCACTTCCCAGTGTCTAAGCTGTAACTTCCAACTAATATCAATGTCTTCCGTAAGGGTCTCGTGAGACCAGAACCCCACGTCCTCTAGGGCTGACTTCCGAAACATTGCACAAACGCCGGACACAGTAAATAGGCGGCCATACGTTCTCTGAGCGCGCTTAATCAAACCAATGATGGAAGAAAATTCACCCACCTGAATTTTTCCCAAGAGCGAAGATCGAGTCCGAATTCGAGGATTGCCTGTGACCGCCCCTACTCGGCTACTCTTGAGAAAATGACTCACCATCCAGCGAGCTGCATTGTGATCAAGTAGCGAGTCGCCATCAATGCACAATAAATATTCTGCGTCAGTAAGCAATGCAGCCGTTGTCAATCCAACCGCTTTACCCTCATTTTCTGCGTGATGCACAACACGCAGATTTGGATTACTCAAGGCCAGGCGATCGAGAATCTTGGCAGTAGCATCCCTACTGCAATCATTTACCGCAATCACTTCAAAATTGGGATAAGACTGATGCAGAAGATTTTGAATCGTTTCTTCAGCGCACTCTTCTTCGTTATAAAAAGGAGCGATTAAAGCAATCTTGGGATAGGAGCCCAATGCCGGCAGTTTGTGGGGGTTGGAAAACTTTCGTTCATAGCGGAACCAGTAGAACAAGCTACCGCTAATCCACACCCAACTCATAAAAAGCGGATATAGGAAACAGAATCCGTAAATAAAGGCGCTAAAAGCTTCAAACATACTCAAGCTTATTTGGCCCGCAGGTGAAAGACTGGGATTCTTTTGTGAATGATGGGCATATAAGACTGATGAATGACGCCCATGAAAGGCACAAAAATGAACTAAAAATCCATGTTAACACTTTGAATCAATCAAAATATTGGAACTTTTAACTGTATGCACCTAAACATACCCAAATTCGGTGCTGGCCCCAACATAAAGCTTGTATTCTTAGGGATAGAAGCCCATACCCTCATTTAATAGATACATTGCAGCACTTTAGACACCTTCTTCCGCACTGCCTCATTTTGGCGCTAAGCATTAGCCTGGCACACGGCCAAACACCATCTGAAGAATCTGAATACCAAAAAGCCTTGGCCCTGAACAAGGCCTCCCAATACAAAGAAGCATCCTCGATTCTCAAAACGCTCATGAGTGCTCACCCAGAGATCGAGCGCTATAAGTCGGATTACATTGCAGTAGCAAGCAATGCAAAACTGTGTGCCGATGTTATTGCTGTAAGTAATCAGTCCTATATCGATCGCGCCCCCCTCTACGCACAAGAAGCAATTTTTAACTGCTACGTTAGTACGCAGCCATTCCCTAAAACAGAAGCATTGGCTAAATTAATCTTAAAAGCCCATGGCAATAATGAGTCCATCGAACTCAGTATGGTTACGCTGGCGCGAGATCAAAAAGAATTTAAATCCGCCCTATTTTGGAGTGAGCGTTTTATTCAAGACTTTCCTAATAATGTTTCTGCCTGGGAGTTAAGAGCTGGGACGCTACAAGATATTGGCGATCGCTATGCGGCATTGCAAATCTACGAAGATATCAATCGACTAAAGCCCAAAGACCCAAGCAATCAACAACAAATTATTCAAGTGCTTTTAGACATGGGAATCTCCCATCTAGCACTTGATCTTATCGATAACAAAGGCTGGAATGCCAGCAAGAACCAAAAACTACGGGCCATGCATGACGCTGGAGCGATCGATCTTCGTTGGTCGGCCGCAGATTCGGCGGTAGCGCCCAATCGATTTAACTCTACTGATGCTGGAATCCAAATACTGACTGAGGCCTTGAGCTACGCCAAGTCTATTAATGCGCCCAAAGATCAAATACTGGCAATTCAATTTGATTTCGTGGTTGCCTATGCCCGCCGCAAGCAATGGGATAAAGCACTTGGTCTTTACGATCAATTGTTGTCAGAAGGAGTGGCTGTCCCTAGCTATGTTCAGTCAGCAGCTGCCACAAGCTATAGCGCCAAACATGAGTACGCCAAGGCAGAGGTCATTCTCCAAAAACTCCATGCTCAAAATCCAAAGGATTTAGATACCCTTGAGGCCCTCTACTACAGCTTAGTTGACCAAGATAAGTTCCCCGAGGCAAAAGTTGCTTTAGATAACCTGACGGCACAACTTAAAGTTAGACCAAAGCATTTACCAAAAAGAAACTTTGACTACACCAGCGCAGTCATTGAAGCAGCTAGCTTTGAGGCCTACCAAGAAAAGTATGAAGAGGCCAATAAAAAACTGGTTCCCCTACTGAGCGAAATTCCTTCTAATGCCGACTTACTCAAAACAGCTGGCAGCGTAAGAGATTCAGAGGGAATGCACAGAGCTGCGGAAGACTATTACGCTATCGCAGCCAAGCAAGACCCCGAGGATGTAGAGGCTAAGGTGGGTTACGCAAATGCCCGTATGAGCCAAGGGGATATCGCCACATTTACATCGACCGTAAATGAATTAAAACCTGGGTACTCGGATTTAACGGCAGTGAAAAATGCCTCCGATAGGCTAGATGTCTTTAATGAGGGTTACGTTACCGGTAACTTTGTATTAGGTAATGGTGACTACGGCTCCCAAAAGAACAATAACCGTACCAGCGATTTGAGAGTCTATAGCGCGCCCATTAATGAAAATTTCAGAGGCTTCGCACGCTACCGCGACTTAAACAGCGGACCCGCCATACCAGTTACCGACCAAGGAGTCGGCGGAGGCTTCCAATACACAGGCATTGATCAAGAGGCAGAAGTAGAAGTGGGTAGCGCTGGCTATGCCCGCCTAGAAGGTACGCAGACTTTAAATGATAACTGGGCGGTAGGAGCATCTTACGAACGCAATGCCTTCTATCTTTTCCCTGGATCACTTTATGCAACCTATGGCGGCAACGTTGGGGGCTTAGATCTCAAATGGAAAGATGGAGAAACCAGAAATGCTTCGATTGGCTACCGTTACTGGGTGTTGCCTAGTAATAATCGCCAGCAAATCTTCGGCACAGCGAATCAACGCCTATTAACCGAATACAACTACAAGGTTGATGTATCGGGATGGATTGGCAATCAACAAAACACGAACTCGAACGTCAGCTACTTCTCACCTATCAATCAAACTGAATATTCGGGAACACTGAATCTGCGACTTTTGCAGTGGCGCGATATCGCTACCAAGAAATATGATTTCTGGCACAGATTCTTTGGCTCTTACGGTGTTGTTACGCAATCTGGCTATAGCACTCTACCCATGAATAACTACGGATATGGCCAAGACTTTAATATTGGCGACAGAAGAACGCTGAGCTGGGGCGTTGGTAGAACCAGCTTTCCATTTAATGGCGCAAAATCAAGCTATATCACTGGATACCTCAATTTTGAGTCTCGCTTTTAAATGAAATTATTTAAATACCTTATCTGTCTACTGGCCCTACTCAGTAATGTGGCCTGGGGACAGTCCAACTTTAAAGTATTAAGCTTTCATGACATCGTTCAACAAAAAACAGTGGCATCTGAACCTGATGATGTAACGGCAGATAACTTAGTGAACTATTTTTCCTGGCTTAAAGCGAATGGTTATAACGTCATCTCACTTCAAGATGTCATTAACGCTAAGAATAATGGCAAGAAACTTCCTGAAAATTCTATCGTCCTCACCTTTGACGACGGCTATAAGAGTTTTTATACCTATGTGATGCCATTGCTTAAGGCATTCCAGTACCCCGCCACACTTGCTATTGTGGGCTCATGGCTTGACGTGCCTGATAACGGCACGGTCTTATATGCCGATAAAAAAGTTCCTCGCTCTAAATTCCTCTCCTTAAAAGAATTGAAGGAAGTTTCTCGTAGCGGCTTAGTAGAAATTGCTTCACACACCTATGATTTACACCATGGCGTATTAGGCAATGTGCAAGGCAATACCATGCCTGCCCTAACGACCTTCGAGTACAACAAACAAACCGGGGAATACGAGTCTGAAGAGCACTACAGACAGCGCATTGAATCCGACTTAGTTAAGAACAACGCCTGGATAAAGCAACACACCGGCAAAGCCCCCAGAATTATTGTGTGGCCTTATGGGCGTTATAACGGCATGGCTCAAGCCATGGCCAAAAAACTAGGCATGGACATTGCAATCACCTTAGATGATGGTGAAAACTTTGAGTTGCAGCCAGTAGATAGTATTCGCCGCATTTACCTAATCAACAATCCTGAAATTGATGACTTTGTCGCCAACCTCAGAAAGGCTCCTCCTGCTCTTGAGCGCGTGATGCATGTGGACCTCGATTATGTTTATGACAAAGATCCCATTCAGCAGGAAAAGAACTTGGGTTCTTTGCTTGAGCGCGTAAAAGAATCCGGCGTCACCACTGTATACCTACAGGCATTCTCTGATGATGATGCAAGTGGCGTTGCTAAAAGCCTCTACTTCAAAAATAACTATATGCCGGTTAAGGCGGATATCTTTGGACGGGTGAGCTGGCAATTAAAGACTCGTGTTGGAGTCAAGGTATTTGCTTGGATGCCACTACTAGCCTTTAACCCCGGCCCTGAAAAATTACGCGAGCTTGATGTCGTTACCTCAACCGATGGCAGCAAAGGCATAGGCTATCTACGTTTAAGCCCATTCTCCGAGCGCTCGCGGCAATTTATCAAGGGTATTTATAAAGACCTCGGTCGCCATGCCAGCTTTGAGGGCATATTGATTCATGACGACGCCACCCTATCCGATAAAGAGGATGCTAGCCCTGTCGCGTTAAATTACTATGCGAAACATTGGGGCTTGCCTGCCAACATTGCGGCGATCACACAAAACACCCAATACAACGAGAAGTGGTACAAAGCCAAAACCCAAATGTTGACCCAGTTTGCGCTGGATATGAGAAGTGCTGCCGAGTTCTATCGCAAACCAATTAGCATCGCCCGTAATTACTACGCTGAAGTAGCGCTTAATCCAAATTCTGAAGAATGGTTTGCGCAATCCATCCCGAATGGTCTAGAGCATTTCAATTGGGTGGCACTGATGGCCATGCCTTATATGGAAAATGCGAGCAACCCTTCTCAATGGCTCAGCAACCTGGTGGATAAAACCCAGGTCTACCCCAAAGCCAAGAAGAAATTAGTTTATGAGTTCCAGGCCAAGGACTGGAAGACTGATAAGCCCATCCCCACAAAAGAACTAAGTAGTTGGATGAGAACAATGCGGGTTCGGGGAATCTATAACTTTGGCTACTATCCAGACGATCAGTTTACGAACAACCCAAAAATGGAGATCCTTAAGCGGGAGCTCTCCACCAAAGCAGCACTTCAATAGATATCTTTAGATAGAGACTTGGTTTCTGCCGGCTTGCTTTGCCCGATACATCGCCTGATCGCAAAGTGCATAGTATTTTTTCAGAATAGCGCTAGAACCCAATACGCTATCAATCTGGGGATCAAAGGTTGCAACGCCAGTACTGATCGTGATAATAATTTCCTTGTCATCGACGAAGGCGCAGGGCTTGGAGGCGATAGACTCTCTTAGTCGCCCCGCTATCTCCATCGCCTGGCTCTGATTGGTTTCTGGCAGAACAATCAAAAACTCTTCTCCGCCAACGCGCCCAAATATATCAATTTCACGCAGCTCTTCTTGGCAGCGCTGCACAAGACCTACCAACACCTTATCTCCGGCGGGATGACCATAAGTATCGTTAACAATCTTGAAGTGATCGATATCAGCCATCAAAAAAGATATGCACTTTTTACTTCTAAAACTTTTTTGAAGCTCTAGCTCTGCTCGAGAAAATGTTTCTATCCTAGACATGGCGCCAGTTAGTGCGTCGGTTTTTGAAAAGCGATCAAGTGCAAAATTCTTATCTTCCAGCTCTATCAATAAGCGCCGAAACTGAAACATACCGAACAGCAAAAGAAATGAAATTGGCACCGCAAGCCAAGCATCAGTCATATTTATATGACCATTATTTAAAGCATGTAGTAACGGAGAAATACGGCGCCCAACCATCAAGCTGAGTCCAGCCGCCATAAATCCACAGGCAAGCCGATAGGATTTTGAGCGAAAGAATAGATTAATAGCATAAAGAGCTGCTATCACTTGCGCACATAAAGAAATCGAGTACAGAAAAATACTCAGCATCATGACTTAGGTAGACTCAAGAATGTCTTGCAACTGATTACCCTCAGCCAGCAACTGATTAGCAGCCTCTACCACCTTGGCGTCCAGCTTTGGACCAGCCTCAGCATTAATCTCTTCCATCGCAGCAGTTAAACCTCGTGCAGGACGGTATGGTCTATGTGTTGCCATTGCCTCTATCGTATCGGCCACCGCCAAAATCCGTGATTCAAGGCAAATTTGATCGCCCTTTAAGCCTCCGGGGTAGCCTGTGCCATCCAGTCTCTCATGATGTTGGCGAACCATTTCAGCTATAGGCCAAGGAAACGGAATATCTTTCAATATTTGATACCCGGCCTCAACGTGCCCTTGGACCATCTGCATTTCTAGGTCAGTTAAGCGGGTTGGCTTAGTCAATATCTCAGAGGGAACCGAAACCTTACCAATATCATGAACCATTCCAGCCATGTACAAAGTCTGAGCAACCTCATCAGATAAGCCCAACTTTCTAGCAATCGCAACTGAAATTAATGCAACGCGTCTTTGATGGCCGGCAGTATAGGGATCTCTCCACTCCATCGTTTTTGACATTGCCTCAATCGTTGAGCGTAAAGCATTGGCAAGGCGTTCTTGAGTCTGCTCTTTCTCATGAATTTGATCGTCTAATTTATGCTGACGCTCAATAGAGCGCAGGCCAAAACCAATCTCCTTAGCCAAACTCTCAAAGAGCTGCTCCTCGGATGGCCCAAAAGCATGCGGCGCTTTGGAATAAACCAGCAATACACCAAAAGGATGGGAGTCATTGCCATCTGGGATAGGACACCCAATTGCAGATCGAATACCAAATTCTCGAGCCCGTATTCGCCAAGGCAAGAATCCCTCGTCAATTTCAGAGTCAGTGATAACGCTGCATTTTCCTGTGCGAATAGCAGTGCCCCCGGGGCCCAATCCTGTGAGAATTTCATCCGACCAACTAACAACAATATCTTTTAGGTAATTAGAGGCGGATCCCGCACTTCCTAAAACTGATACCGTTTTATCTTGATCCTCTTCTGCCTTGCCAACCCAAGCAAGTACATAAGGTCCTTGAGCGGCTATAGCGGTGCATACCTCCTGCACCAATAGATCGACTGAATCTGCGCGAGCCAAAGCTGCCGCAGCCTCAGAGAGTGCTGAAAGCGCCCAACCTCGTTTCTCGAGCTCCCGCTGAACCGCTAGCGCGGAAACATTTTCCCTCTTTTTATTGCCGTCATTCATATTCCTATTATGGCGCCAAAACATACACTAACAACACGTATCTAGCTTTTTTTATGCACCCCACCAAAAGCTGCAAATGCCTTGCTATTCAAGCATAAGTGGGGGAGTATGGGACGACAAATAGGAATTATTAAATGAATAAAGAAATAGAAAACATCTACTCTAAGCTGGTAAACCTGGAAACAGAGGTTAACAACCTACGACAGGGTTATGCGGTGATTAACCAACGCTATTCAGAGGCTATTGGGACACTCAAAAACCTTACATCAAGCGCGCTAGAGGCTGCTAAACGAGCTGCCATAGCCGCTGAGAAGGCATTGCTTGCTGCCCGCAATTCTGCAAAAGCAGCAAAGCTGGCGGCATCAGAAGCGGTAATTGATGCGGCAGAAGCAGCAGCAGACGCAGCGGCAGCATCCGCAGAAGCCTCAATTGAAGCAGCTGCAGCCGCGTCAGCAGCAGCAGCGGCAGCGGCAGCCGCCGTTGCCCATCAAGCCGAAGAATCTTCCGTAAAAGCGTCTGCCGAGGCGGCTGAGGCAACTAAGCGTGCAGCAGATGCAGCGGCAGAGGCAGTACGCATGTCGAATGCGGCCGCAGAATCAGCTCGTAGCGCTAGAAAAAAGGCTGGTTAACCTAGAGTATTGATTACTTCCGCAATTACCGGCTCACCAAATACTTGGATCGCATTTTTGCCGCTAGCCTTGGCGGAATACATAGCCACGTCGGCGTTATTGATCAGTTTATTTTCATCCAAACCATGATCTGGATAAACGGCAATACCGATGCTGGCACTTGAATGAAGTGCCTGCCCTTCAAAATCAATTGGGCTAGACATTACCTGAAGAATTTTTTTGCCTACCGTGATTGCGTCCTGTTCACCATCTATCGTGGGGAGTAAGATGATGAATTCGTCGCCGCCAACCCTAGCCAAAGTATCCGAATCTCGAATGCAAGATCTCATCCTCTCTGATGCTTCTTTCAGTACGGCGTCGCCCGCAAGATGTCCAAAATGATCATTGATCGTTTTTAAATTATCTAAATCAATAAATAGAATGGCAACCTTTTCTAAATTTCGCCTTCCTAAAGACATGGCATGCTGAAGTCTGTCAGAAAATAAGAGGCGGTTAGGCAAGCTTGTAAGAGAATCATGATGTGCTAAATACTGAGCCTTGGCATTCCTATGATAAGTACGCAATAAAAAGAATGAGCCGATGAATATCACTGCCAAGCTAAAGATGGTGGTATATAAAACCCCCCAAAGACTGGAGTACCAGCTCGCCAAGTACAGATCCTTGGTCACGGTAGATCCCACGATAAGAGGATAGTTTTTTACACTGCGAAATGATGCCATTCTCTCTACAGGCTGGTTGTTCATATTAAAGCCCGGAGCGTTTGTAAAGATGACTCCACCAGTGTTATCGCTATTTAATGAATTTTGAATCACGCTGCCTGTATTGAGCTTTCCAATCATGTTGTCCACAAAAGGCCAGCGTGTTAATAGACGTTGATCTTTGCGATATAAGGTTACAGATGAGCCATCACCAAGGCTTGAGCCAATGCGTTCATAAAGATTGGAGAAGACCTCAACCGATACCCCAACGAGGATTACCCCTAAAAACTGATTCTTTGATCCGTTGACTCGTTTGGCGAGATAAAACACCCACTTGCCATTGCCCTTGTTTTGGACTGGAAGACTAAAGAATGTATCTGAATCATCATGAGAGCTTAACCACTGAAAGTAATCACGATCGGCTAAATTAATTTTTGGCGCAGGATATGATCTTGAAAAGTTAATGACCTCTCCGTCTTTAGCCACAAATGTAGCGACATCAATAATAGGATTAGACTTGGTCTTTTCTTGAAGTAAATTAAATTGCTGCTGGTCGCCAGCAAACTTTCGATAATCTTGGTCAGACTGGACATTGGAGACTCGTAATACATCTTCAATGCTATCCAATGCGATTTTTGCGGAGTAAATAGTTTGCGAAGTGTGTTCCGCCAAAATAACAGTTAAGTTGGCAAGTTGATTCACGCGTGATTTGATGGTATTTTCACGCAATAAATAAGCCGATACCACCGCATTGATGATGAAGATCAGGGCCAATACAAAAGCTGTCAAGATAATTAATCTTGAATTACGCTTTACATCTGGTGGGGCTATATAGACCATATCAGTTACTTTGATTAAGCATCACCATAACGAGAGGCGATCTCGCTAAAGTAATCTTGCTCGTTTATGAATGCATCAACAACAGCTGGGTCAAAGCGCTTGCCTTTATTTTGAATGATCTCCTGACAAGCCTCTTCATGAGACCACTTCTTCTTGTAGACCCTTTCACTGACTAAGGCATCGTACATATCTGCTAGAGACATAATTCTGGCAGCCAAAGGAATATCTTGGCCTTTTAGTCCATTGGGATAGCCGCTACCATCCCAATTTTCATGATGTGAACCGGCAATATCAATGGCAACGTCTAACACCTTGGCGCTTTTTGTCTCTTCGAGTTTGGCCGCCCTCAAAACGCGCTCACCCAAAGCGGCATGAGTTTGCATAACAGCCCACTCTTCCGCGTCAAGACTACCTTCTTTTTTCAAAATATTATCCGGTATGCCAACCTTGCCAATATCATGCAACGGTGCAGCATGAACCATGTGCTCAATTGCGCGATCAGATAAATCATCGACGTAGTGCCCGAGATCTCTTAGGCTTTCAGCAAGCCTTTTAACGTATTGCTGGGTTCGCAAGATGTGATTGCCAGTCTCGTTATCTCTCACCATGGATAAAGCGTTTAAGCTCTGAAGCATACCGCTCTCAATTGCTCTGGCGTTACTACGATGCTCTCTCCATAGAGACTCCAAATAATAGTTGGTAATGATCACGCAAACCATAAGCAGCAACAGAATCGAAACTACGCGCAGAGAAAAACCGATTGCATCTTCTTGATACAAACTTCCCAGATTGGAATCAGCATAAAAACGTAGGTATATGGAGCGCATGACTCTGACCAATATCTCTACAAGCTCTATCACCATCAGAATTTTGATTTGGTATGCTTTAACCCTCTTCCTGACCAATAAAGCCAACTCAATTACTTGCCAAAATGATGCAAGCGCAAGGATGCCATTCATCAAATAGATTCGGTCAGCCGTAGTTCCAGTCGCAAGAAAATAAAAATAGGCAATTGAGGAAACAACAAAGGCGACTGCTGAAATTACCAATGTAGATTTATTAGCTTGACCACGCCAAGATCTAAATAAGATGCCGATACAAATTACGCCGCCGACAAGTGAGAGATTGGCTATTGCTAAAACAGCCTTACCACCCCAAGAGCCGATGAAAAAACAAGCCATCGATACAGCTAGCAAGAAGAGGCTTAGGGGCCAATAGAAAAGCTGCTTATTAGCTGCTGCACTATCGTGACGCGATAAGGAGCCTGCCAGCAGTCCAATAAGGATGACCAGACTTGAAAAATAAAAGGTTTGATTGGCTAATTGCATCTCTCTAAATTCTAATTCCAAGAGATGATTTACCAAAAGACGCAATTACCCTCGCTTTGACCGTATCAAAGAGGTAGGTGAGGATGTTTTGGGTGGGGATAATCTGAAAATCTAGGTGGGGCGAACGACGGGGCTCGAACCCGCGACAACCAGAATCACAATCTGGGACTCTACCAACTGAGCTACGTCCGCCGTTGTAGAGGTGACATTATAGCTTTTTGCTCAAAAACCTGTCAAAAACGCTGTTTATTGGGCCAAGTTAGGCACTTTCGTACTCAAAAGCAGCCCAATCCCCAAGGGTGAGACTGGCATCGATGAAGAAATCTACAATGGCCGCTTTACTTTGAACCTTGGCTAAAGCGTGGTGATCTGAAAGCCGTTGGCGCCAATAGCGCGAACCCGCCCTGCCATGGGCCAGACCCAAAATGTGCCTTGTGAAGGCGCCGATATAAAAGGGCTTGCCTTTTGCCTGACATTCATCAAACCAGGCTATGACCTGATTTACCAATCCGATCTGAATGCGATGCCACTCTGTCTCGCTAAAAAGATAGCCAGCTGCATCACCATCTGTGTTGATCATGTCGTCCCAGCCTAATAACAAAGCTGGGAAGTGATAAGCCGCCCTACCCACCATAAAGCCATCAAAGTCATTCCAGTGACCAGCAATTTGTTCGTTTGTTTCTAGACCGCCGTTGAGCAATACTTTGAGATTCGGGAATTGCTTTTGCGCATCCAATCGAAGTTTTGCAGCCACTTCATAACGCAACGGTGGTTTGCTACGATTTTCTTTTGGCGATAAACCTTTAAGCACGGCATTGCGCGCATGAATCGTGACTTGACTTGCGCCAGCATCCGCTACAGCGAGAATAAAGTTCAGCGCAAATTGATAATCAGCGTCTGAATTCGCAGCATCCATAGAGTCAAGGCCTAAGCGGTGCTTAACCGAGATTGGAATATCTACTGCGCCCTTC
Organism: Polynucleobacter sp. AP-Kolm-20A-A1; assembly: GCF_018688315.1. Lineage (NCBI taxonomy): Bacteria > Pseudomonadati > Pseudomonadota > Betaproteobacteria > Burkholderiales > Burkholderiaceae > Polynucleobacter > Polynucleobacter sp. AP-Kolm-20A-A1. Next base: position 1,227,584 of record NZ_CP061315.1, read on the forward strand.
ATTGCCTTGACGCACTGAGCCACGAGATTGGGCTCAGCCATGAGGCAGGCCCCAAAGGCACCCCGCTGTACACGCTCTGACGGGCAACCGCAGTTCAGATCTATTTCATCGTAGCCCCACTGCTGAGCAAGTTCGGCGGACCTTGCCAAATCGCTTGGCTCTGATCCGCCTAATTGCAGGACTACCGGGTGCTGATCTTGTGAATAATCTAAATGGCGCGGGACATCGCCATGCATAAGCGCCCCTGTCGTTACCATTTCGGTATAGAGGACAGCTTCTTTAGTAAGGGTGCGATGAAAAGAGCGGCAATGACGATCTGTCCACTCCATCATTGGAGCTACTGCTAGGCGTTTTTTATTGTTAACACTCATATCGACTTAACCCAGCACTCTCTTGCTAACAAATGATCTACCCTCATTAGTAATGGGATCATTGAAATGGATTTCTTTAGCCAAGAGCTGCAATGGACTGGAAAAGTCCAAATCATACTCTTGGTACGGCGTCAGAATTGGGTAGATCTGATCACCTTTAATAGGGACCCCCAAGGCATTGAGGTGGCAGCGCAACTGATGCTTCTTGCCGCTACCCGGCGTTAGTCGATATCTGGCCCATGGCTTCGTGATTTCAATGAGTTCGACTTGGGTGTCGGCATTGGGTTCGCCCTCTACTTCCTGCATCTGCAAGAAATGCTCTGATTCTTCTAGCCTGCTTTGATAGATGATTGGAAGCTTTTTTTCCAACGCCTCTGAGTATGGCGCAATTGCCTCATACACCTTCTTCACCGCCCGATCTCGAAATAGATTTTGGTATTGCGCTCTCTCATTAGGATTAATTGAGAAGATGACTAAGCCCGCGGTATCGCGATCAATTCGATGAATGGGGCTCAGGGTTTGAATGCCGGTTTTTTTCTTAAGCCGATTGAGCAATGTTTGATGCAAGTACAAACCACTCGGTGTGACTGGCAGGAAGTGAGGCTTATCTGCTACGACGATATGCGCATCCTGAAACAGAATGGTTTCCTCAAAAGGGATTACTGGCTCCTTAGCAAGTCGCCTGAAGTAGATTAAATGAATATTGGGCTGATAGGCGTCTTGCGATGCAACTGCCTGCCCATCTGCAGTCATCACTAGACCTTCGCTAAAGCGCGCTTCCCACTCACCCTTTTCAATATGGGGAAATTGATGGATAAAGAACTCCAAGAGACTGGGGTACTGCTTATCTGCTGGCAGATAAACGCGTGATGAGGATACCCCCTCGGAATTAACTTTCATGTTTGTAGCTTAGGATTTCAATAAGGTAATTTTAAGTGATTTGAGTGAATCCAATAAAAATGGGTGGCTAGGCCACCCATTTTGCTTTCTTCTTTCCTAACCAGGAAATGCCTATTTACTTCTCTTGGCCAACTTAGCTTCTAACTCCACTGCGAGATCAAGAGCGCCCATATAACCGGATTTCAGATGGTTTGGAAGATCGGGATCACCAACCATGGCACCCAGAGTCTCTACCAGACTAAAGACAATACCCTTGGCAGCACCAATCGCAATAGTCTCGCTAGCAACTGCCTCATCAATATGATTTACGGCATCTAAGAAATAATCATGGCCAGGCAATCCGTCTGGACCCAATGCTTCTTTAGTCATAGTCATCCTTTATTCAAGACGCAAGTCGCTACTACTAATCTGCAGCTGACCATTGTGAGTTAAACCTTTAATAAACTTCTTCTCTGCAGCCGATAAGAGCATCAGCTGATGTTTAGAGAAATGCTCTAAAGCATCTCCAAAAACAGAATCGGGGTCAACATCCTCTAGCGCCTCATAACTGAAGTGGCATTGGACATCTTTGCCGTCTAGTTTGGCGATATAAATAACACCACCATCAGCAGCCAGACTTGCTGGCCCTACAAACTCAATTTTCATAACATCTGATCCACTTTATAAAAGAACTTACGTGCGTAAGCCAAAATTTCTTTATCCGTTGGATGATCGACTGTTTCAACGCCAACAATCTTCTCTGCAACTTTAGGATCATGGTGGTGTGCATGCTTAATTAACTCAAGCTTGGCAGATCCTGGGCCAATAACCAAAATCTCTTTAGAGAGATTGACCGCCTGAATAACTGAATGCAGGTATTTAGAATCTAATTCTAATTTGCCGCTACCAACCACCCCACCCTTGTGGTGCAAATGTGCATGGCTAGACTTGGTTTTGATGACTTCTGCTTCGCTAGCGTCAGCACTTAAAAACATGACATGGGCTTCTTTATGGTCGATCCAAATAACTGCGTGATTTAAAGACATTGTTTTCCTATTATTTATAACGATGAATCTTTCACCATACTCCTTATTGGGCCCTGAAGCACGTTTAGAGTTGATTTAAGTCAAATTCCTACGTAGTCATGGGGGAATGCCTTGCAAATAGTCAAAATTAGATAAATCCTTATACTCAGATCATGTTAATGAGAGTTCGCCATGGTTAATCCACTGAATAAACTGATCCCCCTAAGATACCTTCCTTTTCTACTTTGTATTTTTGGGGCTTTATTTAGTTTTGCCACTTTAGAGCTCAATGAGAACCCTTGGGATAGTCGCGCTTGGCGTTACTTTTTTCTCTTTGGCGCATTAACTCTAGTGGGTATATATGACCTACTGCAAATTAGAATGTCGATCTTGCGTAACTACCCTGTCATTGGGCACTTACGCTTTATGCTCGAATACATCCGCCCTGAAATTCGCCAATACTTTATTGAAGGTGATAACGATGAGGCACCGTTTTCTCGTGAGCAAAGAACTTTGGTGTACTCACGAGCAAAGGCAGTCTCCGATTCCATTCCATTCGGCACAACTTTAGATGTCATGGCGCCTGGGTATCAGTGGATCAACCAGTCACTCATGCCAACGAAGTTACCAAGCCATGACTTTCGAGTAACGATTGGTGGCAAAGACTGCAAGCATCCCTACTCTGCCAGCATTTTTAACATCTCTGCCATGAGCTTTGGTTCATTGAGCGCCAATGCCGTGATGGCATTAAATCTGGGCGCCTACAAAGGGGGTTTTGCTCACGACACCGGTGAAGGATCGATCTCTATCTACCACCGCGTGCATGGCGGTGATTTGATTTGGGAGATTGGCTCTGGCTATTTTGGCTGCCGCAATCCCGATGGCACATTCAATGCCGATAAATATACTGAAAACGCCGTTGATCCTCAGGTGAAGATGATTGAAATCAAGCTCAGCCAAGGTGCTAAGCCTGGCCATGGCGGAATTCTGCCAGGCTCCAAGGTCACTCCAGAAATCGCTGAGGCTCGTGGTGTCAAAGTGGGCGAAAGTTGTATTTCTCCGAACTCACACAGCGCATTCTCATCCCCTTTAGAGCTGATGCATTTTATTCAGAAGCTACGCGACTTATCCGGCGGCAAACCAGTGGGCTTCAAGCTTTGCATTGGCCATCCCTGGGAGTGGTTTGGCATTGTTAAGGCGATGCTAGAGACCAATATCACACCAGACTTTATTGTGGTCGATGGCTCCGAAGGTGGTACCGGTGCCTCCCCAGTTGAATTTACCAATCACGTAGGTACGCCACTCCAAGAAGGTCTGCGCTTAGTGCACAACACCCTTGTTGGCACAAACTTACGAGATCAAATTAAGATTGGTTGCGCTGGAAAAATCATTAGCTCATTTGATATGGCAGTCGCCTTTGCTCTAGGCGCTGATTGGTGCAATAGCGCTCGAGGCTTTATGTTCTCAGTCGGGTGTATTCAGGCGCAAGTTTGTGACACAGGCTTTTGCCCTACCGGCGTAACAACACAAGATCCCGGTCGTCAAAAAGCCCTGGTAGTTCCCAATAAAGCTGAGCGCGTCTATAACTTCCATAATGAAACCCTAAAAGCCCTAAAGGAATTAGTAGAAGCTGCAGGCTTAAATCACCCGGGTGAAATTGATGCGCCCCATATTGTGCGTCGCATTAATAAGAATGAGATACGCCTTCTATCCGTATTGTTGCCAGAGATGCCTGCTGGGGAGTTACTCAAGAATGAACTCATTAGCGAGTCACTGAATCTGCCTAGAGCCTACAACCTCTATTGGAATAAAGCGCAAGCCAGCAGCTTTGGAGCGCTAAAAAGTTAAATGAAATTGAGTGCAGGTGGTAGATAGGAAGTTTTAGAGCAATAAAAAACCGCCCGTAGGCGGTCTTTTATTGAAGTAATTTACTTCTAGATGCTTAGTCTGCGTAAATGCCTGCAGCCTTAATGATCGGCGTCCACAATTCAATCTGCGCCTTCAGATTCTTTTTTAACCCTTCAGGAGTTGCATTTGCTTGTGATGGAATCTCAACACCTAACTCAGCCATGTGCTGCTTGTAGAGCGGATCTTGAATGGCGCCTTGCAATGCTTTAGCCAACTTATCCATCTCTGCTTTAGGCGTACCTTTTGGAGCGTACACACCGTGCCAAACTTTAACTTCAAAGTTTTTCAAGCCCTGCTCATTCAGAGTAGGAATCTTGTCAAAGGCTTTGATACGCTGCATGGTTGTTGTGCCGTATGGCTTAACTGCGTTGGTAGCCAACTGACCAGAAAGATTGGTTGTTTGGTCACACATCAATTGCACTTGTCCACCGATCAAATCGGTCAATGCAGGCGCTGTACCTTTGTATGGAACTGTAGTTAAGTCCAACTGAATACGGCTCATAAAGAGCAAGCCGCACAAATGGCTAGCAGAACCTACACCAGCATTTGCGTAAGCAATCTTGCCAGCGTTTGCTTTCATGTACGGAAGAAGTTCTTGATAGTTCTTAGGAGGTAAATCCTTATTGCCAACCAAGATCATCGGTACGTCAGCAACCTGCCCCACGTACTCATAGTCATTCAGCGGATCAAAGCCTAAGTTCTTGTACAGAGCTGGAGCTGTTGACATACCAATGTGGTGAATGAGGAGTGTATAGCCATCATTCTTCGAATTAATGACACGCTTTGCAGCAATCGTGCCACCAGCACCAGGGCTGTTATCTACGATTACCTGGCCTTTGAGTTGCTTACCCATTGCCAAAGCAAGTTCACGAGCTACTTTATCTGTTGGGCCGCCAGCAGAGAATGGCACTACCAAAGTAATTGGGCGGTCACCAGGAAAATCCGCAGCTTTTGCAGCAGAAATGCTGACGCTTAATGCACACAGCGATATTGCTGCAATACGGAAAATTGATTGAGACATTTTCACAGGATTCCTACCTTTCGCGATTAAACATACAAAGTAGTAGTTTAGAGAATTTGTCACTTGAGTGGGAGAAATTCTAGGTCAAAGGCGGTCAAAACATCATAAAGCTTTGAAATATCTATCTTTTATCCACAGGGCAAGCGCAACCAATCCAATCATGATGGGCACCTCAACCAGGGGGCCGATCACTGCCGCGAATGCCGCCCCAGAATTAATCCCAAAAACAGCAATGGCCACAGCGATAGCTAATTCAAAGTTATTACTTGACGCTGTAAATGACAAAGTACAGCAGCGCTTGTAATCGATACCCATCTTGCTAGTGATTACAAAGGTAATCAGGAACATGACACCAAAATAAATAAGCAATGGGATGGCGATCGTGAGGACATCGCCTGGCAACTGAAGAATCAACTTACCTTTTAGACTAAACATCACCACGATAGTAAACAATAAGGCTATTAAAGTGATCTTTCCAATTTTTGGCACAAAGTGTTCGTGATACCACTCCTTCGATACGAATTTAAGCGCCAGGAATCTAGTGAGCAAGCCAGCAATACAAGGAATGCCCAAATAGATAAATACAGTTTTGGCAATTTCAGCAATCGTAATATTGATATTTGAACTTGCGAGACCAAAGAATGGTGGCAATACTGTTAAGAAAACGTAGGCATACAAACTAAAGAACAGCACTTGAAAGATGGCGTTGAATGCCACTAGGCCTGCAGCATACTCAGTGGAGCCCTTTGCAATATCGTTCCACACAATCACCATGGCAATACAAGGTGCGATGCCAATCAAGATAAGGCCAGCCATATATTCCGGTTGATTTGGCACGAAGGTGATCGCCAGCAGAAACATGAATACTGGCGCAATAATCCAGTTCATCAAGAATGCAATAACAAAAATCTTCTTATCCCTAAATACATCCGGTAAATCTTCATAACGCACCTTCGCAAAAGGTGGATACATCATCAGAATTAAGCCTATTGCAATCGGGTAATTGGTGCTACCCACTTGAAAGGAGTTAATTAAATTCTCCACCCCAGGGAAGAAATAGCCCAGGCCAATGCCAAGGGCCATTGCGGCAAAGATCCATACCGTTAGATATCGATCGAGAAATGAGAGTTTTTTAGTTAATGAAGTCATGATGTTTATAACTGCGCGTGAATATTCTTCAGGCTCATAGAGTCCAATTTATCTAATGGCATTGCAGCCAAGATATCCAGACGTTTTTGAAGGCCGTTCATCACCTCATTAAACGCCGCCCTCTTCTCTAGATCAGTGCCTTGAACTTGTGATGGGTCCGGGAATCCCCAATGCGCTGTTACGGGGTTACCGGGCCAGAAAGGGCAAACCTCTCCAGCAGCGTTATCGCATACCGTGACAATGAAATCCATCTTAGGAGCTCCTGGCAGAGAGAACTCGTCCCAACTCTTGCTTCTCAGCTGGGATTCTGGATAGCCCAACTCTTTAGCGATTTGCGCGGCAAACGGGTTTACCTTGCCACCAGGGGTTGAGCCTGCAGAGTAGCCAACAAACTTTCCGCTTGGATGGGTTGATGCCAGTGCTTCGCCCAACACTGACCTTGCTGAATTATGAGTACACAGAAACAGGATGTTATATCGCTTCATACCCCTACTATCCCACTCTTTTATGACAGTTTGCTTAATATCTATCGATACTTATTTCTTAAGCTTGCCAAAGGCCGCAGCCATCGCATTATTGATTGGGAGCGCAGAGCGTCTGTCTTCCTGGGGCTTTCTGGCATCTGTTGCTCTAGGTCGGTTAGGTGCTCTTTGTTCTGGCTTAGCGCCTGGCTTAGGCGCCTCATCGCTTAAGCGCATAGTCAAGGCGATCCGTTTGCGCTTCTCATCAACCTCAAGCACCTTGACCTTCACCACCTGCCCCGCCTTGACCACGCTATGGGGATCTTTAACAAAGGTATTCGATAGCGCTGAAATATGCACCAGGCCATCTTGATGAACGCCAATGTCCACAAAGGCACCGAATGCGGCTACGTTAGTTACAACCCCCTCCAAAATCATGTCTGTTTTAAGATCGCTGATTTTTTCAACGCCATCTTTAAAAGTGGCAGTAGTGAATTCTGGGCGCGGGTCACGGCCAGGCTTTTCTAATTCCTTAATGATGTCAGTAACGGTTGGCACACCAAACTGACCATCGGCATATTTTTCTGGCGAGAGTGATTTGAGGAGGTTAGCATCACCAATGACTTCCTTGACACCCTTTTTAATGTCTTTCAGAATCTTCTCAACCAATGGATAGGATTCAGGATGGACTGCTGAAGCATCTAAGGGATCATCGCCATTCATGATGCGTAAGAATCCAGCGGCTTGCTCGTAGGTTTTATCTCCCAAGCGCGGAACACTCTTGAGGTCTGCCCTTGATTTAAATGCACCCTTGCTATCACGATAAGCAACAATACCTTCAGCCACTGTAGAGCTCAACCCTGAAACCCTCGCTAGCAATGGCGCTGAAGCAGTATTGACATCCACGCCTACAGCATTCACGCAATCCTCCACCACTGCTACCAATGACTTCGCCAATTGGGTTTGCATCACATCGTGCTGATACTGACCAACGCCAATCGATTTAGGGTCAATCTTAACCAACTCAGCCAATGGGTCCTGTAAGCGACGTGCAATCGATACCGCACCACGCAATGACACATCCATGCCTGGTAATTCTTTGGAGGCATATTCTGAAGCGGAGTAAACCGATGCACCTGCTTCAGAAACAACAATCTTAGTTAACTTGAGTTCTGGCTTAGCCTTAATGAGCTCCTGCGCTAATTTATCCGTCTCACGTGAGGCAGTGCCATTGCCAATCGAGATTAAGGTAGCGTTATGCTTCTCTGCCAATTTAGCCAAGGTATGCAGTGAACCTGCCCAATCGTTTTTTGGCTGATGGGGATAGATCACATCAGTATCAACGACTTTGCCAGTGGCATCCACTACAGCCACCTTCACGCCAGTACGCATTCCAGGGTCCAAGCCAATCGTTACCCTCGGACCTGCCGGTGCCGCCAAGAGAAGATCCTTAAGGTTGCGAGCAAACACATTGATCGCTTCGGTTTCTGAGCGCTCACGCAGTGCTGTCATCAACTCTGATTCCAAATGTAATGAGCACTTAATACGCCAGGTCCAGCGAACTGTGTCAGCTAACCATGCATCAGCTGGGCGACCTTCGTTTTTAATCTTAAAGTGATTAGCGATACGGTTTTCACAAGGATTATGTGGCGCATCCCACTTCGGCTTTTCCTCTTCAGTATCTAGGCGCAGATTAACCATCAACATCTGCTCGCGACGACCTCTAAACAAGGCTAAGGCACGATGCGATGGAATTGCTTTAATTGGCTCGGAATAATCGAAGTAATCAGCGAACTTCTCACCCTCTTGCTCTTTGCCGGCAATCACTTTGGATTCGACAACACCATGATCTTGTAAATACGCTCTTAATGACTGGACCAATGCCGCATCTTCGGCAAATCGCTCCATCAAAATTTGACGAGCGCCTTCTAGAGCGACTTTGGTATCCGGAACTCCAGGATTAGCAGTGCCGTCCACCTGAAAGGCTTCCTTAATGTATTTGGCCGCTTCGGTTTCTGGATCTAAATTTGGGTTATTGAGTAAATCATTAGCCAAAGGCTCTAAGCCGGCCTCTAGAGCAATTTGCGCCTTTGTTCTTCTCTTAGGTTTGTATGGAAGATAGAGATCTTCTAGGCGTGTCTTATCTTCCGCCAACATGATGGCTTTGAGTAGCTCTGGTGTCATCTTGCCCTGCTCTTCTATTGAGGCAACAATCGTTTTACGACGATCTTCCAACTCACGTAAGTACGTTAAACGCTCCTCCAATAATCGCAACTGAGCATCATCGAGTCCACCGGTTGCTTCTTTACGATATCGGGCAATAAAGGGAACTGTGGCACCCTCATCCATCAGGGCAATTGCAGCAGCCACTTGAGCAGGTTTAGCAGAGAGTTCTTGGGCAAGACGTTGTTCAATGGATGGCAGCATGAGGATCTATTTTTACTATTATTTTTGGAATATGGATTTCAATGAAGAACAAAAGCCACCCGGAGGTGACTTTTGTTGTGTAGCTTAGAGCGGCTTAGTCGCGTGATGCCTTCTTACGCTCATGCTCCTTGAGGTAGCGCTTACGAATACGAATGCTCTTCGGCGTTACTTCAACCAATTCATCATCATCAATAAACTCAACTGCGTATTCCAAGTTCATGGCGATTGGTGTAACCAAGCGAACCGCTTCGTCAGTACCAGAGGCACGAACGTTGGTTAATTGCTTACCTTTGATTGGGTTCACAACTAAGTCATTGTCGCGACTATGGATACCAATAACCATACCTTCGTACAAAGGATCTCCAGGGCTCACAAACATACGGCCGCGATCTTGCAACTTCCACAATGCGTATGCAACTGCTTCGCCGTCGTCCTGGCTAATCAATACGCCGTTATGACGCTCACCCAAGATACCGTCTTTGGCTGGTGCATAAGAATCAAAAGTGTGACTCATCAAACCGTTACCACGAGTCATGGTCATGAAATCACCTTGGAAGCCGATCAAGCCGCGTGCAGGAATACGGTACTCGAGACGTGTACGACCTTTACCGTCGCTCACCATGTCGAGCAATTCACCTTTACGTTTACCCAAGTCTTCCATCACAGCGCCTTGAGTTGTATCTTCAAGGTCAACTGTTAAGTTTTCGTACGGCTCCATCTTCACACCATCTACTTCATGGAACACAACGCGTGGACGGGAAACTGCCAATTCGTAACCTTCACGACGCATTGTCTCTACCAAGATAGTGAGGTGCAATTCGCCACGACCTGACACTTCAAATACGGTGTCATCGTCAGTTTCTTTAACGCGCAACGCCATGTTTGACTTCAACTCACGATCTAAACGCTCACGAATCTGACGGCTAGTAACAAACTTACCTTCACGACCAGCCAATGGGCTAGTGTTCACCATGAAGTTCATGGTCAATGTTGGTTCGTCAATCTTGAGCATTGGCAAAGCTTCTGGAACGTCTGGTGCACAGATCGTTGTACCAATCGCTAAATCTTCAATACCGTTTACCAATACGATGTCACCCGCTTGAGCTTCATCAACCAACTCACGCTCTAAGCCGCGGAATTTCAATACTTGGTTAATACGGCCTTTACGTTGCACGCCATCAGGACCATCCATAAATACCACGTCCATCAATGGCTTAACTGTTCCGCGGTTTACGCGGCCAACACCAATCTTACCGACATAAGTGCTGTACTCAATCGAGGTAATTTGCAATTGCAATGGACCTTCTGGATTGTCATCACGCACTGGAACATGCTTAAGTACAGTGTCAAACAAAGGACGCATATCGCCTTCGCGTACATCATCAGTCAAACCGGCATAACCGTTCAAACCTGAAGCGTACACAACTGGGAAGTCCAACTGCTCTTCAGTTGCACCCAATTTGTCAAACAACTCAAATGTTGCATTGATTACGTAATCAGTACGCGCGCCTGGACGGTCAACTTTGTTGATCACCACGATTGGCTTCAAACCTAAAGCCAAGGCTTTTTTGGTTACGAAGCGGGTTTGCGGCATTGGGCCTTCAACCGCGTCAACTAGCAGCAATACGCCGTCAACCATCGAGAGTACGCGCTCTACTTCACCACCGAAGTCCGCGTGTCCTGGGGTGTCAACGATGTTGATGTGTGTGCCGTCATACTCCACCGCACAGTTCTTGGACAAAATAGTAATACCACGCTCTTTTTCCAAGTCGTTTGAGTCCATGACGCGTTCGGTCATTTTTTCATTGGAGCGGAATGTGCCAGATTGGCGCAAGAGTTGGTCAACCAAAGTAGTTTTACCGTGGTCAACGTGGGCGATGATGGCGATGTTACGAAGTGCGCGTTTAGTCATGTGAAGCTTCTAAAGTTAAAGATAAGTAAAAAGGTTATAAATAATCAGTATTAGTGGGCCTGGGAAATCAATCGTTTCGGATGTAAAACTCCGGAACGCCAATCAGCAGTACCAATAAAGTTGTGGGGAGCAGCGGTCGCGCGATAGATGCGTACCAATGCTTCGATGGAGGGTAAATTGAGTGGAACACGTTGCCCCATCTCAAGGCGCTTAGCTTGTTGCTCATCCACAGTTAAGTGGGGCAAGGTTTGCAAAAGCGCATCAACCGGCAAAATATAGTCTGCTGTATTTTGCAAGCCGCTTTGAATGGATTCAATCGTAAAGGACTGCTCAAGCGTGAGATGCCCTACTTCGGTACGGCGTAAGCCAACCAAGTGAGCGCCGCAACCCAGCGCATTGCCAATATCTTCAGCCAAGACACGAATATAAGTGCCCTTGCTGCAACTCACTTCTAATGTAGCTTCTGGCCACTGGATATCAGTCCAACGAATTGCATGAATTGTGATGTCTCTTGGTGTGCGTTCTAATTCAACACCAGCACGAGCATATTCATATAAAGGTTTACCGTCGCGCTTGAGAGCAGAGTACATTGGCGGCACTTGAGATATTGCCCCTGTGAATTTCGGGAGCAAGGCATCTAGAGCTATTCTGATTTCCGCTTCGCTAGCAAATACAGGCAAAGACAATTCTTCAATGATTTGGCCTTCAGCATCACCGGTGTCGGTACGTGAACCAAATTTGACGCGTGCGATATAGGTCTTATCAGCTTCGAGTAAATCTTGGGAGTACTTAGTAGCCTCACCCAAACAAATAGGAAGCAAACCCGTTGCCATCGGATCCAATGTACCCGTATGACCAGCTTTGTCAGCATTAAATGCACGCTTAACTGCAGTAACTGCACCCTGTGAACTCATTCCAGCGGGTTTATCTAGCAGCACTACGCCGTCGATTCTGATAGCCATGAATTACTTATTCTCGTCTTTATGATCGCTCTCAACTGCTTGATCGATCAAACGAGACATTTCTATGCCATGCTCAACTGAGCTGTCATAGTGAAAATGCAATGTAGGAACAGTGTGAATGTGCAAACGCTTAAACAATAATGAATGCAAATAGCCTGCTTTTTCTTGAAGTGCTTTTAAGGCATGCTCAGGCTCAGCGCCCAAAACAGTAAAGAACACTTTGGCGTGCGCCAAGTCTGGTGTGAGCTCGATACTTTGCAAAGTAATCAAGCCCAGGCTTGGACTACGCAATTCACGTGGAATAAGCTCGGCCAGGTCTCGCTGAATTTGATCGGCGAGACGCTGGTTACGATGCGGGCTAGTTTTATGCATATTGCCTAGAACGCTTAGAGTGAACGAGCAACTTCAGTAACTTCGAATGCCTCAAGCTGGTCGCCTTCTTTAATGTCGTTGTAGCCTTTTAATGACAGGCCGCACTCAACACCGGCGCGAACTTCTTTAGCGTCATCCTTGAAGCGCTTTAGAGAATCCAATTCGCCTGTCCAAACAACCACGTTATCACGCAAGAGACGAACGCTTGAAGTACGTTTAACGATACCGTCAACAACCAAGCAACCTGCAATTGCGCCAACTTTAGATACCAAGAAGACTTGACGGATCTCAACCAGACCAGTGATTTCTTCTTTCTTATCTGGAGTCAACATGCCGCTCAGAGCCAGCTTCACTTCATCTACAGCGTCATAAATAATGTTGTGATATCGAATATCTACGCCATTGTTCTCAGCCAACTTACGCGCTGCTGCATCTGCACGAGAGTTAAAGCCAATGATGACTGCCTTAGAAGCAACCGCTAAGTTCACGTCAGTTTCAGTGATTCCACCTACCGCAGCGTGAACGATTTGAACCTTCACTTCTGGTGTAGATAACTTCATCAATGATTGAGCCAAAGCTTCTTGTGAGCCTTGAACGTCTGCCTTGATGATGAGTGGCAACAACTTCGCTTCGATAGCGCCTTCTTCCATGTTTTCCATCATGGTTTCGAGCTTGAATGCCTGCTGTTTAGCGAGCTTCACGTCACGGAACTTACCTTGACGGAAAAGTGCAATCTCACGAGCCTTGCGCTCATCAGGAACCACTTGTACAGCTTCACCAGCAGCTGGCACCTCTGCCAAACCTTGAATCTCTACCGGAATAGATGGGCCAGCTTCGTTACATGGCTTGCCGTTCTCATCCATCATGGCGCGTACGCGACCAAATGTAGAGCCAGCTAGCAACATGTCTCCACGTTTGAGTGTGCCGGACTGAACCAATACAGTTGCAACCGGTCCCTTACCTTTATCCAAACGTGCTTCAATCACCAAACCTTGAGCAGGAGCATCTTTCGGTGCTTTCAATTCCAAGATTTCAGCTTGCAAGAGTACGTTTTCTAGCAAAGCATCAATGCCTTCGCCAGTTTTTGCGGACACTGGAATAAATGGCACATCGCCACCGTATTCCTCAGGAACCACTTGCTCTGCAACCAATTCAGTTTTAACGCGCTCAGAGTTAGCTTCTGGTTTATCAATCTTATTGATCGCAACAACCAATGGAACGCCACCAGCAACCGCATGGTGAATCGCTTCTTTGGTTTGCGGCATCACGCCGTCATCAGCAGCCACCACCAAGATCACAATATCGGTTGCCTTCGCACCACGAGCACGCATTGCCGTGAAGGCTTCGTGACCCGGGGTATCGAGGAACGTGATCATGCCACGTGGTGTTTCTACGTGATATGCACCAATGTGCTGAGTAATACCACCGGCTTCACCAGTAGCAACTCGTGCAGCACGAATCTTATCGAGCAAAGAAGTTTTACCGTGGTCAACGTGACCCATCACCGTAACAACCGGAGGACGTGGCAACAATTCTGCATCATGACCATCTGTACCCAAATCTAAATCTGGATCATCCAATTTCGCAGCAAAGGCTTTGTGTCCCATTTCTTCTACGATGATCATCGCAGTATCTTGATCAAGCACTTGATTGATGGTGACCATCTGGCCCATACCCATCAACAACTTAATCACTTCTGCACTCTTCACCGCCATCGCATGAGCTAACTCAGCAACAGTAATGGTTTCTGGAACGTGAACATCACGCACCACTGGCTCTGTTGGAACTTGGAAATTCGTATCAACGTTCGCTTCAGCGATTTGACGCTGCTTCTTACGACCGCCGCCTGAACGCCAACCACCAACACCACCAGATGAATCACCACGAGTCTTCAGACCACCAGGCTTCTTGGCGCCTTCTTCTTGCCAAGTGGATGATGTTTCAGAAGACTTGATTGTTTTACCGCCAACTTTAGCAACGGCTTTTTTCTTGTCGTCTGCACCTTCAGCTTTAGCAGGCTTATGCAAAGTGCCTTTTTTCGCCTCTTCAGCAGCAATTTCACTTGGTGCCTTCAAAACACGAGCCGGAGCACTCATCATGTCGCGAATTGCTAAAGCCTCAGCTTCAGCAGCGGCACGGCGAGCACGAATATCAGCAAGTTCTTTTTCTTTGCTTGCGGCCAATTCTTTTGCAGCTTTATCAGCAACCGCTTTTTTCTCTGCAGCGGCAGCTGCAGCAGCTGGAGCTTCATCGGCAGGTGCCACTTCCTTTTCAACTGCAGGAGCGGCAACTTCTTTCTGACGAGCATCTTCAGCAGCCTTCATTTCGGCTTCTTGACGAGCTAACAACTCAGCTTGGCGAGTTGCCTCAGCTGCGCGCTTCTCTAACTCTTCTTCAGAAATGATTGGCTTGGCTGGTGCGGCTTTAGTTTCCGCTTTCGCTGGAGCAACTTCTGGGGCAGCTGCCTCAGGAGCTTTATCACCCGCCTTAACAAGCACACGCTTTTTACGAACTTCAACTTGCACGGTACGTGTACGTCCAGCAGAGTCTGCTTGACGAATTTCTGAACTTTCGCGCTTGATCAAAGTAATCTTTTTGCGCGCGCCAGTGTCAGCGCTGCCATGTGCTTTTTGCAAATGCTCGAGCAGGACAGTTTTGTCCTTTTCGGTAATGCTATCGTCCTCAGAACCTTTTTCGATACCGGCCGCCTTCAACTGCTCCAAGAGGTCTGGCGCGGTACGTTTTAATTCTTTAGCGAGTACTTTTACTGTTGTTGCCATGCACTACTTCCTCTCATGAAGTAAACCAATGTTCGCGCGCTTTCATGATGAGCGTTTTCGCAGTTTCTTCGTCAATTTGTGTCGCCTCAACCAGCTCATCAACAGCTAGTTCAGCAAGGTCGTCACGGGTATGAACTTGATTGTCAGCAAGCTTAGCAATCAGTTCTGTTGTCATTCCTTCTAAGGAGCGCAAGTCTTGTGAAACTTCACCAACGCGCTCTTCTTTTGCCAACTCCATAGTCAACAAAGAATCGCGAGCACGCGTACGCAACTCGTTCACAGTGTCTTCGTCGAAAGAGTCGATCTCTAACATTTCAGACAATGGCACATAAGCCACTTCTTCCAATGTGTTGAAACCTTCTTCAATCAAGATGTCAGCCACTTCTTGGTCCACATCCAACTTGTCCATAAACAACTGGCGTACAGAGGATGCTTCTTTTTCAGTTTTCTCAGCAGACTCTTCTGGAGTCATGATGTTGATCTGCCAACCAGTCAAGTCGCTCGCCAAGCGAACGTTTTGTCCGCTACGGCCAATTGCGATTGCCAAGTTCTCTTCGTCCACTACTACGTCCATGGCATGACGCTCTTCGTCAACCACGATAGAAGAAACTTGAGCTGGAGCCAAAGCACCAATCACAAATTGAGCTGGATCTTCAGACCACAATACGATATCCACTGCTTCACCAGCAACTTCATTACGTACTGCAGTAACGCGAGTGCCACGTACGCCAACACAAGTACCGATTGGGTCAATACGCTTGTCATAAGTAATCACAGCAATTTTTGCGCGGACACCAGGATCACGGGCTGCGCCCTTGATCTCTAGCAAGCCCTGCTCCATCTCTGGAACTTCGTTCTCAAACAACTTGATCAAGAAATCTGGGCAAGTACGTGAGAGTTCAATTTGTGGGCCACGTGCTTCACGATCCACTTTGAGGATGTATGCACGTACACGGTCACCAGAACGTAAGTTCTCTTTTGGAATCATTTGATCGCGACGGAGCAATGCTTCAACACGACCAGATTCAATGATGAGGCCATTCTTGTCGGCACGTTTGACGGTACCGGTCATGACTTTTTCGCCACGCTCAAGGTAGTCGTTCAAAATCTGCTCGCGCTCAGCATCACGAATGCGTTGCAAGATCACTTGCTTAGCAGCTTGTGCACCAATACGACCGAAAGCTAAAGATTCGATTTGCTCTTCGATGTAGTCGCCAACTTCCATGTCAGCGAGTTGCTCTTGAGCTTCAAATTGCAAAATCTCTTTATCAGGCTCTTGCAAACCGGCTTCGTTAGGAACAACCAACCAGCGACGGAAGGTTTCGTATTCACCAGTTTCGCGATCAATCGAAACGCGGATATCCACGTCTTCTGTTGCATAACGCTTCTTAGTTGCAGAGGCCAAAGCCATCTCCAACGCCTCGAATACGATAGCTTGATCAACGTTCTTTTCACGCGCTAACGCGTCTGCCAACATGAGAACTTCTCGGCTCATGACTTTCTTCCTTTGAAATCAATAACAGGGACCAACCGAGTCTTATCGACCTCGGCTAAAGAGAACTCCAATTGAGAGGGCTGACCATCAGCACCCTCAAATACCAAACCAAACTTTGCATCCGGTGAATTCAATTCACCACTCAGCAAACCTTGCAACTCACCACGAAAATTCTTGCGGTTACCAACGGCAACACGCAACTTCAAATCCACTTCCATTCCAGCGAAGCGCTCAAAATCAGCGGCACTTTTCACTGGACGATCCAACCCTGGAGACGAAATCTCTAAACGCTCATAAGGAATGTTTTCAACTGGCAAGGTGTAGCTCAACTGATGGCTCACCTTTTCGCAATCCAAAACAGTAATCATGCGTTCGTAATCTGGGTTTTCAATCGTGACGCGCAGCAATCCTCCGGCTTCACGCTCAATATCAACTAGCGTGTAACCCAAGTTTTCCAGCTCTGCAGAAATAACCTGCTGATCCTTCACGACTCCCCTTCATACCAAAATGGCAAAAAAAAATGGGCTTCAAAGCCCATATTCTCGAAATTCAGAACAGGCCGACTTACGTTGATCGCAACATCAGTCGGTAACAACTAAAAACAGCAGAATCCTGCTGTAAGACCAAAATTATAGCCTATTTAGGAGAAAACCGATACAAATCAGAAGCTTTCGCCCGGATTTCGCGGTTTTCTAGGCCCTTTATTGAAGGGTTTTCGCCCTTTTGGTGCGCCTCTTTTAGGCCCGTTTCCAGGAGTTTGAGGGTTACCGGTCACAAAAGCAGACTGTCCATGGTGCACTTTGCCGCCTTTACTACGATTTTGACCCTGGCCACCTTGACCGCCCTGTCCACCCTGTCCGCCACGGCCACCCTGACCACCCTGGCCCGGTCTACCGCCTTGGGTACGACCCCGGAATGGTCCGCGCCCTTCGCCAGAGCCGCCTCCACCGCCAGGTTTGCCGCCTCTGCCCTGGTGCGTTAGGCCGTTGTGGCCACTAGCAAGGGTTAAGGCGTCGCGAGAGCCCCAGTAAGAAACCGAGGTTTGCATTGGATCGGGCTGAAAGTCTTCCCCCATAGGACGACGATCGCGATTATTGGCATTGGGGTTGCGGCCCTTATCTTGTGGTTGCGGCATTTTTAAGCCAGCAGACTTCATCAAGTTGTAGATACCGCCAGCCTCAATCTCTTCCCATTTGCCACGCCTTAAGCGTGGAGGCAACAAGAAGATTCCGTAACGAGTTCGGATTAAGCGGGATACCGTATGACCGACTGCTTCAAACATACGACGTACTTCGCGATTACGGCCTTCATTTAATGCAACGTGGTACCAACGGTTAGCGCCTTCGCCGCCACCCATCGCTAAACGTAAGAATTTTGCTTGGCCATCATCAAGCGTAATACCGCTCTTTAATAGTGAAGTATTTTCTTGACTCAAGTCGCCCAAGATACGCACGGCATATTCACGTTCAACACCGTAACGTGGATGCATCAAACGATTTGCTAATTCACCTGAAGTTGTAAATAACAACAGACCTTCGGTATTAAAGTCCAAGCGACCTACTGCAATCCAACGACCTTGGCGTGGTTTTGGCAAACGATCAAATACGGTGGGACGACCCTCTGGGTCTGACTGGCTCACGATTTCGCCGGCAGGCTTGTGATACATGATCACGCGCGGCGGCTTCGTCTGAATCTTGCGATGCACTGGCTTGCCATTAATGCGTACTTGATCTGTTGGTCCGATGCGTTGACCAATATGAGCTGGTAATCCGTTAACCGATACACGTCCTTGAATAATCAAGTCTTCCATATCGCGACGTGATCCCATGCCAACGTCAGCTAATACTTTGTGCAACTTAACAGTATCTTCGTCGTCAGCATCGTCATCTAAGCCGTCAAGGTCTGACCATACTTCATCACGCAAACTGAGAGGCAAATCATCGACGTTTGCAAATTGCAAGCTACTCACTTCATCTTCTGTTGGCGCATCCGGATCTTCATCTTCACGTGAACGCTGTGCACGTTGTGCGCGACGCTCTGCACCCGTTTGATGAGAGATCTCATTCTCATTGACACCATCAGGATTTTTGACTTCTTCTACTTCAGGTGCATCCAATGCGGCATCGAATTCGCCGGACACCACTGAAGCAAATAAGGCTTCGCTCTCAGCTGGGTTTGGGGCTAGTTTTGAAGATTGGTTATTCCCTGGATTGTTGCCACCCTCGCGCGGCCCATTGGTATCGCCACCTTCGCGGCGTGGCCGATCTTTATTAAATGGGCGCTTCTTATTAAATGGATGCTTGCCACTACCTTGTCGGCGCGGACGACGCTCTCCACGCTCGCCACGTTCTCCACCTTCAGTCTTTGGGCCATCAGAATGCGATGGCGCAGCGTCTGAATTAGAAGGGGTTGCCGATGGATTTACTACCGGGGATGAATCGTTTTCGTTGGAGCTTGTCATTAATAATTATTTTGTTTCGTCTGTTTTATCTTCAGACTCAGGGGTAGCTTCTTCAGCCACTTCGATAGTTGTTTCTTCTGCAATCATCTCGATTGCTTCTACTTCTACTGTTTCTTCAACAACAGCAACTTCTTGTGCGTCAGCATCAATGACTACTGTTTCTACTGTAGCTGATGGATCAAATTCCATTACAGCTTGACCTAATTGTTCTGCAGCAGCCATTGGCGCAGCATCTTCCAAAATTGGCAAGCTTTGTAAATTTGTCAGACTGAGATCATCTAAAAATTGCTTGGTGGTTGCATATAAGCCTGGGCGACCAATTGTTTCTTTATGGCCAATGACTTCAACCCAACCGCGATCTTCCAACTGCTTCATGACGTTGCTACTCACTGCAACACCACGGATCTCTTCAATCTCACCACGTGTTACAGGCTGACGGTAAGCGATGATGGCTAAGGTTTCCATCACGGCGCGTGAATACTTTGGCGGCTTTTCTGGGGTTAGGCGATCAAGGTATTCGCGCATTGAAAGGCGGCTCTGAAAACGCCAACCCGTAGCGATATGCACTAACTCCATGCCCTTGTCATCCCAAGCGCGCTGCAACTCGACCAATGCTTCATCGATATCAGCCGTAGTGATGTCATCAACAAATAAGCGAGACAAATCAGCAACGGTGAGTGGCTCCTGCGCGCACAGGAGGGCTGTTTCAATTACGCGCTTATTGTGATCGTCCATAAAATTCGGGCTACCAGGAGTAATCCTGATTAGGCTTTAAAAATGTATTCAGTAATGGGTTTTGGTGTTTTCTAGCGACTACGGACAATCCATCTCATCAGTTCTTATGGGAATATGCCCGCGCTCCAACGAAGTCCTTTTCGTTCACCTTGCACCCATTATAAGGTAGGCTCAATACAATAGCCACATGCATAAGAATTCCACAAAACCCCCGTTATCAGCCCCTAGCGCACCAGATTCCATGGATCGCCGCAGACTTCTCGGTCTAGGTATTGGGGTGGGCGCCCTTGTTGGAGGTGCAAGTCTAAGCTCCTGCAGCCTCATTGGGAGCAAGAAACCAGTTGTGGGTTTAGTTCTAGGGGCTGGAGCAGCCAGAGGCTTTGCCCATGTGGGCGTGATTAAGGCGCTTGAAGCCCAGGGCATCAGGCCGGATATCGTAGTTGGCAGTAGCGCGGGCAGCGTCATCGCCGCCCTGCTAGCCTCGGGTGCCACTGGTAATGATCTCAATCGTCTTGCTTTGAACTTGGACGAGGCCACGATTGCTGACTGGGGGCTTCCCTTTGCTGGTCGCTTTGGGGGGCTGATTAAGGGAGATGCACTTCAAAACATGGTCAATCGGGAAGTGCAAAACAAATCCATTGAACAAATGCGCATTCCCCTAGGAATTGTTGCTACCGAATTACAGTCTGGCAAAGGTGTTTTATTCAGATCCGGAAATACAGGTCTTGCAGTGCGCGCATCTTGTAGCGTGCCTGGAGTATTTCAGCCGGCCATCATCAGCGGCAAAGAATATGTCGACGGCGGTTTAGTTGCACCAGTACCAGTGAGCTATGCAAGGCAGATGGGCGCGACACTAGTCATTGCAGTCAACATCTCTTCAGAACCCGTTCATCAAGATGCCAGCGGAACGTTTGGCATCCTCCAGCAAACTATCTCCATTATGCAAAGAAGCATTAATCAGTACGAACTGAAAAGCGCTGACATTGCGATTCAACCGCACTTAAAACAAATGAGTAGCGGTGATTTCAAATCCAGAAATGCTGCAATTCTTGCTGGCGAAGTTGCAACGCAAGAGCAAATGGGGTTGATTAAAGAAAAGCTGAGAGGCTAATAGCCATAAACCTGAAGGGCCAAAGCCTTCAGGCGCCTTAGTTAAAGGCTGCGCGACTTACGCTTGAGGTTTTTAACTTCGTTAAGAAGCTCTTGACGCTCAGCGTCATCGAGATTGTCGCTGCCGTCTAAACGACGTGCGCCATCAAAACGTTTATCCCAATAAAGACTGCCGAGATCATCGACACGAACATTCGTACCTTTAGAAGGCGAATGAATGAACTTGTTATCACCCACGTAAATACCAACGTGAGAAAAAGTTAAGCGCATGGTGTTGAAGAAAACCAAATCGCCGGGTTGCAACTCATCACGATTGATAGGTTTGCCAACACGACTCATTTGCGTAGATTTGCGTGGCAATAAAAATCCGAGCTTGTCTTTAAAGACATAGCCAACAAAACTGCTACCGTCTAATCCCGACTGAGGCAACTCAGCATCCCAGCGATAGCGCACACCAACGACTTCCATGGCGCGATTAATAAGTTCTTCTGATTTACCGGTTACGGTATCTGCCAAGCGATCTGAAACGCGCGCGATATAAGACCTACCCGCCTGGAACATACTCTCCTTAGGCACCACAGCATCAGAGGATGCTTCGACCACAGGATCAGCAGCTTGGGCGGAGATGCAAATGAAAACGCCCAGACCTAAGCCTAGGAGTTTAGTAAGCAGCGCTTTTTTCAGTGACATCGAACCAGTTTAACAAAGAACCCTCAATTAACCAAGTACTGAGTCTAGAGATAAGTCTTTGTTTATAAAGATAAATTTGTCTTAAATAGGGGCAAATGCACCAATTTAGCCCATTTGAGAGGGGTTTTCGCCCTCCTCTAGCCCTGCCTTAAGTCAGCTCGGCGGCTGCAAAAAGCTCTTTGGTATAGACCTGACGAGGGTGCTTAATGAGGGTTTCGGTATCCCCGAACTCCACCACCTTGCCACCCTTGAGGACCATCACCTCATGCGACATTGCTCTGATTACTGCCAAATCGTGACTAATCATCAAATAAGCCAGGTTGTATTTTTTCTGCAGCTCGGTCAGCAAGGCCAGCACCTGCTTCTGAATAGATACATCCAACGCAGAAGTGGGTTCGTCTAAAACTAATATTTGCGGCCGCAAAATGAGTGCGCGCGCAATCGCAATGCGTTGACGCTGACCACCAGAAAATTCATGGGGGTATCGCAGAAGTGCCGAGCGATCTAAACCTACCTCTTTGAGCATATCGACTACGCGAGACTCTCTTTCCGCAGCAGACAAATTTGGAAAGTGCACATCCAAACCTTCGGAAACAATTTGCAACACATTCATGCGGGGCGATAGTGAGCCAAACGGATCCTGAAAAATAACCTGCAAGCTAGAGCGCATTGCACGTCGTTCAACAGGCTTGAGTTTTTGCCAATCACTACCCAGCACATCAACATCACCAGTCACTTCTGCTGCTGAATCCCCCAATAGACCGAGGACGGCCATACCTAAAGTGGTCTTGCCAGAGCCTGACTCACCGATCACGCCAATCGTTTGTCCTTGCTTTAGCGCAAAACTCACTTTTTTAAGGACCTTATGAGACGGAGCCTTTTTAAGCCAAGAGGTGGACTCAGAGCTTGGGTAAGCAACCGATAACTCTTCAGTTTTCAGCAGCACTGGGGCTAATGGCATAAGCGGTGCCAAGTCACGAACGGGTTCACTATTGACTAAGGCGCGGGTGTACGGATCTTCTGGATGCTCAAAGACCTGTTTAGTAGGGCCGGTTTCCATCAAGACGCCTTGATTGAGAACTGCCACTCGCTGCGCAAAATGTTTCACCATGTTCAGATCATGCGTAATTAACAGAATACCCATGCCGCCATCGCTTTTAGATTCTTCTTGCAGCTCTTTTAATAAATCCAAAATCTGCAAACGCAAACTCACATCCAATGCCGTAGTCGGCTCATCCGCAATGAGAAGTCTTGGCTTACATGCCAGCGCCATTGCAATCATGGCGCGCTGTCTTTGACCACCGGAAAGCTGATGGGGATAGGAGTGAAAGCGACGTTCAGGCTCCGGGATGCCGGTCTTACGAAGCAAATCAATCGCAGCATCAATCGAATCCGCCTTAGAAATTAAAGGCTGATAGATTTGTACCGCTTCGATAATTTGATTGCCTACAGTAAACAATGGGTTTAGCGCAGTCATGGGCTCCTGAAATACCATGGCGATTTCACGACCACGAATTTCCCGAATATCTTGTATCGACATTGAGAGCAAATCGACTGTGCCCTTCCCGTCTTTCTTGTTCCACAGAATCTTTCCGGAAACTTTGGCGCCTTCAGGCTCAAGTCTCAATGGCGCCAATGCAGTCAGCGTCTTGCCTGAACCCGACTCCCCTACCAGTGCAACCCGCTCACCGATACCAACCTCTAAATCGAGATGGTTGACGGCAAACTTTTCACGGCGACCCGTCCCAAAAGAGATGCTAAGGTCCTCATAACGTAGCAGACTCATGAGCGACCTCCGTTCATTACGCCAGCTTTGCGTGAATCAAAAGCATTGCGTAATGCTTCGCCCATAAAGGTTAATAGCAACAAGGTTGCCACCAAGACCACAAAAGTCGATAAGGAAATCCACCAAGCATCTAGATTGCTTTTTCCTTGAGAGAGCAGCTCCCCAAGACTTGGCGTGCCTGGGGGAACACCTAAGCCCAAGAAGTCCAGGCTTGTCAAAGACAAAATGGCGGCACTCATGCGGAAAGGTAAAAAAGTAATCACTGGCGTCAAGCTATTAGGCAAAATGTGACGCCACATGATTTGCACATTCGTCAGGCCCAACGCTCTTGCGGCCCTCACATACTCTAAAGCGCGATTGCGGAAAAATTCTGCTCGTACGTAATCCGATAAGCCCATCCATCCGAAGGCTGCTAACAAAATAATCAGCAAGGAAACGCTGGGATTAAAGATTGAGGCAAAAATAATCAACAGATAAAGCTCGGGCATAGCCGACCAGATTTCGATAATGCGTTGCGAGACTAGGTCAAACTTGCCACCAAAAAATCCCATTAAAGATCCCGTGATGATGCCCACACTCACCCCAACAATCGTGAGCGCCAAACCAAAGAGGATGGACAGACGGAAGCCATAAATTAAGCGCGCCAGAACATCACGCCCGCGATCATCAGTTCCTAACCAGTTCTCCCAAGAGGGTGGAGCTGGATTTGGCACTTGAGAAAAATAATTTAGCGTCTCGTAGCTATAGTGAACTGGCGGATAGATTGCCCAATTTCCATTGCTAGTAATGTTCTGACGAATATCCGGGTCCAAGAAATCTGTAGGCGTAGAGAAATCTCCACCAAAAACCGTTTCTGGCTGGCTCTTAATAATCGGGAAATAAAAATGGCCTTCATAACGCACCACTAAAGGTTTGTCATTTGCAATTAGCTCGGCGCACATTGATAAACCAAAGAGCACCATGAAGATCCATAGGCTCGCATAACCCATGCGACTATTTTTAAAGCGCTGCCAACGACTCATGAGCCCCCTCCTGCACCAAACTGAATGCGTGGGTCTACATAAACGTAGCAAAGATCTGAAATTAATTTAGTGAACAGACCAATCAAGGTGAATAAATACAGAGTGCCAAAGACTACTGGGTAATCGCGACGCATCACGGACTCATAGGAGAGCAGACCAAGCCCATCAAGAGAAAACAGCGTCTCGATCAATAGTGACCCAGTGAAAAATGCCCCAATAAATGCTGCCGGGAAACCAGTTACCAACGGCAAGAGTGCATTACGAAATACATGCTTCCATAGAACCTGCTTCTCAGTAAGCCCTTTAGCTCTTGCGGTCAGAACGTATTGTTTGCGAATCTCTTCCAAGAAAGAATTTTTCGTAAGCATTGTCACTACCGCAAAGCTGCCGAGAACAGACGCAGTAATTGGCAGCACCAAATGCCATAAGTAATCCATGACTTTGCCAATCAAACTGAGATCGCTCCAGTTATCCGAAGTCAGTCCTCGCAGCGGAAATATCTGTAAGAAACTACCTCCGCCAAACACCACCAGCAATAAGACTCCAAGCACAAACCCTGGAATGGCATAACCCACCAGAATCATGCTGCTCGTGATTGCATCAAAGCGTGAGCCATCGCGTACGGCCTTTGCAATACCCAAAGGAATGGATACCAAATAAGTAATAAAGAAGGTCCACAAGCCAATGCTGATGGACACCGGCAATTTAGAAACTACCAATCGCCATACGCTCTCATGCTGGTAATAGCTTTGACCCAAATCGAATCTAGCAAAACGCCCCAACATCATGAAATAACGCTCTAAGGGTGGCTTGTCAAAACCATACAGCGCTTTAACTTCTTCTAAGCGCTGCGCATCGACACCTTGTCGACCGCGATAAGTTGAACCAGAGCCGGAAGATTCAGAGCCACCAGTTGCGGCACTGCCTTTACCTTTTAACTCAAGCACCATTTGCTCTACGGGACCACCTGGAACAAATTGCACCACCGCAAAGGTGAGAGTTAGCACGCCCAAGATGGTAGGAATCATCAAGAGCAAACGTTTGAAAATATAGGCGCGCATTTGACCTTGCATTATTTAGCCTCTTCTTTCCACCAATTTTGCATGATCCATGCTTCAGCTGAGTAATACAAAGGAGGCTCTGGATAGCGCATCTCGTGACGGAAGGCAACGCGATGCGTCGGGTTGTACCACTGAGGAACAACGTAATAACTATTCCACAAGACTCTATCTAACGCCCTAGTCGCCGTTCTTAACTGATCACGATTTTGTGCCTTGGTGATTTCATCAATCAAGGCGTCCACTACCGGTGATTGCACACCAATCACATTGTCAGATCCTTTTTCTTTGGCGGCTTGACTGCCAAAGCGATCCCAAAGCTCATTGCCAGGGTTTTGGGAATCCTGGAAACGTACTGTGGTCATATCAAAGTCGTACTCATTCATGCGCTTCTGATGCAGGGCAAAGTCGCTTGTACGAATGTCAACCTGCACACCTAACTTTTCTAAATTGCGCACATAAGCAGAAATGACTCTCAAGAAAAATCCACCGTCTTCGACTATCTCAAAACGGAACGGTTCGCCCTTCTCATTACGCAATGCACCGTCGCGATATTGCCAACCAGCATGCATCAGTAATTCGCGCGCTTTCTTCAGGTTTTGACGCAAGCTGGCTGGTGACTTTGTAGATGGTGCAGCAGGCATAGGACCAAAGACAGCGTCAGGAACCCACTGAGGGTATTTCGCTTTTAAAGGCTTGAGTAACTTTAATTCTGCCTCAGTAGGTTTGCGTGGACCATCAAAATTGGCGCTTAAATCGCTGTTAGTGAAATAACTATTAATGCGACTGTATTGATCAAAAAATATTTGGCGATTGAGCCATTCAAAATCTAGCGCATAACCTAAAGCCTCACGCACACGTGCATCTTTAAAGATGGGGCGGCGTACGTTCATGGCAAAGCCTTGCATGCCAGCGCCATTGTGATTTAAGAATGCTTTCTTTAGCAGAATGCCCTTATCGAACTTGGAGCCCACATAACCCTTGGCCCAGATCTTGGCGCGATACTCGACTAGAGCATCAAACTCCCCTGCCTTAAAGGCTTCCAACCTAACAGCATCATCGCTATAGAGCTTGTACAAAACGCGGTCAAAGTTATAGAAGCCAACACGGACATTGAGTGGCTTGCTCAGTTGATCAACCCAATAGTTTGGATTCTTTTTGTAGACGATCGACTTGCCAGCTTTAAAAGATTCAATTAAATACGGGCCGCTACCAATAGGAGGCTCAAAAGCCAGCTTCTCAAATGGGATGATGGTGCCATCAGCTTGCTTACCCCAGTTGCGAGAGAAGACTGGAAATGTTCCCGCCAAAATTGGCAGCTCGGCATTGTCATTCTTAAAATCAAATCGAATGGATCGATCAGACAAAACCACTGCGTCTTTGATATCAGCAAACGTGGTTTTGTAACGCGGATGCGCTTTACCGCTCATCAAAGTATCAAAGCTGTGCTTAACGTCAGCAGCCAATACTGGACTGCCGTCTGAAAATTTTGCCTCTGAGCGAATATGAAAAGTAACTGACTTGCGGTCTTTGGCCACCTGAATATCGTCGGCCAACAATCCATAAATACTGGAGACCTCGTCCGCACTACCCTCGGCTAAGGACTCAAACATAAGCTCAATGCCTGGAGCAGTGATGCCCCTTAGCGTAAATGGATTGAACTTATCAAAACTGGTTCTCTGCCCAGGATTTGGCAAAACCAGAGTTCCGCCACGGGGCGCATTGGGATTGACGTAATCAAAATGGCTAAATCCCTCGGAATACTTAGGCTTTCCGTACTGCGCAATCCCCTGTCCCGCCTGAACTGTATTGGCTCCAAGCCCTACTAGCAGGGCTAGCAGCACGAAATGGGCGATTTGGCGAATGGGTTTTAGGGTAGGCATATATGCAACAATTGTAGATAGCTAATCATATTTGAAGCAAAGGACACAACATGGGCTTTCTCACCGGCAAAAAAATCCTCATTACCGGCCTCCTCTCTAACCGCTCTATCGCCTATGGCATCGCCAAGGCCTGCCACCGTGAAGGCGCTGAACTAGCCTTTACCTACGTAGGTGAGCGCTTTAAGGACCGTATTGTTGATTTTGCAAAAGAATTCAATACCGAACTGATTTTTGACTGTGACGTTGGCAGCGATGAGCAAATCAGCGCCCTTTTCAAGGATTTGGCTAAATCTTGGCCCCAGTTTGATGGTTTTGTTCATGCTATTGGCTTTGCACCACGCGAAGCCATTGCCGGTGATTTTCTGGAAGGTCTTTCACGCGAAGGCTTCAAGATTGCTCACGACATTTCTGCATATAGCTTTCCAGCAATGGCGAAAGAAGCATTGCCAATGTTGCGCGACAAATCTTCATTACTGACTTTGACGTATTTGGGATCAATGAAGAATGTTCCTAACTACAACACCATGGGCTTAGCAAAAGCATCGCTAGAGGCTTCTGTTCGCTACCTCGCCGGTTCAGTTGGCCCTAAAGGCATTCGTGCTAACGGCATCTCTGCTGGCCCAATCAAAACTTTGGCAGCGTCTGGCATCAAAGGCTTTGGCAAAATTTTGGAAGCGGTTGAGCAAACTGCACCACTACGTCGCAACGTCACTATTGATGATGTTGGCAACACGGCTGCATTCTTATTGTCTGACCTCGCCAATGGCATTACCGCTGAAATCATTTATGTCGATAACGGCTTTAGCCAAGTAGTTGGCGGAATGGACGAAGTTTGAGTGTTCCACTACGCGAAGCCCTAAAGTTCTGGGCTAAGCTTGGTTTTATAAGTTTTGGTGGGCCTGCAGGACAAATCGCAGTTCTTCATCAAGAATTAGTTGAAAAGCGTCGCTGGGTTTCTGAGCGGCGCTTTTTACATGCGCTCAATTACTGCATGCTGTTGCCCGGGCCTGAAGCCCAACAGTTGGTAACTTACATTGGTTGGCTCATGCACCGCAGTTGGGGTGGCATTCTGGCGGGCATACTTTTTGTACTGCCTTCTCTATTTATATTAATTGGCTTGTCTTGGGTATATCTCACCTTTGGACAAGTTCCATGGATTGCGGCAATCTTTTTTGGCATTAAACCCGCAGTCACTGCGATCGTATTGCATGCTGCAGTTCGTATTGGTAGGCGCACAATTCATAACCAAGCATTGCAATGGGTTGCGCTAGGATCTTTTCTGGCTATCTTTATTCTGAACTTAGCCTTTCCCATCATCGTTTTGATAGCTGCCGCTATCGGCTACTGGGGTGGCAAACGTTACCCAGAATATTTTCAACAAGGTGGCGGCCATGGCACAAAAGAACTGAAGCAATATGGCAGCGCCATCATTGATGATCACACACCAACGCCTGAGCACGCCAAATTTAGTTATTCAAAAACGATTCGCAATAGCTTGGTTGCATTTGCATGCTGGTTACTTCCAATTGGCGCCCTAATTGGCATCTTTGGTTGGAAAACCTTATTCCCCAACATTGCATGGTTCTTTACAAAAGCAGCCTTACTGACCTTTGGTGGTGCTTATGCCGTGCTTCCTTATGTTTATCAAGGTGCAGTCGATCATTTCCACTGGCTAAGCGCCAATCAAATGATTGATGGATTAGCGCTTGGAGAAACTACACCAGGACCACTCATTATGGTGGTGGCTTTTGTTGGCTACCTCGCTGGCCATATTCAATACCTCATTGGAAATAGCAATCCATTTTGGTTTGGTGTAATTGGCGCCTGCGTTGCTACTTGGTTTACTTTCTTGCCCTCTTTCTTTTTTATCTTAGTGGGCGGACCCTTAATTGAGTCGACTCATGGCAAGCTTGGATTTACTGCACCACTTACCGCCATCACTGCTGCAGTAGTTGGCGTAATTGCCAACTTAGGGTTATTTTTTGCGTATCACGTGTTTTTACCAAGAGGCTTTGGCGGCTCAATCTCATGGATATCGATTCTGATCTGCGCTTTGGCTGGTTTAGCCTTATTTAAGTTTCAAAAAGGCGTTCTCTCGGTATTAGGTGGATCAGCCTTGGCTGGATTGCTCTTTTATTGCATCTCTGTTTTGATGGGATGAGTTTTCCTACAAGATTGGCATAATGGAATGTATGCGAATCGAACCTCAAACCATTACCCACCTACAAGAATGGCTTGGTAAAACCGAGTCTTTTCAAGACACCGTCACAGCCGCCCCAGTGCGCGCCCTGTCGGCAACCTTAGATCGTAATGATCCCTCACCTCAGAAGGGTTCTTTCCTTCCTGAGTTATGGCATTGGCTGTATTTCTTGCCTCACGCTCGAGAATCTGAGATTGGTCCTGACGGCCACCCAAAACGCGGTGGATTTCTGCCGCCAGTTCCACTCCCTCGTCGCATGTGGGCAGGCAGCCGTATTGAATGGTTACAACCACTCACCGTAGGTGACGAGATTGAACGTGTCTCCACAATTAAATCAGTGACCCATAAAGCGGGCCGCACTGGTGATTTGATTTTTGTATTGGTCAATCATCAGATCTCCAACCAAAATGGTCTGGCCATTATTGAAGAGCATGACATTGTGTATCGCGATGCGCCAGGCCCTGACGACAAACCCGTAGCACCTACTCCAGCACCTACCGATGCCAAATGGAACAAAACAATTACCCCAGATGATGTGCTGCTGTTTCGCTATTCAGCGCTCACCTTTAATGGTCACCGCATTCATTACGATCGCAAATACGTTACTGAAGTTGAAGGCTATCCAGGCTTAATCGTACATGGCCCGCTGATTGCCACGATGCTAGTTGATCTGGTGCGTCAAAGCATTCCAGGCTGCAAGCTCAAAAGTTTTGAGTTCCGCGCTATTCGCCCTACTTTTGATATCAATATTTTCAAAGTCAATGCCAAACCTGATTTAGATAAGGATCCAAGCGGAAAAACTATCTCCATTTGGGCGCAAGATCATGAAGGTTGGCTCACGATGCAAGCTACTGCAGTTTTGGCGTAATTCAGAAAAGATATTTATGACTACTGAACACTTATCTCGTGAATTAGCCAGCTTTGCAGCCAAGCTTCAGGCCAAAGATATTCCCAATGAGGTAATGAACCGCGCTGAAGATTTATTGGTTGATTGGTTTGGCTCGGCGATTGCTGGCAAAGGCTCTCGCCCTGTTGAACTCATTACCCAATTTGCACAAAACATGGGTGGCTTTGATGCAGTACATACTGGCCCATCAGAAGTATTGGTAACACGCAAGACTTCTAGTCCGTTCTTGGCGGCAATGGCTAATGCAGCCGCATCGCATGTCGCAGAACAAGATGATGTTCATAACGGCTCAGTCTTCCATCCGGCAACAGTAGTGTTTCCACCTGTTCTAGCTTGCGCTCAAGCTGTTGGCGCTTCTGGTGAAGATGTATTGGTTGCTGCCATCGCCGGTTATGAAGTAGGTATTCGGGTTGGCGAATTCTTAGGTCGCTCTCACTACAAGGTATTTCACACCACTGGCACTGCAGGCACAATAGCCGCTGCTGCAGCGGTTGGGAGACTTCTTAAGCTCACCCCAGAACAAATGCTCAACGCTTTTGGTTCTGCAGGCACTCAATCAGCTGGCCTTTGGGAATTCTTGCGTGATGCTGCGGACTCCAAGCAACTGCATACCGCACATGCAGCCTCAACTGGATTGATGTCTGCCTATATTGCTCAAGCAGGCTTTACTGGTGCCCAACATATATTAGAGGGCAAGCAAGGTTTGGCAGCAGGCATGTCTAGCGATAGTGATCCAAGCAAATTGGTAGATCGCTTAGGCAGTCGCTGGGCTTTAGCAGAAACCAGTTTTAAGTATTACGCCTCATGCCGTCACACCCATCCCGCTGCTGATGCCTTATTGCAAGTGATGCTCACAAACAAACTTACCCCGAGTGATATTGCCAAGGTAGAAACCTTGGTTCATCAAGGTGCTATTGACGTTTTGGGTCCAGTGACCGATCCAGCCACCGTACATCAATCAAAGTTCTCGATGGGTACCGTACTAGCCCTGGTGGCTCACTACCAATTTGCTGGACTGCAAGAATTTGATCAGCACTTCCACGATGATGAGATCTGCAGTTTCCGCGAACGGGTATCCATGACACTAGACCCCGAAGTAGATGGCGCTTACCCACAGCGCTGGATCGGCAAAGTAAAGGTGCACTTAAACAATGGCCAGATTTTGGATGGTCGCGTTGATGAACCCAAAGGCGATCCTGGCAATACCCTCTCTCGCGCAGAAATTACCGATAAGGCGATGCGTCTTGCCGCCTTTAGCAATGGTGCTACCCCAGCAGAAATGAGCAAAGCAATTGATCTCTTGTGGAATGTCCGCAAACAAGCCAAGATAGGCTTTTTACTCCCCTCTAACTAAGTCAGCGACTTTCATATGAATCCACTTGATACGCCATTGGGCTTTAGCACCAATTTTCTGTTTGTACCTGGGACTCGCCCAGAGCGCTTTGCCAAGGCCTTAGATAGTGGCGCTAGTGGCGTCGTATTGGATCTAGAAGACGCAGTGGCAGAAGAAGATAAAGAATCTGCACGCAATGCTATTCGCGCTGCATGGCCAAGCTTTACTCCCGAACAAAAGAAACGCCTAGTCATTCGCACAAATTCTCCTGGTAGCAAGTTCTACTCAGCTGACTTAATCTTGGCGCAAGAACTGCAGGTTGGCTGCTTACTGATTCCCAAAAGTGAATCACGCGATCAAATTAATGGCGCCGCTTTGATATTGCCTGATACCGCCATCATTCCGATGATAGAAACAGCGATTGGCTTAGACCAACTGAAAGAAATTGCAAACTCCAACCAGGTGATTCGCCTTGCTATAGGAAATTTAGATTTACAAGCTGATCTTGGAATGGTGTGCGACCGCCAAGAAACAGAATTACAAACTGCGCGCTATCAAATTGTGCTGGCATCTCGTCTTGCACAAATTGCCCCTCCTATTGATGGGGTTACACCATCTACCGATGATATTGAGCGCATTACTGATGATGCTGAGCGCGCCAAGCGCATGGGCTTTGGCGGCAAGTTATGCATCCACCCAAAGCAAGTCAGCATTGTTGTTAAAGCCTTTACCCCAACGGAGGAAGAGCTGGCGTGGGCTGCACGGGTTATTGAGGCCGATAAGGCGTCCAAAGGGGGTGCAGTGAAGCTGGATGGCCGCATGATCGATCGACCAGTAGTCTTACTAGCCCAAAGAACCTTGGCAATTACTGGTAAACACTAGGGTTTTTGCGAGACAAATAAGTAACAAAACTGGCAAAATTGGTCTACACAAAAACAAGATGGAGACCAAAGTGAAAATCAAGCAATTCTTATCTTCCGGAATAGTCGCAGCATTGACTGCCGGCGCACTTCTAAGTACTAGTGCGCTCGCACAAAAAGATTGGCCGACTAAATCAATCACACTGATTGTTCCTTTTGCAGCCGGCGGACCAACTGACTCTGTTGCACGCTTAATTGCAGTGCCAATGGGTCAAGCCCTTGGACAAACTGTTGTTGTTGAAAACGTGAATGGTGCTGGCGGAACAATTGCTAGTACTAAAGTTGCACGTGCAGCACCAGATGGCTACACAATCTATTTGCATCATATGGGCATGGCAACTGCTAATGCACTTTATGACAAGCTCCCATACGATCCATTGAGTAACTTTGAATACATTGGCCAAGTAGCTGATGTGCCAATGGTACTTTTGGGTAAAAAAGATTTGCCAGCAAATAACTTCAAAGAGCTCGAAGCCTATATCAAAGCAAATGGCTCTAAAGTAACAATGGCTAATGCTGGCCCTGGCGCTGTTTCACAACTTTGCGGCCTACTCTTTCAGAGTCGCATGGGCGTCAAGCTAACCAACATCCCTTACAAAGGAACTGGCCCTGCTCTGACAGACTTATTGGGCGGTCAGGTTGATTTGCTGTGCGACCAAACCACTCAAACCATTCCCTATATTAAGGATGGTCGTGTGAAAGCCTTCGGTACAACTACTTTAAAACGCTTGCCAGCCATTCCAAATGTACCTACTTTGGATGAGCAGGGCTTAAAAGGCTTTGAAGTCAAAGTTTGGCACGGCATGTACACACCAAAAGGCGTTCCAAAACCAATCTTGGATAAATTGAATGCCGCTTTGAAAAAAGCACTCAATTCTCCTGATGTTAAAAAACGTTTAGAGGATGCCAATATCGATATCGTCTCTCAAGACAAAATGACTCCTACTGGCCTCAAGTCTCATCTTGAAGCTGAAATCAATAAATGGGGTCCAATTATCCGTAAGTCCAATATTCCGGACTAAGCGTAGTTTCTCCAAAGAAAAAGCCAGCTAACTTAGCTGGCTTTTTTGTTATTCAGTGCTGTTATTTACAAGGGTAATTAACCGTAAAAAAGCGCATTAAGGTTTTTGCTGCTTTCTCATTATTGAACTGAGGATTAGTCTTGGACCACGCCAAAAACTTTTGCAAGATCTCATTGCGAGTCTCGCTTCTTTCTCCAAAGCAGATGGCTGGCTTCGCGTCTTGACGACGGTTTGCTAAGTACCCCTGATACACACCCTCTCCAAAACCAAAACAGAAACTGCGGCCTTGTTCGTCATCAGGATTTTTGCAGAGCTCAACAAATGCAGTGGTGCTCGCATCGTCCGCCGGGAGATCCTTCTGCGCAAAAGCACTTGGCACAAAGGAAAGAATGGATGCCGTGAGTATGAATGCTGCTGTTAATGTTTTCATGGTTCTCTTCTCTAAATAATAGTTAACGTCTAAAGCCACCCATATGACCCCCGCCAAATCCACCCATGCGGCCAGCGCCGCCGCCATTAAATCCACTCATGCGACTGCTACCGCCACCATATCCACCGCCGCCAAAGCCGCCCATGTGACCGCCACCATAGCTGCTGGAGCGATCTTGATTTCCATCAAAGCGAGCTTGATCACGCAAAGCGTTTTCTTGAGCGGCCTCACGATAAGCATTGGGATCAGATCTATCCATCTGGGCGTCATTGCGGGCTTCTTGATTTAGTCGGTCCGCTTGATTCCGCTCTTGAGGGGTTGCGTCTTTCTGGAATGCATTATTGGCTCGTTGACCATCCATTCTGGCAGCCTGCCTCTCCCCTGGGGTGGCATTATTTTTCCAATCATTTAGCAAACGTTGCTGGTTAGCGATATTGGCTGGCCCAATAATTGGACGAGACGGTACGCGCCCAGAAGAGTTGATGGTCGTTGAGTTAATCGTGCCGCTATTCCAATTTGGATAGGTCCAAAAACCATCACCAATCATGAAGCCCACACCAAAAGTCATTAGCCCCCAAGCAGGATCATAAATAGGGTATGGCGGATAATCTGAATAAGGCCATGGTCCATAAACAACCGTAGGGTTATAGCTCGGGATGTAAACCACTTTTGTATTGGCCGGACTAATTAAGATGTTTCCGCTTGCGTCGGTAGTAACAGTAATTTGTTTATTCGATTTCAGGGTGCCGGCTTTAATGGCCATTTTTCTAAGATCCTGAACCGCCTTCATGGTATCTGCAGCTTGGAGCTTATAAGCGTTACCTAGATTCTGGGTCCACTGTAACTTGCTACCCATCATGTTGAATGCACTTGGAAATGACATTAGTGATTTCACACTGTCATTCCAGGATTGCGCCTTCAGTGCATTTTGCAGATCATCGCCCTTTAATGCAGCATTACTATTTCGCCAGTTATAGGCTTCAGCCACTTCTAGCGGATAAGTAGAGGCTAGAAGCATTAGTGAGAGCAAAGAATCTGGATAGAGCGCTACTGGCGAAACCAATGACTGCAATTGCTGTGAAGAAATCGTTTGTGGGCCAGCGTTATAGCTTGGATCCTCGTTATAGCCTTGGGGGTAGTAGTCCCCGCTAGATTGATATGGACCAGGATTCATCACACAACCATTGAGCAGAGATCCAAAAGCAAGCGTTGCTAGCGCTAGCAACCCCAGCTTTTTACTCAATATAGGAATACTTGATTGGCTTGTCTGTTTCATATCTGCCTCAGTATGGATTTATTCATAGCGATCTTTTGAAATAACTCACTAGATTCATCTCAATGTACTACTTTACGTTTAATTAGCATTAACCCGGTCTAAATAGATAGCCAGAACGAGCCTTATCACGTCGCCTTCTATACATGGCGCCTATGAAAGCAACTAGCGCCCAAACTGCTAAAAATGGATCTAGTAAGTAGTCCCATAAATTTGCAGACTCATGCCAATGAGCTGCCCAGGCAAGAATGGCTACAGAAATAATCCAAACACCCTTGCTCCATCCAGCAAACCCACAAACCACTGCCACCAAAATCACGGCAATGAAGAAAGCAATAGAGCCGTAGCCCCATCCATATGGGTCAAACATACCAAGCCCTAAGGCTAAGGGATAAAAAATCAATGCAATCAGGGCGATGACAAATTGAAAGCCAATTGGCGTTGGCTTATTTTTTGGCAATAAGGCACTCCAAAGTAAGAGCATGGTTACGACACTGAGATCTCCAACTACACCACGTACATATGCAGCAATAGGCAGCTCAACTGGAAGTCCAAGCGGCCAGAAAAAGAGATTTGTGAGGACCAACACCAAAATCACCTTGGCAATAAAAGGCCACCCCTTCGGAGAGAGCTTTTGCAAAAACCAAATAATCAACACAGCACTAGTGAGCGACATCTCTAACAAGGCAATGGTTTGCATGAGGCTATTCATTAGTTAACCTCCTTAACAACGCTAGCATTGGCATCTGGTTCGCCCGCTGAAAATTGACTAAAAGCGCGTTTCAACCATGCGCCCGAAAAATAACGATGCCGAATCTTTTTGCGATCCCAGGTATATACCAAATGTGCATCATTGCCATCGACAGTAATTAAATACGGATAGGAAAACTCTTTACGTTGCTCATCAGCCAAAGCACCATCATCCTCTAACACCTCAACAGTTTGCCAACGGTCAGATTTAGCATCGCTAATTAAAAGGACCAAGCGATAGCGGCCGGCTTCAATATTGTTTAATACCAGCAAGCGAGCGCCACTATTGAGTGTCAGCCCTGTCACCGCAGAATTTGGATTGGCAATTGGCAAATCCTCTGAAACTTGCCAGGATTGACCTGAGTTCTGGGTGTAGCTCACCGGAATCTGTTTGGGCTTTCCAGAACTGCGTGTTTGCCGAAATACTGCAATGGCATCTTGAGGATCATTCACAAAAAGTAATGGCTGAATCGCACTGCGCCCGGAGCTCATGCGACGCTTATCTATCACTTGGCCAGCATCAATTCTCAAGAATTCCCCAAAGCGCCCTATCCACTCGTGATATGCAGGCAGACCAAGGCGGCCATCAGAAAATTGCACTGCTGGTGATTTAACCAGCGTACTTAAATTAATTAATGGAGAGCTAATCAATCTTTGAGGATTGCTCCAAGTTAACCCTTCATCATCAGAAACAATTGAGGAGATTGAACTTCCAGCCCATCCACCAATAGAGACAGTGACAAAGAAAAGTTGTAAGCGTCCATCAGCCAGTCTGGTCGGCACAGGATTGCCTAATTTAGCAATGTAGCGAGATAACCCTTTTTCAGCACTAATGCGATCCATCGCCACAGTGGGGGCGCTCCATTGATTGGCTTTTGGGTCAAAAACAGCGCTATAGATAGCCACATCAGCAGCACCCTCGCGACTGCCAGCAAACCAAAAAGCACGAATTGCGCCATCTTTCAGGGCGATCAGTGAGGCAGCATGAACAGATGCGGCGCCGGTATCTGGCAACCATGTTGCTATCGGATTGGCAATGCTAGGCTTGCTGGCTAGCTTTGCTTTTGGTGGCAAGACTTGCTCAGCTTCTTCAACCGGATTGCCTGCAGTAACGGTAAACGGCGCCCAAACTGGACGACTATCGATATGCAAGAACCCAGTCACACTTGCAAGCAATAAAAAACAAAAGGCTATGACACGACTCATCTACAAACATCCTTGATATTGGAAAGCTCTGGAATACTCGCTGGAGTAGAAACCAGATACTCAATCACAAATAGATGTTTCCCTATTTGCCCTTTAAACATTTCTACAATCTCTTCATTGGAGTGGCGAGCCCGCATCTCCATTCTTTGGCCGATGATTTGGCAAGATTCACATAATTCTGGCGCAACTCCCAAGGGGGTCTGCACTGCTACAAGAGGGTAAGCAGTTGTGAGTCCGTTGATATCGCCAGCATCTTTGGCTAGATACCCGTGCAACTTTGCTCCAGGCATCAGCAACCTGTACTCTTCGTCTTTAGCGCGATAGTCACAGGGAATCCAAACATCTTTACCTTGGAGCTGAGCAATGGATGCTGAAGAAAAGTGTCCTAAGCGCCCCTCTAGAGGCGCCAAGCTACTGGTTAAAGCGCAATACACTACAAAACATCCCGCCAATGAGACAGTCTTAGTGAGGTTTGGTCTAACCAATCCCGCCAAGACAATCATCAATCCTGCGGCCATGAGGATCCAATGACAATATGAGTAGATCCAGGCTCCAGCCCCCTCAATGAATGGCATGAGCTGTAGGTTGACGCCAATCCAAAGAAGTAGTGATAGCACTATCAATTGCAACGCCAAGGCAATCCGGAAACCCCATAAAGGTAACTTTTCCCAATACAAAGCAATCAATGCGGCGAGTGCTGGCATTACTGGCAATAAGTAACGACCAGAGCGTTGGCTTGGCAAACTAAAGACCAACAAGAATGCGCCAACCAATAACAACAAGAGTACTTCTTCAAAAGATAAAAAGCGTCGGCCACGCCAGCATTGCACTAATGTTGATATCAATACAAAACTAAATAGACCTGCATTTGCAATCGTGGTGATGAGCAACAACCAGATGCTGTCACCACCGCGAATGAAATCCATTAAATAATTAGTCTGGCGTGCAGCAAACTTGCCGGCATTTTCGCCTAGAATGAATTCACTCCAAATCGCCTCTGGATAAGGGTCCAAGGCAAACCAAAGCGCAAAGACTCCTAAAGCTAAAACACATACAAGAATGACTTTATAGAGATCTCGCACTAAAACTTTCGGGATACTCCACTCTTGCCAACGCCAGTAATACAGACCCAAGGCAAATGATGCGGGAACAATGTAAGCAAAAGACTTGGCTAATAAGGCTAATCCGAAACAGATGCCAGAAAAAATAGGAAAAAAGAGTTTTGATTCAAATGCACTTCTGCCCCAATATAAAAGTGCGAAGAATGGCAGAGTAATCCAAAAGACTTCAGGGGGGTCAGTTAAGAACGGGCGGCCATAACGATAGGTCGCAAAAAAAGATAACCAAATTAAACTAGCCAGAATTCCAGTTTGCGTCTTGCCGCTAAATCGACGCACAGCTAGGAATAAGAAAAATGCGGTGAGGCCGGTATAGAGAACGCTAGGCCAACGAAGATTTGCCAAGGTCCATTCACTCGCCCAGCCAGTGCTCGCAATGCCCTGCCAAAAAATGAGTGGTGGCTTGGTATTTTTAATGCCGTCCATTTGAGACTGTAGGGGCAGCCAGTTGCCAGCATCCGCCGTCATCCGAACAATGTGCATATACGGATACTCATCGCCATTTTTAGGGGCAAATCGACTATCCAGGCCGTATAGGTAGGTAAATACACCTAAAAGCAGTATGAATAAGGCGGAACGGTATGAAAATGAAGCTCGCATACCTATAGTTTATAGGCCTTACAAGAAGTTCCTGCAAAACTCAATACACCCTCATTTTCTAATGAGCTTATAAAAAATGAATCTGTAAGAAGCGTCACTTTTCAGGAAGATTTTGATTAAGATGCTGGTATAGAAGAATGTAGTCAATTACCCAGAAATATTGCCAACGGAGATAGCCCTTATGCGAGCAAAGTATTTAAAACCCGCAATCCTAGCGACGATTTATATCGGCTTAAGCCAGTGGAGCACATTTGCCCTTGCGCAAAATGCGGACGCAAGTAACTTATACAAACGCGGTCTTGCTGCAACCTGTGCCAACTGCCATGGAACTGATGGCAAAGGCGTAGTAGATGGGGGCATGCCCTTGATCAACGGTCTGACGAGCGAGCAAATGCTTACCCAGTTAAAAGCATTTAAATCTGGTGCACGCGAAGGCACCATCATGCCGCAGCTAGCCAAAGGCTACTCTGACGAGCAACTCGAAATCATCGCCAATCAACTTGGCAAAAAATAATAAAGGAGCACATCATGGATCGTCGACACTTTATTGGTAATAGCGCGGCTGCGCTTGGCTTGCTGGCTGGCTTCTCAGGCCAAGCTCGTGCCAATTTACAGAAAGCAGAAATTCTTGTTATTGGCGGTGGTTACGGTGGCGCAACTGCCGCTAAGTACCTGCGCCTCTTCTCTAACAACACCGCCAAAGTCACGCTGATTGAGCCAAACGCATCGTTTGTGTCTTGCCCACTCTCGAATTTAGTAGTTGGCGGCTCACGCACACTTTCAGAAATCACTACGCCTTACGACAATCTGAGCAAGCGACATGGCGTAAAGATTATTCAAGATAGCGTTGCCAGCATTGATACAGACAAAAAAACTGTCAAGCTTGCGTCTGGAAAAACTTTGCGTTACGACAAGGCTGTTGTTTCACCTGGTGTTACCTTGATGATGAATAGCATTGAAGGTTTGGCGCAAGCAAATAAAGCAGGCGTTACTTTGCAAGCCTGGAAGGCAGGGCCTGAAACAGTAGCACTTCATAAGCAATTGGCGTCTATGCGAGATGGCGGAACTTTTGCCATTAGCATCCCAGAAGCCCCGTATCGCTGCCCTCCTGGACCGTATGAGCGCGCTTGCCAGGTTGCCAACTACCTAAAGCAAAACAAGCCCAAATCTAAGGTGTTGATTTTGGACGCAAACCAGGATGTCACATCTAAGGGCGCTCTTTTCAAAAAAGTCTGGGCCGAGCAATACGCAGGAATGATTGAGTACTTACCTAAGTACAACGTCACTGCAGTTGATGCAAAGACCAAAACCGTTAAGTTTGAAGTACAAGATGACATCAAAGCAGACGTTTTAAATTTATTGCCTGCAATGAGCGCCGGAGAAATCGCCGTTAAAACCGGTTTAGCAAATGCTAATGGTCGCTGGGTCAATGTGAACTTCCTCAATTTTGAATCCACAGCACAGAAAGATATTCACGTGCTCGGCGATTCCATTCAAATTGCACCTGCCATGCCCAAGTCTGGACACATGGCAAATCAACATGCAAAAGTAGCTGCCGCTGCTATTGTGGCGGAACTCAGTGGTTGGGAAATTAATCCAGCTCCAGTTCTCACCAATACCTGCTACAGCTTTGTGAATGAAAAGGAAGTGGTTCATGTGGCCAGCGTTCACCAATACAACGCTGCTGAGAAAACCTTTAAAACGGTTCCTGGATCTGGAGGTCTATCTCCGGCACCATCCACGCTAGAAGGGGTCTATGCATGGGGTTGGGCTCACAATATCTGGGCAGACAGCCTGGGTTGACCTAAGTCAATTCTTCCCAAAAAAAACAGGCCATAGTGCCTCTTTTTTGTTTACATGAGCAGATAGATACCTATACTGGGTAAAACACATCAGAAAACTGGAGACTTCATGAATATGACCCCAACATCCCCCAAAGATGCATCCAAGTTAGAGGATGCCATTGAAAAATGGACGGTGCCTATTGGAAACCTATTTGTATCCCTCTTTCACCGCATTGCTCTTTTTGGAATTGGGGCAGCAACCGTATGGTCAGCTGCAGTTGCCTTCTTAGGAATGGTAAGCAAAGGTTCTGCATCTATTGAAGACTTACTCTTGCTATTTATCTACCTGGAGATTGGTGCGATGGTTGGCATCTACTTCAAAACCAACCATATGCCTGTGCGCTTTTTGATCTACGTTGCCATCACAGCAGTAACGCGGCTCATCATTGATCTTGTCAATACAAAACATGAAGCGGATATGGCTATCTTATTCATGGGCATTACCATTCTTGTGCTTGCTTTGGCAAATGCAGTGGTACGTTACGCCTCCTTCAAATACCCCAGCAGAACAGGCGACAACGAATAAAGCCCTAAAGATCCGGATCAACACCCTCGTCAAACTGATAAGGGTGTTGCCCCCTATTCAGGCAGTTACGGACATAGTCAATGCTTGTTCGCAAAGCATAGTAATCGCTCGATAGGCGCTTAGAGACTTGTACATTCAGGGCTTTGTACTCCAGCAAATCTAATTTCTTTAGATATTCATTGCGCTGCTCTGGGTTGTAATTCAACAGCAATTCTTGCTCAAACTTTTTCAGCTCCCCATAAAGA
Organism: Polynucleobacter sp. AP-Kolm-20A-A1; assembly: GCF_018688315.1. Taxonomy (NCBI): domain Bacteria; kingdom Pseudomonadati; phylum Pseudomonadota; class Betaproteobacteria; order Burkholderiales; family Burkholderiaceae; genus Polynucleobacter; species Polynucleobacter sp. AP-Kolm-20A-A1. Next base: position 1,269,465 of record NZ_CP061315.1, read on the forward strand.
CGATTGAGCTTGTTTTGCATCCGCTTCGCTCGATAGCTTGGAAGCGCTTGCAAAATTGGGTAGGCAAGCACACAAAACGGCAACAACACAAATATCAAGCGACTAATTAATTCAGCAATCCAAAATGGGAAATAAGCAGCTAATAAAGGATAGTTATTCTTCTCGTAGTGAACGGCAACTGGGCTCTCAGTCGTGATCGAATCTTTGAAGGATGGGAACTCCCCACGCTCTGCAAAAAATGAGCCTTTACCGTTTATCGTTCTAGCGGCCTCCAAGAATAAAAACTGAATCGCTGGATGCATACGGTCATCAATCAATATATTGGTTGTGGTTGCAAGCAACTTCATATCCGCAGATGGAAAGTTTCTCGGCAAGCTAAATGCTCCTTGAGGAACATCCAAAAGATGCAGATAAGGGATGAGCTTGGCATAAGCCTCCGCCCGCTTAAAGGTTACGAGATGCATCATTGGATCGTTCAGTAGGGCCTGGACATTCGGGGCTTCATAGCTGTCCACAATGAATGCGCCATCGATCTCACCAAGTTGCAGCGCCTTCACAGCATCTCCGCCTGGAAGATTGCGCAATTGCACCCCACCCACATAACCAGACTCTTTTAAGATCTTGGTCGCCTGAGCATGCGTACCGCTACCCTCTACCCCAGTAGAAATTGTCTTGCCCAAGAAATACTTCAACATGCCATCTACCGCTTCAAGATCGGCAGACTTCATTTCTGGACCGCGATAAAAGAACCAAACAGGGTCGTAACCGATTGCGCCCAAAGACTGGATGCCTTTTATATGCTTTGCATGGACCACACCAGCTTGGACAAAGGCGGCCTGCACCGGATCATTTCGATCAGCCAGGCGCTCGATGTTTTCTTGCGCACCTTTAGTTGGAACAATCTCTAGGGTGACACCTTTTTCTTTAAAGAATTCTGCGTATTTTTTTCCAAGGTCCTCATAGGATCCGCCAGGAGATCCTGTAGCGATCATCACATGCCTTGGAGGCGGAGGATCTGCATATAGCCAAATGCCAACCAGAATAGCCAACAACAGCACTAAGAGCGGCCAAGCCTCTTGCATGAACTGAGTAAAGTCGCTCCACTTCTCCTCTGCAGTCTCTGCGAGGCCTAAATAGGTTTCTTTTAAGTCTTGTTTAAAGCTTCCCATGCATTACCGATCAGCAAATATGGCAAAAGCTAATGATAATGTGCTTATTGTCATTTTCTCAACTTGTATTCGGATACCCCAAAACCATGATGTTTCTTAGAAAATCCCAAGATCGCGGCTATGCAGACCATGGCTGGCTAAAAAGCTTCCACTCTTTCTCATTTGCCGGCTACCACGACCCTAAATTTATGGGCTGGGGAAACCTAAGGGTCATTAACGAGGATCGGGTTGCTGCTGGCATGGGCTTTGGAAAGCATGGTCACCGCAATATGGAAATTATCAGTTACGTACTTTCGGGCGAGTTAGCGCATGAAGACAGTATGGGTAACGTTAAAGGCATTCCTCCGGGTGATGTCCAGCGCATGAGCGCTGGTACAGGCGTTACCCACAGTGAGTTTAATCACGCCAAAGATCAAACCACCCACTTCTTGCAAATCTGGATAGAGCCAAATTTACTGGAGATTGCACCAAGCTATGAACAAATCAGCGTGCCCAGAATCGAAAAAGAAGGGAAGCTTCGACTCGTAGCATCCCCAAATGGCAAAGACAATTCCGTAAAAATTCATGCTAATGCCTACATGTACGCAGGATTATTTAATGGATCAGAATCGACCACCCTAAGCCTTAATCCACAGCGCAAGGCTTATGCGCACTTAATTCGAGGATCGCTCACCATCAACGGTCAGCAGCTTGAAGGAGGTGATGCCCTCTTGATAGCTGATGAGGGCTTATTAGAGATCACCAATGGAAAAGACGCTGAAGTCTTGATATTTGACCTCAGCGCCTAAGTTGAATTCTAGAGTTAGTCCAGCTTAATCTTTGCTTTCTCAATCACCACTTTCCATCTAGCAATATCGGAGTTATACAAATCCGTAAATTGCTGGGTGTTCATTGGCGCAATTTGAACGCCCGCTTTTTGAAAACGCTCTTTCATTTCGGGGGTTTCTAAGATTTTTAATACCGCGCTATTAAGCGCCTGAACAATACTAGTAGGCGTGCCAGCAGGAACAAACATTCCTTGCCATAGAGCCATTTCATAACCCTTTACACCAGCCTCCTGGATGGTCACCAACTCAGGAGCGCCGCTAAAGCGAGCCTTGCTAGTAACAGCCAATGCCCTTACCTTTTCACCTTTATACAAAGGAAGACCTACTGGCATACCAGCAAAATAGAAATCGATTTGACCACCCACTAAATCAGTTGCTGCCGGTGATCCACCTTTATAAGGAATATGAATTGCCTGTAAGCCGGTAGTGGCGAGAAACAGTTCGCCCGCCATATGATCTGAATTTCCAATCCCTGAAGATCCAAAACTTAACTTGCCAGGTTCTGCTTTGAGCATCGCAATGAGATCAGCGACACTTTTAGCGTTGGAATTGTTATTCACAATCAAAATATGCGGTGTAGCAGCAACGCCTACTACTGGCAATAAATCCTTTTGGCCATTAAATGGCAATCTAGGATTTGCTGCCACATTGATTGCCAAGCCATTTTGTGCAAACAAAATGGTATAGCCATCCGGCGTACTTTTCGCTACCGCATCGGCAGCCAAACTACCCGCCGCACCACCACGATTCTCCACCACAATCGGTTGCTTTAATGCAATGCTCAGGTCATTTGCAATCATCCGACCCACAATGTCGGTTGAGCTACCTGGCGCATAGCCAATCATCATTTTGATTGGCTTATCTGGGTAAGCAGCAAAGGCCGCCCCCGCTATTACCGGAACTACTGCCACGCTTATTGCTATGTTTTTTATTAATTTTTTAAACATATTGTCTCCTCCAGTATTTCTATAAATGTAAAGCTGCGATACCGCACTCCTTAGCGCAGGTATTCAAAGCCTGCAACAACTCAGGCGCTACCGGAATGCCTTTGCGCATTCTTTCCGCCATCACTTTTGCCGCACCTTCTCCAGGCACACGAATTTCTTTTACACCAGGCAGTGTTGATGAGTTCTTAAGATCCTCAACCAAGGTCATCACCCGTTGAACAAAATCTTCTCTATTTCCAAAGGCGCTTGGATCAACAGCAATAATGGTTTGTCCAGTGTTGGTAATCAAATCATGATGTGCATTGAAATCAATAGTTCCCTTACCAACAGCCGCATTATTTAAAGCACCCGCAAGCAATCCAATCATTACGGCCAGACCGTAACCTTTATAGCCACCAATAGGCAACAAAGAGCCCTCAGAAGATTTTTGTGGATCAGTAATTGGATTTCCCTGACGGTCCATCATCCAACCTTCTGGAATAGGCTCGCCTTTTTGGGCGGCTACCTTAACCTTGCCATAAGCAGCAACTGTTGTTGCTATGTCTAATAGCACAATAGGTTCATTGCCAGCTGGCACAGCGATCGCTATAGGATTTGTAGAAAGCAGTAAATCAATTCCGCCCCAAGGAGCCATGTGATTTGCGTTGCCGACTGCCATATAAATACCGATATAACCCTGCTCCGCTAATTTCCGTACGTACACCGAAGCCGCGCCAGAGTGATTTCCAAAGTGACTACCAATCCAGCACACGCTGTGTTGTTTCACTTTCTCAATTGCAAGCTCTACCGCTTTATTCATCACCAGGTGACCTAATGCGTTATCACCATTAATCAAAGCCGTTGCACCTTGCTCGCGCTCAATATGAATATTGGGATTCAGGTTTACGCCCCCTGCACGAATTCTCTTTAAATAAGCAGGCAGGCGAAAGATGCCATGGCCATCAGCACCAACCAAGTCAGACTGGATCATTAACTCTGCAATGAGATTCGCATCAGCCAACGGAACTTGCGCTGACTGCAATGCACTAGAGATAAATGCCTGTGCATCAGAGATGGGAAGATATTTTATGTTTGACATACTGATTTAGATTTCGGAGCTTGCCTTGAATTCCATACTGTAGATGTATTTATTTTCGGGGTGGTGAGTCACTGTAACCTCAAATAACTTATCTTGGTCATCAAAATAACGGCGAATAATCACCAAACACGGATCATGTGGCTTGAGTATTAGCTTTTCCGCCATTTCGACCGAGGCTGGAGCTGCATAGACATCCACTTCCGCCCGCTCAATTCTGGCGCCATACTTTTTTTCAATCTGCTCGTACACCATCACCTGAGCATGCTCTGGGTCTGATGTTAAGGACGCGAATTGAGGGAGGATATAAATATCTGTATACGCAATCACCTCTTCCGATTGCTGACGTTTGCGTATGCCGCCAATGTGATACCAAGAAGAGCCAATCGGCGCGCCCACAATTTGGCTGAGATTGCCATCAAGCTCTACAAACTCTTCAACCAAGTTAACTCGATAGGTATTGCGCGAATAACTCAAGATATCGGTAGGCGAGTTATAGCTTTGACTAAAGCGACGCAACCTTTGCCTTGAAACCACTTGAGTAGGTGCGCCCTGTCGGCGATAGATCAGCCCATTGGATTCCAGAATTTGGAGGGCATGCCGTAAGGTATGCCTGCTGGACTGAAAATCTCTACAGAGATCTGCCTCAGCAGGCAAGATAGAGCCAACAGGCCAATCCCCTTTGTATATATGTTGCTCTAGCGTATTCGCTAGAGCTTTATATAGGGGCAAACGTTCGGTCAATTTAGGAAAGTCCAAACATTTTCTTGCCAGCAACAGGCAAGCTAGCCTTCAAGATATCACCTGATAAAGATTCAGTAATGTACAAATCCTTATTCTCAGGTCCACCAAAACACATATTGGCCAAATGATGATGATGTGGGTTCTCAGAGTAGATTAAATGTGTTGGCAACATATTGTTATCAAATCTCCAGATGCCAATACCAAGATGGCACACCAATAATCCATTTTCAGAATCCATTTCGATTCCATCAGGTCCCGCTACACCACCCGTCAATTGAATGGCAACGCCGGTCTTTGATACAGAGCCATCGGCCATCAATGGCAATCTCCAGATTTGCTGTGATCTAGTTGCCGCTACAAAGACGTGCTTTTCTTGGGTATTCAAAGTGATACCGTTTGGACTTGGGACGTTTAATGCCAAACGATCCAATTGACCATTGGCGCGCAATCTAAACACTCGACCTGTAGGGTCTGCAATACCAGTTTGACCTTGGTCCGTGAAATACAGGTCCCCATTTGAAGCAAAGTGAAGATCGTTTAAACCTTTAAAGTTTTCGCTATACATAGAACCCAAAATGGTTTCAATCTTTCCAGTCTTGGTGTCTAAAGCAAGCAAACCTGCTTTGTAATCACAAATGAATGCGCGGCCATCTTTATGAAACTTCAACCCGTTTGGCCAACCATCGTATTGCGTTACCAAATCCCAATTACCTTTAGTGTCGATTCTAAAAACACGGCCGAAAGGAATATCCACAAACCATAAATTACCTTCACGGTCGAATGATGGGCCCTCTAAAAAACACTCCACCTCAGCGCCCTGACGATTAGGGTCAGACCAGCCGGTGCGGGATTTTTTCCTGAATTTCTCAGGCATCGTTGAAAACACTTCAGTTTTAATTTTTTCGACTGGCTGGAAAGGGTTATGCATAGTCATTTGGGCTGTCTCCTAAGCTAAGTTATGCGTATATGTTATGTTTTATCACCATACTATTAAACCATATTTAATGTTAGTCTTATATCTTTATTGAGCTGTATTGATAAAGCTCACTTCTTAACTTAGCCGTATAGGTTGAATAATATGAAATCTGTAGCCGTCATCGGAACTGGCATCATGGCAGCGGGCATTGCCGCTGGATTCATTGCCAGAAATATTCCTGTTGTCATTTTGGGTAGAAGCAAAGAAAAAGCGGATGCCTGTTTAGATAAGTCCATCACACTAGCTAAGAAAATTGGCATGACTGGCCCTAATGCACAAAAAGATCCAGCGCTAATTAAGACCGAGCAAAGCACCGATACCTTAGAGGGTTGGAGCGATTGGAACCAATTTCAGTGGGTTATTGAAACCGTTGCTGAGAACTTAGAAATAAAGCAGGCCGTATTTTCTTTTCTTGATAAGACTGTGCCGCCTCACATTCCTATCGGTAGCAATAGTTCTGGATTTCCAATTAGCAAAATTGCCGAAGGCCTCACTACTGCGAATCGCATGATGGGTGCCCATTACTTTATGCCTGCGGAAGTCGTGCCATTGGTAGAAATTGTGATGGGACAGAAAACAGATCTGGCAAGCGCGCAACAAGCCTGTGAACTTTATAAGGCGATTGATAAGAAGCCAGTGCTCGTCAAAAAAGATATCCCCGGCTTTTTAGCCAACAGAATTCAACATGCTTTGATGAGGGAAGCCTTGTCCCTGGTTCAAGAGGGTATTGCAACACCCGAGGATATTGATGATGCCGTCAGATACAGCTTTGGATTTAGGTATGCCGCCGTTGGACCAATGACCCAAAAGGAAATTTCCGGTTGGGATGGCATGGCCAATGCAGCCAAGGAAATCTATCCATCACTATCGAATATCACCACCCTACCTCCAAAAGTCGTTCAGCTCATGAGTGAGGGCAAGACCGGCATGAAGGCAGGCGAAGGATTTAGAAAATGGAGTCCAGAAGAAATTGCAAAAGTGTCTGACTCTTATTCAAGAAGACTTAAAGCAGCCTTTGATGTTCTCAATATTGAATAACTGAGTAACCCTTGCAAACAGCCTCTTTTACCCTCTCAGCATTTGGAGTAATACCAATGCCGGTATCAGCTAACTGCGACACAGGGAAATGGCCTTGTTCCGCAGCCAATGGCTTCTCGCAAATATCAAACTGCAAATATTGATTTGACATGCTAAAGCCCCAAGGTACATCTCCTAATGCAAAGCCAATGGATGCTGTTGCTGCAGCCGATAAGGAGGTTTCTGCAACCTTGCAAGCCAAATTCAATTGCAATGCATTAGCAGCTAAAAATCTTGCGCATTTAAATGCCTTAGTTACACCACCTGTTTTGATTAACTTCAAACTTGCGCCGTCAAAGGCGCCCGCCTCCAGAAATTCACTAATTTCTTCCAATCCGTGGATAGATTCATCCAAACCAATCGGAATGGCAGATTCTTTTTTGAGCAGCACAAAGTCTTCCATAGGTAAATCTGCTGCGATGAGCTGCTCTGCGAATGCCAATTTTTTTGCTTCTGCAGATCGGCAAAATGTCATGGCGTTTTCTAAACTCATTGCACCGTTAGCATCCACGGAAATTACATCATTGCCTAAAGCCTCAGAGAGCACCTGGACTCGATGCAAATCCTCGGCCAAGCTTAAAGAGCCAATCTTGATTTTCCAGTGCTTAAAGCCTAGCGCACGATACGCTTTTGCATCTGCCAATTCTTTATCTAAGGTTCCGCCCAACATCCTGAGCAAAGGAATGCTGGCGGGTTTTGTGCGCAGATCCAAATTGGCACTCTTGCGCAAAAATTGCCACAAGGCAATGGATTCTTTTTGGGTGTACAAATCTAATAAAGCCATTTCAAGGCAAGACTTGGCAGAAGCGTTGCCGTACAAAATACAATCAAGCTGCGCACAAAATTGGCTTGGGTCACTCCACTCCAACGAGCGGGCTTTATCAACAAGGTATTTCACATTTGCAAGCAAACTATCAAGCGTCTCACCAGTCATCAATGGTGCGACAGAGGCCTCACCCCAACCTTTTCGGCCCTCTGCGTCTTCAAGGCATACCAGCACTGTTTTGGCATCAACAATCAGCTCACGCGCCATCTTAATCGGCTCAATGAGCGGAATAGATAGCGGAAAGATGGTGGCTTGAGTGATTTTCATTTTTACAGTGGTTTACAGTTTTAACTAATAAGAATAATTCAGGAGAACCTTACATGAGAAAAATAATTTTGGCATTGTCGCTGGTCAGCGCTTCTTTAATGGCTTCGGCACAGACCTACCCTAACCAACCGATTAAGCTCATTATTCCATTTGCAGCTGGGGGGCCCTCTGACGTACTAGCTAGAGGCTTTGCTCCAAAACTGGGGGATAACCTAGGTCAACCAATCATTATTGAAAATAAGCCGGGGGCTGGAGCAAATTTAGCCGCTGAATACGTTGCCAATGCTAAACCAGATGGTTACACACTCTTTTTAATGATGGTGGGCACACAAGCGATCAATGAAACACTCTACAAGAAATTAAATTACAACTTAGTAAAAGACTTTGCACCAATCTCACTGGTTGGCTCATCTTCACTAATGTTTGTAGCAACCCCAAGCGCTCCATTCAAAACAATTCCTGAATTGATTGCCTATGCAAAAGCCAATCCTGGAAAAGTAAACTTTGGCTCCTCCGGGACTGGTACGCCATTACACCTTGGTGGAGAGCTCTTTAATACCCAAGCAGGCACCGATATTCTGCATGTCCCTTACAAAGGTGCTGCCCCAGCTCTAACTGATGTCTTAGGCGGTCAGATTCAGACTGCCATCGTTGGCACACCTGCAGCTCTCCCCTACGTGAAATCTGGCAAGCTAACTGCGTTAGGAGTAACCAGCCTCAAGCGCTCTCCAAATGCTCCTGAAATTCCTGCTGTTTCAGAAACGATTCCAAAGTTCGAAGTAGAGCTAGTTTATGCAATCGTTGCCCCAGCAGAAACTCCTAAAGCAATTGTTGATAAATTGAATGCGCAATTAATCAGCGTATTAAATAATCCGGAGATCAAAAGCCAGTTGAACTCTAGAGGCTTTGAGGTGGTCACAAGTACCCCGAATCAATTAGGTGAATACATTAAATCTGAAGTGACTAAGTGGGGCCCTATCGTTAAAAAATCTGGCGCTAGCGCTGAATAACTGAATATTGAAAAAGAAAGAGCATCATGATTGAAATATCCGAAAAACGTCTAGCGGGCCCTATTATTCGCCTGCATCCCAACGACAATATCGTTGTTGCACGAATTGATGTTGGTATCGGCACAGAAGTGCCTAGTGAAAATTTCACGAGCCGCAGCCAGGTTCCAGCTGGATACAAGATTGCTGCCAAGAAAATCTCCAAGGGCGAACCAATCCTGAAGTACAACGTGACTGTCGGCTTTGCTAATACCGATATCGAAGCAGGCACGATGGTTCATAGCCACAACACGGAGTTTCGTGAATTTGATCGTGACTATGCTTATGCCAGCGAATTCAAGCCAACACAGATGTTGCCTGAATCAGAGCGCGCAACCTTTCAGGGTTATGTAAGGCCCAATGGCAAAGTAGGTACACGCAACTTCATTGGCATCTTATCCACCGTCAATTGCTCTGCGACTGTCGTTAATAAAATTGCCGACTGGTTTACGCCCGAAAGATTAAAAGATTATCCAAATGTGGATGGCGTGGTTGCATTTAGTCACGATATTGGCTGCGGTATGGAGATGAGCGGTGAGCCCATGGAGCTGCTTCGTCGCACCATGGCTGGATATGCTCGCCACCCTAACCTGGCTGCAGCGCTGATTGTTGGGTTGGGTTGTGAGCGCAATCAACTCAAGGGATTGATGGAGCAAGAAGATTTAACTGCTGGCACCAATCTACATACTTTCATCATGCAAGAAACTGGTGGAACACGCAAAACGATTGAGGCTGGTATTGAGGCAGTTAAGGCCCTACTTCCTGAAGCAAACAAAGCCAAGAGAGAAACCGTTTCTGCAAGCCACCTTTGTGTAGGTTTGCAATGTGGTGGATCAGATGGTTTTTCATCCATCACCGCAAATCCTGCTTTAGGGGCAGCAATAGATATCTTGTCCCGTCATGGTGGAACTGGCATTCTTTCTGAGACTCCAGAGATCTATGGCGTCGAACATACTCTTACCCGTCGTGCTGCAAGCCAAGCGGTTGGTGAAAAACTCATCAAGAGAATCCGCTGGTGGAAAGATGAATATTCCGTTGGTAGGGATGTACAAATCAATGGTCAAGTAAGTCCAGGTAATCAGATTGGCGGACTTGCGAATATTTTTGAGAAGTCCCTAGGCTCATCCATGAAGGGTGGTACAGGCCCCCTCATGGAAGTTTATAAATATGCTGAACCGGTTACTGCAAAGGGATTTGTATTTATGGATACGCCCGGCTTTGATCCAGTGTCAGCAACTGGTCAAATTGCTGGTGGTGCAAATCTCATCGCCTTTACAACAGGTCGAGGCTCAATGTTTGGCTCTAAACCAGCGCCTTGCATCAAGCTTGCCACCAATACCCCAATGTATCAACGACTTACTGAAGATATGGACATTAACTGCGGAGAAATCTTAGATGGCACCGTCTCTGTCCAAGAGATGGGTCAACGGATATTCGAGCTTTTCCTCAGAACTGCATCAGGAGAGGCCTCCAAGAGCGAACTTTTGGGCTTGGGCGATTATGAGTTTGTGCCCTGGCAAATTGGCGTTATGAGCTAAGAGGACTGTAGAATTCATCATTAGCTCAATAAGGATTTAATTCAGCTTATGAAATTTAAGGATTACTACGAGACTCTTGGGGTGGCACGCTCTGCCACCGAAGCAGAAATCAAGTCAGCGTATCGTAAGCTGGCGCGCAAATATCATCCGGACGTTAATAAAGAGGCCGGAGCCGAAGAGCAGTTCAAGCAAATTGGCGAAGCTTATGCTGTTTTAAAAGATACCGAGAAGCGTGCAGCCTACGATCGCTTTGGTGAAAACTGGAAAAATGGTCAGGACTTCACTCCCCCACCAAACTGGAATGAAGGCTTTGAGTATTCAGACGCTGGTTTTGGTGGTGGACACCCAGGCTATAGCGGTGGATTCGAGGGAGATCAAAGCGAATTCTTTGAATCCCTTTTTGGCAGAGGCAAACATCGCCAAGGCGGCCGTGGAGGCCAATCACGCCAGGGCATGAATTTCAAAGGCCAAGATCATCATGCCAAAGTATTTATCGATTTATCGGACGCCTATAACGGTGCTAAGCGGACGATTGCTTTGCACATGCCAACGCAAGATGCGAGCGGCCATGTCATCACCCAAGAGCGCAAGCTCGATGTCAGCATTCCAAAAGGCATTAAGGCTGGACAAAATCTTCGCCTCTCAGGCCAAGGCGGCCCTGGTATGGGCGAAGGACCTGCAGGCGACCTCTATTTAGAAATTGATTTTCATCCGAGTGCAATTTACCGCATAGATGGTAAAGATGTATTCATCGATATTCCACTAGCACCATGGGAAGCGGCATTAGGCACGACTGTTAAGGTTCCCACCCCAGCAGGTACAACTTTAGAGCTCAAGATTCCCGCAGGTACAGTAGCTGGACGTAAGATGCGCCTCAAAGGCAAAGGCATTCCAAGCGCAGAACCTGGCGATCTGTATGTTGTCCCCACGATCGCCTTGCCCCCTGCCGAAACCGATGCACACAAAGAGGCTTATCAAGCCTTTGAAAAAGCATTTGATTTCAACCCGAGAACTCACCTGAAGGGATGATGAACATGACGCAAACGAATATCACCTGGATTGAAGGCGAAGTAGTTGAGAACGAAGTCCACATGACGATTATTGAGCTCTCACATGCTTCACGTACACCTGAAGAGCTCATCATGACTTGGGTATCTGAAGGCGTTTTGAGTCCTAGTGGCTCATCACCAGAAGACTGGCGCTTTGGTGGCGACTCTTTAAGAAGAGCAAAAACAGCCGCTCACCTAACCCACGATTTAGAACTGAATGTTCCTGGTGTTGCTCTAGCATTGGATTTGCTAGAAGAAATAGCCCAGCTTCGAGCTCGCTTACCGCGCGAGAGTTAATCTAGCGCTAAGACTCTGAACGACTCAAGAGCTGCTCCCAACGTTGCAGCTTTTGATCCAAGTCAGCGGTGATCTCACTTAAGCGTGCTTGCATGCTGGCAGCTAACTCTGGCTCATTCTTATAAAGATCCGGATTACTCATGGCAATACCAATGTCAGCCTGCTCCGTTTCTAACTCTTCAATAAGTAAAGGCAGCGACTCTAACTCTTGGCGCTCTTTACCGTTGAGTTTTGACACTCCGCTTTTAGCTGTCGGCTTAGACTCTACTTTTTCAGCTTTGACTTCGACTTTTGCCTCTGCTTTGTCGGAAGTTTTTGCGCTCGCATTGGATGCACGAATTTTGTCAGAGCGTGCTTTTTGGATCTTCCAGTCTTCGTAGCCGCCCTCATACTCACGCCAGAAGCCATCACCCTCATTCGCAATGATGCTAGTGACGACGTTATCCAAGAAGTAACGATCATGACTGACCAAGAAGACTGTACCTTTATAGTCTTGCAAAAGTTGCTCAAGCAAGTCCAGGGTATCAATATCCAAATCGTTGGTTGGCTCATCTAATACCAAGACGTTAGCTGGTCTTGCAAATAAACGAGCGAGCAGCAAGCGATTGCGCTCGCCGCCAGATAAAGTACTTACGGGCGAATTGGTTCGCTCTGGTGCGAATAAGAAATCGCTTAAATAACTCTTAACGTGCTTCTTATTGCCATTGATTTCTATCCATTCACTACCAGGGCTGATGTAATCCTCAAGCGATGCATTGAGATCCAAGCCTTCACGCATTTGGTCAAAGTAAGCAACCTCAATACGGGTACCCATTGTTGCAGTGCCAGAGTCTGGCGCGATGGTTCCTAAAATTAATTTCAGCAGTGTTGTTTTGCCTGCGCCATTAGGACCCAACAAGCCAACCTTATCACCACGCAAAATTGTTGCTGTGAAATCTTTAACGATTGGACGGTCGTATGTCTTGCTGACGTTTTGTAGGTCAGCCACAATCTTGCCGCTTCGATCGCCAGCTGATACTGCCAGCTTTACTTGACCCATAGCATCTCTGCGCTCAGCCCGGCTGGTGCGAAGTTTTTCTAGTCGCGCAATACGGGCAACACTTCGGGTGCGACGTGCCTCAACACCCTTGCGGATCCATACCTCTTCTTGCGCAAGCAGCTTGTCAGCCCTGGCATTAGCCAATGACTCTGCATTGAGTTCCTGCTCCTTAAGAACTTCATATTGCGTGAAGTTTCCAGGGTAGCTACGCAATATGCCGCGGTCTAATTCAACAATTTGTGTGCAGACGTTATCCAGGAATGCGCGGTCATGGGTAATCAGAATGACGGAGCCTTGATATTCTTTTAAGAGTTCTTCAAGCCATGCAATCGAATCTAAGTCCAAATGGTTGGTTGGCTCATCCAGCAAAAGCACATCAGGCATTTCAACTAAAGCACGCGCAAGTGCAACCCGTTTTTTTGTGCCTCCAGAAAGCGTGTTGATTTTGACATCCGCCTCTAGGTGCAAGCGATCCAAAGTTTCGTGAACGCGTTGCTCCCAATTCCAACCACTTAAAGCCTCGAGCTGAGACTGCACTTCATCTAAGCGATGATGTGATGCATCATCCCATTCGCCTACGCTTAAGGCCTCATACTCTTCGCGCAAAGCCTTGGCTTGCGCAACGCCTTTTGAAACGGCATCAAATACCGTTTCTTCTGCCTCAAAAATAGGCTCTTGAGGCACATAGGCGATACGGAGTCCTTGCTGATACTGCAAGAGTCCATCATCCATTTTTTCAATGCCGGCCAAGATCTTCAGCAGAGAGGATTTGCCAGTGCCATTACGGCCAATTAAGCCAACACGCTCACCAGATTCCAGTGAAAAAGCGGTGTTTGCGAGGAGGTCAACGTGGCCGAAAGCCAGTTTTGCATCAGTAAGTACGATTAAAGCCATGGCGACATTATCGTCCCATACCCAAAATACGAGATATTTCTGCCAATTTCTGCGAGACTAAGCCCATATGGTCTGCAAACTCACCCCCTCTGCACCCCGCCTCATCCTCTTTGCCGGACATGCCGGCACTGGCAAGTCGACTTTAGCCAAAAAGGCCCTACCCCTTATTGTGGAGAGGACTAGCGAGGATTTCTTCTTTTTAGATAAAGATACTGTCTATGGAGCCTTTAGCGCCCACATGATGGAACTCACCACACAAAATCCCAATGATCGCGATAGCCCCTTCTATCTAGAAAATCTACGCGATTGGGAATACAACGGACTCATTGATATCGCCAGAGAGAATTTACTCTTGGGTGTTAATGTCATCTTGGTTGGCCCATTCTCTAAGGAAATTCAGAGCGGCAGAATGTTTGACCCGGTAGCATTAGGCATTCCACCTCAAACCAGCATTTCAGTTGCCTGGATTGACTTAGAAGAAAGTGTCGCCAAAAGTCGTATGGAGCAACGTGGCGACCCCAGAGACGAATGGAAGCTTGCCCACTGGGATCAATATGCCAAGCGCCGTACTGAGCCACCGACCCATCCCTTAGTGCATCGATTTAATAATTTAAGTTTTAATGAGTCCGCATTCGAAAAACTCATTGATGACTTACTTCAATAAATTACAGACAAAAAAATAGAGCCCCTTAGGGGCCCTATCTCAAGATCCAAGAACTGAATTCTTAGAACTTGTAAGTTACACCAACCGCAGGCATCCAAGGATTCAATGTCAACTTACCAAGGTTTGCGCCGCCAGCAACAGCCTGAACATTGGTAGCCATTGTTGCGTATTTAACGTCAACGTTAAGACCCCAGTTTTTATCAAACATGTAGTCTGCACCAACTTGACCAACAGCACCAAAGCTTGATGGCTCAACTTGCAAACCTGCACCAGCGCCGTAGAAATTTTGACGGTTGCTGAAAACTGTGTAGTTCACACCTGCGCCAACGTAAGGCTTCAAAGCACCTAAATCGGTGAAGTGATATTGAAGCAATAGTGATGGAGGCAGCGCGCTAATCTTACCTACGTTGGTGTTGGCACTAGTAGCAGTAATGTTTACTTGCTGTGGCCAGGTCAATACCAACTCAGTTGCGATATTTTTTGTAAAGAAATAAGTGATATCAAATTCAGGGATTACTTGATCCTTTGCCTTGATATTGGCTGCCTGAGCAATACCAGATTGGCCATTTTGCCAAAGCAGGTCAACGGCACGTACACGAACCATCCATGGATTCTCAGAAGAAGACTGTGCTTGTGAGGCGATTGGAGCTAAAGAAGCTACTGCAGCCATTACTGCTACTAGTGATTTAAGACGCATGTTGTTACCCCTTTTGTTATCAATTTCGATGTAATGATTTTCGAATTGATAGGGATGGTGCGATTTGATTCAGATCAAATTGAAATAGGTTCTGATTTTTTTCTTGGTTTAAAAGCAACAGTGTTTTATTGCTTATTTGATCTAGGTCAAACGGATCCTGATTAACCCTAATGCAGATGCACGATGAACCTACAAGACCTTGGAGTAGGTCCCTTTTGCTTGAGATTCTCGTAGGTGCCTGTCAAAAGTCATGGCTACCCTTCTTGCTAATAGGCGGCCCTTAATTGGAACCAGCATGCTCTGACCCTGCCACTCCAATAAGCCAGCTTCTTCTAGGCTCTTGAGCTCTTCAATCTCTCGTCCAAAGTAAGCCGGAAAATCAATTCCATGGGACTGTGCAAACTGATCCGTATCTAATGCAAATTGACACATGAGTTCGCCAATGAGCTCGCGACGCAAGAGATCATCTTTATCCAACTGCAATCCTCTAAGAACTGGTAGATGGCCTTTATCTAAGGCTTCGTAATACTCATCTAGCGTACGTACGTTTTGAGAATAGCAATCATCCACTTTTCCAATCGACGAAATACCAAATGCGAGCAAGTCACACTCGGCTTGCGTTGAATAACCCTGGAAATTACGATGCAGTTTTCCTTCTTTTTGGGCAATCGCTAACTCATCGTCCGGCTTAGCAAAATGATCCATGCCGATAAAGACATACCCCGCCTCACCTAGCCGACTAATGGTATTGGACAAAATATCCAGCTTATCTGCGGCAGGCGGAAGATCAGCCTCAGCAATACGACGCTGTGGTTTAAAGATGTGAGGCAAGTGCGCATAGTTATAGACTGACAATCGATCTGGGTTCATGGCCAGCACCGCATCAACCGTTTCTTTAAAGGTTTCCGGGGTTTGTTTTGGCAGGCCGTAGATCAAATCAACGCTTCTGGATTTAAAACCATACTTTCTGGACCAATCCATCACCGCTTGAGTTTCTTCAATGGTTTGCACACGGTGCACCGCTTCTTGCACGGCCAGATTAAAGTCCTGAACACCCAGGCTAATACGATTAAAGCCCAGCTCAGCAAGTAGTGCAATATCTTGCTCTGTTACACGACGTGGATCAATCTCTATTGAATACTCGCCACCCGGCAGTAATTCAAAATGCTCGCGAGTGTGATGCATTAACTCTGTCATCTCTTCGTGAGATAAGAAGGTGGGTGTGCCACCACCCCAATGCAACTGCGTCACCGGTATTTTTTTCTGCGCACCCATGGCGGAGCAGACCATCGCCATTTCTTTCGCTAGATACTTAATGTATTTAGCACTGCGGCCATGATCTTTGGTGATGATTTTGTTGCATCCGCAGTAGTAACAAATATTAGGACAGAACGGTAAGTGGAAATAGAGCGATAAAGGCTCGTTAGCTTTGGCCACTCTCTTGAGAGCGCCTAGATAGTCGCTCTCACAAAATTCATTATGAAAGCGATCTGCACTTGGATAAGATGTGTAACGAGGGCCGTTGATATCAAACTTTTGCAATAACTCCGGATGAAATAAAACTTCTTTTTCATCCGCAATCTGATTGTTTGCCACTGAGCTCATAGGGCAATTGTAATCCGGGGTATTAGCTCGCCAGATAATCCAAGGCAACTGCCTCAGCTACCTTAATACCATCCACTCCCGCAGAGAGAATGCCGCCAGCATAGCCAGCACCCTCGCCTGCTGGGTAGAGCCCTTTGATATTCAGGCTTTGGAAGTTGGGTCCACGCGTGATGCGTAGAGGTGATGAAGTGCGTGTCTCAACTCCAGTTAAAACAGCATCCTTCATTGAGAAACCTTTGATTTGCTTCTCAAATGCAGGTAGCGCTTCCCGGATTGCCTCAATGGCGTATGCCGGCAAACTTTCGGCTAAGTCAGTTAAATGTACGCCAGGTTTATAAGAAGGTATTACGCTTCCAAATTGTGTAGATGCCTTACCTTCCAAGAAATCACCGACCAATTGGCCTGGAGCTTCGTATGTTCGGCCACCCAATTCAAATGCTTTGGATTCAATTGCGCGCTGAAACTCAATGCCTGCAAGTGGTCCGCCTGGGTAATCTTCTGGGGTGATACCAACAACGATGCCTGCATTGGCATTGCGCTCATTCCGTGAGTACTGACTCATTCCATTGGTAACCACACGATTTGGCTCAGAGGCTGCAGCCACCACAGTACCGCCAGGACACATACAAAAACTGTATACAGCGCGGCCATTCTTGGCGTGATGCACTAATTTATAGTCGGCGGCGCCGATAAGCTCATTACCTGCATGAGGGCCCAGGCGTGCTTTATCAATTAATGACTGTGGATGCTCAATTCGAAAGCCTACTGAGAAGGGTTTGGCTTCCATAAATACGCCTGCATGATGAAGTGCTTCAAAGGTGTCGCGTGCGCTATGACCTAAGGCAAGCACCACGTGATTTGCAGGCAGATCGTCGTGCCCCTCGATTTTTACTCCAGTAATTTGCTGATCTTGAATATCAAAACCAATCACTTTTTGAGAAAAACGAATTTCCCCGCCCAGATCAATAATCTCTTGGCGAATTTTCTCGACCATACCTACCAAACGGAAGGTGCCTATGTGGGGTTTTGCTACATACTGAATTTCTTCTGGGGCACCGGCTTTCACAAACTCATTGATCACCTTGCGTCCATAAAATTTAGGGTCCTTGATTTGGCTATAAAGCTTGCCATCTGAAAAGGTGCCTGCCCCACCCTCACCAAACTGCACGTTGGATTCTGGGTTGAGCACATTCTTGCGCCATAAGCCCCAAGTATCTTGAGTCCGCTCGCGAACTTTTTTCCCGCGCTCCAAAACAATAGGCTTAAAGCCCATCTGCGCCAACACTAAGGCAGCAAATATTCCACAAGGGCCAAATCCGATGACTACAGGACGCAATGCTGTTCCACTAGCTATAGATTCTGGAGCCTTGGCAACAAAGTGATAACTGGTATCTGGCGATGGTCTTACATGAACATCGCCTGAGAATTTCTGAAGAATACTTTCTTCATCTTTCAACGAGAGATCAACGGTATAGATAAACGAAAGCGCGACATTTTTACGAGCGTCATAACTACGCTTAAAGACCTCAAATTGAATTAAGTCTTTTGGGGATAAATTGAGGCGCTTCAGAATCGCTGACTCCAGGGCTTCTGGGGCATGGTCGATTGGCAAACGCAGTTCAGTAATACGGATCATGGAGCTCAACAATACACAGTAATTTGAGGGTTTTTGCGCCTCTTTATGTAAATAATACTGGTTATAGAACCCTTCAACCAAAGTGCTAGCACATAAAGGCGATAATGCGGCATGGCCCTACGCGCAACAATCCACAAAGCCGACCTCCACGTCGCAGACTCTGACCGCCACTATTACGGCAGTCACTCCCTTACGATCGCCAAGCACCCCTCAGAAACTGAGGAAAGGATGATGATCAGAATCATCGCCTTCGCCCTACAGGCAAGTGAAGACTTGGTCTTTACCAAGGGCTTGAGCGACACCGACGAGCCTGATCTTTGGATTAAAGACCTCACCGATGCCATTCAGCTGTGGATTGAAGTTGGGCAGCCAGATGAACGCAGAATTCTGAAAGCTTGCGGCCGGTCAGATCAAGTGATTGTTTATTGCTATGGCGGACATACCAGCAAAATCTGGTGGGATGGCATCGCTAATAAGCTCACTAGAGCACGTAATCTACAAGTCGTATCCATTCCAGCAGAACAGGCAAATGAATTAAATAAGCTGGTCGAGCGCAGCATGGTGATTCACGTCAATATGCAAGATGGTGAAGTCTACATTTCTTCCGATAAGGGCCAAGTCACTATTACCCCAGAGAACTGGCGCAAAAATCAAGACTAACCCCCCAAGATAAACAACCAAGATAAAAGTGGATTGCTGATATGCGTGTCGTCATTCTCGATACCAATGTTTTGCTCGATCTCTTTGTCTTTAATGACTTTAGAGCGCTTCATTTAAAGGAAGCTTTGCTTGCCCGCCACATTAGCGCTCTTGCCACCCCCAAAACACTAGAAGAATTTGCTGATGTGATTTCTCGCCCGCTGTTTTCTTTAGATCAAACAGCTCAAGAGAAAATCTTCACGCAGTGGAGTTCTTTAGCCAAGATCATTGGCGATGAAGATCTCCAAAATTCTCCCTGGCAATGCCAAGACCCAGACGATCAAGTCTTCTTGGATTTAGCTTACACGCATAAACCCTGCACTTTGGTGAGCAAAGACAATGAAGTCTTAAAGTTTGCAAGCAAAGCTGCTAAAGAGCAGATTCTGATTACGGCCGATTACACGCAAGCCTTATAAGCCTTGGGCAGCCTGCGCCGCTATCTCGAAGGATTTGAGTCTGGCTTGATGATCAAAGATCTGACCAGTAAATATCAATTCATTAGCGCCAGTTTTATCCAGCCACTGGCGCATTCCCTTTTTAACAGTCTCCAAAGAGCCGACCACAGAGCATTGCAGGGCGTGAGCGGCGGTAGCTTGCTCGTGAGGCTCGCAAAAGTCATCCAGATTCTCAATCGGAGGTGGCAGTTGTCCGCGCGTATTGCGCCGCATTCTGACAACATTCTGCTGCAAGGTGGTAAAGAGATGTTGCGCCTCTTCATCCGTATCTGCAGCTACGACATTCATAACAAATGCTGAGTAAGGTGATGCAAGTTGCGCAGACGGCTTAAATAATTCACGATAAATCTTCATTGCTTCCAATAGTTGTTCTGGGGCAAAGTGCGAGGCAAATGCATATGGCAAACCAAAGTGTGCAGCCAACTGCGCACCATACAAGCTAGAGCCCAAGATCCAAATCGGTACGTTGGTATTGGCTCCCGGGATTGCTTTAACAGACTGCCCTTCCTGAATGGGACCAAAGTAATGTTGAAGCTCGCGTACATCTTGCGGAAAGCGATCATCACTTCCCAATAAATCACGGCGTAGCGCTCTTGCCGTCATTTGGTCAGTTCCAGGTGCGCGTCCTAAGCCCAGCTCAATACGACCTGGATAGATAGATTCCAAAGTGCCAAATTGTTCTGCGATGACAAGTGGCGCATGGTTTGGCAACATGACCCCGCCAGAACCTACCCGGATATGTGATGTGCCTGCGGCGATATAACCCACTAGCACTGCAGTTGCGGAACTGGCATTTCCAGTCATATTGTGATGCTCTGCCACCCAGTAGCGGGTGTAGCCCCATTTTTCTGCATGTTGCGCCACATCCAATGAATTACGAAGCGCATCGCCCGCTGTAAATCCCTGAGGAATGGGAGATATATCTAGAATGGAGTATGGAATGGGATTGGCCATTACCAGATCATACTGAGAAAGTACGTTATTGACATGAGCAAACCAAAAATGGCAGCCCCTGATGAAGGGCTCTTTAAGCCTGGCAGTAAATTACGGCACGTTAAAACAGGCGGCTTCTATAAAGTAGTGTTACTAGCCAACCAAGAGGCCACACTGGAGCCAGCTTACGTTTATGAATCCATGCAATCTCACGACTTTTGGATCAGGCCCCAAGCGGAGATGGAAGATGGTCGCTTTGAACTCGTTGCGCAATAAGAAAGATATCAAATGACTGAAGATCGAATCACGAATCTAGAAATCAAGCTCAGCTTTACTGAGGACTTGATTGAGAAACTCAATGAGACCGTCTATAAGCAACAGCAGCAGATTGAATTTCTTTATCGGGAACTGAAGGCCATTAAAGAGCAAGCTAGCAGTGGCGGTGGAGGCGGCAGCCTCAAAGATGAAATCCCTCCACACTATTAACTTACTGCTAATATCTTCATAAGTATTAATAAGACTAACTACTCCATAGGAGCAAAACCATGAGCAACTTAACGCTATTTATAGTCCAGTGGGGCTTAACTTCTTTATCCCTATGGGTGGCTAGCTATATTTTTAGCGGCTTACGCTTTGCTGATGGCGGTTCGTTATTGATTGCCGCTCTCTTGCTTGGCTTTGCCAATGCTATTGTGAAGCCGCTATTGATTTTATTCACACTTCCACTAACAGTAGTGACCATGGGGCTATTTTTGCTGGTGATCAATGCGCTGGTATTGATGCTGGTGTCTGCAGTAGTGAGCGGCTTTACGATCTCTAGCTTCTGGACAGCATTCTTCGCCAGTATCTTTATTTCTTTGTTCAGTCTCTTTGTGAGTGGACTCGTATTTTAAGAGTGCATTACCTGGGTCTATTTAGACCCAGGATAAATGTCTGACCAAGGTCGCAGCGCTGTTTTGCAAGAATAGGATTTCGTAACCAGCGATTTAGCATTTTCAGCGGCAATACTGATTCCGCCCGTGATGATGCCTAAACCAATAGTGACAGCACTATTAACTACCCCCTCCTTATTAATCCCTGCGCTGGGATTTTGCAATGTACCTTGCAGCATCACCAAACTGCCAAGATCGAGGCCAGTTGTTAGGCCAGACTTTTCATTGGGATTAATTTTGATATTGATAGCTTCGGTATTGAGGTTGACCGTACCAGCCAACAGAATATCCAAGCGATCGGTAACTGCGCCAACAGAATCCTTCGCAGTGATAATGCCATTAGCAATTGGTAGATAGGCTACTGCGCACTCTAGAATAGTTTTTTTGGTTTTCTTGCGCATTGGATTGACTGCATCCAATACCGTGATGACAAAATCACCGCCCTTATTCATTAAAGCGGAGTCCAACACTGCATTGCCAATATAGACCTGGACCGTACCGTTTGCCGAAGCAGCTATCTGGTGCAAGCTTTTCCCTCGACTGCTGATGTTAAAGGCCAGTTCAGTGTTGCCGCCGCTTACCCGCGCATTGGGATCTGCGGTCACTACAATTTGCTCCAATGAGAAATCCTTGGCGATACCTTTTGCCACTAGCACAGGGCTTGGACCATGAAATTGAGAGAGCTTAATTTGCGCCTGCGCCTCACCCTTGCCTACGGCAAAGTTCAAATCGTTGATTTCTAGATCCTGACCTTTAAATAAGAGATTGGCCTTTACATTAGTAAATGGGGCTTGATCGGGAACGCCCAGCTTATCAATATTGAGAGCAATCTTGCCGGTAGCCTCTGGGATTAAATCAAATGGAAGCATGTCAGCACTAAAGAAATATTTTTCTCGAGCCTTGGGGGGAGCGCTTACAGAATTTACCTTTGCGCCATTCGCAGCAATGACTGCTGAACCTGCAAGCGGAACCAAATCAAACGATTTGGAATTTAGTGAAATATCGAACTTAGGCAATACTTTTGGCGTCTTATTGATCTCGCCCTGAATGTCGAGAGTCTTGCCATTTAAGGTGAGCACCAAATCAATATCCATCTTTACGGGAGACTGATCCCAATCCATTATCGCCGTGCGTAACGAGCTCACTTTTCCTTTTAGACCTAGCGTGTAGTTAGCGTGCTGGGCATCCACAATAACGGACGTTTTTGACCCGCTCTTATCCAAAGCAAATTTAGGGAGTGAAAAAATCTTGGTCGAGCCATTTGCCTCTTGATAACTTATTTGCGCATCAGAAATATTGACAGCTTCAATCGCCACAAATGCACTGTCATCAGACGTTGATTGGGTAGCAGAATTGCCTGAAGAAGCATCGGGAGTGCTTGCTGAAGAAGTCATATCCCAGTTACCTACCCCAGCCTTATTGGTTTGTAGGCGAGCATCAAGCCCCTTCAAATTCATACTGCTAATTTCAACATTACCAGTCAGCAAAGGCAGTAATTTGATATTCATCTCAATGTATTTCAAGGTCAGCATTTGCGCATCACTAGCCCAAGATGCATTACTTAATGAGACCTGCTCTGCAGTAACCCCAATAGAGGGGAATATCTTCAAGCTAACAGGCCCTGAGATTTTAAGATCTCGGCCAGTAGCATCTTTTACTGAGCTACTTAGTAATTTGGTTAATTGCGCTGGATTGACCAATGAAGATCCGTACCATAAGTCCACCCCTAATAAAGTAAGGGCTACAGCAGATATAGCCAAAATGAGCTTGATCGTTTTATTCATGATTTAAGCATTCTATATGGCTAGACTAAAATACTCACATGAGCACAGATAACCTACCAAAATGCCCTGCTTGTCAGGAAGATATGACTTACCCAGATGGCGAAAACTATGTTTGCGCCCAATGTGGGCATGAATGGCCTATGGCTGGACCCGCCGAAGAAATTGAAGCCGGTTTAATTGTCAAAGATGCCAATGGCAATCTCCTGGCTGACGGCGATACGGTGACTTTGATTAAAGATCTAAAGGTTAAGGGCTCGTCTACCACTTTAAAGGTGGGCACCAAGATTAAGGGAATTCGCCTGGTCTCTGGAGACCATGAGGTGGATTGCAAAACAGAAGCAGGCAATATGTTGCTTAAAGCCTGCTTCCTGAAAAAAGCTTAAGTAGCTTGCGAGCGTTTTAGGTGCTCGCCTTTTTCAGTACTGCGTAGAGCTGGTCTTTTAAAAGTAATTTCTCTTTTTTCAAAGTTTCAATTTCTTCCGGAGTAGATGGCTCGGTGTGGGCCTCCATCCGTTGAATCTTCTGATCCAAATTATTGTGTTTATCAAATATATGCGAGAAGTGACGATCTGAAGTTTTGAGCTTAGTGATTAATTCGCGATATTCAGGGAACATAGATTCTCTTTATATAAAGGTTATTCAAAACTACTCGATTCCAGTGTAGCAAGGACGCGACCCCAGAACAATGGTCGGCCAAACAAATATATCTCCCCCACAGCCCTTGAAATGAGCAGGACAAACCCCATATGAGAATGGTTATTTCCCTATGGAAATTGCAGTAATATCATCAAGTGCAGTAAGCACAATAACTACCAAAGAAGGGTAATAAACCATGGCTACAAAGAAGTCTCCAGCAAAAAAGAAAGTAGCTACCAAGGTGGTAACAAAAGCCCCTGTTAAGAAAGCTGTTAAAAAGCCTGCTGCTAAGAAAGTGGTAAGCAAGAAGACGGCAAAGAAGGTAGTGAAAAAACCAGCGGCAAAGAAAGTTGTCGCAAAAAAACCAGCAGCAAAAAAAGTAATAGCCAAGAAACCAGCAGCGAAGAAGCCTGCCGCTAAGAAAGTGGCGAAAAAGGCTGTTAAAAATGCTGCAGCCAAATCTCCTAAGGTAGATCAATACGGTCTAGAGCAGGATGATGAGTTCTATGGTCTGTACTTTGCTAAGTCCACCAAAAAAGGCTTGGTAGAAGTAAAGCCTTGCACCTTCTCTCTCATGTACTGGTGGAAAGGTTTGCTCGGCTACCCTGACATGATCGAAATCTCCAAAGGAAGCAATACTGCAATGTTGCAGTTTGAATCTACTTTTGGTGGCGGCGACTCTGGCGAAACAGAATTGACCGAAAAAGATGTCTTAGATATTGATCACATCATTGAAGTTGATGAAGAAGAGATGCTGGTATCGCTCTACTCTTATGTACCGATCCCCGTCCCAGAGAAATTGATTGGCGCATTGGGCTTGGCGATTCTGAATATCAACCCAGAAACCCGCTATGGCAGCCTTGAGCTATGCACTACCGATAACGAAGAAGGTGAAATTGAGCATTTCTTACGCTATCGTGCTGCAACCTACCTGCGCGGCATCAAGGCTGGCAAAGTCGAAGCTATTGAAAGCATGGTCACAAATGGCTCTGAATTATTTGGTCTTGCTTTAGATGCAATGTGTGTCAATAAGTCTATTAAGAAGTGGTTGCTAAGCTAATTAGCCAATCAAACCTATAGAGATTTATCTACAAACATAGATGTAAGTCATCGGAAAACGGTCATTGGCCGTTTTCCGAGCCTCCACAATAGTGACGGCTCGTTTCCCAAGCTTTTGACATTCGGCAAGAGCCACATCCCTAGCCTCCTGCTCTTTTGCATCCTTTGGTGAATGCACTCCAATCGTGCCGTCTGATTGCTGATAGACACCAAACTTACTTGGCGGCGTTGAGCAGGCTATGCATATAAATCCAAGACATAGAAGCGAGCTAAAGCGGATGATTTTCATATAGTCGGTCAATTAGCGTGATTGACTCATTCTAGTACAGGGCAATTTAATCCTCAAAACTGTCACACAACTGTCATATATCCTTGAAAAGTGTCGTTATAGAACGTAGGATCGGGGTGAGGACACATATATCCACAAAATTCGTCAATTAATAGAGGAACAATCATGAGTCAAAAGAAATTAGTTAAACAGTTATTAAAAAAGCTTGATAAATTAGAGTCCGACAGAGAAAAGCTAATTGATAAGCTTGCAAAAGCCCTGGATAAACTCGATAAAAAAGTAGCCGATAAGAAGGCGCCGGCTAAAAAAGCCGCGGCAGCAAAAAAACCCGCCGCCAAGAAAGTCGCAACCAAGAAGACCTCGGTAAAGAAGGTTGCCGCCAAAAAGGCACCAGCTAAAAAGGCAGCCGCCAAAAAGACTGTTGCCGCAACTAAAACGGCAACCCTAAACGAAGCCAATTAATGAGCAAAAAGAGTAAAGATGCTCCGGTGCAGGCTAGCTATGAAGACCAACTGCGTTTACTTCAAATACAGTTAGTAAAACTGCAAAATAGCCTGATCAGTAATGGTGATCAGATATTAGTGATACTAGAAGGTCGTGATACAGCTGGCAAAGATGGAACAATTAAAGCAATCACCCAACATTTAAGCCCGAGGGAAACTCGGGTGGTTGCACTCGGCAAACCCTCCGATAGCGAGTCTGCTCAATGGTACTTCCAGCGTTATGTAGCTCAACTCCCCATGAAGGGCGAGTTCGTATTATTTAACCGCAGTTGGTACAACCGTGCCGGGGTTGAACGTGTAATGAATTTTTGCACCAAAGACCAATACACCAATTTTATTGAGACGGTGAATGACTTTGAATCAATACTGGCAAGCTCCGGCATCACCCTACTGAAGTACTACTTAGATATTTCCAAGAAGGAGCAAGCGGCGCGACTTAAATCCCGAGAGGATGACCCCCTTAAGCAATGGAAGATTAGCCCAATTGATCAGCAGGCACAGAAAAATTGGAATGCCTACAGCAAGTGTAGAAATGAAATGCTGCAAAGTACCAGCCCTAAAGATGCTCCCTGGACAATCGTAAGGGCCAACGATAAAAAACTAGCTCACTTGAATTTAATCAGGGATCTACTTTCCAGAGTTTCTTACCCAGGCAAAGACAAAACTTTGCTCAAGGCAGATAAAGAGATTGTCTTTAAATGGGATGGAAAGCTGTCTAAGCTCGAGAAATAAGCTGCCTAGAATACTTCAGGCACATACATTTCTGGGGGAACTGGTCCACGCAGATAATCGGGGTTATGCACCCGTTTTGGCAATGTAATTACCGGATGATCAATTTCCTGATATGGAATTTGACTCAACAAATGCGTGATGCAATTGAGGCGTGCTTTTTTCTTGTCATTAGCCGCCACCACCCACCAAGGAGCCTCAGGTATATGCGTACGTTCAAGCATTGTTTCTTTTGCTTTGGTATACGCCTCCCACAGCCTTCTTGCTTCTAAATCCATTGGACTTAATTTCCATTGCTTTAATGGATCATGGATGCGCATCATGAAGCGATTGTATTGCTCATCATCGGAAATGGAGAACCAATACTTAATCAAGATGACTCCAGAGCTAATCATCATTCGCTCTAAATCCGGCACTGTTCTTAAGAACTCTTCATACTCGTCATCAGTACAAAAACCCATTACCCTCTCAACGCCCGCGCGGTTGTACCAACTTCTATCGAATAGTGCGATTTCTCCACCAGCAGGCAAATGAGAGATATACCTTTGAAAATACCACTGCGTCTTCTCTCGCTCGTTGGGTGCAGGCAAAGCAACCACCTTACAAACACGCGGATTGAGTCGCTGCGTAATACGCTTAATTGCACCACCTTTACCCGCAGAATCACGGCCTTCAAATAAGACAGCTACCTTAAGCTTGTTAGCTACCACCCAGTCTTGCAACTTGACTAATTCGCCCTGAAGCCTAAAAAGCTCACGGAAGTAAACATTACGCGGGATTTGTGATTGACTGTCGCCGTCAGGAGATAGGCGATCGTCATCGAGCTCCATCTCAAGTTCTTCATCCATGCTATCAAGAATCTCTTCTTGCGCACGGCGATACCACTCAGCCATCTCTTTATGTTTTGATGTCATATCCACTCCCTAACAATACTTATAACGAGGGAAGATGACACTTTTATTACATCAAGCGTTGATCGCCCTTTAAATAGGCAGAAATGGCATCCTGACTATGTAATGCAAGCCATTTTCGATCCTTTGGTGCATCAGGACTTGCACCCGATGGAGGCAGAAAGCTTAATTCCACCATGATGTTGCGGTCATTTAGGATATTAGACATAGACTCAAGCAAACCCATATCTCCGACAAAGGCTGGCGATTCAGACCTCTCTCCAGTAAGCGTGGACCTATACGAAATAGCAAGGGAGTAAACGGGTGCCTGCGCAAGAGCTGCTGATTCAAATAAGTTCGGCTTAAAGGGAAGGACTCCCTCACCCACGGTCGAAGTTCCCTCGGGGAATATGCAGACTGACTGAGTTTCCAGCACTTCACTAACAACGCCAGCAATTTGCTTTCCGTGGCGAGCGCTATCCCTTTTGATAAATAAAGTACCCAATTGCTTAGCCATCCAACCAAAAACAGGCCACCCCTCTACATCTGATTTAGCTACGAATCGTATGGGCTTAAAAGCATTGATGGCATGAATATCCATCCAAGAAATATGATTGGCTGCAAGCAGATATGGCACAGAAGGAAGTATTCCACTGTTATTGACCCGCAGTTGAACTCCAAAGATATTGAGTAACTTAATTGACCATTGCTGAATATGTGTACTTTTAGATTCCTGGGTGGCAAATGGAAAGCGCAAAGCCAGGGTTGCAAGGCCCACAATCACATGTCCCCATACCCGAACCCATGACCACAATGTGGTGCATGCATGCAATAGCGTCTTTTTGGGTAGCTGGTTCTGACTCATATGACCTAGAAATATAAATCAAATTTGAAAAATCTTTGCCTCGTCACAAAACTGTCTTAGAACCGTCATGCTAGTTTCATACTCGGTTGGCTTAATACTGTTTCATGATGCATTACAAAGCTATCTGGATTTCAGACGTGCACCTAGGCACATCAGGGTGTCAAGCTAGCTACCTTCTGGATTTCCTTAAACATAATGAAGCTGATAAGTTTTATCTTGTGGGCGACATTATTGACGGCTGGAGACTAAAAAAGTCTTTCTATTGGCCGCAATCACACAACGACGTAGTTCAAAAGCTCTTGCGCAAGGCGCGCAAAGGTAGCGAGGTGATCTACGTCCCAGGCAATCACGATGAAAGTGCAAGACAGTTTTTTGGCCTTTCATTTGGTGATGTCAAGATTGCAGAAGAAGTAATTCATACGACCGTTGATGGAAAACGTTTATGGGTTACTCATGGCGATCAATTTGATGCAGTGATGCAATACGCTAAGTGGCTTGCCTATGTTGGAGACACACTCTACTCCTTCATTCTGTACGTGAACCGCTATTTCAACATGCTGCGGGTCAAGATGGGATTGCAATATTGGTCTCTATCTCAATATCTAAAGAACCAAGTGAAGAATGCTGTTAGCTACATTGCAGATTTTGAGCACATGATGGCCAGAGAAGCCCGTCTGCGCGGTTGCGATGGGGTTGTATGCGGCCATATTCATAAAGCAGAAATTCGGGAGATCGATGGTCTGCTGTATTGCAATGATGGTGATTGGGTTGAAAGCCTAACAGCCCTGGTTGAAACACAAACCGGCGAACTCAAAATTATTCATTGGACTCACATTAAGGGCGAGCCTGTTGAGATTGCTCAACCTTCTCTTCCACCCGCTATCGAATCACTCATCAAAGAGGCTGTTTTATGAAAATTATGATCATCACCGATGCTTGGGATCCTCAGGTAAATGGCGTTGTCCGGACCTTAAAGCAAACTAGAGCTGAGCTAATGGCTATGGGGCATGAAGTAGAGATGATTACCCCAACAGGCTTTAAATCCATTCCATGTCCCACATATCCTGACATTGCTCTTTCACTATTTCCGGGCAAAGAGGTAGCGCGACGAATTAAAGAATTTGCGCCAGATGCAATGCATATCGCTACCGAAGGTCCGCTGGGCCTATCTGCTCGTGCATATGCCGTAAAGAATAGTCTGCCCTTCTCTACCGCCTACCACACACGCTTTCCAGAGTATGTAAAAGCCAGAACTGGCATTCCACTGGCAATTACTTACGCATTCATTCGCTGGTTTCATGGGCCTTCCATGGCAGTCATGGCACCAACCATAGTCGTGAAGGATGATCTCGAGAAGTTTGGACTGAAAAATGTTGTGCTTTGGTCCAGGGGAGTAGATCTCGATATTTTTAAGATGCAGGACTCAAAAGCCTTAAACACTGCTCACCCGATCTTCTTGTATGTGGGCCGAGTTGCTGTTGAGAAAAATATCAATGCATTCTTAGAAATTGATTTACCAGGCTCTAAGTGGGTGGTAGGAGACGGTCCAGCGATGGCTGGCATTAAAGAAAAATACCCAGATATTAACTATCTAGGAGTATTGCAGCAGCACGAATTAGCAAAAGTTTATGCCGCGGCAGATGTATTTGTCTTTCCAAGCAAAACCGATACCTTTGGCCTGGTCTTACTTGAGGCAATGGCATGCGGCACACCAGTGGCTGCCTATCCAGTTACCGGCCCGATAGATGTCCTGGGCAATTCCAATGCTGGCGCCATGAATGAAGACCTACGCGAGGCTTGTATGCGGGCCCTAAGAATTCCTCGCGAAACTGCCCGTGCACATGCAGAGAAATTCTCTTGGAGAGCCGCTTCCGAGCAATTTGCTCAACATTTAAAGCCTGTTCCAACGCCAGAAGTTCATGTAACGGCATTAGCCTAATAAATGCCCAATATGAACTCCCCGTATCACATTGACCAAAATCCTCATAAAGGAAATAGAGGTCTTACTAGAGCATGGCATGCGGCGAAAAATTCGTGGTGCGGCTTGGTCTATGCATTCTTAGAAGAAAGTGCTTTTAGGCAAGAGCTCACATTATTTGTGTTGCTCACACCAATCGCTGCTGTACTGCCAATCACACTACTCGAGAAGTCTCTTTTAATTTCCTCGCTAATGATGGTTTTAGTTATTGAACTTCTAAATTCGAGCGTAGAGGCGGCAATCGATCGAATCTCGTTCGAACACCACGACCTTTCCAAGAGGGCAAAAGATTTCGGCAGTGCTGCAGTGATGATTGCCTTGTTTATTGCATCCCTCATTTGGGCTGCAGTCTGCATTCCTTTGATCCCTTAATACCCCATTAACTTTTTCTAAATTAATAATCTCTAAGGCTAGCTATGTCTGATATACCGAATCCTATTGGCTCATTTGAAATTTTCCCAACCAAGAAAGTAAAAGCGCTGAAAAAAAGCGGGCCAAATCCATTTCAAAAACTCTCTAAGAAAATAGCCAAAAAGCTGTTTGGGAAAAAATTTGTTACTAAATCAAGAGCTCAATTACGAGAAGCAGATACGAGCCCAGTCGCCGAGGTAACAAAAGCCAAAAAGCCTACCTTTAAAATCGTCTGGGCAAGTACTCCTGGTGAGATTAAAGAGGCACAAAGGTTGCGCTATAAGGTCTTTGCTGAAGAGATGGGTGCAAACCTAGCAAGCAACTCAGATAACTTGGATATTGATGAATTTGATGCCTATTGCGATCATTTGTTGATTCGCGACCAAGACAGCCTGAAAGTAGTTGGAACTTACCGTGTCCTTCCCCCTCATAAAGCAAAAGAAATTGGACGCCTCTATTCTGATTCTGAGTTTGACCTTTCACGCATCGACCATCTTCGCCCTCAATTGGTTGAACTAGGCAGATCATGTGTGCATCAAGACTATCGTTCTGGCGCGGTGATTATGGCTCTATGGAGTGGCTTGGCCCAATACATGCAAAAGAACAACTACGAAATCATGCTTGGATGCGCAAGCATACCTATGGCAGATGGCGGCCACTTTGCTGCAAGTCTCTATAACTCTCTAGGCAACGATCAAATGGCGCCAACAGAATTCCACGCCTTCCCGCGCCTTCCGCTACCATTAGATAGACTAAACGGCGGCTTAGAAGTGCAGCCTCCCCCGCTGATTAAGGGCTACCTTAAGTTGGGTGCAAAAATTTGTAGCGCACCCGCCTGGGACCCAGACTTTAATACTGCCGACCTATTAACCATGTTGCGACTATCAGATATTAATCCGCGTTATGCAAAACATTTCCTGGGCCTATAAAGTTCAAACGGAATTTAATTAATAAAAAGCCACTTCAGAACGAAGTGGCTTTTGTATTTATATTTAACTGTAATTTTGCCTACTTAAAGCTTACTTGATAAGAGCGACCTACCCTCTCCCACTCTGCAGCCTCTTTGAGAAGACTAAATTCTGTTAGGGGATGCTCTGTAGCCCACTCCTTCGAAAGGCTTACCAAGTAGGAGCCATCGCGCTCAGAAACCTTTACCTTAGGAAAGCTGGTGTCATTGCGTCCGCGACAAAGAACTTGAGCTAATCTCAAGCAAAAGAGCATGCGCCAGTCTTCAAAACTAGAGTTGTTGGCCAACTTACCTAATTTGCCGGTATGGCCAATGAGAAGCGCGGCAAGTCTGGCTTGATCATTCTTCGAGAAGCCAGGCATATCTGCATTGCCTGCGATATATGCAGAGTGTTTGTGATACCCGTTATGGGAAATCGACAATCCGATCTCATGCAAATTTGCTGCCCACTGTAATAAGGCAACATTGTCAGCCCTACTTTCTGATTCAGGCTTAGGAAGTTGCTGCAAAAAATCTGCCGCTAATTTACCGACTCTAGCGGCCTGCTCTCGATCAACTGCATATCGCTGCATAAACTGCTCTACAGTCACATAGCGCATATCATGATGTTGTGATCTACCTAGCAGGTCATATAAGACGCCGCTACGTAACGCAGCATCTGTAACTTCCATTTCTTCGATACCCAACTCATCAAACGCCGCTAACATAATAGCTAGACCCCCTGGCCACACTGCCCGCCTGTCATCCTTTAAGCCAATAAGCTCTACTTGGTTGACATGCTCATACTTGAGGAGGTGTTTTTTGAGATTTTTTAAGCCTTCGCGAGTGATCAGCCCACTAGCGCCGTTTACGCGACCCATGGTTAGGCCATCGCCCTGTCCATTGAAGTTGTTATTAGCAATTAGCTCAGCCAATGCCCTGGCTGTTCCTGATGATCCAATAACTTGATTCCAGCCGCTCTTTAGATAGGCGCCTGAAATCACTTGAATTTCTCGACGAGCGGCTAACTCCGCTTCTTTAAATGCGTGGGCATCAATATTTCCCTTGGGGAAAAAGCGCAAGCTGTGTGAGACACATCCAATATAAAGACTCTCCATCAGCTTTGGCTCGTAACCTTTGCCAATAATGAATTCAGTCGAGCCACCACCAATATCCACAACTAATCTATTGCCCTGCACAGCAGGCACTTCATGTGCCGCCCCAATATAGATAAGTCGAGCTTCCTCCACGCCAGCAATCACTTCAATTGGGAACCCTAATGCTTCTTGTGCGTCCTCCACAAATTGCTGAGCATTTTTAGCAACTCGCAATGTGTTGGTGGCAACTGCCCGAACATTGGCAGGGTCAAATCCACGAATGCGCTCACCAAAGCGTCTGATTGCTATGAGCCCGCGTTGGTATGCATCATTGCCTAATAGCTTATTTTCAGTGAGGCCCGCTGCTAAGCGCACCGTTTCGCGCAAAGTATCAATGGGGCGTAGCTGGGTACCAGAGGGAGTATTGACAGCTTGAGCAACAAGCATGCGAAAACTATTCGATCCTAAATCTACCGCAGCTACAAGCTCTGCAGGATTTGCTAAAGGATCTACGGGATTGCTGGCCAAAATATTCCCCAATAATGGAATGCTGTATCAATTATGTCTATTTTATGTAAAAACCATGACACATTGATGAAATCCAATACCAGCCTATCTGGCTGGGATATGCGGAATAGAGAGCCCTGGTTAGGCTGCTAGATTTTGCTCTGAGCTTGAGCAATCACGATTACCAAAGCTACATAAAATGCAGCAATCGCCTGACTTTGGCTTCAGAATCGCACTGCAAGATTGGCAGCGAAATAGATGTTGAGAGCTGCCATGCTCGATGTCGATAACTTCTGCTGCTTGGCAATGGGGGCAGGTAACAATAGACTGCGGATAGTTGATGGTCTTATTCACAATGCAATACTGAATCAGAATTGTGTCAAGAATATGTCAACTAGGGTATCCCTATCGGCCCACCAGTACCGCCATCCAGATTGTTTAAACCAAAGAAGTCAGCGCTGTCATATTTCTTTGCTAGGATTATTACTACTTAATCCATGGGCTTGATAAGCATGAGCAAATATCAATACGAAGATGCCGTAAAACAACTACAAGAGTCGGGTAGCATTGGTTTAGTGGACTTAAAAAGTCTCCCCCATGACGATCTCGTGGAACTGCTGGAGGAAATTAAGGTTTGGTGTCTTTATGCCAATGGCAAAGCTGATAAGCTGCCAAAAGAATCCAAGAAAAAGAAAAAGAAGAAAAAGGACTGAGTGATTAAACAGCAATCCTATCTTTTGGGAAGCGCAAGGTAAATTTACTACCCCTACCTGGCGTGCTTTCGATAACTAGCTGTGCTTGATGTCTATTGGCAATATGTTTAACAATAGCAAGACCGAGGCCAGTTCCACCCGTATCCCTTGAGCGACTTCTATCCACTCGATAAAAGCGCTCTGTGAGTCGCGATAAATGCTCTGATGCTATGCCTGGACCAGTATCCGTTACTGAGAACTCACCCTGCCCTTGGTCATTCACATTCCACTCAACACCAATTGACCCAACATCAGGGGTGTAACGAATTGCATTGGAAACCAAATTACTAAATGCGGAAAGAATCTCCCTTTCATCGCCTAACAAGTTCTGCCTTGAATTGACATCGAAGTTAAATGAATGCTTTCCTTGAGAAAGCGCTTCAGCATCATTCTTCAGCAAGGCCATTAAGGTTTCAACCTTAACCACAGTATTAGTAGCGGGCAATGCATTGGATTCCAAATTGGCGAGTGTTAACAGATCCTCAACCAAGCTCTTCATCCTCTGAGCCTGAGACATCATCATGTCAAAGTATTGATCCTGCTGCTCCTTCTTTAGATCTAGAGATTGAACGGTTTCCAAGAAACCCATCAGCACTGTAATTGGAGTTCGCATCTCATGGGAAACGTTAGCGACGAAGTCACGGCGCATCGCATCTGCTTTTTGCAAATCGGTGACGTCCTGCACCAATAAAAGATGACGCTTTTGACCAAAAGGAAAGGCTTGCAGCATTAAGCTCAGACTGCCATCTGGCCCCATACGTTCCATCAGCAGAGGTTCTTCGAAAGCCCTCTTATTGAGGTATTGAATAAATTCAGGGCGACGAATTAAAAAATTGATCCGCTGCATGACATCGCGTTTGAATATGAGTCCAAAGAACCTCTCCGCAATACTGTTACACCATTCAATTTGATCGCTCTCGTCGAGCATGACAATTCCGTTTGGCGAAGCCTGAAACGCTTCGATAAAGTGATCGTGTTGTTGCTCAATACTTCGAATGCGCTGTTTTAGATTTCTTACTAAACGCTGAAGTCTAAAAAACACTTCTTCCCAAAACCCACTTGGCAAGGGCATGTTTTCAACAGTATCTGCAAGGATATATTTTCTAAGACGCGCTAAATTGATGTAGGCGTACATCAAGGGTATAGAAAGCACGGAAATTCCAGCAGCTATCGCCCATTCAGGACCCCAAACAGACATCACCACAAACGCAGCAATGAATGCGACGCAGATGATGACAAAAAAGCGGGATAAGACGGATAACATGCTGCAATATTAGAGCATCTCCAATATCACCTGGAAATTATTCTCAAAAGTCTAAAAAATAGCTTAAGTTTCGGTTGGGGTCTTTGTAATACGGTAGCCACTGCCACGGACAGTCTCGACGTAGCGATCACAATCGAATGCGGCCAGAGCAGCCCTCAAGCGCTTAATGTGAACGTCAACTGTTCTCTCTTCGATATACACCTCGCTACCCCAAACTTTATCGAGCAAGCTCCCACGAGAATGCACGCGCTCTGGATTGGCCATGAAGTACTGGAGCAAACGAAATTCAGTAGGGCCAAGGGGAATGGGCTTTGGGTCCATGTTGGGCCAAACAGCTAAAACACGATGTGAACTTGGATCCAGCTTTAATGGGCCAATAGCCAGCGGACCAGTATCTTCCATCGGCGTTTGTCTTCGCAGAATGGCTCTTACCCTGGCAACCAACTCTTTTGGCGAAAAAGGCTTAGTAACATAATCATCCGCACCAGAATCCAGACCAAGGACTTTGTCTGACTCCTCGCTTTTAGCGGTAAGCATCAGAATAGGTAGTGATTTAGTGCGTTCGCTAGCGCGTAATTCTTTAGCAAACTGTACGCCAGACTTACCAGGCAGCATCCAATCCAAAATAATCAAGCTTGGCAATTGATCCTTCATCATCGCCAAAGCAAGATCTGTCTGCATCGCCCTTTCAACCTCATACCCCGCATGGGCAAGGTTAATCGCAATCAATTCTGCAATTGATGGCTCATCCTCTACTATGAGTATGCGGTGAGTCATGATTCAGCTTCCTGATTATTGTCTGTTAGCTTCGCGAACTAAATCTTCATGCGGGATATGACGTACATCAGACCCTTTGGCAATGTAGATCACAAACTCTGCAATATTCTTAGCGTGATCACCAATACGCTCAATTGCTTTGGCAATAGTCAGCATATCCAGACCTGTGCTGATCATATGCGGATCTTCAGACATATAGGTGATGAGCTTACGCACAAAGCCCCTGAACTCCTCATCAATCTGACGATCTTCTTGGACTACCTCAGCAGCCGCAATGGTATCTAAACGGGCAAACGCATCCAGACTACGGCGCAACAAAGAGATCGCCATCTGACCAGACAAACGAATTTCTGCCACATTAATATTGTGTGGTAATCCAGCCTCAATCAGACGCTTAGTACGCTTAGCAACCCGCTCCGCTTCATCGCCAGCTCTCTCAAGATTGGTGATTGCTTTCGATACAGCCATTACAAGACGCAAGTCACGAGCAGTTGGTTGGCGGCGCGCAATCAGTTCGGTGCACGCTAAGTCGATCTGAATTTCGAGATCATTTACTAATTTTTCATTTTCGATAACAACGTTACAGGTATCGATATCCATTTGCGTAAATGCACGCATCGCCGTAGATATTTGCGACTCTACAAGTCCACCCATTTCAAGCAAGCGGCTTGAAAGTGAATTAAGATCTGCGTCAAATTGTGATGATAGGTGTTTATCTGGCATGAATGTCTCCAATTAACCGAAGCGGCCGGTTATATAGTCTTCTGTTTCTTTACGCTTAGGCTTAATAAATATCTCATCAGTCTTGCCGTATTCAATCAGGCTCCCTAAATACATATAGGCTGTGTAGTCAGATACACGAGCTGCTTGCTGCATATTATGGGTCACGATAGCAATCGTGTAATCATTTTTAAGCTCATGAATCAATTCCTCTACCTTGCCAGTAGAGATTGGATCCAATGCAGAGGTTGGCTCGTCCAACAAAATCACTGAAGGCTTAACAGCCACGCCACGTGCAATACATAAACGCTGCTGCTGACCGCCAGACAAAGAAAGACCGCTTTGGTTTAACTTGTCTTTGACTTCATTCCATAGGGCAGCCTTATTTAAGGCCCACTCAACACGCTCATCCATTTCTGAGCGTGATAACTTTTCGTAGAGGCGCACACCAAAGGCGATATTTTCATAAATCGACATTGGGAATGGGGTTGGCTTCTGAAAAACCATACCAATTCTTGAGCGCAGTAGGTTTAAATCTTGACCTGGCTCTAGGATGTTCTGACCATAGAAGTTAATCTCACCTTCAGCGCGTTGACCCGGATAGAGGTCATACATCCGGTTGAGGGTTCTCAAAAGAGTAGATTTTCCACAGCCAGAAGGTCCAATAAACGCAGTGACCTTGCCTTGCTCGATATCGAGATTGATCTTTTTTAGACCTTGAAATGCGCCGTAATAAAAATTCAGATTCCGCACTTCAATCGCATTGACTGCAGTTTTTTGCGGCTCTTGATTTACCGTATCCACTCTACCCCCTTGACTATCAATCTTATTTAAGTCAAACATTGTTTTCATATTACTCATCATCCCTGCACCTTATCTCGGAATACCACGCGAGCCAGGATATTTAATCCAAGCACTGCAAAGGTAATCAATAAAGCACCACCCCATGCAAGATCCACCCAATTGTCATAAGGGCTCATAGCAAACTGGAAAATCACAACCGGCAAATTCGCCATTGGCGCATTCATATTGGTTGAGAAGAATTGGTTATTTAAGGCGGTAAACAGCAGAGGAGCTGTTTCGCCACTAACGCGCGCTAATGCTAGCAAGATACCCGTCATCACACCGCTTTGAGCAGCGCGTAAGGTGATCATGAAAGCGACCTTCCACTTTGGTGTGCCAAGCGCATAAGCTGCCTCGCGCAGACTTCCTGGCACTAAGCGCAGCATATTTTCCGTAGTTCGCACAACGACTGGGATCGCAATTAAGGCCAAAGCGATAGTGCCTGCCCAACCAGAGAAGTGCCGAACCTGAGCCACTACAAATGCGTATACGAATAGGCCAATCACAATCGATGGCGCAGACAGCATGATGTCAGTCACGAATCGAGTGATAGCAGCCACTTTACTTCTATCGCCGTATTCAGAAAGATAGAGGCCTGCAAGCACACCAACTGGCGTGCTAATTAAAGTGCAGCAACCAATCAACATGAGGCTGCCAACAATAGCGTTTGCAAGACCACCGCCATCAGAACCTGGGGCTGGAGTGCTATGCGTAAATAGATCTAGATTGATAGATGAAAAACCTTTTATCACTAGAACACTTAAGATCCAGAATAAAAAAATCATGCCCAAACCCATCGCGGCCATGGATAGGGTTAAGCCAATCTTGTTGGCGCGTTTGCGACGAGCAAAAACTTCTGGATTGATATTAGTGGCTTTGTTCATGATTTCAAGCCCTGCTTCTTCTCCATATTGTTTAGCATCCACTTAGCGCACGCCAAAACAATGAAGGTAATAATAAATAGTGCCAGACCTAAAGCAAATAAAGAGGAAAGGTGGTTGCCAGCTTCAGCTTCACCAAATTCATTCGCAAGGGTCGAAGCAATAGATGTTCCGGGAGCAAATAAAGAAGGGGATAAGCGCTGTGCGTTTCCAATGACAAAGGTCACAGCCATGGTTTCACCTAATGCCCTACCCAATCCAAGCATCACGCCACCGATAACGCCCGCCTTGGTATACGGAAGTACAACATTCTTAACCACTTCCCAGGTTGTGCAGCCAATACCATATGCCGACTCTTTGAGAACTGGCGGAACAATTTCAAAAACATCGCGCATTACTGATGCAATAAACGGAAGAATCATCATTGCCAGAATTAATCCGGCACATAAAACACCAATACCGTTAAAGGCACCAGAAAACAAAATTCCCAGGCCAGGGATCTTTCCAAGTGTTGCCGCGAGCACAGGCTCAATGTAGTCTGCAAATAAAGGTGCGAATATGAATAAACCAAACATACCGTAAATGATGGATGGCACAGCAGCCAATAACTCTACTGCGGTACCCAAAGGTCTACGAAGTGGACCTGGGCATAGTTCCGTGAGAAATACTGCAATGCCAAAACTCAAAGGCACTGCGATCAACAAAGCAATGATGGATGTCACCAAGGTTCCGTAGATGGCAATCAGGCCCCCAAACTCACCATTCACAATGTCCCATTCTTGGGTAAAGAAGAAGCCCAGCCCAAAGGTATTAAGAGCTGGCCATGCATTCATCACCAAGGAAATAATGATTCCGAGGAGCGCAATCAACACGCTACAGGCAAAGAACTGCGTAATCGCGTGAAATAAGAAATCCTGTACACGCTGCAGCTTGGCAATTCTTAGTGCCTGAGGCGTAGGCGCTGAATGGGATTGGGCGTTATCCATCATAGTTTTAGCATTATTAAACATTCAAACAGCCCCACCGAGGTGGAGCTGTTGATCATTGCAATTAAAGGGTTAAATTGCAAAATTACTTAGTAACAATCTTGGTAAATACATTCTTACGAATAAAGTCTGTAGTCTTGTCTGGCATTGGTACGTAGTCCAAATCTTCGGCCATTTTCTTGCCGTCTTTGAAAGCAAAGTCAAAGAACTTCAGCACTTCGGCTACGTTTGCTTTGTTTTCAGGATTTTTGTAGATTAAGATAAATGATGCGCCAGTGATTGGCCAAGATTTAGCACCAGGAGCATTAGTAATAAATGTGCCCATTCCTGGAATAGCCGCCCAATCAGTGCTTGCAGCAGCAGCTGCGAATGTTAGATCATCAGGAGCCACAAATTGACCATCTTTGTTTTTTAAAGAGATGAAAGTCATTTTGTTTTTCTTGGCATATGCATACTCGACATAACCAACTGAGTTCTTTACGCGTGTTACGTTTGCCGCTACACCTTCGTTACCTTTGCCGCCAACTGTTGAGGCTGCAGGCCATTTAACAGAAGCACCAGAACCAACTGAGTCCTTGAATAAAGTGCTTGTCTTAGCTAAGTAATCAGTAAAGATTGCTGTTGTACCAGAACCATCAGCGCGCACAACTACTGTAATTGGGCCGCTAGGAATCTTTACACCAGGATTCATGATAGCAATACGCTTATCACCCCAGTCAGAAATAACACCCTGGAAAATATCAGCCAAAGTTGGGCCGTCCAACTTGATTTCGCCTGGCTTTACACCATCAACGTTAATCACCGGAACTACACCACCAATAATTGCTGGGAACTGAACCAAGCCGTCTTTTTCTAAATCGTCAAACTTCACTGGATTATCAGTGGCACCGAAATCCACTGTTTTAGCTTTGATTTGTTTGATACCACCAGATGAACCGATGGACTGGTAATTTAAATTGGAGCCGGTTTTAGCTTTAAAAGCTTCCGCCCATTTTGCATAAATTGGGTATGGGAATGTTGCGCCAGCGCCAGTCATGTCCACTGCAAATGCTGCTGGAGCAAGTGAAATAGCACCAATAAATAATGCTTTTTTCAGAAAAGATTTCATTCGGTCAGTCCTTACATTGAATATGCGCAACGGCGCGATATAAGAACGATACGGTGGAAATATGACAGCTTTGTGACATCCTAAATGGGGGTAAATTTCCCCCATTCCGGAGCTCTTATTGCCTTAAAAGCTCTAATTAGGGAGTTTTATTGGACGCACGAAGAATTTGCCTCGGCTTGACTCAAATCTTGTGAATTTTTGAGTCTTTCATCATTTCCGGGGTGGGTTGAAAGGAAAGCTAATGCCGGGCCTTGCCCTAAGGCATTCATTTTTTCTGCAAATCGATAGCTTCCACAGGGGGAATAGCCTGCCTTTAAAGCCAGCCTCATGCCAAATTTATCAGCATCACGCTCATCATCCCTGTTATAGGACAGCCCTGCACCCTTAACCGCATTTCCCACCAAGAGCCCGCTAAAGGGGATGAAATAGCTAGAAATTGCCCCCAAAGCCTGACTGGCCACTCCAATAGCAACATCCCTATTTTTGGCGTAATCCGGTTGGGTATGACCCAAATGATGATGTCCCAACTCATGGCCAAAAACTGCGGCAATCACATCGGGATCATCGCCAAATTGGCGCATAAATCCATTGGTAAACACAATGTAATATTGCCCATTTTGCAGGCTTGCAAAAGCATTAATATCATCACTCTCTGAAAAGCCCACAACAAATTTAACTGGGCTTACTTTGGCAATTTTTCCTCGTATGACCGCCAAATTTCGCTGAGCGCTTGGGTCAATCCCATTCAATGAGCCACTTGAGATTGGCCTTCCGGTTTCTTGCTTTGCGGCCGTATTCCACCAAACTTCATTTGGAACCTGAATAACACCTTCACGATCGGACTTCATGCTTGAGCACGCAAATAAAAAGGTGCTTAAGAGCACTAACCCTAGCGCATGCTGAATTCTCAAATGCATCTTGATCCAATGAAAGTGGTTTTCTTAATCAAACGAATGAATTGATGTAGATGAAGCCTTGTTTTGCATGATTAGTCTTTTGCAATCCTATTTATAAATCCCACACAGACGGTTAACGCATTCCTTGCTGCTTTACTGCATTCGCCGGCAATCTAATTAAATGGGATGATTGCCTATGTTTCTAACCCCATCAGGTCTTTTGTGGCACGGTTTTTAACTAAACAGGCTGACTCTTTACTGGGTTCTGCGCCGCTTATTTGTATCGTAGCTTATTGACATGCTCCACATCCGTCTCACTGGTAAGAGCTAAACGAACACACTCCAATCTACCGACTGCAAACTGCATCCTATTCTCAGTGATGGTATCTGCCGTCTGAGTCTTCAAATACGCAATCAAGCCATCAAGCGAGAACACACCCGCTGGTGGAGGCTTCTTAAATTCAGAATCGCCAGCGAACACTACTACCCCTTTTATGAATTGAGGCTCAATGAAGTCGAGCGCCCTCTCTATGGCCTTGAGATGACCGTAATTCTGCTGAATAGGGTTTTGAAACTGGTATCGCCCTCTGCGCGTGATTTGCATCCACAGTTTTTGACTTGCGCTACAGAATATCCAGCCCGAGTAATCTTTAGTCTCTATTACAAATATTCCGCGCCTAGAAATTAATACATGATCTATCTGCGTTGTACCCCCGCCATCCCTCGGTAGTGTTAAATGATTCATCAGATGCCAATCCCTAGATGGTAGATTAGCCATCAATGCATCCCTGACTCTTTGCTCTCCAGCGTTCTGCGCTTGGTACGAAGAATTACGCCTAGACCCTGCTAGATATCCAATAAATAATAGGATGAAGCCGGTTACCAGTGTTATCGAGCCAATATCTTTCATTTAAAAATCCTAACGGGTAAAGCGTCGTGGCGGAGAGGGAGGGATTCGAACCCTCGGTAGGTTTGACCCTACGCCTGATTTCGAGTCAGGTACATTCGA
This sequence comes from Polynucleobacter sp. AP-Kolm-20A-A1, assembly GCF_018688315.1. NCBI lineage: Bacteria > Pseudomonadati > Pseudomonadota > Betaproteobacteria > Burkholderiales > Burkholderiaceae > Polynucleobacter > Polynucleobacter sp. AP-Kolm-20A-A1. The sequence continues at coordinate 1,311,787 of NZ_CP061315.1, forward strand.
CCACTCTGCCACCTCTCCGATAACTGCAGGATAAAACTTAAATAGCAACCTTGTTGAGGGCTTGTTGCTTCAGGCTTGCTGCTTATTGCTCGCAGACACCCGTCATCAAAAGCGAGCCAGAAAAGAATCCAAACGGCTTCTTGCCGTCTTTTGTAAATCCTTCGATGCTGAGATAGTCCACAAAGACACCATCTTTGCCAGCAGCCTTTTGCGTCCAAATAACTTTGTAAGCATTACCGTTGCTTCCAGATGCGATGACTTTAGGCTTTCCCAAAGAATCCATCACATCACCAACCACTTCCCCGGATTTCTTGACCACTGCAAATTCTTGGGCAATTCTGGGGCTATCTTTAACGATATCTAGCTCTCCATTGCTTTTGATATAAGCGTCACTCAACACCTCGCATCGGTAGGTTTTTTCAGTCGCCAAAACCCCTGGAGAAATCAATGCCGTACAAATAAGTGTTAGAAATAATGAGAGCTTATGCATTTGCGCAAACATTAAATAGGCTTGAGCACTTCTAAGCCGCCCAAGTATGGTTGCAGCGCTTTAGGAATGGCAATGCTGCCATCCACCAGTTGCTTGTTCTCTAATAGAGCCACCAATGCTCTACCTACTGCTAAGCCTGAGCCATTTAAGGTGTGAACCAATTCTGGTTTACCTTGCCCAGCTTTGAATCTTGCTTGCATTCTTCTTGCCTGGAAATCACCCATGCTTGAGCAAGAGCTAATTTCTCGGTAAGCATGCTGTGATGGCACCCACACTTCTAAGTCGTAGGTCTTGGTGCTACCAAAACCCATATCACCAGTGCAGAGCAATACTTTTCTATATGGCAACTCGAGCAATTCCAAAATACGTTCTGCATGACCAGTTAATTCTTCTAGCGCTTGCATAGAGTGTTCTGGTTTAGTGATTTGAACTAACTCCACCTTGTCGAATTGGTGTTGACGAATCATGCCGCGTACATCACGGCCATAGCTACCCGCTTCTGAGCGGAAGCATGGTGTATGAGCTACAAATTTCATTGGTAAGTTATCGGCGTTCACGATTTCATCACGGACTAAATTAGTCACCGGCACTTCTGCTGTTGGAATGAGATAGAAGTTTTCAGTCTTCGCTTCACCATTACCGTCTTCACCACCCATTTGACGCGGGACTTTGAATAAGTCTTCTTCAAACTTCGGCAATTGCCCAGTGCCACGCATTGAGGCAGCATTCACCATGTAAGGGGCGTAGACCTCTTGATACTCGTGCTTTGTAGCATGGGTATCAATCATGAACTGGGCCAAAGCGCGGTGCAATCTCGCGATTGGTCCCTTGAGCACTACAAAGCGTGAGCCGCTAATCTTTGCCGCCACTTCAAAGTCGAGTCCTAATGGACCACCAAGGTCAACGTGATCTTTAATCTCAAAATCAAAAATAGGTTGCTCACCCCAACGCTTTACTTCTTTATTCTCGGCTTCATCTTTACCTGCTGGCACAGATTCATCCGGAAGGTTGGGGATGCCCATTAAGAAATCAGAAATCTCTGCTTGAAGGGTGCTTAGTCTTGCTGCACCAGATTCCATATCTGCATTTACTTGCGCAACCTCAGCCATCTCGGCAGAAGCATCTTCGCCCTTGCCTTTTTTCATACCAATGGCTTTAGACAACTGATTGCGTTTTGCTTGCAATTCTTCGGTGCGGGTTTGCAGTGATTTGCGCTCAGCTTCTAATGTATTGAATTTCTCAACATCGAGCTGGAATTTACGAGTAGCTAAACGTGCAGCAACTGCAGCGATATCTTTACGGAGTAATTGCGGATCAATCATATGTAGCTTTGGTTAGGTATATGGGCTCTAGTTTAAGCGCAAGACTTCTGCCCCGGCGGGCGGATAGAAAGTAAAGCGATTGGCAGGTAAATTCACATTGAGCTGGATCTTATCCAGGGTAACGAGCACTACGCTACCCAATCCATCGGTAAGTTCAAGGGCTTTAGGCAAACCGTTGATCATGCCAATCGAAATCTTGGTGTACGGTAAATCACTTTTACCTTTGGCATTAGGGTCTTTTTTAGGTGTTAGAGCTACCCACTTCATACCCAATCGCTCTTCCCCATCCACCAGATCGAAGTGCTGATCTAATGAACTCTCACCAAAGAGAATTGCTGCTGGAGTTGATGCCAATGCTTGTCCAGCTGGACGAAAGGTTGCTTGATTTAAATCCTTGTCCCACAAGATGAGCTGTTTGCCATCAGCGATGAGCTTTTGCTCAAACGGTTTTTGCGTATCCCAAATAAAACGACCAGGACGTTGAAACACAAAATGGCCTTGGGTTTGGCGCACTACTTTTAAACCTTTATCTTGCGGCTCATTTGCTTTAGGTGCGCGTAACTGTTGCTGCACAAAATCGCCTTCAGCTGTTTTTGAGTTGCGCACGAATTGGCGCAATTGCTCTGAACCAGTCTCCGCTTGAGATAGGGCTGCATTTGAAAATAAGATGCTGGCAATACTGAGGATTGCTGCTATGAGAACTCTTGGCATGGAACCTTACTCCGAAGGACGATGCAAAATCTCGCGATTGCCGCCATTACCCATCTTCGATACGAGACCAGCCTTTTCCATATCCTCTAATAAGCGTGCTGCGCGGTTATAGCCAATGCGCAAGTGACGCTGCACTAATGAGATGGATGGGCGCTTGTTTTCAAGAACAATGGCAACAGCCTGGTCATAGAGTGGATCAGCTTCGCCGCCGCTCTCGCCAGTTAAGGCATCGACATTAGATTCATCGGCACCTTCTAATACACCATCGATGTAGTTAGCTTCACCCTTCTCTTTGAGCCACTCAACTACGCGATGCACTTCATCATCCGATACAAAGGCACCATGCACGCGAACTGGTAAGCCAGTGCCTGGAGCCATGTAAAGCATATCGCCCATACCCAGCAGCGCTTCCGCGCCCTGCTGATCCAAAATCGTACGACTGTCGATCTTAGAGCTCACTTGGAATGAAATACGAGTTGGTACGTTTGCTTTGATCAAGCCAGTAATGACGTCCACGCTTGGACGCTGTGTTGCCAATACCAAATGAATGCCTGCAGCACGAGCCTTTTGTGCAATACGCGCAATCAACTCTTCGATCTTCTTGCCAGAAACCATCATCAAGTCAGCTAACTCATCGATCACGATGACGATCACTGGTGCTTTATAGATTGGCTCTGGATCATCCGGCGTCAAGCTAAATGGATTAGTGAGCTTCTCGCCTTTTTCTTCTGCTTCTGCAATCTTTTTGTTAAAGCCGGCTAAGTTACGCACACCAAACTTACTCATGAGTTTGTAGCGACGCTCCATCTCATTTACCGCCCAGTTAAGCGCGTTGTAAGCTTGCTTCATGTCAGTCACTACTGGACATAACAAGTGCGGAATCTTGTCGTAGATTGCCATCTCGAGCATCTTCGGATCAATCATGATCAGACGCACTTCGTCAGGCTTTGCCTTAAAGAGCAAAGACAGGATCATGGCATTAATACCAACTGACTTACCAGCACCAGTGGTACCCGCAACTAAGCAGTGAGGCATCTTCGCCAAGTCGGCCACCATCGGGCTACCGGAGATGTCTTTACCTAGAGCCAGAGTCAATAATGAGTGGTTGTCGTTGTATACCTGTGAAGTCAGGATCTCAGACAGGTAAACCGATTGACGTGTTGGATTTGGTAATTCCAGAGCCATGCAGGTTTTGCCTGGAATCGTTTCAACAACACGCATACTCACTACGCCGAGTGAACGCGCCAAGTCGCGTGAGAGATTCACAATCTGACTACCCTTCACACCTACTGCTGGGTCAATCTCATAACGAGTGACCACTGGACCAGGGTATGCAGCAATCACAGTTACCTGAACATTAAATTCTGCCAACTTACGCTCAATTAAGCGCGAAGTAAATTCCAAGACATCGGCAGAGATTGTTTCTTTTGCTTCAGGCACTGGATCAAGCAATGCGAGTGGCGGTAATTCTGAATCCGGAATATCGACAAACAATGGTTGCTGCTTTTCACGTTCAACGCGAGCGCTCTTAGGAATCTCCACTGGTGCGCGCACAATTTGTACAGGAGCAGCAACTTCAACACGTCCGCGGAACTCTTCCACAAACTCTTCACGCTCTTCCGCAGCAGCTTCACCCAACTTGCGATCTTCTTCGACATCGCGACGTTCGCGAATACGGTGATAAGTCACCTCCAAGAATCGACCTACTTTCTCAGCAATATCGAGCCAAGAAAAATGCAAAAAGAGAGATAAGCCAGCACATAGGCCAAATAGGAGAACTAAGGTCGCCCCAGTAAAACCGAGGGACATTTGCAAGGGATCGCCAATCAACTCACCCAGAATGCCCCCAGGAGGCCTAGGAAGCTGCCAGGACAACGAATGCATCCGAATGGACTCAATGCCCATACTGCAGACCAGGGTCAGGCCAAAGCCCAACCAGCGCATTAATAAGGAATCGGGTTTAGCGTCAGGATCTGGGGGCAATGGAATACTCCAAAGCTCTCTCCAGCCATTGAGGACGCGGCGCCCAAACAGAACTACCCACCAAAAGGCAGATATTCCGAAGATATAGAGCATTAAATCGGCTAAATAGGCCCCAAAACGACCGCCTAGGTTCTTTGGGGTCTCAAAACTGGCGTTTGACCAGGCTGGATCGGCCTTGGTATAGGTCAGCAGGATGGCAAATAAGCCCAAGCAAAGGCCTAGGGAGATGAACCAGCGGGCCTCCAGAAGCAAACGGGGCATTCTGCCCTGCCCGCCGTTATCGGGGGGCTCGGGACTCATTGGAGTCTTGGACTTCGGGTATGCGGTTCTAGCCATGTTCTACCGATTGTAAACAAGCAATTCTATAATTTGCTTATGACTACAAATACCCCAAAACACTCCAAAGTTCTAATCCTCGGATCTGGCCCTGCTGGCTATACAGCAGCTGTCTACGCTGCCCGTGCCAATTTAAACCCTACCCTCATTACTGGACTGGCCCAAGGCGGTCAATTGATGACCACCACTGACGTGGAAAACTGGCCTGCAGATGCGGATGGCGTTCAAGGCCCAGAACTCATGGACCGCTTTTTAAAGCATGCTGAGCGCTTTAATACTGAAATCATTTTTGACCACATTCATACCGCAGCCTTAAAAGAAAAACCCATTCGTTTAGTTGGCGACTCTGGCACTTACACCTGCGATGCATTAATTATTTGTACTGGTGCCTCTGCTCAATACATTGGCTTACCAAGCGAAGAGGCATTTATGGGACGCGGTGTTTCTGGTTGCGCAACTTGTGATGGTTTCTTCTACCGCAATCAAGACGTCTGCGTAGTTGGTGGTGGAAACACTGCTGTTGAAGAAGCGCTTTACCTTACCGGTATCGCTAAAAAAGTTACCGTGATTCATCGTCGCGATAAATTCCGTGCAGAGCCAATTCTCAATGACCGCTTAATGGCTAAAGTAGCTGAAGGCAAAGTAGAGCTCAAACTGAACTCCACATTAGATGAAGTTCTCGGCGATGAAAAAGGCGTTACTGGTGTGCGCATTAAGAAGCAAGATGGCAGCACCGAAGATCTAGCCGTCACTGGCGCCTTCATTGCGATTGGCCACAAACCGAACACCGAACTTTTTGTTGGTCAGCTTGACATGAACAACGGCTACCTCAAGACCCATTCTGGCCTTGAAGGCAATGCTACCGCCACCAACATCCCTGGCGTGTTTGCTGCTGGCGACGTACAAGACCACATCTACCGTCAAGCCATTACTAGTGCCGGCACAGGTTGTATGGCTGCATTAGATGCACAGCGTTACTTGGAAACATTGGAATAAAAAGCTGAGATGTTTCTTTGTAACTCAGTAATAAGGTAATAAAAAAACGCCTAGCAATGCTAGGCGTTTTTGTTTTAGGGACGATGCTTAAACCCAGTTTTCAAGAGCAAGGTTTGGAACCCTCTTAAACTCAGACATATTGTTGGTAACAAGAGTTAGGCCGTGACTTCTGGCGTGAGCTGCAATATGAATATCATTTACTCCAATGGGCTGACCCGCACGCTCTAGAAAAGCCTTAATTTGCCCATAATGCTGAGTTGCAGCTATGTCATAGGGCAAAACCTCTAAGTGGCTAATGAAGTCTTCAATAACATTGAGATTTTTTTCTACGCTTGCACTTTTTTCGGCGCCATAAATTAGCTCTGCCAATGTAATTGCTGATATAGCCATACGATTAGCATTTTTGTTGAATACTTTAAGCGCCTCTAGTGGTTTTTGCTTTATGACATAAATAACAATATTTGTGTCCAATAGGTACTTAAGCATTAGAGGGAGTCTCTATCGCCTTGCTCCTGGGAGCCTCTTTCGTTCATGAAGTCTTCACTTACACCTGCTTCACCCAAGAAGAAGTTGTCCCACATATTTTCTATAGGTGCAATGATGCGCTCACGACCTTTTGAGCGTACGTTAACCTTGCGCACATTTTCTGGCAATCGCATTTCTGCAGGCAATCTCACCGCCTGAGTACGGTTGTTGGTAAACACTGTTGAAATAGCCAAAAGTTGACCCTCCATATGTATATAGCAATTGTATATCGCACTTAGCCTAATTTCAACCCCTTTAAGAGGAAACCTTGTCTGTATGGGGCTTCGGAGAACTTCTAATTAACATTTCCCACTCTAGATCATCTTCCCCCTCATGCACCAAGATTTGCATCTCTGTAACAAGATTTAATGCCTCAATATCGACAAAACCCTTTGGAAAGGTTTTGGAATTTGTAAGATCCACGCGCACTTTAATTAACTCAATTTTTTGCATGGGTTAAATGATAATTAAACCAAAGACCTGAATATCGAAATGGCGATACCAAACAAAAACGCCTAGCAATGCTAGGCGTTTTTGTTTGTTGCGGTTTTATTACTTAACGTGAGATCACTGGCAAGAGTGGCACGATGAGCAACGCCACGATGTTGATGATCTTGATCAGTGGGTTAACAGCGGGACCCGCAGTATCTTTATAAGGGTCACCTACGGTGTCGCCAGTTACTGCAGCTTTATGCGCTTCAGAACCTTTGCCACCGAAGTTACCTTCTTCGATGTATTTCTTTGCATTATCCCAAGCACCGCCGCCAGTACACATCGAGATCGCCACAAATAAACCAGTCACGATCGTGCCCATCAGCAAGCCACCCAAAGCAGCAGGCCCAAGCAAGAGGCCAACAACGATTGGTGCAACTACTGGCAAGAGTGAAGGAACAATCATCTCTTTAATGGCTGCAGATGTCAGCATGTCGACTGCTTTGCCATACTCAGGCTTAGAAGTGCCCTCCATGATTCCAGGAATATCCCGGAACTGGCGACGAACCTCCTCCACTACCGCACCAGCACAACGACCAACCGCTTCCATCGCCATCGCACCAAACAAGTAAGGAATCATGCCGCCAATAAAGAGGCCAATAATCACCATATGGTTAGACAAGTCAAACGACACTTGCTGGCCAATACTCTCTAAAGCGTGTGTGTAGTCAGCAAAGAGCACAAGAGACGCCAAACCAGCTGAACCAATGGCATAGCCTTTGGTTACTGCTTTTGTAGTGTTGCCAACCGCATCTAATGGATCGGTAATATCGCGTACAGATTGTGGCAAGCCTGCCATCTCTGCAATACCGCCAGCGTTATCTGTAATTGGGCCATAGGCATCCAGCGCAACGACGATACCTGCCATTGACAACATTGCTGTTGCTGCAATTGCAATGCCATACAAACCAGCCAACCAGTACGCAGCAAAAATCGCTGCGCATACAAATAGAACTGGATAAGCGGTAGACTTCATTGAGATGCCTAAACCAGCAATGATGTTTGTGCCGTGACCTTTGGTCGATGCTTCAGCAATGTGTTGCACTGGTTTGAACTGGGTACCGGTGTAGTACTCGGTAATCCACACTAAACCTGCTGTGAGCAACAAACCGACTACTGTTGAACCAAACAAACGCCATTGGCTACCAGGGATACCCAAAGCATCATCCGGCATGATGAAGTTGGTTACAAAGTAGAAGGCTACAAGTGACAAGCCACCAGCAATGATCAAACCTTTATACAAAGCAGGCATCACGTTTCTCATGCCGGGAGTTGCTTTAACAAATGAACAGCCAATGATCGAGGCAATGATAGAAACGCCACCGAGAACCAATGGATAGATGATTGCAGCTACTGGCGCACCCGCCACCATTAAAGATCCTAAGACCATGGTTGCAATAAGTGTCACCGCATAAGTTTCAAATAAGTCAGCCGCCATACCTGCGCAGTCACCAACGTTATCGCCAACGTTGTCAGCAATCACCGCGGGATTGCGTGGATCATCTTCCGGAATACCCGCTTCAACTTTTCCGACTAAGTCAGCACCAACGTCAGCACCCTTAGTGAAGATGCCGCCGCCCAATCGAGCGAAGATCGAAATCAATGAAGATCCGAATGCCAAACCAATTAATGGATGCAACACAGAAGAGAGGTCTTGGCCCGCACCAATCGATACGAGGAACATAAAGAACAAACCAACACCTAAGAGTCCAAGTCCAACTACCAACATACCGGTAATGGCGCCACCTTTAAATGCCACATTAAGGGCTTCGTTCATACCCTTGGTTGCCGCTTCAGCTGTACGCACGTTTGCGCGTACTGAAACATTCATGCCGATGAAACCGCAAGCACCAGATAGAACGGCGCCAATCACAAATCCAATGGCAGTTGCAAAATCAAGGAAGAGCGCCATGAGAATGGTCAGAACTACCCCAACCACAGCAATCGTTTTATATTGGCGCGACAAATATGCTGCCGCACCCTGCTGAATTGCCTCGGCAATTTCTTGCATCTTGGCATTTCCCGTACTTTGCTTCAAGATCCAGCCGCGCATCACAAAACCGTAAATTACGGCTATGACACCGCACGCCAAGGCAAAATACAAGCCTAAAGTGACATTACTCATGCTTGAACTCCCTAAAGTTAATGATTTGTTAATCATTTGTTAATCTTTATTGTTTTGCATATCCTGCACTTAGGTAGACCCGGTTCCCGAAAGCTTTAAACTATGGTCTTTAAGCTGTACCAGTATGTAACAGAATCACCCCTGCTCCCCCTCTATAGGATCAGGGTATTTACTAATCATTATTCGGAGTATTTATGAGTCTCGACAAAGTCAAGCCAGGTAAAAAGATCCCTGAAAGCTTCAACGTCATTATTGAAATCCCAATGAACGCGGATCCAATCAAGTATGAAGTAGACAAAGAGAGTGGCGCAATTTTCGTTGACCGTTTTATGGGTACTGCAATGCACTATCCATGTAACTATGGCTACATCAATAAAACGATCGCTGGTGATGGCGACCCTGTTGACGTTCTCGTAATTACTCCATTCCCACTCATCCCTGGTGTTGTTGTTAGCTGCCGCGCAATCGGTATTTTGCAAATGGAAGATGAAGCTGGCCAAGACGCTAAATTGTTGGCTGTGCCTGAAGACAAAATTTTGCCTATCTATACACACTGGCAAAAACCAGAAGACATCAACCCATTGCGTTTAAATCAAATCCAACACTTCTTCGAGCACTACAAAGATCTCGAGCCAGGTAAATGGGTAAAAGTTAAAGGTTGGGGTGGTATTGCTGAAGCCCATCAAGAAATTCTTGAGGGCATTGAGCGTTACAACAAAGAGCACGCTTAATTACTTATTTATTTAATTAATAGCACAGGCTTTGTGAATCGGAGTGAGCGCACAGAAAATTGCTTTAGCCCAAATCAACCCATTACTGGGTGATTTGGCTGGCAACGCGCAACTCATTCACAAAGCCGCTCTGGATGCCCATTCTCAAGGCGCCAAACTCGTAGTAACCCCTGAGCTTTCGCTCACAGGCTATCCCCCAGAAGACTTACTACTCCGCCCTGCTTTTATTGCAGCAGCTCAAGAGCAGCTTGAGCTCTTGATGAAGGAGTTGGCTCAATACTCCGGTCTAACAGTTATTGTGGGCCATCCAAAACAAACATCCGCGGGTTTGCAGAACTATGCCTCTGTTTTACAAAATGGCAAAGTGATTGCAGGCTATGCAAAACAAGAATTGCCTAATCATGAAGTATTTGACGAAGTGCGTTACTTCGTCCCTGGCAATCAAGCCTGTGTCTTTGAGTGCGAAGGCATTCGTTACGGATTAATTTTGTGTGAGGATGCATGGCATCCTGGTCCAGCTATGCAAGCTCATGCAGCAGGCGCACAAGTATTGCTCGTTCCAAACGCCTCGCCCTACCACTTGAAAAAAGAAGCGCTACGTATTGAAGTGCTGCGTGGTCACATTGCAAAAACAAAGATGCCATTGGTTTATGTGAATGCGGTTGGCGGCCAAGATGAATTAGTGTTTGATGGCGGCTCATTTGCATTAAATAGTCGTGGCGAGGTTGTGATGGCCATGCCTCAGTTTGAAACCGGCTTAGGCATTGTTGCCATATCCCCATCAGGCGAGCTGGAAAAGGGATTGATCACCCCACCCCAATCGGTTGAAGCGCAGGCCTACCAAGCCCTGGTTTTGGGTGTACGCGACTATGTCAACAAGAACCGCTTTCCTGGCGTGATCATTGGCTTATCCGGGGGCGTAGACTCTGCACTGGTTCTGGCAATAGCTGTAGATGCTTTAGGCGCGGATAAAGTTCGCGCCGTCATGATGGCTTCACGCTATACCGCAGACATCTCTTGGATCGATGCGCGTGAGATGGCACAGAATTTAGGAGTGCAATATGACGAGATTCCGATCAGTGGACCAGTCGATGCATTAGAAGCTTCTTTGGCTGAACAATTTGCCGGTTTAAAAGTAGATGCTACCGAAGAGAATATTCAGGCACGCGTGCGTGGGACCCTACTGATGGCTCTCTCCAATAAAACAGGTCGCCTGGTTTTAACTACCGGCAACAAGAGTGAAATGGCAGTGGGCTACTGCACTCTGTATGGTGATATGGCGGGCGGCTTTGCGGTGATTAAAGACATTGCCAAAACTCTGGTGTATCGCTTATGCACTTATCGCAATAGTATTCAGGCAGTGATACCGGAACGCATCTTGACTCGTGCACCTTCCGCAGAGTTGCGTCCAGACCAAAAAGACCAAGACAGCCTCCCCTCCTACGAAGTATTGGATGGCATTGTTGAGCGTTACATGGAACAAAACCAATCTATCGCCCAGATTATTGCCGCAGGCTTTGATTCTGAAAGCGTGGAAAAAGTAACGCGACTCATTAAACTAAATGAATACAAGCGTCGTCAGGCCCCTCCGGGCGTCCGCGTGACTACCAGGGCTTTTGGCCGAGACTGGCGCTATCCAATTACGTCACAATTTAGAGCTTAGATTGCTTAGAAGGTCAAATTTGGCAGTTCTTGCCAGTTCTAGGTATGATTACTGCATTAGGGGGAATAAATGAAATTAATTACATCCATCATTAAGCCGTTCAAACTCGATGAAGTCCGTGAATCACTGGCAGAAGTTGGCGTTACCGGACTTACTGTTACTGAAGTAAAGGGTTTTGGCCGTCAAAAGGGTCATACCGAGCTCTATCGTGGCGCTGAATACGTAGTCGACTTTTTACCTAAAGTAAAAGTAGAAGCTGTTGTGGCTGACGACCGTGTTGAAGCGGCTATTGAAGCCATTACTAAAGCTGCTCGTACTGGCAAGATTGGTGACGGAAAGATTTTCGTTACTGCAGTTGAGCAAGTCATTCGTATTCGCACAGGCGAAACTGATAACGCAGCAGTGTAATAACCGATTTAACGCATCAAGAAAACGCAGCGGCTTAAAGGCCGCTGTTTTTATTTGGCCAATATTTATTGAATCAACGCAGTTGAGAATCTGTAGAAGCTGGGGCAGCAGGCTGAGCGATTTCAGCTGGCTCCAGAACAATAGTTTTGCCGCCAGTGTTTCCAAGGCGAACCTTCGCTCCCTGATAAAACAAGTCGACTTGATTTAAGCCACCAGTTAAAACCTTGAGAGGCGGCTTACCGTAAACACTAATACCAACACCAGGCTCTAATTGTTTTGTTTGAGTCTTACCTGTCGCATCCACTACGCAAACCGTTTGAGCGGTCTTGGATTGTAAGAACACCATGTCACCCGCTTTCTTGGGTGCATCTGGCTTGTAACTAATCGCAGAAGAATCTGCAGCTGGGCACTCAACTGATAAAGCAGGGGCCGCAACCGCCGGAGCCGCTACTGGAGCTGGGCTTGGCGGCGTTACCGCTTCAGGCTTCGTTTCGGGCTCAGGCTCTTTGATAACTTCCTCCACAACCACGATTTCTTCTTTAGGCGGTTCAGGGAAAAATAGTGGACGTAAATTGACTACTGAGAATACTAGCGCTGCAGCAATACCCAAAATAATAAAGAGCTTCTTTTTAGGGTCTGCACGCTTTGTTGTCTTTGAGCTATCGAGGGAACCGATAGGCTCGAGAGTTTTCATTGGGGCAACTTGCTCAGGCTGACTCTCTACTTTTTTTGTCTCCCCCGCCTTTGATGGCTTCGCTTTTTTTTCTGGGGCTACTTCTTTGCTCGCTTCAGGGTTCTTTGTTTTTTCAGAATCGTTTACTTTTTCTGGTGCGCCTTTTGGGGCTGGAATGACTTCACCAAAATCAAAAGCATCTTCTTCTTTTAACTTCAGTAAGCCGGCAACTTTTTTGGCCGCAGTCACTTTAACTTGGGCACCATAAAAACTACTGCTTTCGCCATTCTCAATCTGCTCTATTTGGCGAACGGATAGACAGGCCATGCCAGACAAATCTTTGGTGCTTAGCCCAAGATCCTCTCTTGCCTTAGTAAAGACTTCTTTACGAATCTCAGGAAGTTTGACTGGCTTATTCACGAAGCAGCTATGGTCTCAGGTTGAAATGACATAAGTGATAGTAATCCCAAAATGGTACGTGAGTAATTCGCTTTGCGGCTAATGATTTAAAGGATGATTTTCTAAGTCTGACTCGAGGTACTTTTTCACCAATACTTGCACTGAGTCAGCGTGCATTTTGTCCATCACCCTAGCCTTGTGAACCTTAATAGTAGCGTCAGTAGTACCCAATTTGACAGCAATATCTTTATTTAAGAGCCCCTTAACCAACCAGCCGCACACTTCACGCTCTCTTGGGGTCAGGCTTTCGTAATCCTTTTTGGCCTCCACATCCAGGGAGACACGCTTTAACTGACGGCTATCAAAGTCAATTGCATCAGCAACAGCTTTTAATAGCTCTTCCAGGTTGAAGGGTTTGAATAAGAAATCTACCGCCCCCTTCTTCAGACCCTGAACGATCTGGTGGGGGTGACTTTGGCCGCTGACGAAAATAATGGGAGTCTTGCGACCGAGTTTTAGGAGCTTTTCTTGTAGATCCAGACCAGTCATGTCTGGCATTTGCATATCCAAAAGGATTACCGCCGGGGAGACTGGGACTGATTTCTCCAGAAAAATCGTTGCTGAGGCGTAATCCTCGACTAAATAGCCGAGTTCACGCAACATCCTGGATAAGGAAATGCGCATGGACTCATCATCATCAATTAGGTATATGTGGCCGACTTTAGTCATTGAATTCAAAGGAAAAAGTATTCGATGAGCTAATGTACTGTAAGACGTTTCTGCAAGCTATTAGCTACGTAGCTAATAATTACTACTTAAATCAACAAATTCATCACTTTTTTTGTATTGCACCGCAACATTACATACCAACCCATCCCTCTAATCCAAGATGCCACGCAATAGGCATCTCACGGCACAATAGAGCCTGTCAAAAATAAACCTTTTCTGGAGTAATAAGCATGAAACGTCTCAATGAACGCTCGCGCATGGTCACCGAAGGAGTTGCACGCGCACCTAACCGTTCAATGTATTACGCAATGGGTTACGAAGAAAAGGATTTCGTAAAGCCAATGGTTGGCGTTGCTAACGGCCATTCAACCATTACTCCTTGCAATAGCGGCCTACAAAAATTAGCAGATGCTGCTGTTTCCGCACTTGAGGGTGCCGGCGCAAAAGCACAGATGTTTGGTACGCCAACTGTTTCCGATGGCATCGGCATGGGCACCGAAGGCATGAAGTATTCGCTCGTCTCACGCGAAGTGATTGCTGACAGTATTGAAACTTGTGTCAATGGTTTGTGGCAAGACGGTGTAGTGGTGATTGGTGGTTGCGATAAAAATATGCCAGGCGGCATGATGGCTTTGGCGCGCACTAACGTACCTGGCATCTATGTATACGGCGGCACAATTAAGCCGGGTCATTTCAAAGGAAAAGATCTCAATATTGTTTCTGCATTTGAAGCGGTTGGTGAATTTACTTCTGGTCGCATGAGCGAAGAAGATCTTAAAGGCGTTGAGCAGCATGCGTGTCCAGGTAGTGGATCCTGTGGTGGCATGTACACAGCCAACACCATGAGTTCAGCCTTTGAAGCCCTAGGCATGAGCCTTCCCTATTCTTCTACGATGGCTAATGAAGATGCAGAAAAAGTAGCTAGCGCACATGATTCTGCAATCGTATTGGTTGAGGCAATTAAAAAGAATCTACGTCCACGCGACATCATCACCAAAAAGTCTATTGAGAACGCAGTGAGCGTCATCATGGCAGTTGGTGGCTCTACAAACGCTGTGTTGCATTTCTTGGCGATTACTAGCGCCGCTGAAATCGATTGGACGATTGATGACTTTGAACGTATTCGTAAGCGCGTTCCTGTCATCGTGGATATGAAACCATCGGGCACATATCTGGCTACCGATTTACATCAAGCTGGCGGCATCCCACAGGTGATGAAGGTTTTACTCGACGGCGGATTGCTCCACGGCGATTGCATGACTATCACCGGCAAAACCATTGCTGAAGTATTGAAAGATGTTCCATCTGTGCCACGCGCAGACCAGAAAGTCATTCGCACTTTAGACAATCCTTTGTATAAGCAAGGTCACTTGGCCATTCTCAAAGGTAACATCTCTCCAGAGGGTTGCGTTGCCAAGATTACCGGCCTCAAGAACCCATCCATTACTGGCCCAGCACGCGTCTTTGATTCTGAAGATGACGCTATGGCAGCCATCATGGCTCAGAAGATCAAGGATGGTGACATCGTGGTCATTCGCTATGAAGGCCCTAAAGGCGGTCCTGGTATGCGTGAAATGCTTGCCCCAACCTCTGCCCTCGTTGGCCAAGGTTTAGGCGAATCCGTAGGTCTAATTACCGATGGCCGCTTCTCAGGTGGCACCTGGGGCATGGTTGTTGGTCACGTAGCTCCAGAAGCTTATGTCGGCGGCACAATCGCCCTCATTAATGAAGGTGATTCAGTAACGATCGATGCGCATAAGCTACTCATTCAGCTGAACGTAGACGAAGCAGAAATCGCAAAACGTCGTGCAACCTGGAAGCAGCCTAAGCCACGCTATACCCGCGGCTTGCTTGCCAAGTATGCAAGTCTTGCAAGCAGCGCTAGCAAAGGTGCGGTAACGGATTTAGATTTAAAAATCTAAACTGAATCGCCCAAGAAAAAGCCCCTAAGTAAAACTAGGGGCTTTTTTATTACCTCAGCATTGGTGACGAATCTTAATGCTTCATTGCGCCTGGGTTACCCATTGCATTTACAGGCATCTTCACTTCAACTTCACCTGCCTTAGCGAATTTGAGTTTGACTGGAACAGTTTCACCGGCAGTCAACGGGGCTTTAATGTTCATGAACATTAAATGTAGACCGCCAGGTTTCAATTCCACAGCGCCACCCGCTGGCACAACAATATCTTTTACCTGGCGCATTTTCATCACATTGCCATCCATTGCCATTTCATGAAGCTGAACTTCCCCGGCAACAGGCGAGCTAGCAGAGATCAATTGATCGGCAACGCCTTTATTTTCAATCTTCATAAAGCCACCAGCCACTTGTTGGCCAGGAACTGTGGCGCGAGTGTAGGCATTCTCAATTTTGATTGAATTGCTAGTAACGGTTTTAGAAACGCTCTGCGCTGACGCAACCCCGATTAATGCAAGCCCGGCAATTGTGCACATCGTTAACAATAATTTTTTATTCATACCCACTTCCTCCTAGTAATATTTGAGATGCTTCACTTCGATACTACGATTTTCCAATCAAAACCTTTTGCAGCTTCTGAAAATCGACCAAACCACTATTTCGAATAGCCTTGCCATTCTTATCAATCATGATCGTAGTAGGTGTTTCTCCATGCCATTGAGGATCAATCTCATATCGCAAGCGCTCATCAAAAGGCGCTGCAACATAGTAATTATTTGCTTTATCCAGGCCAGCCTTATTCAGCATTTTTTTGATTGAGTCTTGCGAAACATCATCGACCTGAATAAATACCACTTTTGCATTAGGATTATTTTTTAGAAACTGCCCCCACTGCGGCATTTCTTTAATGCAGGCTGGGCAGGTAACACCCCAAAAATGAATTGCCATAGGGGCACCCTTCGCACTTTTAATCAAAGGCTTCCAATCTCCAGCTTGGTAAGGCTTTAGAGAATACGTATCTGCCGCTGCAATACTCGTCACGAATAAACTAAAGATGAGTGTTAACCAATATTTCTTCATTGTTTTTGCCCAACTTTCACTAATTGATACCCGTCAGCTCGCGTAAGCCACGATAAAAATACATCATTTTCTTTTTGAATCAACAAAGGATGGTCGCTATACCCACTTGTTTTCAAAATCATTTTTGGAGAAGACCAAGTCTTGCCTTCATCCCCTGATTCTTTTAAATAGACAGTGGAATGAGCTCCATCAAACTCTTTCCATGCGAGCCAAACTTGCTTACCCATTGCAAATAGATATGGTCTTGATACATTCACACCTTCGGCACCAACTCTGATTGGCGCTGAATAAGTGACACCTTGATTAGCGGAGTTAGCATAAAAGACGCCGGATCGTTTGCTACCCTGGGTATACCAAGCTACATGAAATTTTCCAGATTCTGATACGGCAATCGTTGGTCCATGATGGGGGCAAGCATCGGTCTTCCAGTCATCGTCTGCTACGCGTCGAACAGGATCAGCACCCTTAGCGGTAATGACTTGGCTTGCTTGATCGCGAATGCCGCCAGGAAATATTGCACGATAGGCGATGACTGAATCTCCCTTTGGATCCAGGCTAGCGCCTATACGACAGCACTCACAACTGCTTTCATTAGCAAATCGCTCCGCCTGAAAGGTCTTTCCACCATCCCGGGAGGAGGAATAAGCAATTGATCCACCCAATCGCTTCTCGCCGCCTTGCTTTGCTGCAGCAACTAGACGCTTATCTATCCAGGAAATAAAAATACTGTCATCTGGACTTATCAACACCGATGGGAAGCGCTGACTAGAGCCATCATTCACTAAAGATGCCGGTGCAGTAAATGAATTGCCGCCATCCTCAGAACGAGCAGTATTAATCTGGGCATTCCAATTGGAATCCTTAAAGAATGCATATGCCAGAAATACATGACCCTGCTGATTGGCAACGATTTGTGGGCGTGCATCACTGCCAGTATCGAGAAACTTTCCATGCTCAGCGATTTTGACTGCAGGCAAGAAAGTCTTGCCTGCATCAGAAGATTGAGCGACTGACACTACCCCATTGGCCGTCCATGCCAGCAACAACTTTCCGTTAGGGGCAAAGAATGGTGTCGCTGCATTGGCGCACTCCAAACCAGCCCCTAGACAAGCAACTGGCTTGGAGGAGTGATCCATTTGCGCAGATGCAAAATTCAGAATAGCGAGCTCCAACGCAACCAATAGGAGTGCTTTGAGCAATAGGTTGCTGGAACTATTTCGCATTAGAAAGTAGCCTTGGCTCCAACAGTGATTGCTTGTGGCATACCCATCATATAACTAGCCTGACTAGTACCGGAGCCATATGTAATGTATTGACGATTAAATAAGTTCACAACGGAAGCATACAGCGAGACCTGTTGATTGACTTCGTAGTTGGCGCGCATACCAACTACAGCATAGGCGGGCACTGGCAATGAGTGAGCCGGGTCCATCCAGGAATTACCGATATAACGAATGTTTGCGGTCAAGCTAGCTTTTGGCAAGGGATAGTACGTTAATGAAGCATAGCCCATATTTTGGGGTGTTCCGCCAAGCTGCGTTCTCAGCGGGTTAAGTGCTGCATCGACACTTGAAGCATTCCATGTAACAAACGCTCTGGTGTAGGTGTAAGTTGCATCCGTAGCCCATTTCGAATTAATGTCATGATGCGCCTGAAATTCAAGGCCCTGACTTTGAAGATTTTGATTATTGGAGTAAGAGTTCGCACTGCTCCCATTACATACTGAGCCAGCCGGGCAAAATGCTAAATATGCAGCCGAACCTTGACTTAGTGTTGCCGCATAAATGGCGTTTGTAATGTTATTGTTAAAACCAGTTAACTGAACAAAACCAGCCCCCCAGCGGTAATCGGTACCTACCTCATACCCTGTCATATTTTCTGGCATTAAGTTTGGGTTTGCAAAGCTAAAAGTTTTTCCGGGTGACCCATAACTTCTCAGCATGTTATTCATTCCAGGAGCATGAAATGCCTGGTACGCAGCTCCACGCAGATTCCACTTATCTGTCAATTGATATAAAAGCCCAAGATTAGGACTTAGTTTGGTTTGCTTAACAACCTGGGCATTTGTATAAGTTGGGTTTGCGCCATTTGCACCAGCCACATAATATTCAGGAACATTGCTTGTGTATTGATCTACACGCGCAGACAAAGTAGCCTGCAAAGGAACTTGGGAATTAGTTTTTATTTGCCCCATTAATCCCGAAAAATTTTGGGTAGCTTTTGCATAGGCTACACCCACATTTGTCTGACCTAAAGCTTGGGTGCTCGGTGTGCCTGCCGTACATTTATTGGAGCCCGTACCTGAACAATTGGTAGTGGCCAAACTATTGGCGAAATTTGAGGCGTTAACCTGCCTTAAATCTACACCCACAACATATTGCTCAATTAAAGAATTTTTTAGGTCATGCGTTAATGAAACAGAGCCGCCTCCAGTGGTCGATGGGTCTTGATATGTAGAGGAAATATAAGGGGTATTTGCTGGCGTTAACTTCACTGCAGGTGGAGGGTTTGTAGTTGCTCCATTTTGCTTATTGAAAATCTCATTTTGATAAAAGCCACTTACGGTCACCTTTTTATCAAGATCTAATTTTGTGGTTGTGCCGCCCGCAATATTTGTTGTTTGCACCAAATTTGTCGCAAAGCTATAGTTTGAAGACAGATCTGCCATAGTGCTATAACCCATGCGAAAAAATCCATCGGTATCCTGGCTAAATTTCATGTTTCCCTGCATGCGCATATTTGAATTTGATGCGCTGCCATTAGACATGCCCGGTGCAAGAGGTGCCTGCTGGGCAGTTGCAACGTTTGGAAGCGTTTTTGTAACCCCCCAAAGAGTTGCCGGAGATATTGTGGCGGGACCTACGTAACCATCAGTGCTAAAGTAGTCCGCTGAAAAACGCAGCTTCATTGCATCACTAACGGCCAAATCCTTCGATACAGCTACATTACCTGTGCCGAATGAGCCGTAACTAACCGAAGCCTCATTCTTGCTATTGCTAATATTTTTAGTGTTGATGTTGATTACGCCACCCATGCCATAGTTACCCCACAAGCTTGAGACGCCACCACGGACAATCTCAATGCTTTCGATTGAAGACATCGGTACCTGATTCCACTGAACGGTGTTATAGAAAGGGTCTAACGCAGGTACGCCGTCAATCAAGACTAGAGATCTGGCATTGCCAAGGCCCCGCATATTAATACTTTGTCCTGTTGGGTCTTTCTCGTAGTACGGAGTGTCATTCAAAAATACGCTGGGGGTATTTTTCAGGATCTGGTCAGGCGTTTGTTCTGGCGCTAATTCCAAGACCTCGGGAGTCATGACGGTAGTGTTCATTGTCATGCGATCCAAAGGCGTATCAGAACGACTGGCATTCACCACTACTTCACTTAACTTTTGGTTGTAATCCGGTGGCGGTGCAATCTGCGCTTGCACACCTATTGCCACGAAGGCTGAGCCAAAAATCATGCCTAGGCATGCGCTAATTTTCTTTTGCTGAAACAACATCTACTGCTCCACTTTTTAATACGACAACGTATTGATTGAATCGTTGCCAACTACATAGCTAGGCTATGCCCTAATATTTAATTAGGCATTTACTGGTGGAGCTGCTGAGGGAGGAGTTACCCAAACTGCAAGTGGCTTAGGTGATTGATAGAAAAGCTGTGGCAGCAAAGCTAAAGTTTGCGGCGCTTGAAATGTAAGGTTGGTATTGAATGCTGGTGTGATGGTATTTTGAGCTACGCAATAAGGACAAGGCTGAGCTTGTTCTGCCACTTCTTGATCCTCACCCTGTACTTGAATCTGCATCTTGTTGCCATCAGCCGAGCAAATCTCCATTGCAAAACCTTGACCATGTTTCGCAAGCGATACCGCTTGAGAAACAGCTGGCGCCAGTGCACTCATTGCGATTGCGAAAGCAGCAATCCAGTGAATGAGGCGGTTTTTATGGAAATTCATAGTGGGGGAATTTTATCGGAATTTTGTGCTTGTTTCGTCTTTCGCATGAAAAAAGGGGCTCACGCCCCTTTTTCCTTTGAAATCGCTATTACTAGCGTGATTTCTTATGCAGCAGCAGCTTTTTTCTTGCCTACAAACTTGCCAATCAACGGCCAGAAGAGGAGGAGCAAAGCGATCGATGAGATTCCAGCAACTAAGTAGTTGGAGAAGAATACATCCAAGCTACCTTGTGAAATCAACATCGATTGACGGAAGGAGTCTTCTGCACGATCGCCCAACACCAAAGCCAAGACCATCGGAGCCATTGGGTAATCTAACTTCTTAAAGACATATCCGAGGATACCGAAGCCAAGCATCAACCAAACGTCAAATGTAGCGTTATGCACTGTGTAAGCACCAACCGCACAAATCACGATGATGACTGGTGCAATGATTGAGAATGGAATTCTCAAGATCGATGCGAACAAAGGCACGCAGGTTAATACAACAAACAAGCCAGCCAAGTTACCCAAGTACATACTTGCGATCAAGCCCCAAACAAAGTCTGGTTTCTCAACGAAGAGCAATGGACCAGGTTGTAAACCCCAGATCAATAAACCGCCGAGCAATACCGCTGCTGTAGGTGAACCTGGGATACCCAAGGACAACATTGGGAGGAGTGCTGAAGTACCAGCAGCGTGAGCCGCTGTCTCTGGAGCAACAATACCTTCCATTTGACCTGTGCCAAACTTATCACCATCCTTAGATACGCGCTTAGCAACGCCGTACGCCATGAATGATGCTGGAGTTGCGCCACCTGGAGTAATACCCATCCAGCAACCAATCAAGCAGCTACGTAATGAAGTGGCCCAGTATTTGGGCAATTGTTTCCAGGTTTCCAAAACCACTTTGCCACGAATCTTCGCTGCCGCACCCTGGAATGCCAAGCCTTCTTCCATTGACAGAAGAATCTCGCCAATACCAAACAAGCCGATCACCGCGATCAAGAAGTCAAAGCCGCGCATCAACTCTGGGTTACCGAATGTCAAGCGTAATTGACCAGTAACGGTATCCATACCAACAGTAGCCAAAGCGAAACCGAGCATCATTGCTGAAATGGTTTTGAATGGTGAACCTTTATTCATACCCACAAAGCTACAGAAGGTCAGTAAGTAAACTGAGAAGAATTCAGGTGGGCCAAATTGCAAAGCAAACTTAGCGACCAATGGTGCCAAGAAGGTAATCATCACGATTGCTACAAATGCACCAACGAATGATGATGTGAAAGCAGCAGTCAATGCTTCACCAGCTTTACCGTTACGAGCCATTGGATAACCATCAAAGGTTGTCGCAACAGACCAAGGCTCGCCAGGGATATTAAAGAGCACGGATGTAATCGCGCCACCGAATAATGCACCCCAGTAAATACAGGAGAGCATGATGATGGCTGATGTTGGCGGCATTGTGAAGGTTAATGGCAACAGAATCGCAATTCCGTTTGCGCCACCAAGACCAGGCAATACACCAATGATCACACCGAGCGTTACACCAACTAGCATGAGCAATAAATTAAAGGGTGTCATTGCAACGGCAAAGCCGCTGAATAGAGCGTTAATTTCTTCCAACTTGAACTCCTTTTTTAATCTTTTTTAATAGTTATTCTTTTTATTGCACACCCAAGAACTCGAGCGGGTTAAACCAGGAGCCATGTGGCAACGGTACTTGGAACCAGAACTCGAACATGAGGTACAGGGCAACGCTCACACCTACTGAGACTGCAATAGCCTTCCACAGCGGATATTTACCGAGCCATACCATGAAGATGGCGATGTAAAACACTGAGGAGACATAAATTCCGATTAACTGAACGCCGAGAACAAAAACAATCGCCGGCAATAAAACAGCCATCACTTGCTTGAAAGACTCTCTATCAACAAAAGACTCTGTTTTCTTTTTCTTATTAACAATCGCAGCCTGATAAAGCGTCACAGTGCTCGAGAGCATGATGATCAAACTAATATAGAAGGGGAAATAGCCGGCCTCAGGGCCATCGCTACCCCAGCTGGCGCCTAACTTAAGGCTGCCCACCATCACTGTGAGGCCAATCGCAAGAAACACGATTGCGGTAATGATATCCATCGCTCTTACGCTAATGACGGAGTCTTGATTTGAGTTATTTGTATGTTCAGACATTTTTTATTTTTAATAAAGTTGATTAATGCACTTACTTAAAAAATAGGACCCCCTACTGGAGGTCCTATCTTGTTCTACCAAAATTACTTAGCTAAAAATCCAGCTTCAGACATTAGCTGCTTGTGTAAAGCTTCATTCAATGTGAGCCAGTTTCTAAATTCTTTACCGGTCATAAATGTTTGATTGAATGCACCATCAGCCATGAACTTCTTCCACTCTGGTGTAGCGCGAACTTTCTTGAACAAGTCGACGTAGAAATCAACTTGCTCTTGAGTTACACCAGGGGCCATAAAGATGCCGCGCAACATGACATAGTCAGTTGGAACGCCTGCTTCTTTACAAGTTGGAACGTCGTACCATGATTGAGTATCAGTAACCTTCTCTTTGTATGGCATACGTGTGTCATCAAATACGCACAGTGCACGCAACTTACCGGCACGCCATTGAGCCACCGCTTCAATTGGATTGTTCACTGATGAATCAACGTGGTTACCAACGAGCTGAACGGCAACGTCGCCTCCTCCTTTAAATGGGATATAGGTGAACTTAGCACCTGTTGCTTTTTCAATCGCTACGGTAATGATTTGGTCTTCGGACTTAGAGCCTGTTCCGCCCATCTTGAATTTGCCTGGACCTGCGGCTTTAGCAGCGTCAATATATTCTTTAGCAGTCTTGTATGGCTTATCTGCGTTATCCCACAAAACAAATTGGTCAAGCGCCAACATTGCCACTGGAGTGATGTCTTGCCAGTTAAATGGCACGCCAGTTGCTAATGGAGTGGTAAACAAATTAGAAAGAGTAATAACGATCTTATTTGGATCACCTTTAGCTTCTTTCATTGCCAAGAAACCTTCAGCACCAGCGCCCGCTCCCTTGTTTACAGGAATGATGGCTTGTTTCATTAAATTGTTTTTAGTGATAATCCCTTGGATCATGCGAGCCATTTGGTCAGCGCCGCCGCCAGGACCAGCCGGAATAATGAACTCAACAGGTTTGTTAGGCTCCCATGCAGCAAATGCAGGTGATACACCAACAACACCGAGGGCAAGTGCGGTGGAAATCAACGCCCCTTTTAACTTCATCTTCATAAAGTATGTCTCCAAAATGGTTTACCAATTTAAATTTGGCTTATCTAATGTGAGAGTGATTTTTAAACAAGATGCGCAAGCAGAACTTGACTGCCATCAATAATTTCAAAATCGATTCACAAGCGCTTCTACAACCTAGTAGAAACCCCGATAAATAAAGCCAAAGATCGTCATTAGTGTACTTACATCCACGATTAAAAACCGCATTTTTTGCACGAAAAATGCACATTTCAAAAATCAGTTTTTGGAAGAAATGTGATTTAAGGGTTTTCCCTAAATACGACTTGAATCTAGCGGAAACGATCTAGAAGTTTTTTGCTGAGCTTATCAAGCGCAGTGGAGTCTTTGATGAGAAATTGCAGTCCGTTGGAGTCCGCAATTAACAAAGTGTTGCCTGCAATCCGGCGAATATCCTCTTCGCCCTTAAGACGAATGCGTGTTGGCCCACGATCCGTTTCAATGTCCCAGATACTTGGAGTGGCAAATGTTGAAACCTTAGTAATTTTTTCAATTACCGGCATAAATTCACGCTTAGCCAAATCCTCTTCGATTAAACCAAGCTCTGATTTAGGAATGGCTTCGATATCTGCATACCAGCAGAGCTCTTTGCCAGATTGATCCATGATGGCAATGCCTGCTCCTGCAGCTGTAATCGGAAATGCTCGTACCGGATGTACACCAATATGACGATTACCTTTGGCATCAATGAATACCAGACGACCCAGCGCATCCCGCTCTAGCTGTTGAGTGGATTGATTGATTTGCGTCATACCCCTCCCCCAATTTCTTTGGCAATGACTTGCAGCTTTTCTTCTTGCTTATCTTTTTCTTCTTCCAAGCTTTCGCCAATTGCGCCGCCCTCAACCAATTCTGCGGCATGGCGTAACTGCGCTTGATACAAGGTGTAGTAAGCACCCTGCACCTCCATCAGTTGGTCGTGTGAACCGATCTCAACAATCTCGCCCTTGTCTAAAACCACCAAGCGATCTGCTTTTCTTAAAGTGGAGAGGCGATGGGCGATTGCAATCGTTGTGCGGCCCTTAACCAAGTTATCTAGTGCGCGTTGAATTTCTTTTTCAGTGGTAGTGTCAACAGATGAGGTGGCTTCGTCCAAAATCAAGATACTTGGATTAATCAAGAGCGCACGCGCAATCGATATGCGTTGGCGCTCACCACCAGATAAAGACTGACCTCGCTCACCCACTAATGAGTCGTAACCCAAAGGTAAGCGCAAAATAAACTCATGGGCATGTGCTGCACGCGCAGCCTCGATAATTTCGTCGCGCGTTGCGTCAGGCTTACCGTATGCAATGTTCTCAGCAATCGTGCCAAAGAATAAGAACGGCTCTTGCAATACCAAGCCAATACGTTTGCGATAGTCAGCAATGCCAATGCTACGAATGTCGCGCCCATCCAATAAAACCGAGCCTGAACTCACGTCATAGAAGCGACAAATCAAATTGACCAGCGTGCTCTTACCTGAGCCACTATGCCCTACCAAACCAATCATTTCACCTGGAGCGATATCTAGATCGATACCTTTAGATACAGCACGATTACCATAGCGGAAACCTACACCACGTAAAGTGATGCGCCCTTTAACCTCACCCAACGGCGCCGGATTGATTGGCTCCGGAACGCTTGATACGTGATCCAAAATATCAAAAATACGTTTTGCCCCAGCTGCCGCTTTTTGCGTATGCGACACGATTCGGCTCATCGAATCTAGACGAATATAAAAACGTCCGATGTAGGCAAGGAAGGCAATCAAAACACCAACAGTTACTTTTTGGTGAGCTACCTGCCAAATACCAAAACCCCACACTACCAATAAGCCTGTCTCGGTCAAGAGCGTCACAGTTGGTGAGAACAATCCCCACACACGATTGACGCGATCATTAATTTGTAAATTGTGTTTATTGGAGTCAACGAAACGTTTCAACTCGCGATCTTCTTGAGCAAATGCTTTAACCACCCGAATACCAGGAATCGTATCGGCCAAGATGTTGGTGACTTCAGACCAAATGCGATCGATCTTTTCAAAACCAAAACGCAAGCGATCGCGCACTACATGAATCATCCAAACAATGAATGGCAATGGTGCCAATGTCACTAGCGCGAGCAAGGGATCGATAGATACCAAGATTACTGCAGTCATGGTGATCATCAAGACATCGGTTGCAAAATCAAGAGCGTACAAAGAGAGGAAAACGCAGATGCGATCGGTCTCTGCGCCAATACGGGCAATCAAGTCACCAGTACGCTTGCCGCCAAAGTATTCCAATGAGAGCTTGAGCAAATGCTCAAAGGTTGTATTGCGAAGGTCTGCACCAATACGCTCGCTCACCAAAGCAAGTAGGTATGTTTTCCACCAACCCAAACCCCAGGCAACAATGGCAGCACCGAACAGAGCTAAGAGATACATGCTGGCCAAATGGAAATCAATTGGATTGCCACGTTCATATGGAATCAGCACGTGATCCATCAAGGGCATCGTGAGATACGGCGGTATCAAAGTGGCGCCAGTGGACAACAAGGTCAACACAAAACCTAAGAGCAATTGTTTTTTATATGGTCTTGCAAAACGCCAGAGCTTAAATAAAGTCCAAGTCGATGGCGGGGCATCATCCTCTGGATCACATGTTGGGCAAGCATCAGAATTGGCAGGCTTTGGGCTTAAGCAAACGGGGCAAACCTGTTTGTCGTATTCACTCACCTCGCCTTGGCTAATTTCTTCACCACGAGTTAACTGCCTGAAGCTGGACTGTAAGCGTAAAACTTGGGGGTTGACCGCCAGGGTGAAATTCCAGGATCTGAGCAAACGATCGCTGGATTCCAGGCTTAATGTTCCGACCCCAGCATGGTCACCATGAATCAGGTGCTCTCCTTTGCCCAGGGGCCAGGACTCAAAACGCTTGCCATCCGTCCAAAACAGCTCTTGATCGTTGAGTGCCAAGAGGCTCTTTTCAAAGCGTAAATTGGCGTCTAAATCAAGCTCAACCCAGGCCAGAAGAGGCTTAGAGCCCTGAACTGGGGAGTTTTCACCATCCAAAATGGGCTGCCAATCGCTTGGCAGCGCCGGGGCAAAAGGTAGGATTTCTGGATTCATTGACCTTAAAAGTATAGTGGAGCCAGATTTTTTAGATTTATTGCTCCTGTCAACTTTAGGGGGCAGAAAGCCGTTAAATTATCGAAGTAGGCCTTTTTATGTATTTTTGCTAATTTTGTGAGTTTTAATAACAACTAGAAACAGAGAGACTGTCTGACGCGTCACCGCCAAATACATCCAAATTGGCCCTGACCCTCGCAATACTGCACACATGCCCCAATTACTAGATAAATCCATCGAGATCCTGAGCGTTAAGCATCTCCGTGGCCCCAACATGTGGACTTACCATCCCGTAATTGAGGTTTGGATTGATATTGGCGATCTTGAGGACTACCCCTCAAACCTGATTCCCGGCTTTTATGACCGTTTGGTCAAAGCGCTCCCTAGTTTGGTTGAGCATCGTTGTAGTTACGGAGAAACCGGCGGCTTTCTCAAGCGAGTAGAAGAAGGCACCTGGCCTGCTCACATCATGGAGCACCTTACTCTCGAATTGCAAAATTTAGCCGGCATTCCTGGCGGTTTTGGTAAAGCGCGAGATGGCGATCGTCGTGGCGTTTACAAAGTCATGGTTAGCGCTATCAACGAAGAGGTCACCTTAACTGCCCTTAAATTTGCTCGCGATCTTTACCTGGCATTAGCGCAAGACAATAAAGACTGTGTTGCTGAAGTTCAAAATATTATTGAGAGCCTGCGCGATATTGGTGATGACCTTTTACTGGGCCCTAGTACCGCATGCATTGTTAACGCTGCTGAAGAGCGTGGCATCCCCTCTATTCGTTTGTCTGAAGGCAACTTGGTTCAATTGGGTTACGGCGCTAAACAACGTCGCATTTGGACTGCTGAGACCGATCAAACCAGTGCAATTGCTGAAACCATTTCTCGCGATAAAGATTTAACCAAAAGCTTGCTTCGCAGCGCTGGTGTCCCCACCCCAGAGGGTAGAACGGTTACCAGCCCTGATGATGCCTGGGAAGCAGCGCAAGATATCGGCTTACCGGTAGTTGTAAAACCGATTGATGGCAACCATGGTCGTGGCGTCTTCATCAATCTTTATACACAACAAGAAATTGAAGCTGCTTATGCAGTAGCAATCGACGAAGGTAGCGAAGTCCTGGTTGAGCGCCATATTGTTGGGGACGAGCACCGCTTACTTGTAGTGGGAAATAAAGTGGTTGCTGCAGCCAAAGGTGAAACAGTTTGGGTCACTGGCGATGGTAAACACTCTGTTTATGAACTCATTCAGATTCAGATTAATTCTGATCCACGTCGTGGCACTGCTGAAGAGCACCCACTCAATCCGGTTCGCATTGACTCAGCTGTTGAGCTTGAACTTGCACGTCAAAAATTGACTGGCGAAAGCATTCCTGCGGCAGATCACAAAGTACTCATACAAAGTAACGGCAACGTAGCGTTTGATGTAACCGATTTAATTCATCCAGATGTCGCTAGCCAAGTAGCTTTAGCTGCACGTGTTGTCGGCCTAGAAATTGCTGGGGTAGATTTGGTTGCCCAAGACATTAGCAAGCCTCTTGCCGATCAAAATGCAGCCATTGTTGAAGTGAATGCCGGTCCAGGCCTATTGATGCACTTAAAGCCAGCAAGCGGCAAACCACAGCCCGTTGGAAAAGAAATTGCCAATCACCTCTTCCCTCCTGGTGCTGACTTCCGCATTCCAGTAGTAGGTGTTTGTGGCGAACGCGGCAAGACACCTGTTGCTGAAATGATTGCGCACTTCCTGCGCCTAACGAATGTCTACGTTGGGCTCTCATGCAGCAAGGGTTTATTTTTCGGTAACCGCGCCATCCCAAACACCAATGCATCTAATTGGGAAAATGCTCGTCGCACTCTACTGAATCGCGCCGTTGAAGCTGTGGTGATTGAGAACAATCACTTATCGATGTTGATTGAAGGTCTTGCTTATGATCGCTGCCAAGTGGGCGTCGTACTCAATGTTGATCCAAAGGCAAACTTCCCTCAATACGCGATTTATGATGATGAGCAAGTATTTAGCATTGTGCGCACACAAATCGATGTTGTATTGCCAACTGGTGTTGGCGTACTAAATGCAGATGACCCTATGTGCGTCGAGATGGCTGAACTTTGTGACGGCGAAGTGATCTTCTTTAGCGAAGATCCAGATTCTGAAATAGTTAAAAACCATTTATCTAATGGTGGTCGTGTAGTGATGGTTGGTAAACAACAAATCACTCTGAAGTCTGGCAAGCTAGATCAAAAATCTATTCCAGTGCCACGCCACTCCGAGTCAGACAGCGCCTCACCATGGAAGGCCAGAAACCTAGGCGCAGCCATTGCCGCAGCCTGGGCTTTGGAAATCCCATTCAACGTTATTGAAGCTGGTGCAGAAACGTTTGTTCCTGATGCCACAACTGCTACAGGGGCTTAATTGGAAATCACCCGTATTCGTATGTTGCGCGGCCCAAATTTATGGAGCCGTCATACCGCTTTAGAAGCAATTGTTTCTTGCGAAGAGTCCGAACGATCAATCGACTCTATTCCCCAATTTGAAACCAAGATTCGCGAACGCTTTCCACAACTCGGCAGCATGCGTCGTGGCGGTCACAATGAAATTCTTTCCCTTGCACATGCACTTGAGCATGCTGCTTTAGGTCTACAAGCACAAGCTGGTTGCCCAGTGACATTTAGCCGCACAGTTCAAACAATTGATACTGGCGTATATCAAGTAGTAGTTGAGTACATCGAAGAAGTTGTTGGTCGCATGGCTTTTGATTTTGGCTTTGCATTAATACAAGCAACGCTAAATGATGCCCCTTTTGATTTAGCAGCAGCTCTCGCAGAATTAGAAGCGCTCTACGAAGATGTGCGTCTTGGCCCAAGTACTGGCTCAATCGTCGATGCCGCCGTTCAGCGCAATATCCCTTATCGCCGCATGACTGAAGGCAGCATGGTGCAGTTTGGCTGGGGTAGTAAACAAAAGCGCATTCAGGCGGCAGAGACTAGTGACACTAGTGCGATCGCTGAAGCCATTGCTCAAGATAAAGAGTTAACCAAAAATTTACTGGCTGCTGCTGGCGTATCCGTACCTATCGGCGAAGTGGTAACGACAGCCGATGATGCGTGGCGTGCTGCGCAAAAAATTGGCGGCCCTATTGTGCTTAAGCCTAAAGATGGCAATCAAGGCAAAGGCGTTGTAGCCAATATTCAAA
This sequence comes from Polynucleobacter sp. AP-Kolm-20A-A1, assembly GCF_018688315.1. NCBI lineage: Bacteria > Pseudomonadati > Pseudomonadota > Betaproteobacteria > Burkholderiales > Burkholderiaceae > Polynucleobacter > Polynucleobacter sp. AP-Kolm-20A-A1. Next base: position 1,341,880 of record NZ_CP061315.1, read on the forward strand.
CTGAAGAAGAAGTACGTGCTGGCTTTGTCGTGACCCAAGCCTTTGGACGTGAAACCATTGTTGAGCGTTACCTTCCAGGCGCTGACTACCGCTTGCTCGTTGTTGGCAATCGCCTGTCTGCAGCAGCTCGTCGTGAACCTGCTCAAGTTGTTGGCGATGGTACTCATACCGTTGCAGAGCTCGTTGAAATGGAAAATAAAAATCCATTGCGCGGCGATGGCCATGCCACCGCTTTAACCAAGATTCGCTTTGATGACATTGCACTCGCACACTTAGCAAGCAATGGCCTTTCACCTCAGCACGTTCCCAAAACAGGTGAACGCGTTCTTTTACGCAATAACGCCAACCTTAGTACTGGCGGCACTGCAACTGACGTTACTGATGATGTACACCCTGATGTGGCAGCAAGCGCTGTAGCTGCCGCACAAATGATTGGCCTTGATATTGCTGGCGTAGACATCCTTTGTGAATCCATCTACAAACCATTAGAACAACAAGGTGGCGGCATTGTTGAAGTGAATGCAGCGCCTGGTTTGCGTATGCACTTAAAGCCGTCCTACGGCAAAGGTCGCCCTGTAGGCGAAGACATCATCAATATGATGTTCCCGCTTGGCGAAGATGGTCGTATTCCAGTGGTTGCCGTTACAGGCACCAATGGTAAGACAACTACTGTGCGCCTCATCTCACACCTGCTAAATGAAACTGGCCTACGCGTCGGTATGACTGGCACTGATGGTGTATATATCAATCATCGCCTCATCGATACCGGTGATTGCAGTGGTCCTAAGAGTGCCCGCAATGTGCTCATGCACCCTGACGTAGATGCGGCCGTTCTTGAAACTGCGCGCGGAGGATTACTGCGTGAAGGCCTAGGATTTGATCGTTGCGAGGTAGCTGTTGTTACCAATATTGGTGAAGGCGACCATCTTGGTCTGAACTACATCACTAGCGTAGAAGATTTAGCCATCCTTAAACGTGTCATTGTGCAAAACGTAGCGCCTACTGGTGCTGCCGTTCTCAATGCGGCAGACCCTATGGTCGCAAAGATGGGTGACAAATGTTCTGGCCGCGTGATTTTCTTTGCCCAAAATCAACACCATCCAGTTATTACTGCGCATCGGGCTAAAAATAAGAAAGTTATCTTCTTTGATGGAACTTATATCGTTGCGTCCAAAGGCTCTCGTGTGATGTATCGCTTCCCTGTAATCGAAATCCCACTTACGCAAAATGGCGTTCTCGGCTTCCAGGTAGAAAATGCGATGGCCGCTATTGGGGCGGCTTGGGCGCTAGGCTTAGATGCAGAAAAGATTGCACGTGGCCTTCACAGTTTTGAGAGTGATCCCAATTCAGTACCAGGTCGTTTTAACCAATTTCAGCACAATGGTGCTACGGTAATTGCTGACTACGGCCACAATCCTGATGCCATGCGCGCTCTTACCAGCGCTGTCGAGGCAATGAAACCGAAGCAGAGCCATGTTGTCATTAGCGGTGCAGGCGACCGTCGCGATGAAGATATCCGTGATCTAACTCGCATTTTGGGCAACTCTTTTGACAATGTCATTCTCTATCAAGACGCCTGCCAACGCGGCCGTGAAGATGGAGAAGTATTAAAGCTTTTGCAAGAAGGTTTGGTTGGTGCAACTAAAGCAAAGCAGGTCCAAGAAATTCATGGGGAGTTTAAAGCAATTGATACCGCCTTGAATGGTCTTGCTGCAGGTGACATTTGCCTCATCCTGATTGACCAAGTAGAAGAATCACTTGCCTACCTCAAAGAAAAGGTAAAGCCTTAAGATTTTCCCATCTTGAGTTCTGAGTAGTAATTAAAAAGCCCAATCAATGATTGGGCTTTTTGTTGCTTGCTGCCGGAACGATCGTCTTACGAATGGTAATGCTGCAAGCGATCAATCTCTTCTTTAGATCCCAGCATGACTGAAACGCGCTCATGCAAATCGGTTGGCTGTAAATCCATAATTAATTCAGTGCCGTTGGTCGATGCGCCGCCAGCCTGCTCTACCAAGAAGCTCATTGGATTGGCTTCATACATCAAGCGCAATTTGCCTGGCTTGTTAGGTTCACGCTGATCCCATGGATACATAAATACACCGCCACGTGATAGAACACGATGTACATCGGCCACCATCGAGGCAATCCAACGCATATTAAAGTCCTTGTCGCGTGCACCGCCAACGCCAGCTAAGCACTCTTCAACATAGCGACGCACGGGATCAGCCCAGTGGCGCATATTGGACATATTGATTGCAAACTCTTTGGTGGAATGGGCAATCGTGACAGCATCCTTAATAAGCAAGAACTCGCCGGTCACTTTATTCAAAGTAAACATCACTACACCATCACCCAAGGTTAAAGCCATCGTGGTTTGGGGGCCATAGACCACATAACCAGCAGCAACCTGATGTCGTCCCGACAATAAGAAGTCAGAAGTCTGCAATGGTGCGCTTGGGTCTTGCTTTTTCAGAACTGAGAAAATAGTGCCGATGGAGACATTCACATCAATATTGGAAGAGCCATCGAGCGGATCAAACAATAAAAGATAATCACCGGTACCTTGCACTGGAACTGGCAACTCCATCTCTTCGGACGCGAGACCAGCAAGAGATTTGCAACCCTTCACACCATCAATCAATAAGTCATTCGCAATGATGTCGAGCTTTTGCTGAACTTCGCCCTGCACATTACCAGTTCCGGCAGAGCCCAAGAGGCCAATTAAGGCGCCCTGCGCAACTTCATGACTGAGTGTGGAGCAGGTTTCTACCACTGCCAACAAGAGCTCTTGTAAGCCCGCGGGAACAGCGGCACCAGCAGGCTTTACAGCAGCCAGATATTGTTTGAAATTTGTATGGGCACTTGAGGTCAACGGGAATTCTCCAAAGCTCTAATGAGATTAGGGTCTATTTTGCCTTGTTCCTAATGAATACTTAAAAAATGGCCAATTTCCCCTATTAAACAAGGAATGCCTGAGTCTATTTGCTATCATTTCTCCTATATTGATGCTGTTATTGATGATAAAATACATCATTATTGATGAGGATTAATTATGAGAACCACAGTAACAATAGACGACGATCTATACCAAAGAGGTTTAGATCTGGCTGATCCAGAAATGGATAAGGCAGATCTATTTCGAGAAGCTATCAATGTTTTTATCCGAGTTCAGGTAGCCAAAAGACTTGCAGCACTTGGCGGCAAATCCCCCCAGATGAAGGCCGTTCCTCGCCGTAGGCCAAGAGATGGTCAGTAAGCATGACTATGGTTTTAGTAGACACATCAGTATGGGTGGCGCACTTTAGGAAATCAAATACTTCTTTTGAGTCCCTTCTTGTTAACGATCAAGTGCTCTGCCACCCCTTAGTTCTAATGGAGCTAGCATGCGGAACTCCACCCGCACCAAGGGAAAAGTTCTTAAGCAATCTTCAGAAATTACAACAAGCAACCGTGGCAACAACAAGCGAAACTCTAAAGCTTATAGAAAGACATAAGCTCTACGAGTCAGGATGTGGCGCAATTGATGTTTCCCTTTTATCTTCAACGCTGCTTTCAAAAAATGCTTCACTTTGGACTTTTGATAAACACTTAGAAACTCTCGCCTCTAGGTTGGGAATTTCTTACGGAAATAAGCTTCACTAATTACCAAGCGCCTTTCCAATCACTTCCCTAACGTCCGGGGAAAGGGCCTGGCAAGCTGCTACGCGCTCCAGAGCGGCCTTCATTGCATTTTGATAGGGCTGGGCAAATAAACGCCAGCGGTCTAAAGCTCTGGCCAGGCGTGCTGCCACTTGAGGATTAATCGGATCTAGCGCCAAGACGCTGTCAGCCCAAAATTCATAACCACTGCCATCAGCTTGGTGAAAGCTTGCTGGGTTAGCAGCGCAGAAGGAGTGGATCACGCTCCGCGCACGGTTAGGGTTGTTCAATTTGAATGCTGGGTGCTCACGCAACTTCTTCACCTCAACCAAGGTAGGCTCCAAACCTTCGACAGGTGGGCGAGTCGACTGCAGTCCAAACCACTTATCAATCACCAAAGCATCGTTAGCAAAGCGATTATAAAAATCAATTAAACAATCTTTTGCTTCTTTGGCGCCATGGCTCACCAATGCAGCCAAGGCCGCATAACGATCAGTCATATTGTCAGCAATCTGATACTGATTGACTGCCATGGGCGCCCAGATAGCGGTATTTACTTCTAGCAACATATTGAGTGCTAAGTTTTTCAATGCTCGCTTACCTGAGTCGGTTGCATCCGACTTAAATGGTCCTGGGGTTTGCATCTGCTGATACAAAGCAGCCCACTCCAATGCAAGTTGCTTGCCAATTTCCCTGCGGAAGGCGCGACGTGCGTTGAATATTTTCTGAGGATCGACGCTGGTGCATTGCTCATACAAATAAGACTCCGCTGGGAGCGTTAACGCCAGGTCCTTGAAAGCGGGATCTAAATTGGGGTCCATCAAGATATTGCGATAGGCATCAATCAATTGGGCGTCAGGGAGACGATTATTCAAAATCATCTGCATAGCCAGCTTTTGACCAGACTCCCAGCGATTAAAGGGATCATCATCACTAGAAAAGAGCGTTAAGAGATCGGCTTCGCTTTGCTCAAAATCTAAATTGATTGGAGCAGAGAAATTACGATTAATTGAAAGAACTGGACGCTCTGCAATATTGTCAAAAGTCCAGGTTTGACTCTCTTGCGTCAACTCCAGTAACTGCTCTTGTTGATCATTTGCTTTAGTAAGCAAACGCATCTTCAGCGGAATATGAAACGGCTTCTTGGTGGGCTGACCGGGGCTTGGAGCGCAACTTTGGGTAAGCGTTAATTGATACTGCTTCTTAGCTGCGTCATATTGTTCTTGCACCTTCACACGTGGGGTGCCAGCCTGGCTATACCAATTTTTAAACTGGCTAAGATCTTTGCCACCAGCATCCGCCATGGCTGCCAAGAAATCATCGCACGTGACTGCCTGGCCATCATGGCGCTTGAAATATAAATCCATTCCTTTGCGGAAACCATCTTTACCCAAAAGGGTTTGATACATCCGCACAACCTCGGAACCCTTCTCGTACACGGTAACGGTATAGAAGTTATTAATTTCTTGATACTCATCCGGGCGAATTGGGTGCGCCATTGGACCCGCATCTTCAGGGAACTGTAATTGGCGCAACAAACGGACATCTTCAATGCGCTTTACCGCCCTGCCGGATTCACTACCCATTTGATCGGCTGAAAACTCTTGATCTCTAAATACTGTCAAACCTTCTTTGAGCGATAGCTGGAACCAATCCTGACAAGTTACTCGGTTACCGGTCCAGTTATGGAAATACTCGTGCGCGACAACACTTTCAATGTTGGCAAAGTCTCCATCTGTTGCAGTCTCTGGCTGAGCCAATACGAACTTCGTATTGAAAATATTTAAGCCTTTGTTTTCCATGGCGCCCATATTGAAGTCGCCCACAGCAACAATCATGAAGCGCTCCAAATCCAGCTCCAGGCCAAAGCGCTTCTCATCCCAATGGATGGAGGCAATCAATGAATCCATTGCATGTCTCGTCTTTTTCAGATCATGGGGCTCGACCCAGATCTGTAACAACTTCTTGGCGCCGCTACTAGTGGTAATAGTCTCTTCGATACATTGCAATTTGCCTGCAACCAGTGCAAATAAATATGATGGCTTCGGAAACGGGTCTTCCCAAACAGCGCTATGCCATCCATTGGGTAGCTTCTCGGTACCAAGCAAATTACCGTTTGATAGAAGCACTGGATACTGCTCCTCCCTTGCGCGTAATGTCACCTTAAAACGCGCCATCACATCCGGGCGATCTAAGAAGTAAGTGATCTTTCTAAAACCTTCTGCTTCGCACTGGGTAAAGAAGTTTCCATTCGAAACGTATAAACCCATCAACGTAGTGTTCTTCTCTGGAACACAGACGCAAATAATTTCAACAATAAATTTTTCTTTACCCTCGTTTGGCAATGAATGAATCGTCAAAAATTCAGGGGTCAATTCAAAATGTCGATGTGCTTCACCATTGATGCGCAAGCTTACAAATTCCAGTTCACTTCCAACTAGCACTAGAGGTGCGCCAGCGTTAAAGCCCTTGCCGGGTAATACCTCCAATCGACTTTTGATGATGGTGCGAGCTGGGTCTAGGGCGATATCCAGATCGACATGATCAAAGGTATATACCGGAGGCTGGTATTGCAGACGCTTAAAGCTTTGAGGAAGATCAGTTTTCATGGGTTTATTTTAAGTCTGGATAAAGGAGTGTGCTGAGGGCGTCCTGCGTCCCACTAACTCCAAATTAAGGTAGCTATACCTATAGCGATAAAGGTTACTGCTGCTACGGCATGCACCCACTTGATGGGCATGCGCTTTGTAAATTTTTGACCAATCCAAACGGCTGGTGCATTTGCCAACATCATCCCCAAAGTAGTGCCAACGGTTACTGAAAATACATCTTCATAGCGAGCGCCTAAGGCAATCGTTGCAATCTGGGTTTTGTCACCCATCTCAGCCAAAAAGAAAAGTCCGACTGTCAGCAGAAAAACTTGTAGCGCTCGGTCTGCTACTTTTGAGCCAGCTGCATCATCAATATGGTCTGGCACCAGTAACCACAAGCCGATACCCAAAAAGCTCAAGCCCAATATCCAACGCATCACATCTGGCGACACCAAGCTTGTTAACCAATGCCCCAGTAAAGCGGCGCATGCATGATTAGCAATGGTGGCAATAAAGATGCCTGCAATGATGGCAAGTGCCTGCTTTGGATAACGCGCAGCGAGCATGAGTGACAAGAGCTGGGTTTTATCACCCATCTCAGCTAAGGCAACAACGCCTGCAGAAAGAAATAATGCTGAAAAGTCCATAGATTCCAAAATAAAAGGGGCTAAAGGGTAGTTTAGACCCTCTAGCCCCTACTCTATGGAGTGAACTGCTATTTTGCCATTGGCTTTATATCCTTACGCCGCTAGGAGTTCTTCGGCAAGTACAAAGTCCAATCTTTGCGCTTGCGCCACTGGTTCAGAAGTTAGAACGCCCTTATGAACGCTCAGACCATTACGTAGATGATGATCAACCGACAAAGCATTGAGCACGCCGCGATTTGCCAACATTTCCACAAAAGGGAAGGTTGCGTTTGTTAGGGCAAAGGTGGAAGTTCTTGCGACCGCACCGGGCATATTGGCAACGCAGTAGTGAACCACATCATCCACCAAGAATGTCGGATCCGCATGAGTTGTTGGTCTTGAGGTTTCAAAACAACCACCTTGATCAATGGCAACATCAACCACCACCGATCCTGGTTTCATTTTTCGAACCATGTCACGCGTTACCAATTTGGGTGCAGCAGCTCCAGGCAATAGCACTGCACCAATCACTACATCTGCCTCACTAACTTCTTGCTCGATTAATAAACTATCGGAATAAAAGGTTCGCACTCGATTTCCATAGAGCATGTCGATCTGTCGCAGACGATCAATATCACGGTCAAAGATGCAAACATCTGCACCCATTCCTACTGCCATTTGCAAGGCATTGCGCCCCACTACGCCACCACCCAAAATCACAATCTTGGCAGGAGATACTCCAGGAACACCAGCCATTAATACGCCTTGACCGCCATGGGTTTTCTCTAAATGAGAGGCTGCTGCCTGAATCGACATACGACCCGCCACCTCACTCATGGGCGCCAGCAAAGGCAAGGCGCCGTTCATTGCGGTGACTGTTTCATAGGCAATGCAGGTCGCTCCAGAATCAATCAGGGCCTTAGTCTGCGCTGGATCTGGGGCTAAATGCAAATAGGTAAATAGAATTTGATCCTCGCGCAACATCGCGCATTCTTGGGCTTGAGGTTCCTTCACCTTCACAATCATTTCTGCTTTTTGAAAGACTTCTGCCGCGCTATTAATCAGAGTGGCTCCAGCCATCCTATAGGACTCATCTGTTAAACCAATCTGCTCGCCTGCTCCACGTTGAACCAGAACAGAATGTCCTTGCCTGCATAACCCACTCACATTGCCTGGAGTTAAGCCAACCCTGAACTCATTATTTTTCACTTCTTGAGGTACGCCAATAATCATTGATATCTCCTGTTATTGAAAATCACGACTGGTTTTTGTTTTGCGATGTAAGCCAACGATATAAAACATCGCTAGATACACGCCCATCAAACACGGACCTAAGATCAGAGCAATCCGTGCATCTTCATGAAAGCCCATCAGCACAATGACTAAGAAAATAAATGCCAGAGCAAACCATGAAGAATAGGGCCACCAAGGCGTGCGATATGCCAATGCATTCACTTGCTCTTGAGTTAAGGAGCGGCGGAATTTAAGTTGCGTAAACAAGATTGCAATCCAAACCATCAAACCAATAAAGGTCACTGCAGCCATCATGTATTGGAATGCTTTATCCGGCACAAAGTAGTTCAGAACTACGCCGGTCATACAAATAGCAACCGTTGACATAACCGCACGATGAGGCACGCCATACTTTGAGAGCTTGGCAAAGCGTGCTGGGGCGTAGCCATTAGAGGATAGTGAATACAACAATCGGCCACCACTAAAGATGCCGGCATTACAAGAAGATAGTGCAGCAGTAATCACCACAAAGTTGATTAAGCCAGCAGCTTCTCGCAAACCAAGTCGCTCAAACATCACTACAAATGGACTTCCTTGCTGACCTACCTGGTTCCAGGGGAAGATCGCCAGAATTACTAAAACAGCTCCCATGTAAAAAATAAGGATGCGCCATGCTAAGGAGTCGATAGCCATGGGGATGGTTTTTTGTGGGTTCTCAGCCTCTCCTGCAGATAGACCAATCATCTCTATACCGACATAGGCAAACAAGACCATTTGCAATGAGAGCAACATGCCGCTGATGCCATTTGGGAAGAAGCCACCGTGCTGCCACAAATTACTTAATCCTATCGGCTGCCAGTCGTTGGTGAACCCAAATAATATCACTGAGCCACCTAATGCAATCATGGCCACAATCGCCACTACTTTGATAAGAGCAAACCAGAACTCAAATTCACCAAAAACTTTCACAGCGATGAGATTGATTAAGCCCATCATCAAGATTGAAGAAAGCGCCCATATCCACTGTGGAGTTTCTGGAAACCAAATGCTCATATAGATACCAACAGCTGTAACCTCGGCAATACCCACAACAATCCAATAAGTCCAGTAGCCCCATCCGACCATATAACCGGCCAAGGGACCCACGTAGTTATTGGCATATGCCGCAAAGGAGCCTGCCACAGGCTCATGTACCGCCATTTCACCGAGCACCCTCAAGACAATGAAGGCAACAATTCCTGCCAACAAGTAACCCAAGAGAATCGATGGGCCTGCAATTTGAATTGCGCTTGCCGACCCTAAAAATAATCCAACGCCAATCGTTGAACCCAAGGCCATCAAACGAATATGCCTTGCTTTGAGATGGCGCTTTAAGCCAGTTTGTTCAGTCTGCAAAAGAGACCTCCTTTCGAATTGTCGTTGGCGATTTACCAACGAAGCAAAGTCTAGGGAGGACTTGTGGAATGCACTAGGGGATAAAAATAACTAAAGTGCTTAATAAGCTAAAAGTAAATTGAGATATACCTAGTTATTGCATTGGAGTCTTTGAAATCACGACTTTTACTTCTCATGATTTATTTTTGACCGCAAAAGAATCAGTAATTTCCTACAGGGATTCCCCTTAAGGAATAACAATGTTTTTGCTTACTGCTTTTGTTTTTTCTTTGATATTTATTGAGCAGCGATGAGATTTAAGATCTCTGCAGCAGCCGCTAAACCGCAGGCCGCAGTCACCATCACCGTAGAGCCATACCCCGAACAAGCTAGACCGCCATTGGCTGCGCCAGCCCTTGGCTCATGAGAATAGATAGCGCGGATACCAATTTTCTTTTTCAGGTTGCGGGAGAATCCATGATCCTGCCTTAGTCCCTGCCTCACCTTTGCAAGCAAAGCATCTTGTTCAGTTCTTGAAAGATCATCGCAGCGCACAGAGGTAGGATCAGACTTTCCCCCGGCTGCGCCACACATTACCAAAGCGCGATTATTAGCCACAGCCCAGACTGATAAAGCAATTTTGGTTTGCACAGAATCTGTTGCGTCTAATACATAGGCATTGCTTGGAATGAGTGCATCTAAATTCTGCGGCTCTAAGAATTCATCACAAGGTGTTATTTGTATGCCGGGATTAATTTGACGAATGCGATCGGTCATCGCCTCAACCTTCGCCTTGCCATACTGCCCCTCTAGAGCATGCAGCTGTCGATTCGTATTGCTCTCTGCGATGTGATCAAAGTCAACCAAGACAAGATGACCAATGCCAGTGCGGGCCAAAGCTTCAGCCGCCCAGGAGCCAACACCTCCTAAGCCGGCAACGACTACCGTTGCATTTCGAAAGCGTTCGCGCAGCTCTGGTCCGTAGAGTCTAGAAACCCCACCAAAACGACGCTCTTCTACGCTTTCTTCAACCTTGTCTTCTGCCATAGCTTCTCTTTATACTGAATAAATGGACTCTATTGCTCAACTCCGCAAAAACTATACCTTTGGTCAGCTGTCCGAAACCGAGGTTCCGCACAATCCCTTGCCCTTATTTAAGCTCTGGTTTGAGCAGGCAATTAAGGCGGAGTGCCCAGAACCCAATTCCATGACTCTGGCAACTGCCGATCAAGCCGGAAATCCATCAGCCCGTATTGTCTTACTAAAAGGCGCTGACGAAAATGGCTTTACCTTCTTTACCAATTATGAAAGCCAAAAAGGTCGGGATTTAGCTGCTCGTCCACAGGCTGCCCTACTCTTTCATTGGCACGAATTAGAGCGTCAAGTACGAATTCAGGGGATTGTCGAGCGCGTCAGTAGCGCCGAGAGTGATGAATACTTCCACTCCCGCCCTCCCGCCTCCAGAATTGGTGCATGGGCCTCCCCACAAAGCGCGGCAATACCAAGCCGTGAATTTTTAGAGGAAGCTGAGAAGCGCTTTAAGGCTGAGTTTGGTGATGCGCCGCCACGCCCTGCACATTGGGGTGGATATCGTTTACGTCCTACCGAAATTGAATTCTGGCAAGGTCGTCCATCAAGATTGCATGATCGGATTCACTACAAGATAGATGGCAGCACTTGGCAAATTAACCGCCTTGCCCCTTAAGTAGTACTAAGAGTACTGCGGGGCAATTAACGATTTAAATTTTGCCCTGAATTTTGCCAACTTAGGCGCAACCACTGCCATACAGTAACCCTGGTTCGGGTGCTGCTGAAAATAATTCTGGTGATATTCCTCAGCGGGATAAATTGTTGGCGCTGAATCAATTTGCGTCACCACTGGATTGGAATAAATTCCAGATTCTTCCAGCTCCTTCACTACTTCATATGCAATCTGGGTTTGCTCATCACTGTGAGTAAAGATTACCGAACGGTATTGCGTGCCATGATCATTACCTTGGTAATTTAAGGTTGTTGGGTCATGAATCACAAAGAAGATTTCTAGCAAATCTCTAAATGTCACCACTTGAGGGTCGAAGAGGATATCTACGATCTCGGCATGACCACTGACTCCAGTGCATACCGCCTCATAAGTAGGATTGGGACGAGCGCCACCAGCATATCCAGAGACCACGGACTGGACCCCCGAAATTTGCTGATAAACCGCCTCTAAGCACCAAAAACAGCCGCCGCCTAAGGTGGCGCGCTCTAAATGTAGGTCATTTTTATTGAGAGTTTGTTCCATGGCTTTATCCTAATGCCTTATTTCAATGCTTGCCAACTATTAATACACCATGAATCGCTTCACCATCCAACTCGATGAAATCAAGGCAGCCTACGCCGCAGAACCCAATCCCTCGCTTGAAGTCCGATTGGAGCGTATAGGTCGAATCGAAAAGATGCTCGAAGCGAATGAGGAAAAAATCTGCAAAGTGCTCACAGCAGACTTTGGCGTACGCCACTCTGTCGAATCACGTCTCGCAGAATTCCAGATGGTTTACCAAGCCTGCAAATACACTCGCAAGCACCTCAAAGAGTGGATGAAGCCGGTGCAGATGGAAACCCCCTCTTTTATGGGTTCCTCGCAAGCATGGATTGAGAGCCAATCATTGGGTGTTGTTGGCATCATGAGCCCCTGGAATTACCCTATTCAATTAGCGCTAGTGCCAGCAATTGCTGCGTTGGCCGCTGGCAATCGCGTTTGGCTCAAACCATCAGAGCGCAGCTCTCGTACCTCAGGCTTTTTAGCAGGCTTGATTCAGGAATATTTTCATCCTAGCGAATTTTGTGTGAGCACAGGTGGCGTTGATGTTGCAGAGCAATTTGCTGCACTCCCTTTTGATCACCTCCTGTTTACAGGATCAGAATCCATTGGCAAAAAAGTAATGCGCGCTGCTGCTGAAAACCTGACTCCGGTTACCTTAGAGTTAGGCGGCAAAACACCAGCCATCATTGACGCTTCAGCAAAAATCAAGGATGCAGCAGCTGCCATCGTTTATGGGAAATTACTCAACGGCGGACAAACCTGTATCGCACCCGATTATGTGTTGATTGAAAAAAATAATCTCGATGAGTTCATTCAGGAGTTGCAGGCAGCTGCGCAATCTCAATTTAGTAACCCAGAGGAGCTCACTGGACCCATTGATGATGAGCAGTTGCAATACTGGCAGCATTTGGTTGCTGATGCGATTGATCGCGGAGCTAAAGCCATTCCTCTGTTAAGCAATCCCTCAGCAGGCGCCCGAAGATTTGAACCTGTAGCCCTGGTCGACGTTCCATCTGACGCACGTGTCTTGAACGAAGAAATATTTGGGCCTATTTTGCCGATACTAACTATTAGCAATACGGCAGCTGCAATTGAATACGTCAATAACAAGCCCAATCCTTTAGCGCTCTACTGGTTTGGCAAAGATAAGAAGAATATGCAGCGCATCCTGGAAGAAACACGCTCAGGTGGCGTCACGATCAATGACACTTTGCTGCATGCAGCAGTTGAGTCACTTCCTTTTGGCGGCGTTGGCGCAAGTGGAATGGGTAGCTATCACGGCAAAGCGGGATTTGATACCTTTGGCCATCAAAAGCCAATTTTAGAAGTACGTGGCCTCTTAGGTACAAACCTGCTGAAAGGCACGAAGCCTGCCCGCCCACCGTACAACAATAAAACCGAACGTTTGATCCAGCGTCTTAAATAATGGGTTTAGCTAAGCGATTGCTAATCGCACAGCGAAGCCAATAAACAAGATTCCAGCAAAGATCCAGAGGGCTGCGGCATACCGAGGGCGAGTCTCGAAATACTTTGAGAAGAATTGGCCAACGCAAATGAGTCCAGCCAAATACGCCATGCTCATTAACTGCAACACTGTTGCTAGATAAATAAAGGTATGCGCTGGATTAGAAAAATCTGGACGTATAAATTGCGAAAAGAACGCAATGAAGAAAAAGATTGCTTTAGGATTTGTAAGCGATAAAGCGAGTGCGGCCAACAAGGGATGCAGCTGCATTAAGCGCGCCTGAATCTCGTACGCTCCTGCATTCACCCCCAAAGTCCAGCGCTGTTGACCGCTACGCAATACGCCATAGCCCATCCAGGCTAAATACAAAGCCCCTAAGGTACGCACAAGACTAAAGAGTACGGGCGAAGACATCAACAATGAAGCAGCGCCCAAAGCAATGGCGATCATCAGCACCGAATCACCAATAAATATTCCGATCGCGCCCCATGCGCCAAAGCGCCAACCTTTTTGAGTTGCAATTGTGAGGACGTAAAGCGAATTTGGACCGGGGAGCAAAATGATGAATAGCGTCCCAAGCAGATAGCTTGAAAAATCTACAATCCCTGCGTTTGCAGGCGATAAGACGTCGAAAGTGATCCAATCCATGTCTACATCATAATTAATTCGGGAAAACCCTTGTAATCAAGCCTCTTAACTGTCATAATAGGAGGCTTTTTTAAGCATTTTGATTCATCGCCCCCCAGCTATATTTCAGCGTACCGTTTAGAAGTCATAAACACCGAAGTTAAAAAAACGCGCTGCCGCCTGTCTGATGGTCGATGCCTTTGACCATCGCACCCTATAAAAAACCATGGGTGCAACATACGGAGACATCCCTTAAAGGGGATGTGTAATAGCATGACTTTTTCTAAAGAAACTAAACGTGAGCCTAAAGACGCAAGTCAAGACTCAAAGAGCGCTGGAAATGAATTCCAGAATTTCGCCCTAGCGGCATCACTCCTTAAAAACGTTGCTGAACTGGGTTTTACCCAAGCTACTGCCGTGCAAGCTCAGGTTATTCCTGCAGCTTTAGCTGGTGGTGACTTATTGGTCAGCAGCCAAACCGGTAGCGGCAAGACCGCAGCCTTCTTATTGCCGATGATTCATCAGCTGATCGAAGACAACCCGAACAACTCACCTGTACCAGGTCGCGCACAACCTAAAGTGTTAGTGCTTTGCCCTACTCGTGAATTGGCTCAACAGGTTGCTGCCGATGCAGTGAACTTGGTTCGCGGCATGAAAGGTATTCGCATCGCCACTGTTATGGGTGGCATGCCTTACGGTAAACAAATCCAAGCATTGAAAGGTGCATTGTTAGTTGTTGCAACTCCAGGTCGCTTGCTCGACTTGTGCGATAGCAAAGCAATTCGCTTAGATGATGTTAAGCAACTCGTTATTGACGAAGCCGATCGCATGCTCGACATGGGATTTGCGGACGATCTCGAGGCAATTGATAAACGTTGCGCAGGCCGTAACCAAACTTTGATGTTCTCTGCAACTTTTGCGCCAAAGATCATGTCTTTGGCAAACGAGTTGACTACAGATCCTAAGCGCATTGAACTTGCTCACGCAGGTGAAAAGCATGCCAATATCGAACAGAAGTTGCATTGGGCTGACAGCATGTCACATAAGCACAAGTTACTTGAGCATATTTTGGCTGATGCCTCTTTGGATCAGGCAGTTGTGTTTGCGAGCACTCAAGTTGAAAGCGAAAAAATTGCTGATACCTTGCGCGCTAATGGCTACGAAGCTACCGCACTCCATGGTGCAATGCCTCAAGCTGTGCGTATGCGTCGCTTAGAGTCTTTACGTAAAGGTCACACCAAGATTTTGGTTGCAACTGACGTAGCGGCTCGCGGCATCGATGTACCACGTATCAGTCACGTGATTAACTTTGGCTTGCCAATGAAACCAGAAGACTACACACACCGCATTGGTCGTACCGGTCGTGCTGGTCGCAATGGTGTGGCTATCACTTTGGTTGAACATCGTGATCGCGCCAAGATCCGTAATATCGAACGCTTCACACAACAAGATATCGTTGCTTCAGTTATCGCTGGTCTTGAGCCACAAGCCAAGCCAAGCTTTGGTGGTGGCGGTGGTCGCCCTGGTGGCGGCCGTTCAGGCGGCGGCTTCGGCGGCAATCGCTCAGGTGGCGGTGGTGGTCGTTATGGTTCTGGCGCTCGCTCTGAGTCTCGCTTTGGCGGTGGCGGTGGTGGCAATGGCGGTGGAAACCGTTCAGGCAATCATTTTGAATCTCGCTCTGCGGATTCACGTCCTGCACGTTCAGCTGACTCGCGTCCTGCGCGTTCTGCAGATTCACGTCCGGCACGCTCTGGTGACTCACGTCCAGCAGGTGGTCCACGTTTTGCAAAACCAAAGTCCGGCGGTCAACGTCGTAACTTTAGCGGTAGCTAAAAATGATTCACCGTAATCGTCTCCGTTCTGCATGGAATCGAGTCGGTTCCGGTGAAATCCATCGGGCGCCACGCAAGTGGCAACCTTGGCTTAGCGATACCGGGTCTCTCACCCAAAAAATTGAGAAAGCAATTGGTCAAAAACTGGAAGTTCAGGTTTTGCGTGACTGCCCTCAATCACTCAATAGCGACGAAAGTCGCTATTTTCATTTCCGGATAAGACGTTGTCGTGTGCGCGAAGTACTGCTCTGCTCCAATGGGATTCCCTTGGTAATGGCGCATAGCGTCATTCCTACGCTGAGCTCTAGCGGCAGTAACCATGCTGTTTTACGCTTAGGTACTAAACCTTTGGGTGCAGTCTTATTTAGCAAGACCCGCAAACACTCAAAGACAAAACCACCGCGCGATATCGCTCGCTTAGATAAAAGCAGTGAACTATGGAAAAAATGCTCTAAGCACTTTTCTGGCTTGAGCTCACCCTTGTGGGCAAGACGTACCCTTTATCGTTTAAAGGGTCATCCAATTTTGGTAAATGAAATTTTCCTACCAGCCTTACTGAACGCCACGCATTCTTAACTGCGAATTTTTATATCGTTAGCCAGGCCAAAGTTGCTTTCACCAAGGCCTCATCTCCAGGTTCGGTAGTAAACACCTCACCAAAACCAATTAGCTCTGCAGCATCAGCAATGTTGTGATGTGAGCATAAGGCGCTAGCAGTATTGAGGTTTTGCGTAAATTGATCCTGCATTACCTGACCTAAGTAACGTACGGCCTCAGAGGAAGTTAATAGCCAAAGGGATTTAGAGAAATCAAGATCTCGAATGGCGTGCCAAGCGGGATTATCAATATCCAATGGAATGCGAACGTAGGTAGAAATCGCTTCTACAGTTGCACCCGCATTTTTTAAAGTGTCAGCCAGCCAATCGCGCCCACCCTCGCCTTTAAAGATGACTACCTTCTTATGCTGCCAATCCCACTTAAAGGATTGAAGCTCTTGCCACAAACCCTCTGAATCCCACTGCTCATTATTTTTTGGAATGATGATTGGTGTTGGATTCTCCTCTAATCCAATCCCATGATTTTTGAGTGCAAGTTGACTGCTACCACCCATCACGCCAATCGGAATAATCTTCTTTGAGAAGTCTTGCCAGTCTTGCTCCAACAAGCGCATGACACTCTCGATCGCATTGGGGCTAACAAAGATCGCGAGATCGGCATTGCTCAGAGCGCTAACGATATGGTCCGCTAGATGATCATCAGATTTAGGAACAATCGTTAACAAAGGAAGTGAGAGTATTTCTGGAAGACTTCGCTTAGCAACATTACTATGTTCAATATGATGGCTGAGCACCTCAATCAATTGGCGCGCTTGACCAGTAGGCCTGGTAACAATGATGGTCTTCGTACTCATTGCTTGGTGTAATTATTTTTACTATGCGTTTATTTAGGAAGCTGCGGAATCAGGTCTGCTGCACCCTGGGACAACAGGTCCTTTGCCACTGCCAGACCCAGAGCCTCAGCATCTTGAACTGATTGAACCGAGCCACTGCCGTTTGCAAGGCAAATCTGTTTGCCATCAGTACTAGCCACAAAAGAGCGTATGCGCATTTGATTTTGATCCCACACAGCATGCGCAGCCAGCGGCACTTCGCATGATCCACCGAGCTGGCGAGATACCATGCGCTCAGCAGACACTGCAAATAATGTAGGCAAGTCATTTAATGGTGACAGCCACTCTTTGATATTTGGGTGCTTACTTAAGGTCTCAATTCCTAAGGCGCCCTGGCCTGCTGCCGGAGTATATGGATCGTATGGCAAGAATGCGCGGATGCGTGACTCCAAACCCAAACGCTTTAAACCGGCTGCCGCCAAAATAATGGCTTGGTATTCGCCACGGTCTAACTTACTCATGCGCGTATCCAAATTACCGCGCAATGGTTGAATAACAAGATGTGGAAATTTTGCGCGCAGTACAGATTCACGACGCAAGCTTGACGTTCCCACTATCGCACCCTGCGGAAGATCTTCCAGGCTGGCGTAATCATTTGAGACAAATGCATCACGCGCATCCTCCCTAGCCATGACACAGGAAAGGTCAAAACCTTCGGGCATCACCATAGGTACATCCTTGAGGGAGTGCACCGCCAAATCTGCCCGGCCATCCTCGAGTGCTGTTTCGAGCTCTTTGACAAAAAGACCTTTACCACCCACTTTTGAGAGGGCTCTATCCAAAATCTGGTCGCCCCGGGTAGTCATCCCCAAAATCTGGACATCACACTCCGGATAGAGCTTTTTAAGGCAATCCCGCACGTGTTCAGCCTGCCACATGGCTAGGCGACTTTCTCGGGAGGCGATTACTAGGCGCTTGGGGGTGGATTGGGGCGAAGAATTCAGGGTTTGGGACATAACATTTAAAATAATCAAAGACCTACACCAATATACTGCCTTTATGAGCTCATCAAATAATTCCCTAGCCAACAAAGCCCAAGCTTGGTCGGCCCGTTTTGCCGAACCGGTTGACGAACTAGTACAGCGTTATACAGCCTCAATTGGCTTTGATCAACGCTTTGCGATGGTCGATATCGCCGGCTCTTTGGCCCATGCACAGATGTTGGCCACCCAAAAAATCATTAGCGCGCAAGATTTGGCTGATATCCAAAAGGGAATGGCTCAAATTAAGAGTGAGATTGAGTCCGGTCAATTTAACTGGCAATTGGCACTAGAAGATGTGCATCTCAATATTGAAGCTCGCCTCACAGAATTAGTGGGTGATGCAGGTAAACGTTTGCATACCGGCCGTTCACGCAATGACCAGGTTGCAACCGACCTACGTCTTTGGCTGCGTGGCAGCGTTGATGACATTGCTACTACGCTGACATCCTTGCGCACTGCTTTATTAGATTTAGCCGAAAAGCATGCTTCAACCATCATGCCTGGTCACACCCATTTGCAAGTAGCGCAACCAATTACATTTGGTCACCACTTGATGGCTTATTACGAAATGTTTAGTCGCGATGCAAGTCGTCTTGCAGATTTGCGCGCTCGCTTCAACCGTTTACCTTTAGGGGCTGCAGCTTTGGCCGGCACCACCTATCCTATCGATCGCGAGCTAGTAGCTAAGACTTTAGGGTTTGATGGAATTTGCAATAACTCCTTAGATGCCGTATCTGACCGTGACTTTGCAATTGAGTTCTGTGCCTTTGCATCCATCCTCATGATGCACGTCTCACGCCTCTCTGAAGAGCTAATCCTCTGGCTTAGCCCTCGCTTTGGCTTTATTGATCTACCCGATCGCTTCTGCACTGGTAGCTCGATCATGCCGCAGAAGAAAAATCCTGACGTTCCAGAATTGGCGCGTGGCAAGACTGGTCGCGTCTATGGCGACCTCATTTCATTGCTCACACTAATGAAGGGTCAGCCACTCGCATACAACAAAGATAATCAAGAAGATAAAGAGCCCTTGTTTGATGCCGTAGATACCGTACAAGATACCTTGCGTATTTTTGCTGACATGGTTCCGCACATTGAAGTCAAAGCAGAAGTCATGAAGGCTGCAGCTGAGGAAGGTTTTGCTACAGCAACCGACTTAGCTGATTACCTAGTTAAAAAAGGTTTAGCTTTCCGTGACGCGCATGAAGCGGTTGCACATGCTGTTAAAGCCTGTGTTGGCAGAAACTGCATGCTCACAGATTTAAGCCTTTCTGAATTACGCTTCGCTTGTGGCTTGGACAATCGCCCGGAACTCATTAGTGATGATGTTTTTGCATTGCTTACTGTAGATGGCTCAGTTCAGTCTCGCCAACATGCTGGCGGCACCGCACCTTCGCAGGTTCTTGCAGCTATCAAACGGGGTCGCGCAGACCTCTAAAACGCATGGGGTTTTGGTCCAAACTCTCTGCAGGCATCGATCGTGTAAACCAGTTTTTAGGTAAGGCAGCCAGCATCATGATTTTGCTGTCTTGTGTGGTGTCTGCAGCAAATGCCCTACTTCGCTACGGTCTTGATGTCAGCAATAATTGGCCACTAGAGCTGCAATGGTATTTATTTGCTGCTGCCGTCATGCTCGGCGCTTCGTACACACTAAAACGTAACGAGCATGTCCGCGTTGACTTAATCTACTCCCACCTCTCCGATCGCGGACGCCTTTGGGTGGATTTATTTGGCTTGATCGTTTTTCTGATGCCTGCTTGTATCTTATTTGCCTGGCTGTCTTGGACCACCTTGTTTTATCCATCATGGCAGGTGATGGAGCATTCATTGAATGCCGGTGGCCTTGCTCGCTACCCCATTAAATTTGTTGTGCCTTTTGGGTTCTTCATGCTGAGTCTCCAAGGTATCTCTGAAATCATTAAGCGTATCGGCGCACTGAAAGGTGAGATCACCTTGCCTGCCGAAGACCTTCATTACGAAAAGCCAATGCAATGATTCCATTGGAGTGGATGCCGCCCTTAATGTTTGGTGGACTGATCGTCTTTATGTTGATTGGCTTTCCGGTTGCGTTTTCGCTCATGGCTGCTGGGTTATTTTTTTCCTTAATTGCAATAAGCGAAGGGTTCTTTGGTGTCGCGTTTTTACAGGCGATACCTCAACGCATTTTTGGTAGCGTCCTTGCTAACGACCTTTTACTAGCCATCCCCTTCTTCACCTTTATGGGCGCCATTCTTGAGCGCTGCGGGTTAGCAGAAGAGATGCTCGACTCCATGGGCCAACTCTTTGGGCGTGTTCGCGGTGGCCTTGGTTATTCCGTCATCATTGTGGGCTTTATTCTCGGCGCTATTACGGGCACTGTGGCTGCCCAGGTGATCGCTATGGCCATGATCTCTTTGCCGGTGATGATGCGTTACGGCTACAACATGCGCTACGCTACGGGCGTTTTAGCGGCCTCTGGCACGATCACCCAGCTGGTGCCCCCATCCCTGGTGCTCATCGTGCTTGCGGACCAACTAAAAACTCAAAGCGGCAGCGCCGATGTGGGCAGCATGTACTTGGGAGCATGGGGTCCATCCCTGCTGCAAATAGGCTTATTTGCGCTGTATACCTTTTTCTTAAGTCGCATTCGGCCAGACTATTTGCCGCCAGTTCCAGAGAGCGATCTCACGCTAAAAGGTTGGGCGCTTTGGAAAAAGTGCCTGATGGGCATCATTCCTTCGGCTGTTTTAATCTTTTTGGTTCTGGGCACCATCATGACGGGCATTGCCACTCCGACAGAGTCCGGAGCCATGGGTGCAATGGGTGCTTTATTACTAGCGTGGATTCGTAGGGCAAGCATTCCCAACCTCAAAGGATTAATTCAAGAGGCCTATCAAAACACTATGCGTATTACAGCCATGGTGGTCTTTATCTTGATTGGCTCAACTTGCTTCTCCGTGGTATTTCAAGGTGTGGATGGCGGCTTCTGGGTTGAAGAATTATTCTCCAATTTACCTGGTGGCTGGATTGGTTTTTTAATCGTCGTTAATTTGTTTGTTTTCTTCTTAGCTTTTTTCCTAGACTTCTTTGAGATTGCCTTTATCGTCGTGCCGATGCTAGCTCCAGTGGCTGTGAAATTACTCTCACCAGTATTGCTAGATTCTATGAACGGCAACCCTCAGGCAGCTGCAAGCGCAGCCTTGGTTTGGTTTGGCGTCATGCTGTGCGTCAATATGCAAACATCATTTATGCACCCACCTTTTGGATTTGCCCTCTTCTACCTTCGAGGTGTTGCACCAAAAGAAGTGAGGAGTAGCGATATCTATTGGGGTGCATTACCTTGGGTAGGCCTGCAATTAGTCATGGTTGTTCTAGTAATGGCATTTCCGGCTCTCGTAACTACATTCCTAGATAAACCTGCTGCTGTTGTGCAGAGTCAGGACTTTAATTTCACAGGAAGTGAAGAAGGCAAACCAGAGACTCCCTCTACCAAGGTAGACGAGGATGCTCCGGTCACTTTCCAATTGGATAAGCCCCTGAAATAAGCCCACGAGCTGATATAAAGGGGATTGCCCCATTTTTGCGCACGGCCTTAGTGCTTTACCCAAAAAACCAGTACGCTTATAAAAAATTAAACCCGGTTAAAAAATGAACTTTCTATCTTTTGTGCGTAATGCACTTCCAGCGATTGCCGTTACAACCCTCCTCAGTGGGTGTGGTTCCGCTGGAGCACCAGACTTTGGGCAGATGTCAGCTAAATACGCCAACATCCTGGAGCAATATCAGATCAATATGATTTTCCAAAACATATTGCGCTCTTCTGAAAATCGCCCAGTCAGTTTTTTAGATATGCCAACAATTAATGGCTCAGGCTCAATCACTACCACCCCTTATGCAAGTGGTTTTTTTACAGGCGGCATTCTGCCTTATAACGCCAGCTACCTTCCCATTAGCGGAGGTTTAAATAGCATCTCCCCAGGAATATCGCTCTCCGTTGGCAATACATTTAACTTCACCCAATCCTCTTTAGATAATGCGGTATTTTGGAAGGGTTACTTAAACGAACTTCCTATAGAGATGGTGAAGTACTTTGAGCACAATCACATTCCAAGAGAAGTTCTTTTAAGCCTAGTGGTTGACGAAATTGAAATCACCAAACCAAACGGTGAAGCTGTTACCCTCATCAACAACCCCCTTAGACCAGATCATGCCGAATTCCAAAGGCATCTTTACAAGCTGATTTCATATGGGCTCGGAGCGTATCTAGTAGATACCTCACAAAAGATTGGGCCGCCCTTGAGTGTTGCCAATCTTAAATCCACCTTCGGCGATAACTCATTTGATGTCATGAAAAGCGCAGGAATTGTCTTGCAAAAAGTTGGCAGCTCCTCAGACCTTAAGTTTCAACCAATACAGGTCTCACAAAAATATAAGCTATGTATCAACAAAAACAAATATGAGAATTTTGTTCGCCAAGAGTATGGGGATGAGATATTTTGCGAGGAAACCCTCTCTCAAAAAACCAAACAACCTAGTGCTGAAAAAAAATTACAGTCTAAGCTTGCCATTCGAATTCGCTCTACAAATAATATCTTTGAATATTTAGGGCAAGTGGTAAAAGCCCAGCTAGCAGAAAAGCCTTATATGGTTACCTTGCCGCCTACAGCAACAACATTTAGCAGCAAAACAATGGCGTCGAATGAATATGCTTTGTTTGTGGTGTACAAAAACCAATCCACCCCTAGACCCTTTTCCAGCATCGAAGGATTGGATGGCAACCTCTACAACATCCCTAGCGACAATAATGGCTACTCACCGCTGGCCATCAAGCTGCTAGCGCAATTTATGTCATTACAAAAAATTCCGGGGAGTATTCCAGCATCGCCATCGGTACTGCTGAAGTAGTGATGCCATTGAAATAGAAATAAATAAGGCCCCTAGGGGCCTTATTTATTAGAGGGTAATATCCCGCTCTTGCCTCACACAATCGACGTAGTACTCGCTCTTGCCGTCAATGTTAGTTTTCACAAGGCCATGGATATCTGTTTCAAACCCAGGGAACTTCTCATTGAAGTCTCTAGCAAAATAGAGATAGTCAATGATGCGCTTGTTAAAGCGCTCGCCCGGGATCAGAAGTGGAATACCTGGAGGATATGGGGTAACCAACATGGCAGTTACACGCCCTTCCAACTGATCTAACGGCACACGATCTACTTGTTTGTGTGCCATCTTTGCCCAAGCTTCTGAAGGCATCATTGCCGGGACCATATCGGAGGTATACATCTCCGTAGTCATGCGCGCGACGTTACGGCTCTTATAGAACTCATGAATTTGTTGGCAAATATCTTTGAGGCCAACACGCTCATAGCGTGGATGCTTGGCCACAAACTCAGGCAAGACTTTCCACAAAGGCGCATTCTTATCAAAGTGGTCCTTGAACTGCTGTAATTCGGTAACCAATGTGTTCCAACGGCCTTTTGTAATGCCGATGGTGAACATGATGAAGAAGGAGTACAAACCGCATTTCTCTACGATCACGCCATGCTCGGCTAAGTACTTGGTAACGATACTGGCAGGAATGCCCATCGAACCAAAGTTACCTTCAATATCTAATCCAGGCGTAACAACAGTCGCTTTGATTGGATCGAGCATATTGAAATCTCTAGCCAACTTGCCAAAGTCATGCCAAGCGGCAGATGGCTCTAGGACCCAATCAGAACGCTCGCCAATACCCTCTTCAGCCAGGTGATCTGGACCCCAAACCTTAAACCACCAATCCGCACCAAACTTATCATCCACCTCGCGCATAGCGCGGCGGAAGTCCATTGCTTCAGCAATAGATTCTTCAACCAGCGTTGTGCCGCCAGGAGACTCCATCATTGCTGCCGACACGTCACATGAAGCAATAATTGCGTACTGTGGGCTAGTAGAGGTGTGCATCAAGTAAGCCTCATTGAAGCAATCACGGTCTAACTTGGCATCTTCAGCATCTTGGACCAAAACTTGGGAAGCCTGAGATAGGCCCGCCAACAACTTGTGTGTTGACTGGGTTGCAAACATCAAACTCTTCTTGGTGCGCTTTCGATCTGAGCCAATCGCATGCATATCCTTGTAGAAAGGATGGAAGGCGGCGTGTGGCAACCAAGCTTCATCAAAATGTAATGAGTCCACTTTGCCGTCGAGCATCTCTTTGATCATCTCTACGTTGTACACAATACCGTCATAAGTGCTTTGCGTAAGCGTCATTACGCGTGGCACAACATTCTTATCTTTAATGAAGGGGTTGGCATCAATCTTCTTCTTGATGTTTTTCCACTCAAACTCTTCTTTAGGAATTGGGCCGATGATGCCTAAGTGATTACGTGTTGGCATCAAGAAAATCGGGATCGCGCCCATCATGGTGATCGAATGAATGACTGACTTATGGCAGTTACGATCCACCAACACAACGTCGCCAGGTGCGACTGTCGAATGCCAAACAATCTTATTTGAAGTAGATGTGCCGTTGGTCACGAAAAACAAATGATCAGCATTAAAGATACGCGCCGCATTGCGCTCACTCTGTAATACCGGTCCAGTATGGTCCAAGAGCTGACCCAACTCTTCTACAGCATTACAGACGTCAGCGCGCAGCATGTTCTCACCAAAGAACTGATGGAACATACGACCTACCGGACTCTTTAAGAAGGCAACGCCACCAGAGTGCCCTGGACAATGCCAGGAATATGAACCTTCGGAAGCGTAATTGGTTAAAGCGCGGAAAAATGGCGGGGCCAAAGAATCTAAATAGACTTTAGCTTCACGAATAATATGACGTGCTACAAATTCTGGGGTGTCTTCATTCATATGAATGAAACCATGCAACTCACGCAAGATGTCGTTTGGCATATGGCGTGACGTGCGAGTCTCGCCATACAAGAAGATCGGGATATCTTCATTACGCTTACGTACTTCCGTAATGAACGCACGCAAATTATTTAATGCAGGCAGATCATGATCTTCTGAATCCGAGTCAAACTCTTCGTCATCGATTGAAACAATAAAACTGGATGCGCGGGATGCTTGCTGTGCAAATGAGGTCAGGTCACCATAACTGGTCAAGCCAATAACCTCCATGCCCTCATTCTCAATAGCCTCAGCAAGGTCGCGAATTCCAGAGCCCGAAATATTTTCGGAACGAAAGTCCTCATCAATAATGATGATTGGAAAACGAAATTTCATAAAAACTCCCCTGCTGTCTTATCCGAACTGTTCGGAACCCACTTATCAAAATTGGTAAGGTCAATAACCCGACCGCCATCTGGCATCACTGTAACTATGTCGACGAAGGTCGCATTTTGCTGCACATTCTTGGGCAAGTAAACATGACGCGCATAAACCTGATTGGCTAAGCTCTCATGATAGCCAGTAAAGGTAATTAATAAATGCCACTGCTGCTCAATATCAGTATTTCCTAAAAACTCTTTTAGAGCACTGCTGTCATCGACACTATGCATTGCAGTCCATGTAAGAGAAAAGACTGGACTCTCGGAGCGATGAAGTTGCAACTCAACGGACCGACGGTAACGCTCACCTTCGCTAGTCATGCTCTCAGCAATCAACCACAAACGAAGCTGCGCCTCCACAATATGTGAGCTGCGATCATTCGCCACACGAAACTTAAATGTCTTCACGCCATCATGATTACCAACCACGGCTACCTTAGAAAAGCGCACACCTGCAGTTGGCCGAGTAAATCTGGCGAATGCCAAACCCGTCGTTAATGCGGAATAAACGATTCCAAAGAAAGCCTCAAAAGTCACAATTGCATTAGCCCCATGACCAACCGGCGTCATACGCCCGTAACCAATAGTTGCCATGGTTTGTACGCTAAAGAAAAACACATCCAATAAGGAGCCTGGCTCTGCATGGGTAATGGCCCCATCTCCGCAAGCAATATAAGCAAAGGCAAAGAGCAGATTGGTCGATAAATATACAAATACAACCAGCAATAAAAAGCTGGTCCAGCTAGTACCTAATAGCCAGTGATAAAAATTATTCTCAGGTCGCGCCATTTCAGAGCGCGAGAGTGTAGCGCGATATTCGTCTAAATTAATCCGTGCGGGACGGCGATTAAATAAAAATTTACGCACTGCCGTAAAGGCTTAGGTCTTAGGCAGGGTAACGCCCCGCTGACCTTGATACTTGCCACCACGATCTTTATATGATGTGCCACAAACTTCATCGCTCTCAAAGAAGAGAACTTGTGCGCAACCTTCGCCTGCATAAATCTTTGCCGGCAATGGTGTGGTGTTAGAAAACTCGAGAGTGACGTAACCCTCCCACTCTGGCTCAAACGGCGTGACGTTCACAATAATTCCGCAGCGTGCGTATGTACTCTTACCAACGCAAACGGTTAATACGCTACGAGGAATCTTGAAATACTCAACGGTTCTAGCCAACGCAAATGAATTTGGTGGAATGATGCAAACATCACCCTTGAAATCCACAAAGGATTGTTCGTCAAAATTCTTAGGATCAACAATAGTGCTGTTGATGTTCGTAAAGATCTTGAATTCGTCTGCGCAACGAATGTCATAGCCATAGCTTGAAGTGCCATAACTTACGATTTTGTTGCCGGCGGCGTCCTGGCGAACTTGCCCAGGTTCAAATGGGCTGATCATGCCTTGCTCGCCCATGCGGCGGATCCAGTGGTCAGATTTAATAGTCATGGCCGAATTGTAAAACCTTCGCCCTTACCTGCCCACGAATTTATTGGGGGTTTTGGCTAAAAACGACCCTCTCCGGGGCGTTATAGATCTCGAAGTGTTTTCCGGAGCAGCGGGATAGGATCGTGAGATTGGTCTTACGGGCCAAATCCAGGCCCATCAAGGTGACTCCTGAGCGGGTTAACAAGAAGGGAATGCCCATCTGGGCGCCCTTAATGACCATCTCAGAGGTGAGGCGTCCTGTGGTGAAGAAAATCAAATCCCTACCCACTTTGTCGGCCAGCCACATCAAGCCGGAAATCGAGTCGACCGCGTTATGCCGTCCAACATCCTCAATGAAGTGCAAAAGGCGGACACCATCCTTGCCGTCTCGTTCATAGACTGCACAGGCATGAACAGAGCCAGACTTCTTGTAAATCGTGTCATGGGTCCGAATCGAATCAATCAGGGCAACAATTGCCTCTTGGGATAATGTCGGACCCTCGGGGAGCTGAATCTCCGACATTTCCTCAATCAAGCCGCCAAACATTGTTCCCTGCCCGCAGCCGGTTGTAACCACCCGTTTACTGGTCAGGGCATCTATATCCACCGTGCTCCGACGAGTTTTCACTGCCGCCGAATCAGTCTCCCAATCCACATGGATGCTTTCTATATCGTCCGGAGACTCTACAAGGCGCTGATTACGCAAATAACCCAGTACCAGGGCTTCTGGAGCGCTGCCAAGGGTCATGAGCGTGACAACCTCACGCTTATCTAGGTAAATAGTTAAAGGGCGCTCACCAGGAATATGGGTCATCTTTACGCGACCCATCTCATCCATAACCTCGACCTCATGCACCACAGGCACGGAGGCACAAGACATCTGGATGATCGGTTTTACAGCCATAAATTGCTCTCTACAGTCGGACTCAAGGGAAGTTTATCGGTGTTTATCAAGACTTCGCAGTGCTTTACTTTAACCGCAGACTAAAATCACCGCATAAGCCAGCATAATTGAGTGCTAAACCCCATTTAACTGTCCAACCTTCTTATTTAAGTCCGCATTTCATGAGCAGTTCCCAACGCCGCCTTCTCGTCACCTCCGCCTTACCGTATGCCAATGGCCAGATCCACATTGGGCATTTGGTGGAATACGTACAGACCGATATTTGGGTTCGCTTTCAAAGAATGCGTGGCCATGAAGTGCATTATGTTGGCGCCGATGATACCCACGGCACACCCATCATGTTGCGCGCCGAAAAAGAAGGTATTACACCCAAAGAACTTATCGCTAATGTTTGGAAAGAACATAAGCGTGATTTTGATAACTTTTTAATTTCTTTTGACAACTATTACACAACCGATAGCCCTGAGAATGAAAAGTTATCGCAAAGTATTTATATCAAGCTACGTGAAGCCGGCCTGATTGAAAAGCGCGCGATTGAACAAGCTTACGATCCTGTTAAGGAAATGTTTCTACCGGATCGCTTCATTAAGGGCGAGTGCCCAAAGTGTGGTGCTAAAGATCAATACGGCGATAACTGTGAAAAGTGTGGGGCAACATACTCACCTACTGATCTCAAGAATCCGTTCTCTGTAGTCAGTGGCGCAACGCCAATCAAAAAAGTTTCGGACCATTACTTCTTTAAGCTATCTGATCCGCGCTGCGAAGAGTTTTTGCGCGAGTGGACTCAAGTCAAGACGCCCTTGCAGCCAGAAGCCCGCAACAAGATGAAAGAGTGGGTTGGCCAGCCCGGAGAAAGCAAGCTAGGCGACTGGGATATCTCCCGCGATGCCCCGTATTTCGGGTTTGAGATCCCCGATGCCCCTGGAAAATACTTCTATGTCTGGCTCGATGCCCCAATTGGTTACTACGCCAGCTTCCTCAATTATTGCCAAGCCAAGGGCCTCAATTTTGACGAGTGGGTTAAACCAGATACGACTACTGAGCAATACCACTTCATTGGTAAAGATATTTTGTATTTCCACACCTTGTTCTGGCCAGCCACTTTAAAGTTTGCTGGCTATCGAACCCCAACCAATGTTTTTGCTCACGGCTTCTTAACAGTAGATGGCGAGAAGATGAGTAAATCTCGCGGCACTTTAATTTCTGCAAATAGCGTGATTGAGTGCGGATTTAATCCCGAGTGGTTCCGCTATTACTTTGCAACCAAACTCAATGACAGCATGGAAGATTTAGATTTAAATCTTCAAGACTTTGTTGCACGCGTAAATAGCGACTTATTAGGCAAGTACATCAATATTGCTAGTCGTAGTGCTGGCTTTTTAGTAAAGCGTTTTGGCGGCATTGTTTCTGATGAAGCAATGAGCAATCCACTCCTCAAAGAAATTGCTGCGGCCAGCGAAAAAATTGCTGAACTTTATGAGGCGCGCGAATATGCAAAAGCATTGCGCACCGTCATGGAGCTTGCTGACAAAGTAAATGGATTTGTGGATGAGAACAAACCATGGGAAATTGCCAAAGATCCAGAACGTGAAGCGGATTTGCAACGGGTTTGCAGCATCACCCTCGAATCATTCCGGATGCTGAGTCTTTATCTCAAGCCTGTCATTCCTCAAGTGGCAGCTGGCGTTGAAGCGTTTTTTACCCTTCCCCCACTTTCATGGGCCGATATCAATACACCGCTCTCCAGCAAGACCCCAATTAATGCCTATAAGCATTTAATGACCCGTGTTGAAGCCCCACAAATTGAGGCTTTGCTGGCCGCAAACTTGTAAAAAGCCCCCTAAAAAGCACCTATAATGGCGAGTGTAGTCCTGAGATAACTTTTCGAATTAATTTCATAAGTTATTGAATTTATTGAGTATTTTAGGAAATGCCATGGCAAGATATCAATCCGAATTCACCCAGTTCTTAAACGAACTCAAGACCGAGAAACCTCACCTCGAGGCTGATCAGCAAGCTGGTCGCGCCCTCCTTTGGGATAAAGAGCCTTTGACCGTTGAAGATCAGCGCCGCGCAAAAGCTGCAAAACTCAAGCAACGCGCTTACGTTTATTCGAATGACTAATTCAGGTATTGAGCCAAGCGCTCAGCCAATTTCAGATTTGCTAGATAGCACCCCATCGGTTACCGATGGTATGTCGTCTGCGTTCGCCAAACTCTATGGCGAGCCGCTTTTTAAGCTTCCGACTGATTTATACATCCCCCCAGATGCACTAGAAGTTTTCCTAGAGGCATTCGAGGGTCCGTTGGACTTATTGCTCTACCTTATTCGTAAGCAAAACTTCAACGTACTGGATATTCCAATGGCGCAGGTTACTCAACAGTACCTGAGCTATATCGATCAAATCCGCCATCACAACCTTGAGCTTGCTGCTGAGTATTTACTCATGGCTGCCATGTTGATTGAAATTAAGTCTCGCATGCTTCTGCCAATGAAGAAGGCGGATAGCGAAGAAGAAGTAGAAGATCCACGCGCAGAGTTAGTTCGTCGCCTCCTGGAGTACGAGCGTATGAAGCTTGCTGCACAAGAGCTCGATCAGATCCCGCAACAAGGCCGTGACTTCCAAGTGGCGCATGGCTTTGTGGATACCACCATCGCTATCTCCTGGCCTGATGTCAACGTAGAAGATTTGCAAATGGCTTGGCGTGATGTTCTGCACCGTGCAAAACTCACACAACATCACACGATTACTCGTGAAGAGTTATCCGTGCGTGACTTCATGACGCGTATATTGCGTCGCTTGCAGAGTACAAAGTTTGTTGAGTTCGGTGAGCTATTTGAAGATGCGATTAAATCCGGCAGAGGAATTCCGGTAGTGATTGTGAACTTCATCGCCATGCTGGAGCTCTCACGCGAAGCTTTAGTAGAAATTACTCAAGCTGAGCCGTATGCGCCAATCTATGTGCGCCTTGCCTATACCCCTGTTGCATGAAAATCATTAGCGATATTCAAGAGCTGCGCGATCACTTGCGCGGCCAAAATCGCGCCTCCTTTGTGCCAACCATGGGCAACCTACATGAAGGTCACCTCTCACTGATGCGTCTGGCGCGTCAGCATGGCGATCCAGTAGTAGCGAGTATTTTCGTTAATCGCCTGCAATTTGGCCCTAATGAAGATTTTGATAGCTACCCTCGCACGATGCAAGCTGATATTGATAAGCTCGAAAAAGAAGGTGTCTATATCTTGTTTGCGCCGACCGAGCGCGATCTGTATCCGCAGCCACAAGAATATCGAGTCGACCCGCCGCAACAATTAGGTGACACCCTTGAGGGTGAATTCCGCCCAGGCTTCTTTAAGGGTGTTTGCACGGTAGTTCTGAAACTCTTTTCTTGTGTACAGCCTAAGGTTGCCGTATTTGGCAAAAAAGATTACCAGCAGCTAATGATTATTCGTCAGATGGCTAAGCAGTTTTCTCTGCCAGTAGACATCATCCCTGGCGAAACCATTCGCGCTGAAGATGGCTTAGCTCTTTCATCCCGTAACGGCTACCTCTCAGCAGAAGAGCGTGCCGAGGCGCCTGAATTACAAAAGGCATTAAAAGAGGTGCAGGAGCGTGTTCTGCAACTAAAAGATCGCAGCACTCAGTCTATCTCCGAAATTGAAAAAGCTGCTGTTGCATCACTTGCTGTGCGCGGCTGGCAGCCAGATTACATTGCTATTCGTCAGCAAAGCAATTTAGCGCCTGCGTCAGATGAGCAATTACAGGCAGGTGAGCCACTGGTTATCCTGACAGCCGCTAAGCTTGGCAAAACACGCTTGATTGATAACTTAGAGATTTAATCTTAAGCCTATAACGGGACTTATTCATCCCAAGGAAATCTCTCTCGAGATAACTCCTCCATGATTTCACGCTTACTTAGGCCGGGCCTTCTTGAATTCGCAGCTTCAGGCTTGGTTAAATAATCACAGTCCACAAGACTGTCATCCTGCGCTTTATTGCCACTTTCAATCTCAATGGAAGGTTCTTGTTTAGATTCCTTGGTCATGGCTTGATAGGTCAATACTCAAGAAAGGATTTAAAGCGCGAAGAACTGCCCTACTTCTAAATTCAGCTCTTTAGCTAGCTCGGCGCCAGTTACTTTTCCTGCGGCGCCTTTTGCTTTGAGAACCTCTATTTGACCGCCGTGGCAGGTAACAAAGAAAGAATCCAGGGTGATCTGAGTCACTTCGCCTGGCTTGCCTTTAACGGCACCAAATGTAGCAGCAACATGCTTATGGCAATCGTAGATCTGCACCTTTTGTTCGCCAAACTTTGTCCATGCGCCAGGCGCAGGATTGCATGCCCGAATGAGGTTATGAATTTGACTGATGTGTGTTGCCCAATGAATTTGTGCAGCATTTGCATCAAACCAACCTTCATAGTTGGCTTGTGATTCGTCTTGGACGATTTCTTGATGCTTACCTGCGACTACTAAGTCAGCAGCCTCAAGCAATGCTTTTACGCCAACTGGAAACAAGTGGTCAAAATAAATCTTACCCAGAGTGTCATTAGGTCCAATAGGGACTTCTTTTTGCAAAATCACTGCACCTTCATCTAGACCGTCAGTTGGACGGAAGATGGTTAAACCAGTCTTCTCTTCGCCTAATGCGATTGCCCAGTTAATAGCGCTTGGGCCACGATATTTTGGAAGCAATGATGGGTGATATTGAATGGTTCCATGCTTTGGGATCTTGCAGAGCTCTTGCGGCACAAACTGAATGACATAAGCCATTACGCAGATATCTGCGTTGCTATCAATCATGGCCTGAGCAGCTTCGTCACCCTTTAGGGAGGCAAACTGCAAGGGGGTTAAGCCCCTTGCAACCGCAGCCTCTTTTAAGACTTCCGGCTTACTTGATTTGGGATTATCGGGTGGGCAGAAGACAGCAACCACTTCGTCGCCGCGATCCAAAAAAGCCTCTAAAGCGGCTTTACCAAAATCCGCACTCCCAATCAAGGCAACCCGCATCTTAGATCACCTTGTCGTGACGTAATGCAATCAAATCATCAGTGGTGTAACCCAACTCATGCAGAATTTCATCAGTGTGCTCACCAAGCAATGGTGAACGTGTCACTTCTGTTGGGCTATCAGACATCTTGATTGGATTACCAACAGTGAGGTACTTGCCACGAATCGGATGATCCACTTCCACTACGGTGCCAGTAGCACGCAGTGCAGGCTCTTCAGCAATTTCTTTCATCGAGAGAATTGGGCCGCATGGAATATCGTATTTATTCAAAACATCCATCACTTCAAACTTCGTCATAGTCATGGTCCATTTTTCGATCTCACCGAAAATTTCCATGAGGTGTGGCAAGCGCGCCATTGGTGATGCAAAACGCACATCCGTAATCCAATCTTCACGGCCGATTACCTTACAGATTGCCTCCCAAACTGGAGCCTGAACAATCACATACATATAGGCGTTTGGATCAGTTTCCCAACCCTTACATTTCACAATCCAACCAGGCTGGCCACCGCCAGAGGCATTGCCTGCACGGGGTACGGAGTCGCCAAACTCACCGTTCGGGAACTGTGGGTACTCTTGCATGAGGCCTACGCGCTCTAAACGCTGTTGGTCGCGCAACTTCACACGGCACAAGTTCAATACTGCATCTTGCATTGCTGCCAATACTTTCTGGCCACGGCCAGAGTGCGTGCGCTGATACAAAGCTGTAACGATGCCTAATGCCAAATGCAAGCCGGTTCCGCTATCGCCGATTTGTGCACCAGTCACCATCGGAGGACCATCATCAAAACCAGTTGTCGATGCAGAGCCGCCAGCACATTGCGCTACGTTCTCATACACTTTGCAATCTTCGTATGGGCCAGGACCAAAGCCTTTTACAGACGCCATGATCATCATTGGATTGAGCTCTTGAATACGCTCCCAAGAAAATCCCATGCGATCTAAAGCACCTGGAGCAAAGTTTTCTACTAGAACATCACATTCTTTAATGAGGCGCTCAAGGATTTCTTTACCTCTTTGTGTCTTGGTATTTACGGTGATGGAACGTTTGTTATGGTTCAACATCGTGAAGTACAAACTATCCGCATCAGGAATATCGCGTAACTGACCGCGCGTTGCATCCCCTTCGCCTGATTTTTCTACTTTGATTACGTCTGCGCCAAACCAAGCCAGCAACTGAGTGCAGGTTGGGCCTGATTGAACGTGCGTAAAGTCGAGGATTTTGACCCCTTCTAGTGCTTTTGCCATGATTTAAGTCCTAATAAGAATGAAAATTTTGAATTAAGGCAATTTTACCAGCGTGAAATTGGGGTAATTTAAGCGTGCCCAATTATTGGGCACAGCTGCCTTCTAAGCCTGCATTGGCGAGCTATAGGACTATATGCGGCTAGGCTTGGGGATTTTCAAGATCGGCGATACGCTTTTTGAGGGCTCTTTCTTGGGCAAAACGCTCGGTCTCATCCCGAATGATTGCAACTACCCCATTAGCCTTCCCAGAGGCATCAAACAGCATTCCAACGGTAAAGGCAATCGAAAGCATTCCGCCATCTTTATGTTTTGCAGGCACCTTTAATAGAGAGGCTCCATAACGCGTAGTACCTGTTGCCATGGAATGACTGTAGCCTTCATTATGTTTTTGGCGTTGACGCTCGGGAACGATGAGATCAAGCGTTTGACCAAGAGCCTCTTGTTCGGAATATCCAAAGATGCGAGTAGCAGCAGGATTCCACAAAACAATTTTTTCATGAGCATCTGCAACGATGATGGCATCGCCTACGCACTCTACCAATTGGTGCAAATCAATACTTGTCTTCATGGGATCAGTCTATAGGGTTTTTGAGAAATAAAAAAGGCGCTCACAAGGAGCGCCTTAAAGATAACTACAAGAAACTGCTATTAAGCAGATTCTTATTTTTATTAAACTGCTTTAGCTGTGTGCAACTTAGCGATGTCATCAGCGCTATAGCCAAGGTCAGCCAATACTTCGTCGGTGTGCTCACCCAATACTGGAGAAGGCTTCACTTCGATTTCCAAATCAGAGAACTTGATTGGGCTGCCGATAGTTAAGTACTTACCGCGTACCTTATGATCCACTTCAACGATTGAACCGCTCTTACGCAAGTCAGGTGAAGCAGCCAATTCTTTCATGGAGAGAACTGGAGCACATGGAATATCGAACTTGCGGAGGATGTCCACAGCTTCGTACTTAGTTTTGTCCTTGAGCCAATCTTCAATCGTTGCGAAGATGTCAAAAATCTTATCTTGACGTGCTTCAGCAGTCATGTACGCCGGATCAGTTGCCCACTCTGGTTTACCCAAAGCTTTAGTAATTGGCTCCCAAGCGTGACCTTGAATAGTGAAGTAGATGTAGGCGTTTGGATCTGTTTCCCAACCCTTACACTTCAATACCCAACCTGGCTGACCGCCACCACCAGCGTTACCGCCACGTGGGACTACGTCAGTGAATGAACCGTGTGGGTACTGTGGGTACTCTTCCAAGTAACCAACTTTGTCCAAACGTTGTTGATCGCGCAACTTCACACGACACAAGTTCAATACAGCGTCTTGCATTGAGCAAGATACTTTTTGACCACGGCCAGTTTTTTCACGCTGCATCAATGCAGTCAAAATACCGATTGCTAAGTGCATACCAGTGTTAGAGTCGCCCAAAGCAGCTGCAGAAACTGTCGGAGGACCATCCCAGAAACCAGTAGTAGAGGCTGCACCACCGGCACATTGAGCAACGTTTTCATACACTTTTAAGTCTTCGTATGAGTGGCCATCGCTAAAGCCCTTTACAGAAGCCATAATCATTTTTGGGTTCAATTCTTGGATACGCTTCCAAGAGAATCCCATGCGATCCAAAGCGCCAGGACCGAAGTTCTCAACCATGACGTCTGAAGTCTTGATCATCTTTTCTAAAACTTCTTTACCTTCTTGAGTTTTAGTATCGAGAGTCAAAGAACGCTTATTGCCGTTCAACATTGTGAAGTACAAAGCATCAGCGCCTGGAACGTCGCGCAATTGGCTACGTGTTACGTCGCCAGAGCCTGGACGCTCTACCTTGATCACGTCAGCGCCATACCAAGCCAACAGCTGAGTACATGCAGGACCTGCCTGTACGTGTGTGAAGTCAATAATGCGAATACCGTCTAATGGTTTAGTCATGTTTGTTTCTCCTTAAGTCTTTCTTGTTTACTTCTAAATTAATTATTTAATTACTTCTTAGCAGCTGCTGTAGATGGGTTTAAGTTTGTTAAACGTCCACTCTCAGTACCTGCGGTTTCATCAATAACAGCATTGATGAGAGCTGGTTTACCGGCAGCAATTGCTTCTGTTAACGCTGCTTCTAATTCCGCTGGGGTAGTTACGTAGTAACCGACACCACCAAATGCCTCAATCATCTTGTCGTAACGAGCATCTTTAACGAATACGGTAGGTGCAACATCAGCGCCGCCCGTTGGGTTCTTATCAGTACCGCGGTATACGCCGTTGTTATTAAATACAACGGTTGTGATTGGCAAGTTGTAACGGCAAACGGTTTCTAATTCCATGCCGCTAAAGCCGAATGCGCTATCGCCCTCAACCGCAACCGTTGGCAAGCCACTAATTACAGCAGCGCCGATGGAGTAACCCATACCAATACCCATAATCCCCCAAGTACCAGAGTCAAAACGCTTGCGTGGCTTATACATATCAACGATTGCACGGCAATAGTCGAGTGTGTTTGCGCCCTCGTTTACCAAGTTCACATCTGGGTTCTTCTTGATCACATCACGAATCACACGCAATGCGCCATGGAAGTTCATTGGGTTAGCTTCTTTGGCTAATGTTTCAGCCATTTTCGCCAAGTTCTTATCTTTCTTCTCGGCAATAGCAGCAATCCACTCAGCGCTTGGCTTAGGTACTGAAGCAATACCTTTCAAGAGTTCACCAACGCATGAACCAATATCGCCAATCAATGGAGCAGCAATTTGTACGTTGCTATCCACTTCATTTGCTTGAATATCGATTTGAATAAATTTCTTAGGATCTTTACCCCAAGTCTTGCCCTTACCGTGCGCTAACAACCAGTTCAAGCGTGCGCCAACCAACAGCACTGCATCAGCTTCAGCCAATACAAATGAACGTGCTGCAGAAGCGGATTGTGGATGGTTATCTGGCAACAAACCTTTGGCCATCGACATAGGCAAGTAAGGGATACCTGATTTTTCAACCAGATCACGAATCTCTTTGTCGGCTTGTGCATAAGCAGCACCTTTACCCAAGAGAATCAATGGACGCTTAGCGCCTTTCAATACATCCAATGCGCGAGCAACTGCATCAGCCGCTGGGATTTGACGTGGAACTGGATCAATTACTTTGAAAATCGTTTTCTTAGCTTCTTCAGCAGGCATAGTTTGAGCTAGCAACTGTGCTGGCAAGTCCAAATAGACGCCGCCTGGACGACCAGAAACTGCAGCGCGGATTGCACGAGCAAAACCAATACCGATATCTTCAATGTGATTAATACGATATGCAGCTTTGCAATATGGCTTGGCTGCGTTGAGCTGATCCATCTCTTCGTAGTCACCCTGTTGCAAGTCAACGATTTCACGCTCGCTTGAACCGGAGATCAAAATCATTGGGAAGCAGTTCACAGTAGCGTTAGCCAATGCTGTTAATCCATTTAAGAATCCTGGCGCAGAAACCGTCATACAAATACCTGGCTTTTGTGTCATGTAACCAGCAATTGCTGCTGCATTACCTGCATGCTGTTCGTGACGGAAGCCAATAAAACGCAAACCTTCAGCTTGAGCCAAACGACATAAGTCAGTAATTGGAATACCAACAAGACCGAAAATAGTATTGAGGTCATTCGCTTTTAAAGCGTCAATGACGAGATGGAAACCATCTGTTAATTGTGTGTTTTGGTTATCTGTTGTCATAGAAATTTTTATAAGAATTGCAGGTGGGCCATAAAGGCTAACGCAATTTAGCTTTCGCTAATGTCTCCAATGTAGTTATGAATCGCACAACGGGTTTTAAGCTCCCGCTTAGGCTGAAGTGAATATTAGGCCTGGGGAGGGGGTTCATCATTGACTTCGGTCAATTTCCCCCTAAATCCTGTAATTACAGGCGGGTCAAAGGCTTAAACAAAAAGCTCTTTATGCCTCGTTTTGAGGCGGCTCAAGGTCTCAGGGGATAAATTGAGATATGCGGCCAGCTCTTTCTTGGGCAGCAATTCAAATAGGTCCTCGTATTTGCGCAAGAAGCGCTCTACTCGGCCGGGAGCATCGAGCATATGCAGGGTGATAGTGTGCGCCATGATCTCGCTCATAAGGCGCATAACCTCAAACTCAAAGCTTTCTTTGAGAGGTTTTTGCTGTTCAAGGAACTCGGCCCACTTTTTCATGGGCATCCGGGCTACTCGGGCCTTAGTTACGCAAGCAATGCTATAGGGGGCTGCAGTCTTAAGGCGCCAGGCAGCATAGCTAGTTTCAATATCCTTTTCGATAGCGAAGCGCAAGATCATCTCTTTGGCGTCTGGACTAGAAACAATCCGCTTCAAAATCCCGTCCAGCACAAAGTATTGCTCCATCTGGTGGTCACCCTGATGGAGCAAGATTTCTGATTTTTTGAGGTCCGATATCTCTAAATGGCGCTCTAGATCCGCCATTGCAGCTGGGTCCAAGCTTTTTAAGACTGAGTTTTGGCTCAACTGCAAGCGAATCAGGTTTTTTTCGGGGTGCTTATCTAACGCGGTCATGAATCCTTAATCCTAGAGC
This sequence comes from Polynucleobacter sp. AP-Kolm-20A-A1, assembly GCF_018688315.1. Lineage (NCBI taxonomy): Bacteria > Pseudomonadati > Pseudomonadota > Betaproteobacteria > Burkholderiales > Burkholderiaceae > Polynucleobacter > Polynucleobacter sp. AP-Kolm-20A-A1. The sequence goes on from NZ_CP061315.1 coordinate 1,380,356, forward strand.
CCATATTGTAGGCTTTTTTACCCCTTTTTTCAGGGTGAATACACCTAAGTACGCTAGAATCACGGGGTCGTGGTGCTTTATTGCAATGCAACAAAGTTAAACGGGAAACACTAAACGTGTGCTGCCCCCGCAACGGTAGGTAAATACGTCCTTAAGCAATTTTTGGGCGTCAGGAATCTGACAAAGCCACTGTGCGCGTCAATCGCATGGGAAGGCCAGATTCTGATATTTACTAGCCCGGATACCGGCCAAGACAGGTGGAATTTTGCGGACGGGGATCTTCGCGCGCCAATGACAGCGCCCTATCCCTCGATCTGGCGCCCAATTGACGCCTGAACTCACGCTCGTGAAATTCTGTTCGACCCAGCTAACGGGGAAGTTAGCTAGGCAATCGATAACAGAAAGCATTTTATGAAGCAGCAGTTCCACAAGAAAAAAGTCGCCTTACTATGTGGCGCAATATTCACCGTTCTTTCTTCATCATCTTTGCTTGCGCAAAGCTCACAAAATACCGTTGTGGTAACGGGCTCACGATTTGCTGAAAACCTTAATGAGGTTCCCGCGAACGTCAAAGTAATCACACGAGATGAAATTGAGAACTCCAGCTCCAACACCATTCCTCAAGTGCTGTCCCAGATTGGCGGCCTCAAAGTCAGCGGCCTAAATTCCAGCACACTAAATTTAGATGCTTCTGTAGACATGGGTGGTTTTGGTCCAACAGGCAACAGTACAACAGCGGTTCTGGTTGATGGCATCAGAATTAATCCAATCGATTCCGGAAGTGTGGACTGGGAAACGATTCCGATCGACTCTATTGAGCGCATTGAAATCCTTCAGGGCGGCTCAAGCGTCCAATACGGTAACGGCGCAGTAGGTGGTGTCATCAATATCATCACCAATGGTGGCAAGAAAAATATTAATCAAGCGTCGGCAACCTTAGGCACCTGGGGCACATCGATTAATAACGCGATCTTCAGAAATACTGTCGATAAAACTACATATCAAGTCAGTGCAAATACCTCCAACACAAATGGTTGGAGACCAAATACTGCGGCGAATGCTTATTCTGTGGACGCGAAGATTTCGGAAGATTTAGGTGGTGGAGATCGAGTATTTGTAGATGCTTACTATGGCTATACCAATTCACAGATTGCTAGCCCTATCGTAGGTTTAGTGGGCTCAGGAAATCCACTAACGGTAAGCCCACAAAATGCTGGCAATAATTTAACAACCAATAATTCAGGTTTTCGACAAGGCTTAACAAAAAGTCTGAATGAAAATTTTGTAACGGAACTTGATACTTCTTATAGCAATAAAACTTCCTTCTATTACACGCCACAGGCAGATTACTTCACTTCCTTAGATCCAAATAATGCGAATTATGGTTTTGCGGGAAGCGCGATGAATAATAAGCTTCAGGGCTGGCAACTGGCAGCCTCACCTCGATTGAAGGCAAATTTCGCAGAAGTGGGAACTACCATCCTTGGATACGATTTCTCCAAGGCCAACCAAGGTGGTAGCAATAGCTATAGCCCACTATCACAAGGAATTATTCAGGCCAATCCGTATGGCACGTATTACAACAATTTGACTCACGATTCACAAAACGCAACTCAAATTAACAACTCTGTTTATCTAATGCAAAAAGTTCCACTGGGGAAAATTTTTGAGGCAAGCGGGGGATTTCGTAGGCAAGTTCAACAAGCTTCGACAACCAATACAGCAATCAACGCAGCCAATGGCACAGTAAACAATACGCAACAATTCGCAGCTAATGCTGGTGATGTGGCATTAAATGCCAATTACCTGCCGGGCCAAAGAATGTATGTGAAATGGAATCAATCCTTTAGATTCCCAAACATCGATGAATACTGGGGATTTGCATACGATGCAAACGGGGTTGGTAGCACCGTCTTTAATGGCATCTTGCAGCCCCAAACAACTCAAACTTATGAGGTAGGCGGCAACTGGACGGTCTGGAATGCAAAAATCACTTCATCGATTTTTAAATCCATGACGCAAAATGAAATTAGTTACAACCCTGCAACAGGCTATAACTACAACTCTATTTACCAAACCAATCGTGGCGGCATCTTGTTTGATATTGCTACCAATATCACTCCATCGCTCAATATTGGAGCGGGCGGTAAGTATCAGAAGTCCTACTATGCAAATGGGCCCTATGCCGGTAATGCTATTCCGATTGTTCCAGACACTCTAGTAAATGCTAGAGCAAATTACCTCATCACCAGCAGCTGGTCCATAGGCGGTGTAGTGAATTACGTCAGTAATCAATATTACGATGTTGGCCCCAATAGTTACACGGCAGCACCTGTCATGCCCGCTTACGTAGTGGGAGATATTTTTACCTCTTATAAGTTCCAGGCAATGGAGGCACGACTAACAGTGAAAAACGTAGGTAATGCGCAATATTCAAGCTATGGGGGTGTGAGTTCCTTTAGTGGGAACCACTTTTACTACCCTAGTGAACCTAGGTCGGTTTACGTTTCACTGAAATACAACTTCAATTAATCGTTTTAGGCGCATTGGTCCGGTTTAGATCCATCCATCCAAATTTGGGGGTCTAACCGGCACCTCAACACCAAGCTTTTCCCTAGGGCTACAATGCCAATATGAGTGAATTTAGCCCATTTTCCCAAAGCAACGCCGATGGCGATCTGGTTGCGATCAGCGCATCCATCACCCGCCTGTCCGAGAAAATTGCTTTGATCAATGAGGCCGTCAAAAACTTGAGCCAAAATCAAACTCAACTCGAAGGCAAGATCGATGCCGCTCATAAACGTGTTCAACGCATCTTGAGTCGCCTGCCAGAGCAAAGTGATGGCCGCCAACTCAATTTACTAGGCGAAACAATTCCACCAACCAATCCAGAGGACGACAGTGAGCCAACAACGCATTGAAGTAACTCTCGCTGGGCAAAAGATTACTTTAGCCACTAGCACCGAACACGAACCACTGTTGCGTGCAGCTTGCGTATTAGTTGACGAACAAATTCAGCTGGCTATTGGCGGCGGCAATCGCAGCATTGAGCGAGCCAGCATGATGGCTGCCCTTAAAATTGCTGGCGACTTAATCACCCTTCAGAAAAATCAAACGCAGCAAAGCACTTCTTCAAACGTCAGCTCAGATGAAGTCTCACGTCTTCAGAGCGAGATTCATAGACTTGAAGATCAGGTGGATGCTTTGATGCAAACCCTTTCCCTGCCTGGTTCGCCAAGGCCAATAGTTCCTTGAACCGATGCGCAAGCATCCGGAACGATCTTTACCTTGTGGGCGTGAGCGTTTCGAAAGTTCACAGTGCCAACTTAGACTTGGTTACTCCCTGAACCTCTTAATGCACCCGAAACAGAGTAGCCGTTCCACCTTGAACCTTAGGGTTCAGGATGACGGCCTAGCGGCTAAGGCGGGGAATTCATGTTACTAAGCGATATCTTGATGTTGATGTTATGTGGCGCTATTTCTGGCTACCTAGCTGGCTTACTTGGCATTGGCGGCGGCATGATTTTGGTGCCCTTCATGATCTTGGTTTTTAATCACTTAGGCTTTAGTCAAGAAGTGATTGTGCATATGGCAATCGCTACAGGCATGGCCACCATTCTCTTTACTACATCCTCTGCAATTTGGGCCCACCATAAGCATGGCTCCATCGATTGGAAGCTCGTTGCAGCACTTAGCCCCGGAATGATTTTTGGTGGCTTGATTGGCGGAAGTGAATTATTTGAGGTCCTTAAAACATCCTGGCTCTCACTCTTTTTTGCCGTGTTTATTGTTTACACCTCAATCCAGATGCTCTTGAATAAAAAACCAAAGGCTGGCAGAGAATTACCAGGCACGCTTGGATTGTTTTCTTTTGGCGCTTTTGCGGGGGCACTTGCCAGCTTGGTGGGAGCTGGCGGCGCTTTTATCACAGTACCGTTTATGCTTTGGTGCAATGTGAAGCCACATACCGCTATGGCAAGCTCATCAGGCCTAGGATTTCCGATCGCAGCAGCCGCCACAATTGGCTACATGTATGGAAGCTGGGGAAACCCAAACCTTCCGGCTGGTTCATTAGGATTTGTTTATTTGCCGGCCGTTGCCTGCATTGTGGTGGTGAGTATCTTTACTGCACCGCTAGGCGCAAAGATGGCCAGAAAACTCGATATAGCTCAACTCAAAAGAGTCTTTGGCATCTTGCTGTTTTTCCTTGCAGCCTTCATGTTTAATGAAAGCCGCAAGGCATTCGGCTTTTAATTAACTCGTATATTGCTGGCGCAAAATATTCTTTTGCACTTTACCCATCGCATTACGAGGCAAATCAGAAACAATCTCTAAACGCTTCGGTATTTTGAAATTCGCAATTTGCTTTTTGAGTGTGGCAATCATTACTTCGGCATTTAACTTCGCGCCAGCCTTTGGCACAACTACTGCCATCACTGCTTCGCCAAAGTCTGGATGCGGAATACCAATGACTGCACTCTCATCCACGCCAGGCATATCGTCTATAAATCCTTCAATCTCTTTTGGATAGACGTTATAGCCACCCGAAATAATCAAGTCTTTGCTGCGACCAACAATGCATAAGTATTCTTTTGGCGCTTTACCACCATTGGCATCACCACCCCAACGACCAACGTCACCAGTCTTAAACCAACCGTCTTTGGTGAACTCTTCTGCAGTCTTCTCCGGCATGCGCCAGTAACCCTTAAATATATTTGGGCCCTTGACCTGGATGCCACCAATTTCATCAACCTTGCATGGCTTGTTATCTTCATTGACAACGCGCACTTTCACGCCAGGCAATGGCAATCCTACAGAACCGCCAACACGCTTGCCTTTATATGGATTGGAAACCAACATCACGGTTTCACTCATGCCGTAGCGCTCAAGAATAGGCTGGCCAATTACTTCTTTAAAAGTATTAAAGGTTTCTGTCAGCAAAGGCGCTGATCCAGAAATAAAGAGGCGCGTATTGCGTGCAACTTTCTTATTAAAGCCCTTGTCAGCCAACAAGCGCACGTAGAAAGTAGGCACACCCATCATGACCGTAGATTGAGGCATATGCTTGATCAATTGAGCGGTATCCAAACGTGGCAACCAAATCATTTTGCTGCCATTGATGAGAGCGCCATGAGCGGCTACAAATAAACCGTGCACATGGAATATCGGCAAAGCATGTAGCAATACATCGCCCTTCTTCCAGCCCCAGAATTTTTGCAATACCTGAGCATTGCTACCCAAATTTTTATGCGTGAGCATGGCGCCCTTGCTGCGGCCGGTAGTACCAGAGGTATACAGAATCGCAGCTAAATCATCATCTTTAGCTGGAACTGTCTTGAATTTATCGCTCAAGCCTGCAGCACGCTCCAATAAAGTACCCGTACGGTTTTCATCCAATGTGAAAACATGCTTTGTGCCCGCCTTTGCAGCAACCTTAGATACCCATGAAAGATTCTTACCGCTGCACACCACTACCGCCGGCTCAGCATTTTCCAAAAAGTACTGAATCTCTGCAGACTGGTAAGCAGTGTTCAGCGGCAAATACACATAGCCAGCACGAATCGTAGCCAGATAAAGAAATAATGCTTCTGGAGATTTCTCAACCTGAACCGCAACTCTAGCGCCTTTAGGGAGCTTAAGGCTCGCCAATAAATTTGCAAGTTTTGCGGTGGCGCCCTCTAGGTCACCCCAAGAGTAATACAAACCATCATGCGTCTCGATAGCGCATGCTTTTTTATCTTTTGGAAAACCTTTTTCCAATAGTGAATATAAATTCATTCGAACCTCAAATCCAAGGGGTAATGTTTAATAAAATTGCTTAATCTAATTTAGCGCCAGAGGCCTTAGCAACAGCAGCCCAACGCTTGATATCAGCACTTACAAACTTACCAAATGCATCACCCGAGAGATTGGGTGTATCAGAGCCGTTATTTGTCCAAATGGTTTTAAGCTCTGGAGTATTGATCGCCTTCTGCACTTCAGCAATCATCTTGTCAATGATCGATTGTGGTGTGCCCTTAGGAGCAAACAAGCCGTACCAAGTGGATACCTCATAACCAACCAAGCCAGCTTCAGCTGCAGTAGGAACGCTCGGGAATCCAGGGGCGCGCTTCTGAGAGGCAACCGCTAAAGCAACAATGGAGCCGTTTTTAATTTGCGCAGCAGATGAGCCAAGACCATCAAACTCGATGTCGACCTGTCCTGCAATAAGGTCTTGCATCGCAGGGCCGGCTCCACGGTAAGGGATGTGGGTGATAAAGGTTTTAGTCAACATCTTGAACTGCTCGCCAGCCAAATGATGCGAAGAGCCATTGCCTGCACTAGCGTAGTTAAATTTACCGGGGTTTTTCTTCAGAAGTGCGATGAACTCTTTTAAGTCTTTCACTTGAACATTTTTTGGGTTCACCACAATTACCTGAGGTGGACTTGCAATCATCGCAACCGGTATAAAGCTCTTTTCAATGTCGTAATCTAAATTTGGGTACATAGCAGGCGCAATAGCATGATGCGCAGCTCCTACGAAGAATGAGTAACCATCTGGTGCGGCCTTGGCGGCAATGGAGGCGCCTAGGGTGCCTCCAGCTCCACCACGGTTATCAATAATGATTTGCTTGCCCAATTGCTTGGTTAATTGAGTAGCCAAAGGTCTAGCAAAAGCATCAGTGCCTCCGCCAGCGGGAAATGGCACAACAAAGGTAATGGGCTTATTGGGCCACTCCTGTGCGCACACAACTAACGGCGCCGCACAGATTAGAAACACTGCTCTCTTGAGAGTTGCCGCAAGGCTTGATTGCTTAAACATCTTTGTCTCCTCCATTTGCCATTTTCATGGCTATCTATTCATTATTAATACTTCAAACTGCTAAGCATGCAACCATAATACTTTCTGGATCTTGGCGTCCAGTTTATTACCGCAAACCCTAAAGCAAATCTCTTTGGATTCTCCCTTAGAGCATCTCCTCCTAAATTCTTTATCAGGGCGCCATTAAACGCCCAACAGACCTTGAATACACAATCTCGCCATTGGCAAATTTTTCATGGTTCTCTTCTACATTGCCCAAGTCATAGAGATAGTTCACCATCAAACCAGCGGACTGACGCAACCCTTTGCGTGACAAATCGCCGGCCCAGTTCACCAAATGTAGCTTGGCGCCGTTACCCAAGTGAAACTTAGCGACCGGATTGCCATTTCGACCGGTTGAGCCCAGCCCTAAATAAATAGAGGCTAGGCACAACAATGCATCTCTTTCTTTTTCTGAGGCTAGGTCAGGATGCCATCCGGCACTTAATTTTTCAGTCCAAGACTGTACGTCTAGTTTGAGCGTGGCTAATGCCTGCTCTCTGGCTGCTTTTAAATTAGGCTTCAGACGTTCTGTAGGTACATCTTCGCCCAAATGAGCGCCCGCAGACACCCAATCCATAAATCCAGGAATTGGTGACAAGGTTACGAAGGTTTTGAGGCCCGGGAATTCTGCGTGCAACTGCTCTGCCACACGCTTAATCAAAAAGTTACCCATTGACACACCGCGCAGGCCAGGCTCGCAGTTACTGATGGAGTAAAAAACAGCAACCTTGTATTGCGATGGTTGGTCAACAGTCTCCGCCTTCTTGTCCACCAAGGGAGTGATAACTGTAGGGATCTCTGGAAGAAGTGCTACTTCAACGAAGATTAAAGGCTCGCTTGGAAGCTGCGGGTGAAAGAAAGCGAAGCAACGACGATCAGGCTGCAGACGCCGGCGCAGGTCATCCCAGCCATCAATAGCATGCACCGCTTCGTGCTGAATGAGCTTCTCCAAAACCTCTGCTGGCGATTTCCAATCTACGCGATGCATCTTTAAAAACCCTGGATTGAACCAAGAAGATAGCAAATGGCGCATATCAAAATCAACCGCAGTTAACTCGGGTTTCTTTTCTAAAATTTGCAATAGATCACGGCGCATCTGCACTACTGACGCAGTACCATGACTAGCCCGATTAAGGCGGCGGAAAAATTCTTGCCTTGGAGATTCAGAAACTTTTTGCAAGCGAATGTAATTACGCGCATTGGATTCAGCGGCAAAATTTTGCGCCGCTTTAAGAACGGCATCCGCCTGAGGATTTAACTTCTCAAATAGATATGTAAAGAATGGAGTGTGCTGATCTTTACCAAGCTTGCGGTAGTTGTTCACTACATCATCAGCCATGCTGACAGCATTGGACTCGCCGCGCTCGGAAATCAAACGCTTAATGGCGTTATTTGCCTTAGACAGGTTGCGTGCTTTTGCTAACTTTTCAAGCATGTGTTCTTTTCAAAAAGAAATCGTCAAAAAACGGATCGATTCAATGTATTACTCAGAACAGGTGAAATCAATTAAGTTAAGTGAATATTCATTAACTTTAAGTTAACTAATAACCGAATTTGTAAGGGTTAGTCAGGTGTTATTGCGATGCAGCATGCGGGCTTCAGCCGCTAATGCCAATATATTGGGATTGGATTCATTAGCCTGAAGATACATTAAGGCTATCTTTTGAACGACCTGATACTTCCTGGCCAATGGCGTGAATTCAATTGTGTCGCCCATAAGCGCCCTTACTCGACCCGGCAATAGCGTCATCCCCATATCGCTAGAAACCATATTCATCAATGAAAAAATATCGCCGACTTTCATTACCACCTTAGGAGATTGGCCGGCCAGCTTAAAGGCCTCATAAAAACCAGAGGTGGTGGCAAAGCCATCTTGCAGCGTTAGGAATTTTTCGTCTTGATAATCCGACAAGTTAATTTCGGCCTGCTTAGGCTTATTTTTTCTGGAAGATGCGAAATACAACTCATCTTCGAATAAATGAATTACCTGTATACCTTCTGGAAGACCGCTTATTGGAACTGCCATAACAACGGCATCAACAGCGCCTTCAGAAAGCTTTTTCATTAAGTCTTCGTTAGATCCCAAAATTAAATCGATATCTAAATCGGGTCTACGAATTTTTGTGCCCATAATAATTCGAGGAATGATATTAGCTGTCAGCGAATACATTGACCCTAAACGAATTTGACCAATCTCTACACCAGCCTTTGATCGAGTTTTTTTGAGTATGCGATCAACGTCGCCTAGCAGATCCACGCTAGCTTCTGCCAAATAGAGGGCCGCAGGAAGCGGCTTGAGCTGTCGACCCTCTTTAATGAATAAGGGACAAGCAATTGCTGCCTCTAATGAATGTAGCGCCTTATGAATGCTTACGGAGCTCAAATGCAACTCATCCGCAGTCTTCGAAAGAGAGCCCGTTCTAATAAAAGAACAGAGTATTTCTAGTTTGCGTAAGGTAACTTCTTCGTTTTGCATGCGTATTACTTGGCCGCCTTAGCCTGATATGCGGTCATCAAATAAATACCAAACAACATCATGGGCACACAGAGCCACTGCCCCATCGATAAGCCAAGCCCTAGCAGCCCTAAAAAGGAATCTGGCTCCCGTGCGTATTCAGCCAAAAACCGACAGACGCCATAACCCAATAAGAAGAATCCTGAGACTTGGCCTATACGGCGCGACTTGCTGGCATAGATCCACAAGACGATACCCAGTAGAGCGCCTTCGCCCAACAATTGATAAATTTGAGATGGGTGACGTGGAATCGAATCCACCATCGGAAATACCATCGCCCAGGGAAGATCGGTTGGTCTACCCCACAACTCTCCATTAATAAAGTTTCCCAAGCGGCCAAAGGCCAATCCAAAGGGAACCAAAGGAGCGACCAAATCACTCACAACAAAAAAAGTAGTTTTGCGTTTTTTAACAAACCAATATAAGGCAACTAGGACGCCTAATAGTCCGCCATGAAAGGACATGCCGCCCTCCCATATTTTGAAAATCTCCAACGGATGCGCAAAGTAGTGGGCAGGCATGTAAAACATGGTGTAACCCAAGCGCCCACCAAGCACCACGCCCAATACACCGGCAAATAACAAATCCTCAAGATCCTTATAAGTCCAACCCATTGCTTGATAGCGAGGCATCTGCAGACGCAGGCGGCCAAGCAAAAGGAATTGGACAAAGGCCATCAGATACATCAGGCCATACCAATGAATGGCGAACGACCCTATGCGAATGGCTGCAGGATCAAACTGAGGATGAATCAACATGAGGTATTAGCTTTTGGACTGGTCGAAGTTATGTAATTCATGACCCAATTCTCGATAAGCCTTATATCGATCGCGCCCCGCCAAACGTTCTGCCTCGTTGACGGTAACCACTTCAACGATTCTGGGAAAGCGCGCAACCAACGCCGGCACATCAGCAGGCATACGCATTCCCAGGTGAATCATGACATCCGCATGAGGGATATTGTTTAGCGCAGGAGAGGCAAAATCATCCGTTAAAACAATTGGCGTGTCTGCTGCCGCCTCATCATCAATAAAACAATGTGGCAAAAAATCTGTGCCACTAAATGTCCAGAGCAACTGATCTAGCTTTTGAAGATCAGCCTTCTCGCCCACCATCACAATCTGACGAACTGGCTGCCCTTCTGGCGTAGCACTCCAAATCTTGCGAGTTAATCGACAAGCGTATTCCAACTTATCGCTGACATTGCTATGAAAATCTATGCGTGCCATTGGCTATTCATCAATCCTATTGACTTACTTTTCTTCGAGCAAGAAATTAACAAGCAAGGGAACCGGACGACCGGTTGAGCCTTTGGCCGCTCCACTCTTCCAAGCAGTGCCAGCAATATCTAAATGCGCCCATTTGTATTTCTCAGTAAAGCGTGAAAGAAAGCATGCTGCAGTAACGCTGCCCGCTGGACGGCCGCCAATATTGGCTACATCAGCAAAATTAGATTTGAGCTGCTCATGGTAGGCGGCATCCAAAGGCAAACGCCAAACCGTATCCAATGAAGCTTGGCCGGCTTTTGTTAAAGCAGAGACCAATCCTTCGTCCTCAGAAAATAGGCCGCTATGTACGTGACCCAAAGCAATAATGCAGGCGCCAGTGAGTGTAGCAATATCAATCACCGCTTTAGGTTTGAAGCGTTCTACGTAAGTCAGTGCATCACACAAAATGAGGCGACCTTCAGCGTCCGTGTTCAAGATCTCAATCGTTTGACCCGACATACTTTTTACAATATCGCCAGGACGAGTAGCTTGACCAGAAGGCATGTTCTCGCATGTTGGAATAACACCAATCACGTTTTTCTTTAACTTCATCAAACCAATGGAATACATGGTGCCAATTACAGATGCAGCGCCGCACATGTCGTACTTCATCTCATCCATTGCCTCACCAGGTTTTAGTGAGATTCCGCCAGTATCAAAAGTGATGCCTTTACCGACCAACACAATTGGCGCTTCACCAGCTTTACCGCCTTGGTGACGCATCACAATAAATTGAGGTGGTGTATCAGAACCCTGCGCAACCGATAGGAAGGAACCCATGCCCAAAGCCTCTATTTGCTTGCGTCCTAGCACTTCAACCTTGAGGCCGGCTTTTTTACTTAAGGACTGCGCAGATTTACCCAAATAGGTTGGCGTGCAAACATTTGGAGGAAGATTTCCGAGGTCTTTCGCTAGGTTCATACCTTCTACCATCGCAATACCTTGCTCAACAGCAGCCTTCAACTCTTTGGCACATTCATCATTACCAGCGAAGATTAAATGCTTGAAGGTATCGGCTTTATCTTTTGCCTTGAACTTCATTGCCGGCTGACGCACGCCAAAGCGATATGACTGATCACCCGCATATTGAATAGTTAAGCGCACTTCTTCGGCAATAAATTCGGATGAATGACCCAGGGCAAAACTGGGGGTAAACCACAAAGCATTTTCAATCGAAGCACCACTGAGTGCTTTGAGAGCAGCACGTGCAACTTTGGAATAGGTTGTTAAGCTTCGCACGCTTGCGAGATGTACGTCACCTAAACTCAATAACAAAATACGCTTTGCTTTAACGCCGTTTGCTGCCCAAGATTTTTCACTTCTGAGCATGCAAATCGAAGCTTGCTGATTATCCAAGTCACCCACCACATTGGCATGGGTTACTGAGCCGCCTAATAGAGAGTCCAACTCAACCAAAAAACCAGACTTAGCCTTGGCGCCCTTTACTCCGGCAAAGCTATCCAAATCGGTTTTGGAATATGCCAGGACTAAACAGTCAGAGCTATGCGCCAATAGGGTTTTGAGGCTCGATTTAAGCTGTTTTACGCTTCTCAGGTCAGCTTGAGGGAAAATCTTGGTACTAAATTGAATTGTCATAATCTATTGCAGTATTTTGTGTCGATTCAAGGGGGTAAAAGGATGTTTATCCATTATCCTCCGAGATAAGAATAACTTCCCTTACATGCGCCAATATAAGCCATTTACGCCCCACCATTAACCACATCCATCCAGCCAAATAAGCACCCATGATTTTTAAACAAGCCCTGCGCCGAGAACTCAGTTTTACGACTGGTGGCGTGTTTTTGGTCTTGGTCACCATCATGGTGACAACTTTGGTGATTCGGATCCTGGGCTATGCAGCAAACGGTGCCGTCAACCCTGAAGACGCCATCGTTTTAATCGCCCTTGCCACACTAGGCTATTTAGCGGTACTGCTAACGGTCTCACTATTTGTGGCCACTCTGATTGTGCTGGTTCGCTGGTACAAAGATTCTGAAATGATTGTTTGGTTTGCTAGCGGGCTCAGCATCAGCAACCTTATTAAACCGATTTTGCAGTTTGCCACCCCACTCATCATTGTGATTGCTTTACTAGCGCTCTTTGTATGGCCTTGGGCTAATCGTGAGTCAACTCTGATTAGTCAACGCTTCCAACAACGCGATGACGTATCCATGGTGAGTGCTGGTCAATTTAAAGAATCAGCAAAAGCTGAACGCGTCTTTTTTATTGAAGAGTTAGACGTCGACAAAAGTGAAGTAAAGAATATTTTTGTGGCAGATTCAAAAAATGGTCGCTTAAGCATTGCGGTGGCATCTACTGGCTTTATCCAAAACTCGTCAGGGGGAGAAAAATCCATTGTTCTGAATAATGGCCGCCGCTATGAAGGACAACCCACACAGCCCGATTTTCGGATTCTAGAATTTAATGAGTACACCACCAAAATTCAGGGCAAAGATGCAATAGCACCGCCGCCAAGGGATCGCGAAAAAACTGTCTTTGAATTATTTAATAATGCAGACCCACTCATCATCAACGCCAATCAAGCAGAGTTGCTATGGCGCATTGGTCTTCCAATCATGGCTCTTGGACTAGTGTTTATTGCGATTCCATTGGCCTATGTAAACCCACGTCTTGGCAATTACACGGCGATGTTCTATGCGGTGTTGATTTATTTGATTTATAGCAATCTATTGAATCTGACACAAAACTTTGTGTCCCAAGGAAAAGTGGGGTTCTTTGTAGGTATATGGCCAATCCATCTACTGGCTTTCCTCATGGCGACGATACTCATTCGCAACCGTATTAACCCTTCTGTGAAATGGTGGCGTCGTCAGCTTCCAGCGTCGTTCGGTCAAAAATGAAACTTCTCTTCCCATTCATTTATGAGCGGTATTTAGCAAGGCAAATTTATGTAGCTTTTGGGTTTATTTTGTTTGCTCTGGTTGCCCTATTTTTATTCTTCGATATTTTGAGCGAGCTTGGATCCGTGCAAGGGCAATACACCTTGCCGCTTGCTCTCTTACACGTGCTTTTAAAAGCACCAAGCCGAATCTCTGAAATTATTCCAATTGCTGGCCTCATTGGCAGTATTTATGTTTTTGCCATGCTCGCTAGCCAATCCGAATTTACGATTTTGCGCATTGCTGGTCTGGACATTAAACGCAGTCTAATTACGCTGACCAAGATTTCACTTCCGCTGGTGATCCTCACGCTCGTCATGAGTGAATGGGTGGGCCCATATACAGAAGCAAAATCCGATCAAATTCGCATGAAAGCCCTAGGCTCTTCATACACCTCTCAATTTAGAACGGGCGTCTGGGTTAAAGACCGCCTACGCGATGAAGACGGCAGCGGCCCAGTTCGTCCAGGCGTTCGTTATGTCAACGTCGGAAAAATCGACAAAGATAATGAAATTAGCAATATTCGGATGTACGAGTTTGATGACTCCTATCACCTCCTATCCATTCGAAGCGCTAACTCCGGTTACTTCGATGAGACTGGCATCTGGGTGTTGAATGACGTAACAGAAACTCGCTTTAAAGAAACTAAACAGTCAGACCCACTGAATGCCGTTTTTTCTGCGCACACATTTAATCACCCTATCCTGACCTTGGAATCCGAGGTGACGCCTCAGATCTTGAGCGTTTTGCTGATTAGCCCAGAAAAGATGTCAATTGTCAGCCTGGGTCGATTCATATCCCACCTGCGTGATAACAAACAAGATGCGCAGCGCCACTCGATTGCCTTTTGGAAAAAAGTGGTTTATCCATTTACGATTTTTGTGATGCTCGCTTTAGCACTTCCTTTTGCCTATATGAAGGTGCGTGCCGGAGGCGTAGGTATCAAAGTATTTGGCGGGATCATGCTCGGCATGAGCTTTCAGCTATTTAACTCGCTCTTTTCTAATGTGGGCCTGCTTGGCTCATGGCCAGCGCTCTTAACGGCCCTGACACCGCCTTTGGTGTATTTCCTCTTGGCCCTGGTCGCACTTCGCAGGGTTTCTAAGGCCTAATACCTAAAATTCATTTAGAATTTGATTCCTATATCTTTGTAGATATATAGATAGGAATCCTTATGAATCTTCATCAATTCCGCTTTGTGCGTGAAGCTGTTCGCCAGAACTTCAATTTAACGACCGCTGCTAAGGCGCTTTTTACCTCCCAGCCGGGCGTATCTAAAGCCATTATTGAACTCGAGGATGAGCTTGGCGTAGAAATCTTTCGTCGCCACGGTAAGCGCATTCGTTCCCTCACAGAACCAGGTAAACGAATTTTGAGCTCAATTGAGCGCATCCTAGATGAAGTAGAGACGCTTAAAAGAGTGGGCAAGGATTTTGCCAGCCAAGATCAAGGCAGCTTTGTGATTGCCACCACACATACACAAGCGCGCTACGCACTTCCCAAAGTATTGACTGAATTTACCAAGCGCTTTCCAAAAGTAAAGGTGAGCATTCAGCAAGGCAGTCCTGGTCAAATTGCAGAATTACTGACACATGATCGCGCAGATATCGCCATCGCCACCGAAGGTATTGCCAACACGCCCGGCGTGCTAGCGCTGCCCGGTTATCAGTGGCAACATGTACTCATGGTTCCACTGAGTCACCCCCTTCTGAACCAAGCAACACTTACGCTTGAGGACATTGCTAAATATCCAATCATCACTTATGACAAAGCGTTTGCGGGTCGTAGCAAAATCGATGCGGCCTTTGCTCAAAGAAATATCGCGCCAGATATTATTTTGGAAGCCATTGATGCTGACGTGATCAAAACGTATGTAGAAACAGGAATGGGTATTGGAATTGTTGCGGGTCACGCTTACGATCCAGATCGCGATCGCAATCTTAAAGTCATTCCTGCGGGACACTTATTTGGCAACAACGTAACGCATCTTGGCGTTAAACAAGGGGCTTATTTACGCTCTTTTGTTTACACCTTCATTGAACTCTTCTCACCAACACTCACAAAGAAAATTGTTGAGCAGGCAATGTCGAATGAGTCGGACACTTACGAAATCTAGTTTTTTGGAGTTACTCAAAGACAGAACTGTCGTTTGAGTGGTGCCTCGGGGCGGACTCGAACCGCCACGCCTTGCGGCACCGGATTTTGAGTCCGGCACGTCTACCAATTCCATCACCGAGGCAGGTGTTTGCAGTGGAAATTCTGCTTACTTTGCTACTTTGTTACTGCTAAGAGGTGAGAGTGTAACAAAAAATGGCGGGCTACTGCCTCACTTAGGCTCAGAACCCCTTAAAATGGCGTCTTGTAGCCAAATTATTAAAAGGACTTACCCGTATGGCCGGCCATTCGAAATGGGCCAATATTCAGCACCGCAAAGGTCGTCAAGACGAAAAACGCGGCAAGATTTGGACCAAACTCATTAAAGAAATCACTGTTGCAGCCAAATTAGGCGGTGGCGACCTCACCGCTAACCCACGTTTACGCCTGGCAATCGATAAGGCTAAAGATTCCAATATGCCTAACGACAACGTGCAAAGAGCGATTCAACGCGGCACTGGCTCGCTTGAAGGCGTGAACTACGAAGAGATTCGCTATGAAGGTTATGGCATGAATGGTGCCGCCATCATTGTTGATTGCCTCACTGACAATCGAACCCGTACCGTTGCCGAAGTGCGTCACGCCTTTAATAAAAATGGCGGCAATATGGGAACCGAGGGATCAGTTGCGTTCCTCTTTAAGCATTGCGGACAAATGTTATTTGCACCAGGCACCAACGAAGACCAACTGATGGAAGTTGCTTTGGATGCTGGAGCAGAAGACGTCATCACCCATGATGATGGTTCACTTGAAGTTTTAACGCCAGTACCCGACTTCTCTAAAGTACAAGATGCGATCACCAGCGCCGGCCTCAAGGCTGAATTAGCAACGGTTGCCATGCGCCCTGAAACAGAAATTGCACTCGAAGGCGAACAAGCTGAAAGTATGCAAAAACTATTAGATGCTCTTGAGAATCTGGATGACGTTCAAGAAGTATTTACGAACGCATCTTTGTAAGCCTATTTATTAATACCTATAACTAACAAACACAGCTGCTATGAAAATTCTTTTGATCGGATCTGGTGGACGCGAACATGCACTTGCTTGGAAATTAGCGCAATCGCCCCAAGTACAAACTGTTTATGTAGCGCCAGGCAATGGCGGAACTGCCACTGCAAAACAATCTACAGCCGGGATTGAGAACCTTCCGATCACTGGCCTACAAGAGCTAGCTGACTTTGCTAAACGAGAAAAGATTCATCTCACAGTAGTTGGTCCAGAAGCCCCGCTAGCCGCCGGAATAGTAGATGTATTTCGCAACAATGGCTTGCGCATTTTTGGCCCAACTCAATTGGCTGCTCAATTAGAGTCTTCAAAAGATTTCTCAAAAGCTTTTATGAAGCGTCATGGCATTCCTACTGCGGATTACCAAACCTTCTCCAGCGCATTAGAGGCGCATGCCTACATCGATGCTAAAGGCGCTCCGATTGTGATTAAGGCAGATGGCTTGGCTGCAGGTAAAGGTGTTGTGGTGGCTATGAGCCTAGAAGAAGCACACGCTGCGGTTGACATGATGCTGGCAGACAACAAGCTCGGCAATGCCGGAGCACGCGTCGTGATCGAAGAATTTCTCACTGGCGAAGAAGCAAGCTTCATTGTTTTAGTTGATGGCAAACATGTTCTTGCCTTGGCAACTAGCCAAGATCACAAACGCTTGCTCGACGCCGATCAAGGCCCAAACACTGGGGGCATGGGCGCATACTCCCCCGCTCCGGTTGTTACTCCAGAAATTCATGCGCGCGCTTTACGTGAAGTCATCATGCCAACTGTCAAAGGCATGGAAGCAGATGGCATTCCATACACAGGATTCTTGTATGCAGGTCTGATGATTGCGCCGGATGGAAAAATAAAAACCCTAGAATTTAACTGCCGTATGGGCGACCCAGAAACACAGCCTATCATGGCACGCTTACGTAGCGATCTCGTGAATGCCCTAGACCATGCAGTTGACGGCACCCTCAATGAAGTTGAGCTGGAATGGGATCGTCGCACCGCCTTAGGCGTAGTGCTTGCTGCACATAACTACCCCGATACCCCGCGCGCTGGTGATGTCATCACAGGCACTCCAGCAGACACCGAAGATCAAATCACTTTCCATGCTGGTACCAAGCTACAAGATGGCAAAGTAGTGACTTCAGGAGGTCGTGTGATGTGCGTTGTTGGCCTAGCGGATACAGTACGCGGCGCCCAACAAAAAGCATACGAAGCCATTAATCAAATTCAATTTGATGGCATGCAATATCGCAAAGATATTGGCTACCGCGCAATCAAATAACTTTTAAAGCTAGAGATTCCTTGTCAGATCAGCATACCCAAATTGATATTGCAGCCCTAAAAGATTATTTTTTGGGTTTGCAGAATCGCATTACCAATGCCATGAGCGCATTGGATGGAAAAGTTTTTGTTGCCGATGAATGGCATAAGCCTGAAGACAGCAAATTAAAAGGTTATGGCCGTACCTGCATTTTGGATGGCGGCAACATCCTGGAAAAAGGTGGTGTAGGATTCTCACATGTGCGCGGCAATCAAATGCCCCCTTCTGCCTCGCATCATCGCCCTGAAGTAGCGGGTCGCAGCTTCGAGGCTATGGGGGTCTCTTTGGTATTTCACCCCAATAACCCCAAAGTACCAACCACCCATATGAACGTGCGCTGTTTTATTGCACAAGCGCCTGACAAAGAGCCGGTGTGGTGGTTTGGTGGCGGCTTTGACCTCACTCCATATTACGGTGTAGATGAAGATTGCAGGCATTTCCATCAAACCGCTAAAGACGCTTTAGATCCATTTGGCGAAGAACTCTACCCACGCTTTAAAAAGTGGTGTGATGAGTACTTCTATTTAAAACATCGTGAAGAGCCTCGCGGCATTGGCGGTGTTTTCTTCGACGACTTCAACGAGCTTGGATTTGAGAAAAGCTTTGCGATGACACGCGCAGTTGGTGACGCATTTATTGATGCTTATCTTCCCATTGTTGAGCGTCGCTACAAAGATGCATTTACGCCCGAAGAAAAATCTTTCCAAGAATATCGTCGCGGTCGCTATGTTGAATACAACCTCATCTTCGATCGAGGCACTATTTTTGGATTGCACTCCGGTGGTCGTACTGAATCCATTTTGATGTCCATGCCACCTGTAGTTCAATGGTGGTACAACTGGCAACCACAGCCTGGCACGCCTGAAGCCAAGCTATACGACTATTACCTCAAGCCTCGCGATTGGTTAGCTTGAGCAAAGTAAGCAAAATCGGCATTCTGGGAGGAACGTTTGATCCTCCGCATGTGGGTCATCTCAGATTGGCCACGCATTTTTCTAAAGCATTGCATTTAGATGCGATTCTCCTTATTCCAAGTGGTGAGCCTTGGCAAAAGGGCACTGGTATCACGCCCGCAGAAACTCGCCTACAACTCACAGAAGCTGCCGGCATTGATTTGGCGCGCGCATTTTTATATCTCAAGATTTCGACACAGGTTGGCGTAGATCGAATAGAGGTTGATCGTGCTGGACCCAGCTATGCGATCGATACTGTGAAGGCCTTGCGCGAACGCTTTGGAGAAAATGCCAGTCTGACTTGGTTAATGGGAGCAGACTCTCTCGTTGCCCTTCCGAGCTGGAACTCCTGGGAAAAACTCAGTCAATATGTCAATTTTGCGGTTGCCACGAGACCTCACTACGATTTAAAGCAAGAAATCACCCCTGAGGTAGAGCAGTTCTTAATGAATCATCAAACAAAAGATGCCACTACCCTTGAAAAAAGCGCTGCAGGCCTCATATATATCGATGAAAGCCTCAGTGTCGATCTATCCTCGACCGAGTTACGAGACCGCCTCAATTCAAGCTCTCGAAGCGCTATCGCATCCGAACAAATTCCAACCCATACCCTTGAAATCATTACAAATCTAGGCTTGTATCAGTAATCAAGCTAAGATCACCCTAAACATTAGAAAAATATTGCAGAGAAACCATGGATTTACGTAAATTACAACGCGTCATTATTGATGCCCTTGAAGATGTTAAAGCGCAAGATATTCGCGTTTATGACACCACCAAACTGAGCGAACTTTTTGATCGCGTCATCATTGCCACTGGCTCCAGTAACCGCCAAACCCGTTCTTTAGCGATGTCCGTTAAAGAAGAGGTGAATGCCAAAGGTGGTGAGGTGATTTCTGTCGAAGGCCTAGAAACCGGTGAATGGGTTTTGGTAGATTGCGGCGATATTGTTGTGCATATTCTGCAGCCGATGCTGCGCTCTTATTACCAGCTTGAAGGTATGTGGGGTGCTAAACCAGTGCGCGTGAAGCTGGCTGGTAGCAAGGGCTTAGTTAAAGCTAGCGAATCTGAGGACGACGACGAATAATTTGTCGTTGTAGGCATCAATGCGCTTAACCATTGTTTCTGTTGGTCACAAGATGCCAGACTGGGTTGCCACTGCAACCCAGGATTACATTAAGCGCATGCCTGCAGACTGCAGTATCGAGATCAAAGAAATTAAGCCGGACCTTACGCCAGCTAAAGAAGCCATCAAAATCGCTGCGGCTATTCCGAAGGGCTCCAGAATTATTGCCCTAGACGAGCGCGGCAAAGATCAAACCACTCAGAACTTAGCAACCCAACTGGCAAATTGGCGTCAAGAAGGTTTTGATATCACCTTTCTGATTGGTGGGGCCGATGGTTTGGATGCCAGCCTCAAAACGAACGCACAGGCGATGTGGAGACTCTCCAGCCTCACGCTGCCACATGCAATGGCCAGAGTCTTATTGGTAGAACAACTCTATCGCGCTTGGACCATTTTGCAAGGACACCCCTACCATCGTGAGTAATCCTTTTATTTACCTTGCCTCACAAAGTCCACGCCGCCAAGAACTCTTAAAACAAATTGGCGTTCGCTTTGAAATGCTGCTACCCGATGCAGATGAAGATAGTGAAGGTATTGAGACGCCCCTACCCCATGAAAAAGCACGCGCTTATGTCGAACGCGTTACTTTGGCAAAGAGTGCGGCAGCATTAGCGCGCTGGGAAAAAAGAAAACTTCCATGGGCACCCATCTTATGCGCCGACACCACTGTTAGCCTTCCTAATAGTGAAGAGGGAGAGATTCTGGGTAAACCAACTGATGCAGCTGATGCGGCACGTATTTTGACGATGCTGAGCGGCAAGATTCATGAAGTACTCACAGCCGTTGCCATTACAGTAAGACCTAACGAGAAGCCTTTACACATCACTCAAGTTTCTGAGGTGCAGTTTGCGCAACTATCCCCTAAGGAAATTGAGGTCTATATCGCCAGTGGTGAGCCTTTTGGCAAAGCTGGTGCTTACGGTATTCAGGGGCTAGGTGGCGCACTCATACCCTCGATCCGAGGAAGTTATAGCGGTATCATGGGTTTACCTGTTTACGAAACAGCACAACTTCTAGAGCGTGCCCGAGTCTGATACATATGAATGAAGAAATTCTGATCAATATCACCCCCCAAGAAACACGGGTAGCCTTAATTCAGCAAGGTGCAGTGCAAGAGTTGCAAATTGAGCGCACACGTCAACGGGGCATTGTTGGCAACATCTATTTGGCAAAAGTAGCAAGAGTATTACCCGGCATGCAATCAGCTTTCGTGGAAATTGGGTTAGAACGTACTGCATTTATGCATGTGGCGGATATCACCCAAAATAATCCTCAAGCGCAAATCGAGAAATTACTCTTTGAAGGCCAAACGATTTTGGTCCAAGTCTTAAAAGATCCACTTGGCACCAAAGGTGCGCGCCTCACAACCCAATTAAGCATTGCTGGTCGTAATTTGGTTTACCTGCCGCCTGCAGGCAGCGATCCTGCAACCGAAAAATATATTGGTGTCTCCCAAAGAATTGATCAGCCCGAAGAACGGGAGGCGATCAAAACTCGCTTAGCCAGCCTCATGGCTGCCGATGAAAAAGGTGGAATCATTGTGCGCACCAGCGCCCAAGATGCAAGCGACAGTGAACTTCAGCACGATATGCACTATCTGCGCACCACTTGGGAAAATATTCGCGAAGCAATGAAGGTAAAGGCTGCTCCTAACCTCCTCTACCAGGATCTGAGTCTGGCAGAGCGGGTATTGCGTGATGTAGCTGGCGAGGATACAACCCAAATTCGGGTGGACTCCGCCGAAAACTTTGAAAAGCTCAAAACGTTTACCAATTTGTATATGCCTAATCTATTGGGCAAGCTATCGCTACATCGCGGTGAACGTACGCTGTTTGATTTATTTGATGTCGATGCTGAAATCAATAAGGCACTAGGCCGTCGTGTAGACCTGAAATCAGGAGGCTACCTCATGATTGATCAGACTGAGTCGATGACCACGATTGACGTAAATACTGGCAGCTATGTAGGCGCACGCAATCTCGATGACACCGTATTCAAAACCAACCTAGAAGCTGCGCAAGCCATTGCGCGCCAACTGCGCTTACGCAATCTAGGCGGCATCATCATCATTGACTTCATTGATATGGTCAGCAAAGACCATCAAGAGTCTGTCTTGCACGAACTCAAGCGCAATTTAGACCGCGATCATGCACGCACTTCGGTGAGTGATTTTTCTGCATTGGGTTTGGTGGAGATGACCCGCAAGCGCACCCGTGAATCCTTAGCCCACATTACATGTGAGCCTTGCGCAACCTGCATGGGCAAAGGTGAAGTGAAAACTGCCCAAACGGTTTGCTATGAAATCCTCCGTGAGATTGTGCGAGAGCACCGTCAATTTAATCCGCGAGAATTTAGGATTGTCGCTTCGCCAGACGTCATCGATCTCTTCTTGGAAGAAGAAAGTCAGTTCTTGGCGCAGCTAGGTGATTTCATTGCCAAGCCAATTAAACTCCAGGCAGAAGGCACCTTCCGCCAAGAGCAATACGACATCGTTCTCAGCTAAAAACTGGCTTGAGGCTTAAGCATTCGAAAACTGAATGCGGTGCAGGTTGGCATAAAGGCCATCTTGCTTAATCAAATCGGCATGCGAGCCGTTTTCGATTACCTGACCATGCTCTAACACGACAATGCGATCCGCATGCTCAATCGTAGATAAGCGATGCGCAATGATTAAAGTTGTTCTGCCGGTCATTAAGCGCTCTAAAGCATCTTGCACTTGACGTTCTGATTCAGAATCCAAAGCGGATGTAGCCTCATCCAAAATCAAGATTGGCGCATTCTTATAGATTGCGCGTGCAATCGCTAAACGCTGTCGCTGCCCCCCCGACAAACGATTGCCGTTATCGCCAACCATTGAATCAATGCCATCGGGCAATTCTTTAATCATGGCGGTCAAGTTGGCGGCTTCAAGCGCCTCTATCACGCGACCGCGATCAATTCCTGACGCATCGGGAGCCCCATAGGCTACGTTCGCAGCAATCGTATCGTTAAATAGAATGACATCCTGGCTGACAAAAGCAATCTGCTTTCTCACATCCGCTAAAACAATTTCTTCCAAAGGAATGTCATCCAAGAAAATATGGCCTTTGGTAGGCTTAAAGAAGCGTGGCAATAAATTCACTAAGGTGGATTTACCACCACCAGAAGGTCCAACAAAAGCAACTACCTCGCCAGGCTTGATTGCCAGATTGACATCCTTTAAAGCATCTTGACGACCTACTTCTTGTTCGTATGAGAATCCAACATTCTCAAAACGAATAGCCCCTCTTGCCTTATCCAAAGGCTTCATTCCAAGCTTACGCTGTTCATCCTCTTCGAAAGGCTGATCCATCAGGGAAAATACCATTTCAGCAGCGGTAAGACCTCGCTGCAATGGTTGATTGATATCTGCCAAATGTTTTAACGGGGAAATGACCAGCATCATTGCGGTAATAAATGATGCGAAACCACCAACTGTCGTACCCTCAGTGGCAGACTGCATCAAAGCAATTACCAAAACTACCGATAAAGCCATCGAGGCAATTAGCTGAGTTACTGGCTGATTGAGACCCCCAGCGACCGCAGACTTCAATGCAAACTGGCGTAATCGCTCAGCTTTTTCAGCAAAACGATTAATTTCATATTGCTCGGCACCATGCACCTTAATAATTTTATAACCCGCAGCAGCCTCCTCAACAATGTACGCCAATTCACTTGTTAACGCTTGTTGTTCACGATTGAGTGATCTGAGGCGCCGATTGATCTTACTCATGATGAAGGCAATCATCGGAAAAATAATGAGCACTACTAAAGTTAGTCTCCAATTGAGATAAATTAAATAGCCCATCAAACCAATAACAGTAAGCGAATCCCTCACTAGGCTGATTAACATACTGCCCATAACAGATAGCACACCATGAACCTCAAAAACTACTGCATTAATTAACTGAGAAGCAGAATTCTTTTGAAAGAACGATGTGCTCGCACTTAATAATGTCTCAAACATCTGACCACGTAGCTTCACAAGCACAGCATTAATAACGCGAGTTAATAAATAGTTAGAGAAAAATTGCGCCAAACTTCTTATCAGCGCCAACCCAACAAGAAAAACAGGAACTTGCCATAATTTGTCATTCATCTCCCCCGTAAAGCCCCGATCCAACAAAGGCTTCATCAGCGCCGGAATGGAGGTCTCTGCAGCTGCAACAATGGACATAGCCACCAAAGAGCCGAAAATTAGGCCAATATGGGGTTTTAAGTACGCAATTAAGCGATTTAAGGCGGTACGGTCTTGAGCATTCATATAATGAATTATGCCCACCTTATCAGTCATACTCATCACCCGCAATGAAGAGGCCAATCTGGAAGCCTGTCTGGCCTCTCTGGAGGGGATTGCCCAGCAGATCGTGGTCGTTGATACCAATAGCTCAGACCGCACCCTAGAAATCGCTAAAAGCCATGGTGCCCACATCTCCCAGCCGGCTGACTGGCCAGGTTTTGGCCCCCAGAAAAACAGGGCTTTGGACCTGGCAACGGGTGACTGGGTTTTATCGGTAGATGCCGATGAGCGCCTCACTCCAGCCCTCAGATCCGAGATTCTGACGGCCATTCACCATAGCGCCCATGTGGATTGCTTTGCTATCCCTCGCCTATCTTGGTATTGCGGACGCTTTATTCGTCACTCAGGTTGGCACCCCGATTATGTAGATCGTCTTTTTAAAAGAGGGGCCGCCCGCTTTTCTGATGACTTAGTACATGAGCGCCTCATACCTAATGGCCAGGTTGCAAAACTTGAAAATCCTTTATTGCACTACAGCTTCATGAATTACTCCCAGGTGTTGCAAAAACTAGATCGTTACTCCACTGCCTCTGCACAGCAAGCCTTTGCCAAAGGCAAAACTAGCTCTCCTTTAAAGGCGGTACTTCATGGTACGTGGGCTTTTTTCCGGACTTATATATTGCGCGCTGGATTCTTGGATGGCCCACAAGGATTTGCATTGGCGGTATCTAACGGTCAAGGGACTTACTACCGCTACATCAAGCTGTGGCAACTGAATCAGGATGCAGGCAAATGATTTCGATTTTGTTGGCGACCTATAACTGGCCGCAAGCACTAAAGCTTTGCCTTGAATCACTAGCCACACAAACTGATCAGCAGTTTGAAATCATCATCGCCGACGATGGGTCTACAGATAGCACCGAGCAAGTGATTGAGT
Source organism: Polynucleobacter sp. AP-Kolm-20A-A1 (assembly GCF_018688315.1). Taxonomy (NCBI): domain Bacteria; kingdom Pseudomonadati; phylum Pseudomonadota; class Betaproteobacteria; order Burkholderiales; family Burkholderiaceae; genus Polynucleobacter; species Polynucleobacter sp. AP-Kolm-20A-A1. The sequence goes on from NZ_CP061315.1 coordinate 1,405,625, forward strand.
CATTCAAGAATTCGCATTCCATATCAATCACCCACTTATGGCAAGAGGATCAGGGCTTTCGCAAAACAAAGATTTTAAATGAAGCCATCGCAGCCGCGCACGGCAGCTATCTCATTTTCTTGGATGGTGATTGCATTGTGCAGCCAGACTTTGTTGCAAACCACCGAGCTCTCGCTCAAAAGAATTATTTGGTTACCGGTAGTCGCGTCTTACTCAATGAGACACTCACCAAAGAATTGCTTTCTTGGCCCACATGGGATTTTGCGCGCTTTTGCTCAAACCTCATAGGCAAGCGTTTGAACGGTGGAATTAATAAATACTGGCCGCTCAAAATCAAACTAGGCAATGACTCATGGCGTGATTACAAGAAGTTTGTCTGGCGCCGCATTAAAGGCTGCAATATGGCCTGTTGGAAAGCTGATGCTGAAAGTATTAACGGCTTTGATGAAAGTATGACTGGCTGGGGTCATGAGGACGCTGATTTTGTATTTCGTTTACAACGTCATCAAATCAAACGCAAATCAGGCTCATGGTCAACAGAAGTACTGCATCTCTTTCATAAAATCCACGATCAGAGCAATGCCGCCGAAAATGCCCGTCGCGTGCGCGAAAAGATTCTAGCTAAAGCTATCTAAACCATTGAACACATCCAAAATGAGTTCTAATTCCACACTCAAGCCAAAAAAAGTATTGTTTATTGCTACTCGGCAAATTGGCGATGTACTGATTACCACCCCGCTCATTAGCAAAGCCCGAGAGCTTTGGCCGGATGCTGAGTTTCACTTTTTAGGTTATCGCGGCAAAGTTGATATGTTGCACGGCAATCCCGATATCAGCGAAATCATCGAAACATCAGATCGCCCCGGCTTTGGTGAATATCTCTCACTCTTTAACCGCCTGTTTCAGCGCTATGACTTAGCTGTCGTGACACAGCCCAGTGACCGCGCATACATCTACGGCTTGGTGGCTGCCTTTAGAAGGGTTGGCGTGCTGGGCGGGCACCCTCAGGGCAAGGATGCTGAGGATAAAAGCAAAAGACATAAGAGTGATAAGCAAAATGCCTGGAAGAAATTCATCTGCATGCATACCGTAGATGTTGATTACTTTAAGCAACATGTCATAACTGAAAAACTGCGCTTGTTAGAGGCTTTCTTTAGAAGCCCTGCAGAACTATTTAGCAAACCCACATCCGTTACACCCCCTGCTGGTGAGCCCCTAACCCCGCAGATAACCAATGCACTGAATCAACCTTACGTGGTTATTCATCCAGGACCATTGACCGCTTATAAACGCTGGCCTTTAGCACATTGGCAACAACTCATTACCTGGCTAGTTAAAGCTGGTTACCAAGTTGTATTAAGCGCATCCCCGGCAAAACAAGACGTGCAATTGAATCGCGATATTATTTCTTTGTTAAACGATGAAACACGCGACAAAGTCATTGATGCCGCCGGAAAACTTTCTATCCCGCAGGCAGGCACTCTATTGCGCAGTGCGGCGCTGTATATCGGAGTAGACACCTCCATTACCCATTTGGCAGCAGCTTGCAACATTCCGACCATTACCCTGTTTGGAGCAACTCCGCCAACGAATTTTGGCCCGTGGCCTAATGGTTTTGTAGGCAAACAACCCTATCAATTACGGGCCCGCACTCAAACTGTAGGCAACGTCACGATTCTGCAAGGCCCAGGAGAATGCGTACCTTGTCGCAAGGCAGGCTGTCTTGATAAAGCCGATAGTAATAGTGAGTGCTTAGATCTTTTAGAGCCGAGCCAAGTGATCGCTGCGGTTGAAAAGGTTTTGCAAGGCTAATTTTGCCGCACTAATTTAGTGGTACTGAACCTGTACAGGATCTTTTTGTTTGGAAGCCAGAATCTGATTAAGGCTTTGTAAGCAAGCATCATCTGGATAGATGCGCAACTCTTCAGGAAACTGCATTAAGCAAGCCCCACCACTAGTGGTTACAGCAGCGGTAAGCATCAAACCTTTGACACCATCATTTGAGCCAGGTGTTGGCGGGGTTGGAGCACCGAATTTCGGGTCACGCACACGATTAGCCATCAAATACGGGCCTATTTGGCTGCGGAGCATTTTCAAATCAATGGCTGAATCAATACATACGTGAACGTTACGTGCAAAACGCATACGAGCCCCCGTTATATCCATCACGGCCTCGGATACAACCCGCATACCACCCGAGAATTTATCTGGCGTAACGCTTACCTTTGCAACCAACAACTCATCCTCTTTGAGCCATGAGCGATTTGGCTCATAAACTTCACTATATAAAGTGACTTCGATTGCAGCAGTACCATCATCGATGGTAGCAATCATCATACGGCCACGCTGACCAGTCAACATACGAGCCGAAGTAATAATGCCGGCAATCAACTGATCTTTACCTTCGGTTACTTTTGATAATGGCTGACGAATAAAGTGTGATGTCTCTTCACGATAAGCATCAAACATATGTCCCGTTAAGCAAAGACCTAAAGCAGTCTTTTCTTCTTGCAGACGTTTCTTCTCAGACCAGATTGGCTCACGTACCAATTCTGGGAGATGGCGATTTTCTTCGCCAGCTACATCAAATAAGCTCACTTGATGAATCGAGGCTTCCGCTTGTTCTGCAGCCTCAATCGCTCTAGCCAAAGAGGCGAGCAATGTTGAGCGAATGTCGTATAAATTTCCACCAGCCGGCACTGAATCACGGTACAAGCTATCAAATGCTCCGGCGCGCATCAAAGCTTCAATAGCGCGACGATTAACTTGACGCCGATCTACGCGGGCGCAGAAATCAAAGAGGTCTTTAAAGGGTCCACCCTCTTCACGCGCTTTAACGATGACCTCAATTGCAGCCTCGCCCGTACCTCTAACCGCACCTAATCCATAGCGGATATGGCTAATGGGTGAATCAGGCGCTGCATCCGGTGCGCGCAATGGTGTGAACTCATACACGCCCGTGTTGATATCAGGCGAGAAAACACGAATATTATTTGCCAAGCAATCGTCATACAGAATCTTCACCTTATCGGTGTCATCCATGGCGAGCGATAAGTTGGCCGCCATAAATTCTGCAGGGTAATAGGCCTTCAACCAGGCGGTTTGATACGCCAAGAGTGCATAAGCAGCAGCATGGGATTTATTAAATCCGTAACCTGCAAAGCGCTCCATCAAGTCATAGATCTCGTTTGCCTTGCCTTCAGAAATTCCGCCCGCTTTTGCACCATCACTAAAGATCTTGCGATGCTGCGCCATCTCTTCTGGTTTTTTCTTGCCCATCGCACGACGCAACATATCGGCGCCACCTAATGAGTAGCCGCCAATCATCTGAGCCATCTGCATCACCTGCTCTTGATACACCATGATGCCGTAGGTCTCACGCAGAACAGGCTCAATACGAGGGTCTGGATACTCAACTTTTTGACGCCCATGTTTACGCTCAATAAAATCTGGGATCAAGTCCATTGGACCTGGGCGATACAAAGCCACCAAGGCAATAATGTCTTCAAAGCGGTCAGGCTTAGCCTCGCGAAGCATGCCTTGCATGCCGCGGCTTTCCAGCTGGAATACCGCGACTGTATTGGCACGCTTAAGAACATCAAAGGCTTTTTCATCATCAAGCGGAATTTCGCCGATATTCCAATCTCTGCGATCAGCATGCAAAGCTTTAATCCAACGCTCTGCTGCAGCCAAAATCGTTAAGGTGGTCAAGCCCAAGAAGTCGAACTTCACCAAACCAATTGCTTCAACATCGTCTTTATCGAACTGACTAATGACGGAGCTGCTGTCTTGGTCTTTGCTTTCTTGCGTGTAGAGCGGGCAAAAATCAGTGAGGCGACCCGGTGCGATCAATACACCACCAGCGTGCATACCCACGTTACGGGTCATGCCCTCGAGTTGCTGCGCCAAAGAAAGTAATTGACGCACTTCATCTTCATTCTTTTCGCGTTCAGCCAATTGCTTCTCTTCCTTTTTAGCCATTTCAATGGTCATGTATTGACCTGGCTTATTCGGGACTAACTTAGCAATGCCATCGACGAAGTTATAACCTTGCTCCAGTACGCGGCCAACGTCACGGATCGCCGCTCTGGCGGCCATTGTTCCAAAGGTAGCAATCTGACTTACCGCATCCTTGCCATACTTATCTTTTACGTACTGAATCACACGGTCACGACCATGCTGGCAAAAGTCGATATCAAAGTCGGGCATCGATACCCGCTCTGGATTCAAGAAGCGCTCAAAGAGTAAGTTGTAGCGCAGCGGATCCAAATCGGTAATGCCAAGTGAATATGCTACTAAGGAGCCCGCTCCAGATCCACGGCCAGGACCAACAGGTACGCCATTATTTTTAGCCCAGTTAATAAAGTCTGCAACGATCAAGAAGTAGCCCGGGAAGCCCATTTGAGCAATCGTCTTCACCTCAAACACCAAACGCTCTTGATAGCGCGTCATTTCCTTTTCACGCTCTTGGGGATCTGGAAAGTTGCGCTCCATGTGGCGCTTCAAACCGACCTCGGATTGCTGTAACAAATAGTCTTCTAAAGTAATACCAGGCGGTATTGGAAAATCTGGCAAACGTGGTTGACCTAAAACCAAAGAGAGGTTGCAACGCTTCGCAATTTCAACTGAGTTCACTAATGCCGCTGGCAAATCGGCAAAGCGCTTTTCCATCTCCTCTTGGGTGAGGAAATATTGCTCATCATTAAACTTTTTGGTACGGCGTGGGTTACCTAATAACTCACCTTCAGCGATACAAACTCGGGCTTCATGCGCCGTAAAGTCGCTTTTTTGCATAAATTGCACTGGGTGCGTTGCCACTACTGGTAAATCTAATTCGTTAGCAAGGTGACAAGCCAATTGCAGCTGCTTCTCATCTTGAGGATTGCCGCCACGCTGTACTTCTATATAAAAAGAATCTGGGAATAATTTTTCATAGCGTCTTGCAATAATCTTAGCTTGATCTTCTTGGCCTGCTAATAGCGCAGCGCCCACTTCACCCATGCGCGCACCAGAGAGCGCAATCAAACCATAGGATAAAGTGCGTTTAGCTGCTTTGTCTTCTGCTTTAGCAGCAGGCTCACTAAACCATGCTGAATCCACTTCAGCTCGACCACGCGATTGATTATCTAAAGATGCTCTACTGAGCAGCTCGCATAAATTGAGATAGCCCGAATGGTTTTGCACCAAGAGCAATAAACGGTGAGGTTGATCTGGATCTTGGGGATTGCTCACCCAAACATCAGCGCCAGCAATCGGCTTAATGCCGCTGGAACGGGCTGCAGTATAAAAACGCACTAAACCAAATAAATTACTTAAATCCGTAATGGCTAGGGCGCCCATTTCATCTTTAACGGCTGCGGCAACCGCATCATCAATGCGCACGACTCCATCCGTAATCGAAAACTCGGAATGAATGCGAAGATGTACAAAACGGGGTGAAGCCATGAGATGATTTTAGCTGTGTCCAAGCTCAAAAACCTTCCACCCCCAGCCGACGGCTATCGCGGGCGATTTGCTCCCTCGCCCACCGGCCCGCTTCACGCAGGATCCCTCGTTGCCGCCCTGGGGAGCTGGTTAGACGCCCGTAAAAATGGGGGTAAATGGCTGCTCAGAATCGAGGATTTAGACACCCCGCGATGCGTACCTGGGGCAGCCCAAGAAATTCAGTCCCAATTGCTTGCCTGCGGGCTTTCTTGGGATGAGGAGGTCGTTTATCAATCACAGCGACAAGCGGCCTACCAGCAGGCTTTAGAGCGCTTAAATCGGCTTTCTTGCCTCTATGCCTGCACCTGCTCTCGGCAAATGATTGCCAATACCCTGGCAAGCCGAGGAATTGAGACCCCCCGCAACCAAGAAATGGTCTATCCAGGCACCTGCCGCCCCGCCACCCTCATTAACAATTCCACTGAAACCCCGGGGGATTCCAAAAAAGCTTGGCGGATAGCCCTTCCCGAGAATTGCAACATTCATTTCGAGGATTTGGCGCTTGGTACCCAAAGCCAGAATCTCAATATAGAAGTCGGAGATTTTGTCCTGAGAAGAAATGATGGTCTATTTACCTACCAACTTGCTGTGGTGGTCGATGATTTTGAACAAGGTATTACACGGGTCGTGCGTGGCAAAGATTTGCTCAACAACACTGCAAGACAAATTTATCTCCAAGATAAATTAGGTTATTTAAGGCCGGAGTATTTGCATTTACCGCTCGTACTAGATGAGCATGGCGAAAAACTGAGTAAGCAAACCTTAGCAACACAGATCAATACAGAAGATGAACGGCATGCTCTGCTTGAATTACGCAAAGCAGCTATACATTTGGGGTTACAAGATTTGCCTGATGGGCAGAATGTCACTATTGCAGAGTGGCTACTAGCAGCCACTCATGCATGGCCTACTTTTTCTTAAAGCCGCCTAATAAAGCACCAACTGCAGGCTTAGCAGGCGTAATACCCACTTTTTTCTCTTCAGGCTTTGCTGATTGCGCTGATGCTGCAGGTGCTGAACCCGGCTCATAAGGCATATAGAAGAAGGGGTCAGACATTTTGGCTGGAGCGCTACTAGAGCCGCTAGATGATGGGCGACTTGCTGAGGGCGTACCTTCAGGCAAAGGCTTTACATCCAACTTACGCTTCATTAACTTTTCAATATCATCAAGCAAACGCTTCTCACTAGCATCCACCAAAGCAATCGCATCACCCTTGCTGCCTGCACGGCCAGTACGGCCGATACGGTGAATAAAGTCTTCTGCGTTGTAAGGTAATTCGTGATTAATCACGCAAGGCATATCTGGAATATCTAGACCGCGCGCAGCAACATCAGTTGCCACTAGCGCTTCGATTGCACCAGATTTGAAAGCATCCAAAGTTAAAGTGCGTTCACCCTGACTTTTATCTCCATGAATCGCGCCCGCTTTAATGCCATCACGCTCAAGGGCACGAGATAATTTTGCGCAACCCAAACGGCTGTTCGTAAAGATGATGCATTGACGTGATAAACCAGCACGTGTGCGAGCTTCCAATACTTTGACAATCGCGCGCTGCTTATCAGCAGAAGAAACCATGTGCACCACTTGCTTAACCGTATCGGCAGCAGCGTTTTGACGTGCTACTTCTACAGTTACTGGGGTGCGCAAATAACTTTGTGCGAGTTTTTTAATTTCTGGAGAAAAAGTTGCAGAGAACAACAAAGTTTGTCTTTGCGCAGGAATCAAATTGATGATGCGTTGCAGATCAGGCAAGAAACCCATGTCGAGCATACGGTCAGCTTCGTCCAACACCAAAATCTCCACCTGAGATAAGTTGGCAACCTTAGAGCCAATGTGATCGAGTAAACGTCCTGGGGTAGCAATCAGAATCTCTACGCCATTACGCAGGATCGCAACTTGTTCTTTCATATCCACACCGCCATACACAACCGCAGCGCGTAGATCCGTATGCTTGGAATAACTGGCAGCATTCTCAGCCACCTGCACCGCTAACTCGCGTGTAGGCGTTAAGACCAAGGCGCGGATAGGGTGGCGTGCCGGTGAAGCACTGTTACTAGCATGACGCAAAATCTTTTGAATGATCGGCAGTACAAATGCGGCAGTTTTACCTGTGCCGGTTTGTGCCGCACCCATCAAATCACTTCCCGCTAATACATGTGGAATTGATTGAGCTTGAATCGGGGTGGGAGTGTTATATCCCTGCTCAAGAACCGCTTTTTGAATTTTCGGATCTAGCCCAAAGTCAGCAAAAGTAATTGTGGCTGGAGCAGGAGCGCTAGCAGTGCTAGTTTCGCTAACAGCGTTGGGGGTAGCGACATCGCCAACCCCCGTAGAAGAATTTATTTCAGTAGCAGTATTTGTCAAGGTAACTTACATGATGGCGGCAATGCCGGCCTTAGCGGTCTCAGCATCTTCCGCAGATTTAACGCCGGAAACGCCGACTGCGCCGATGGTAAACCCGTTTACCTCGATATTGACGCCACCCTCCAACATGCCTGATACGTGCGGGGCAGATAAAAAAGCATGGCGACCATTATTAATAATTTCTTCGTAAACACGAGTCTCGCGTTTACCCATTGCAGCAGTGCGTGCCTTTTCTTGAGCAATATAAGCAGACAAAGGAGCACAACCATCGCGACGAATCAATCCCATCATATGACCACCATCATCACAAACGGCAATAGTCACTGCCAAATTATTTGTGGCGGCATGTTTGTTTGCTGCATCCAAAATCTTTTGAACATCAGCTTGAGTTAAGTAAGGTTTAGTAGCCAACATGTTTAATCTTTCTGTCTCGAATATGGTGTATTTGTTTCATGCACTTCTATATAAGTACTTGAATTATAAGGGGTGTAGCGCGATTCCTCATACAGAACCAGGCTCCACCCCGCCCTAACGCACCCCCATTACTGCCTGAGTGCGTCGTAAGTGCTTCTTATTTAAGGAACTCTTGGGCAGCAATGACGCCGCTAGCCTTGGGTTTATATCCCATAGAACCAAGGCTCATTTCCACCCCGCTTAAGGCAGCCATCAAGCTCAATTCATTGCAATCGCCTAAATGGCCAATGCGGAATGCCTTGCCTTTGATTTTGCCCAACCCAGTCCCGAGGGAAAGATTGAATTTCTCTAAAGCATGTTTACGCAACACATCAGCATCCATACCTTCTGGAGTTGCGATGCAAGTTAGCACTGGAGAGTAGCTATCTTTATCCTGACATTGAATCTCTAGACCCCATGCATTGACAGCTTCACGACAAGCCGCAGCCAAACGTTGGTGACGAGCAAAGATCGTATCCAAACCTTCGGTCGTCATCATATCGATTGCTTCATGTAAGCCGTACATCAGATTAGTGCTTGGTGTAGTTGGCCAGTAACCATTTTTATTAGACTCAAGAATTTCATCCCAAGCCCAATATGATTTATGGATTTTGTTATTTTTACTAGCTTCGATTGCGCGTGGTGACAGGGCGTTAAAACCAATGCCCGGCGGCAACATCAAGCCTTTTTGTGAGCCAGAGATCGTGACGTCTGCGCCCCACTTGTCATGCTCATAGTCCGCTGAACCCAAGCCAGACACGCTATCCACGAGCAATAAGGCTGGATGCTTTAAGGAATCAATTGCTTTACGAACGGCAGCAATGTTGGATGTCACGCCTGTAGAAGTTTCGTTATGAACAACACAAACTGCTTTGATTTCATGTTGCGTATCTTTGCGCAGACGCTCTTCAATCACAGAAGCATCTACACCCCAGCGCCAACTATCTTGTCCAGCTTTGCCAACTACTTCGACATCTAAACCAAGACGCTTAGCAAGAGCACGCCATAAGTTTGCAAACTGACCAGTCTCATAGAACAAGACTTTGTCACCAGGATTGAGAACGTTAACTAATGCGCCTTCCCAAGCACCCGTTCCAGAAGCGGAATAAATAATGACGGGTTGCTCAGTTTTAAAAATCTTTTTAATGCCATCCAGCACCTTGAGGCCAAATGCACCAAACTCTGGACCACGATGGTCAATGGTTTGATAGCTGATCGCGCGCAATACGCGTGGAGGCACAGGGCTTGGTCCAGGAATATGTAAAAAATGGCGTCCTGAAGCGTGGTTATCAAGTTTCAACATGCTTTGTCTCACTTTTAAAGTGTTTATAGGTAGTTATTTCTGGTACTAGTGTATGACAATTTTGTGGAAATTTCCATTTTGTATACAAATTATTAAAAATTAATCCAAAAATAAAGCCTAATTTAGGCTTTTAAAGGCTGTATTTATGACATAAGATGGGTTATTCTTATTTTTGTATACAAATTATTAAGCTCAAGGGTTGATCCATGACGGTACTAGAACAGCCAAATTCACAAAATTTGCATGAAGCCACTTTCGAGAAGCTCAGATCCCTTTTGGTCGAAGGCAAGATTGCGCCGGGCAGCAAACTCAATGAGCGTGAATTGGCTGAGAGCCTCAATGTGTCACGCACCCCCATTCGAGAAGCCATTCGCCGTTTAGCTGCTGAGGGTTTAGTGGAACTTATCGCCAACCGAGGCGCGATCGCAGTGCAACTTAGTCTTGACGATGTTTTAAATACTTTTGACGTGATTGCAGACCTAGAAGGTTTTTCTGGAGAATTGGCCGCCAACAATATTAGTGATGCCACCCTCTCTGAATTAGAAGCGCTTCAATATGAAATGATGGCTTCTTATGCTCGTCGTGATTTATCGAGTTACTACAAACTCAATTTACGCATTCATCACCTCATTAATCAAGCAGCCAACAATCCCGTTCTTTCAAAACTCTTTACCCAGGTCAATGCCCGTATTGAAGCACTACGCTTTCGTTCCAATCAGGATGGCGTTAAGTGGGAGAAGGCTGTAGAAGAGCATCAAGAAATGTTAGATGCCTTAAAGGCTCGTGATAGCGCCCGTATGCGCAAAATCATGATTCAACACGTCAGAAATAAACGTGATGTTGTTGCTCAGCTACTCAAATCAGAAATGTCTACGGAGACAGTGAAGTCATGAATAAGCCCTTAGACCTCAAAGAACTCATGGTGGACCAAGCCCAGCTAGCTAAGCGCTTGCGCCAGGAGACCTCTGGTGAAGTAATGGTCGATAGCGCCAGTTGCGGACGTTATGCAACCGATGCCTCAATCTACCAAGCGATGCCTGTTGCTGTTTTTGTACCGAAGACTGCGCAAGATATTGCAAGTGCCATTCAGATAGCTGCAGAACTGGGCGTTCCTGTCCTGCCTCGCGGAGGCGGCACTAGCCAATGCGGTCAAACTACTGGTGCAGCACTCGTTATTGATAACACCAAATACTTCAGAAACGTTTTAGATCTCAATCTTGATAAAGGATATGTAGAAGTTGAGCCCGGAATCGTGCTCGACCACCTGAATGCTTCACTCAAGCAACATGGTCTTTGGTATCCAGTGGATGTTTCCACTGCGGGACAAGCCACTATTGGCGGCATGGCCGGCAACAACTCTTGCGGCAGTCGCTCGATTGCTTACGGCAATATGGTGCACAACGTATTAGAAATAGATGCTTGGCTTGCTAATGGTCAAGTAACGCAATTTGGCAACTATGCCAATAGCTCTGGTGCCGCCAAACAATTGGGCGACTTTGTTAAAGGTTTAGCAAACACCCTTCAACCTGAAATCGAAGCACACTTTCCGAAGGTGCTCAGACGGGTAGCTGGATATAACTTAGATATCTTTCATCCGCAAAGTGAGCTGCCCTATACCCAGGATGGCAGCGTTAACCTCGCCCATCTATTAGTTGGCAGCGAAGGCACCCTCGCCTATTACAAATCCCTCAAGTTAAAGCTAGCTCCTTTGCCGCAACATAAAGTGCTAGGCATTGTGAACTTCGCTAGCTTTTACAAGGCAATGGATAGCGCTCAGCATATTGTGAAGCTCGGCCCTACTGCTGTAGAGCTCGTTGATCGAACGATGATTGACTTGGCACGCAGCAACCCAAGCTTTAAGAAAACCATTGAAACTGCTCTTATTGATCACACGGCCCAAACGCCTGAAGCAATCTTGTTGGTGGAGTTTTCTGGTGAAGCACATGCGCCCCTACTAGACAAGCTCAAGGCCTTACAAGAATTGATGAGCGATTTAGGTTTACCTGACTCTGTAGTGGCTATGCCTGATGCAAGCTTGCAAAAGAACTTATGGGAAGTGCGCAAAGCTGGCTTAAATATCATGATGAGCCTCAAGGGTGACGGTAAGCCGGTCAGCTTTATTGAAGACTGCGCCGTACCACTCGAGAGCTTGGCTGATTACACCCAGGCACTGACGGATGTGTTTTCTAAATATGGCTCACGTGGCACCTGGTACGCTCACGCATCCGTAGGCACCTTGCATGTACGCCCTATTTTGGATATGCGTAGAGATGGCGCACAGAAGATGCGTGCAGTTGCAGAAGAGGCATCGGCATTGGTTCGCAAGTACAAAGGCGCCTATAGCGGTGAGCATGGCGATGGCCTCTGTCGTGGCGAGTGGATCTCCTGGCAGTTTGGCCCCAAGATCACTGAAGCCCTCGCAGAAATTAAGCATGCTTTCGACCCCAAGGGATTATTCAACCCTGGCAAGATTGTCAATCCCCCAAAGATGGATGACGCAAGTAACTTTAGATTTCCGCCAAGCTATAAAGTCATTCCCCTGCAACCAGCACTCGATTGGTCAGCATGGAATGTGCAAAACGACCCTGTCACAGAGCAAACTACTGCACCCGGTACAGGCGGGGATCCAGCCATGGGTCTGGCCAAAGCAGTGGAGATGTGTAACAACAATGGTCACTGCCGCAAGTTTGATGCTGAAGTGATGTGCCCAAGCTATCGCGTCACTCGTGATGAGAAGCATCTCACCCGTGGCAGAGCCAACACGCTACGTCTTGCGCTTTCAAATCAACTCGATATCAAAGATGAATCTTCGCCACTAGGCAGCGATGCCATCAAAGAGGTGATGGAGCTGTGCGTGAGTTGCAAGGCCTGTCGCCGCGAATGCCCTACTGGCGTGGATATGGCCAAGATGAAGATTGAGTTCTTATCTGCCTATAAGAAACGTGTGGGCCACTCATTGCGCGATTTAGCTGTTGCCTATCTTCCTAAATACGCCAGCACAATTAGCGCCATTCCATTCCTACCAACAATTCTGAATTTACGTAATCACATTGCACCGATTGCCAAGTTACAAGAATGGGTCATGGGCATTTCTGCGCAACGAAGTTTGCCGACCTGGAAAGCAAAAACATTCTGGAATCAGAAGAAAGCAAATACTTACCAATTCACTCCAGATCAGTTGGCAAGCAATGCTGATGGCAAGGGCGTTGTACTGTTGGCAGATACCTTTAATGCTTACTTTGAAGATGAGAACCTCATCGCTGCATTGAAAGTACTAAAGGCTGCTGGTTACCGCGTACATATTCCAAAGAAAAGTCAAAGCCAAATAGCCAAGCAAGTGGATAACGCATGCTCTAAAGAGTTTTGCTGCGGCAGAACCTACCTGGCAGCAGGCATGGTAGATAAAGCCAAAGCCACCCTAGGTGAATTGGTCGATCATCTTGCACCCTATGCAGATAAGAATATTCCAATTATTGGTTTAGAGCCTTCTTGCTTGTTCACCTTAAAAGATGAAGCGCTTGTAATGGGCTTTGGTGAGCGCGCAGTAAGCGTTTCTAAGAAAGCGCAATTGCTAGAAGAATTCTTGGCGAGCGAAGCTAAAGCGGGTACGCTTCAGTTGAAACTGAAAGCGGCTGATAAATCAGTACTGTTTCATGGTCACTGCCATCAGAAGTCATTCGCTGCTGTTACGCCTGCAATGGAGTTACTTAAGCTTATTCCAAATGCAGAGCCCAAACTCATTGAGTCCTCTTGTTGCGGTATGGCTGGTAGCTTTGGCTACGAGGCCGAGCATATTGAAGTATCCAAACAAATGGCTGAGGCCAGCCTATTGCCAAGTATTCGTAAGTCGCCTGATAGCTGGGTGGTTGCGGATGGTACTAGCTGTCGTCACCAGATTGCTGATGGCACTCAAAGAGAGGCTGTGCATATCGCCAGAATTTTGGCGGCACACCTGCAATAAAAGTGGTTAACGAATGATTCCGTAACCAACCATGAGCAAAGTTCCTGTCAATAAAGCAGGAACCAAGCGACGGGTTGGTTTGGATACCATCACCCCAATGGCTAGGGCGCAAATGAGAACCCGAATCCACAGAGGGACGGTTGCCATAAGCCCTAACGGCATCACAATCAGTCGCACCGTTAAAGCGGCAACCATTGCATAAGTCACGGCAGCTAACCAGCGGAAGATTTCGCTATCTTGGTTAATGCTTTGCGATAAAGAAACACCGATAGCTCGACAAAAATACGTCCCCAGGCAGGCCCCAACCAAGGCGATCCACAAGCCCCAACCTGAAAGTGCATCACTCATGTGATTGAAAGCGTCCACAGCACCGTTCATCCGATCACCCCAACTTTTTTGCGCAAGAATTTACGATCAATAAAGTAGGCTAGCGTACCGCCCACTACTCCTGCTGTTAGCAGGCTGGTGTCACGATCCAAGACAAAGAAGATGGGGCCAAATACACAGCCTAAAAGGATAGCAACCCGATTAATCCAAGGCTTGACTTCAGTAAACGTCAAAAGGAAAAACAATGGATTGATAAATACCAAGCCCAGCGTCACTGCTGGAGGCACCATACCTGCCAAGTAATAACCTAAGATGGTTCCGGGCACTGAAATTAACCAGCACAGCAATCCGAGTCCCACGAAGTAACTTAAGCGGTGCTTGACTTCAATCGAATGAAACTCGCGCATGGAGACCGCCCATGCAGTCATTGCCAGAAGATGAACAGAAGCATACAAACTGCGATTACGATCTTTTTGATGAAACTGCGGAAAGAGTGTCACCGTCATGGTGATAAAGCGTGTAGACGTTAGCGTGACCGCCAAGGCAATCGCCAAAACAGATGAACCTGTAATAGCCATCTCAATGAGAACAACCTGCCCTGGTAAGGCGAACATAAAAAATGAAGTGAAGGTGGTAAACCAAACATCAAAGCCATTGGTCTTACCCATCGCTCCAAAGCCCACCATGCCAGCAAAGAGCACCATCGCAGGTGCGCCAGCTGCATCACGCATGCCAGACCAGAAAGCATGACGCGGATTTTTAAAGCGTTCTGCTGCAGGCTCCTCTAGCGCGATTTCGCTAGGATCGATATATGGTTGGCCCGCTGATGACATTTGTTAATTGTAAGCGTTTAAAGCCCATTGGATATGCTCAGCTACCAATGGATCTGCAGTAGGTAGAGCTTCGTTTAAGGCGGAGCGTAATAATTCCTTCTCCACCTTATCCACCTTGGTGCTCGCCAAAGCATTACCCATCGCGACCGCTAAATTACGTCGCCATCTGCTGTAACCAATCCTACGAATCGCACTGCCTTCATGGCGCTGCTCAAACTCTGCTTCAGTCCAGGACCACAGATGCATGAGACTGGCCTGGCCTAGACCATGGCGCTGTGCAAAGTCAGGTAGCTGCGTTCGTTTTGAGAATTTATTCCAAGGGCAAATTAACTGACAGTCATCACAGCCATAAACGCGATTACCCATCGCACTTCTAAACTCCACCGGAATCGCTTCGGGATTTTCAATGGTTAAGTAAGAGATGCAACGCCTTGCATCTAGCTGATATGGTGCTGTAATCGCTTGTGTGGGACAGATATCAATACAAGATGTACACGTTCCACAATGCTCTTCTTGCTCTTGGTCTACTGGTAATGGCACATCAACCAAGATCTCACCTAGAAAAAATGTTGATCCAGATTCTCGATTGAGTAGTAGCGTGTGTTTACCACGCCAACCTAAACCTGCCTTGCGAGCCAACTCCACTTCCATCAAGGGAGCGGAGTCTGTAAATACGCGATATCCAAAAGTGCCAATTTTTTCTTCGATCAATTTGGCAAATTCTTGCAAACGATTGCGCAGCACCTTGTGATAATCGCGCCCACGGGCATACATCGATACCACCGCTTGCTTGGGGTCCTCTAGGCGTTGCCACTCTCGCTCAAGATTAAATTCAGGCGGAAGATAGTTCATCGACACACAAATGACTCTGACAGCACCCGGAACCAAGAGCCCTGGGTCAGACCTTAAATCCGCATGCCGTTGCATGTATTCCATATGCCCATGGCGGCCATCAGCTAGCCACTGATTTAAACGCTCACTAGCAACACCCAAATGCGTATTAGTAATGCGGAGGCTATCAAACCCCAAATTGGCAGCCTGCTCCCCTAGCCAAGTTCGTAACTTGGCCTCATCTAAAGAGTTTGGAGTGGCAGATAAAGACATATTGAATAGAGAATGTAGCTCAATAATTGAATAAACTAGGGGCAATGACAAAAATACTGGCATCACTAAAGCAACATTGTAGGCAGGAAGCGGAAACCGCCGCCCTAGCCCAGCAGCTTGCCGCCAGTTTGAAGCAATCCATTCACCAAACTCCAGGCATTCACCTCAACATCTCCCTAGAGGGTGATCTAGGGGCTGGTAAAACCACCTTTGCAAGACATCTAATCCAAAGCCTAGGCCACAGTGGAAAAGTCAAGAGCCCCACTTATACCTTGTGCGAACCGTATCCACTAGTAAGTGACAACCATTCGTTTACCGCTCATCACTTTGATCTTTACAGAATGCGTGATCCACTCGAATGGCAAGAGGCTGGATTTGCGGAATTATTTGATGTGCCTGGCTTTTGCTTAATTGAGTGGCCTGAAAAAGCGGAGGGCACCCTCCCACCTTTTGACATTCAGTTACAGCTCATTGCTGGAGCCGATGAAAATGAACGCTCCATCACGATGAATTCCCTATCTGAAAAAGGTAGCGCAGTCGTAAAAAATACTGAAGTGAGTCAGTGATGACTAGCAAAAAAATAAACCTCACTAGAAGGCAGCATCTCAAGACTTCCGCGAAGTTCTTGAGCTTTGCGCTGCTACTTACCGAAGTAGATATTGCCTGGGGCGCCAAGATTATGGGTGTTCGTGTATGGCCCTCCGAGGACTACACACGCGTGACTTTAGAGTCAGATACACCGTTACCGATTACGCAACAGATTCTGACCAATCCAGACCGCCTGGTAGTTGATGTGCAAGGACTTGAACTTAATCCGACACTTAAAGATTTGGTTGCCAAAGTAAAGCCGAACGATCCTTATATTTCACAAGTACGGGTTGGGCAATTTCAGCCAGGAGTGGTGCGTTTGGTATTTGATTTAAAAGAGCCGATCAAGCCGCAACTCTTCACACTTGATCCTGTGGCTGAATACAACTACCGCATGGTATTTGACTTGTATCCGACAACACCACCAGATCCATTAATGGCTTTGGTGAGAAGCAGCGCCAAAAAAGAAAGTGCGCTTGAGAAATCAAATGAAGAAATAGATTTGATTGCTCAATTTGCTACCAAGAAAGAAAAAGAGCTCGCTAAGACGCCATCCGCACCAGTTGCCCAGGCCATCCCAGAAACCAAGGACGCGCCAGCGCCTGCCAAGTACAAACGGCTGATCACAATTGCGATTGATCCTGGCCATGGTGGCGAAGACCCAGGTGCCATCGGTGCAGCAGGCTCTCGAGAAAAGAATGTGGTCCTAGCTATTGCTAGGCGACTGAAAGACAAGATTGAAGGCGAAGCCTATATGCGCCCTTTCTTGACCAGAGATGGCGACTACTTTGTGCCACTGCATGTCAGAGTACAAAAAGCGAGACGCGTAGAGGCCGATTTGTTCGTATCCATTCATGCGGATGCTTTCATCGAAAGAAATGCCAGGGGCGCTTCAGTCTTCGCACTCTCTCAAATGGGGGCCAGTAGTACGACGGCTCGCTGGATGGCCAACAAAGAAAATGCCTCAGATTTAATTGGGGGCATCAATATCAAGACTCAGGATCGTCAAGTTGCCAACCTGCTGCTAGACATGTCGACCACAGCCCAGATTAAAGATTCTCTACAGGTAGGCAATTCGATCTTGAGGCAAATCGGTGGGTTTGCAACTCTTCACAAGCCCAAGGTAGAGCAAGCAAGCTTTGCGGTTCTAAAGGCCCCAGATATTCCTTCTATCCTCGTTGAGACCGCTTTTATTAGCAATCCCCAAGAGGAGGCGCGATTAAATGATGACGCCTACCAGGATCGCATTGCAGAGGCCATTTTGAGAGGAATTAAGGAGTATTTTTCCAAAAATCCGCCTGTCGCCAGACGGGTCAACTCCTAGGCACTTGTAATTACAAGGGCTGACGGGCAGGCTCCACAGACCCGAGGAACGCTAAGAAACTTCTTGCTATAATTTATGGCTTAACTGGGTCGGTAGCTCAGTCGGTAGAGCAGCGGACTTTTAATCCGTTGGTCGCGAGTTCGAATCTCGCCCGACCCACCAGTTATACAAAAGCCACCCTCGGGTGGCTTTTTCTTTTTAAACTAAATTGCTTGGAAGTTTTATTTTATTTATTTCGATGGGTCAGCTATCTCAGCAGAATTTCGGTCTTTTATGAGATGACCAAGATTTTCAACATCATCGATAGACAGATATCCGTCTGGCACATCAGGATCTGCAGCATCCGAAGGATTGGATCGGTCCGGGTGATACTCCATCATATATGCACGCCTTCTTGCCATGACAGCTTCTGGTGCACTTGCTGCATTAAGATCTTTTTTTAGATCTGGCGCATGAGCCGGCCTTCGAATGAAGATTTTGTAATTTCCATCTCGACCTCGACACAAAAGTGAAGTTGGTGATTCGGCTGTAGCCCCACTTGCCCAACGCGCTGTAAACAAGGGATGTTCGTAACAGCCATCCCCAGATTTTTGGAAAGATTGACCGATCTCGGAATCCAAGGCAATGCGCACTGGCGCAATACCCAAAGTCTCATTTTTGCTGCTAATTAACGCTCCCTCCGGTCTTGAGTGAACCGAAACTGAACCCGCACATGCGCTCAATAACAGTGAGGCTAAAACAGTCAGAGGAAGAGTTTTCATGATGATTTTCTAAAAAACAGGAGCACTTTGACACTATACATTCAACTCTATTGCCGCCTTTTTTATAACTAATTTGAAGTACTATTACTTAATACTATTTGAGCTCAAAGGGCTTAAGATGAAATTTAAAAAAATACTTTACTTAAGCGTTCTTACTTTAGTGGCTGGCTGCCAGGGCATGATGCCGCAAGAAGGCGCAGCCCCTGTGAACCCCGGAGGAGACGTCACCCTAAGCTTCAGCCGCACAAGTACAGTTTGGTTTGCAATTGTGAGAAACGCACAGGTTTATGTGGATGACCTTAAAGTCTGCGTTATCCCCAATTCAGGTAATTGCACGGTAAATATACCTTCAGGAAAACATGTTCTTAAGATTGACAGTACATTTTCTGGTTCTTTCGGCGTGTTTTCTCAAAGCTATCAATTTGATAGTGGTAAGACGTATCGCTTTGTTATTGCACCAAACAAAACTGAAATGGTGGCAAATAGCCTGCCCTTTGGCGTCGCGGATGCTACGTACTATGAAGCAAATAAGGGCAACGCCAGCAGCAATAATGGTGACTTCACCATGATGCCCGCCGACTAATAGCCAAATGACGCTATTGGTCGCAAGTTCGAATATCTCCCTGCCCACTAGCTATACAGAAGCCACCTTCGGGTGGCTTTCCCTTTTGGTCTTTTATCGCCGCCTTTAAAGATCGAAAATTGAAGTACTATTTGCACAGCACTACTTTGGCAAAATGACTGATGATGAATTACAAAAAAATATTCTATGTAGGTTTGTTTTTATTGGCTGGCTGTCAAAGCACGCCCCAGCAGGCCTTTAACGACCCAGGTGGAGATGTCGGTTTAGTATTTTTTCGGGAAAAGAACTTTTCTGCCAGCTTAAAAGATGCGGAAGTATTTGTAGATGGTGTTCAAGTTTGTGCTATTCCTAATGGAGGAAATTGCAGATCGAGCACTACCGCTGGAAAGCATACTCTGAAGATAGATGCCACATTCACAGTCGGCTATTTTTCCAAAAGCTATGTTTTTGAAAGCGGCAAAACCTATCGTTTTAATATATCTGCAGATAACACGCAGTTAGTTGCCGGCCTAGCCGGAGGAGGCATAGGCTATGCAGTGGGAGGCGATATAGGCGGCCTAGTTGGAGTAACCGCCGCTGAGGTTGGAGCCTATGAAGTAAATAAAAACGACACGAGTGTTAGTAATGGCGTTTTTAAAATGGAGTCTTTAGACAACTAAAAAACTACTTCTGCACTCCAGGCTGTGCCTGCTGATTGTTCGGTGGCGTAGCATTAGTTTGAGGAGCATTCGTATTGGTACCCGGAGTCAATATAGTGACTTGATCCACACAATCATTGCTATCGTAGGTCACTTCGTACACCCTTAAATCACCATTATTAATAGCTTCTACTGGGGTGCTAATCACTTCAGTTACACCAAGAGTAAATACGTCCGCAGTTCCCTCTACAAGAGCGCGCGCAGCTTTGTTGCCTTGACTGTAGCCCTGAGTGAATCGATAAATTTCATATTTCTTACCATTCTTCATGCCGCTGGTTACGGGCACACCAAATTCAGCAATTAAGGTATCCCTTGATGTACCTACTTTAAAAAGCGCCTCATTTTTTTGGGATGGCTGATGTGCGGCCATATAAACCGAGCAAGCATTTAGCGAAAATGCCAAGAGAGTTAATGCGCAAAATTTCGCAAATTTCATTTGATACCTTACTTTTGTATTAATCAGGGTAGTTTATATGACTACAAAATATAAGAATATCTTTATATCACCCATACGAACCAAAAGATTCGACCCACCTAATTCAGGTAATTATTAAGCAAAATAATAGAATGGCCTTAAGTATTATGTGGATAAGAACAAATATAGATAAATCCATAGAATGGAATCATGACTAATTTCCTTGACCCCGCTATTCTATTTTTCATCTTTGGGGTGTTTGCGGGGAGTGTTAAGTCCAACCTAGAAATACCGCCACAGATTTCTAGATTCTTATCGCTATATCTATTAATGGCATTGGGGCTGAAGGGTGGATTTGCACTTCATAAGTCTGGGTTTACAAGTGAGATCGCATTCTCATTAGGTCTTGCAATTTTTCTAGCCGTCATTATCCCAATCATTGGTTACCTCATCCTCAGAAGACGCTTAAATGCATTTGATGCAGCCGCAATTGCTGCCACATATGGATCGGTAAGTGCTGTTACTTTTATCACCGCCACCCAATACCTAGATCAATTTGGTATTAGCTATGGTGGTCACATGGCCGCCGCCATGGCACTCATGGAGTCGCCCGCCATTATTCTTGCGATTGTTTTAGCAAATAAAGCTCGGTCATCTCAATCACCCACTCCAACGGGTCATCAAGCTACAAGCATCTCAAAAATACTGCATGAGTCTTTTACTGATGGCGCACAATTATTGCTACTAGGTTCCATGCTGGTTGGTTTGGTGAGTGGTGATGCAGGGCAAAAATTAATGGCGCCATTTTCGATTGATCTATTTAAAGGCATGCTAGCGTTCTTCCTGCTAGACATGGGTTTGATGGCCGCCAGAAATTTAAAGGATCTCAAGGGAAAACCTGCTATCACCTTGCTATACGCGCTCGGCTCACCCCTCTCTCATGCATTGCTTGCTTTGGTGCTTTGCAAACTGATTGGGCTCCCACTGGGAAATACTATTTTGCTGATGGTGCTGGCATCAAGCGCCTCTTATATTGCCGTACCTGCAGTATTGCGTCATGCCCTACCTGAAGTAAATCCAGCGCTCTACATGGGTATGTCGCTTGGAATCACCTTCCCCTTCAACATCATTCTAGGTATACCGCTTTACACTTTACTAGCCAAGCAACTCTTGTAAGTATTTTGTTGGCTACACCCAATATTTAAATGAGTTCAGATATTTCAATTAAATTCTGATCTGGGTCTCGTACATAGACCGAGTTAATTTTTTGTGTGGCACCAGTACGAATCACCGGCCCCTCAATAATTGGCCAGGATTCTGCGGCCAGCTTTTCAATCACCCTTTCTAGAGGGCGATCAGCAATAAAGCAAAGATCGAGTGATCCCGGGGTTGGAGTATCTGCCTTGGGCTCAAACTCCCTGCCTTTGATGTGAAGGTTGATCTTTTGGTTGCCGAACTTAAACGCTTTGCGCTCAACAGGTGGCGTTCCACCAATAAAAGATTCCAACTTCATTCCAAGAACGCGGGTATAAAAATCCACGCACTCTGCTTCTTTTGCAGTGGTGAGTACCAAATGATCTAAATGGTCAATCATATTCATTTCCCCTTCTTATTGAGCGCGGCGAAGTTCATCTACGTAATCTGGTTCGGGATGCAGCGTATATGTGCTGCCTGCCTTTGCTACCTGGCCTGGAACGGGGTGACCCACAATTTGAGGTAACTCTTTAGCGAGCGCTAATAACCTAGGAATATTGATACCAGTGTCATAGCCCATTGCATCAAGCATATGAATCGCATCTTCACTTGAAATATTCCCGCTTGCTCCGGGTGCATAAGGGCAGCCACCCAAGCCACCCAGCGATCCATCAAATCGCACAATACCCGACTGGACTGCTGCTAGAACATTGGCTAGACCCATGCCCCTGGTGTTATGAAAGTGCAGAGTTAATTGGAGATTAGGAAATTGCTTTTGCAAAGCATCGCACATTTTTTTCACTTGATCCGGATTGGCCATGCCAGTGGTGTCGCATATAGTCAGACCTCGAACACCAAGATCTGCGAAGCGCTGCGCAAATCCCTCGACAACTGCTTGCGGAACCTCACCTTCCATAGGGCAGCCAAAGCAAGTGGAGAGCGAAACATTGATTGGTGTTCTGTCATCAACGAATTTAATAACTTCCGCTAGCCCTGCAAAACTCTTTTCTCTACCCATTCTGAGGTTGGCCAGGTTATGAGTCTCAGAGGTAGACATCACTAGATTAAATTCGTCGGCCTTGGATTCAAATGCGCGCTCAGCACCCCTCAGATTGGGAACCAATACAGTGTACTCAACACCTGGAACCCGCTGAATACGACCCATTACCTCTTCGGCATCGCGCAGCATCGGGATAGATTTAGGCGAAGTAAACGAAGTCACCTCAATTTTTGCAAATCCACAAGCGCTTAACTCATCCACCAACTTGATCTTGTCGTCTGTCGGTATGAAATTAGGCTCAATCTGAAAGCCATCTCTGGTTACTACATCATTGAAATAAATTCTGGTCATGATTTTTTCTTTATACGTATTTTGTTGTATTTATTCTTTGCTTACTTTGTAAATGCAATACCACGCTCTTTCAGGGAGGCAACCTGAGCATCACTTAAACCTATACCCTTCAATATCTCATCGGTATTCTCACCAATATCGGGAGCAAGGGTTTTAATCGATCCCGGTGTACGTGACAACTTTGGAATCACACCAGGTACATCTAACCTAGTTCCATCATGCATCTGAATCGTTTGAATATTTTCACGAGCTTTGTAATGCGGATCGTTTGCGATATCGGCAACGGTATAGATGCGACCTGCTGGCACCGCAACAGAATCTAAAATTTCTAATGCTTTGTCGGTACTCACTGTCTTTGCCCACTCACCAATCGCTTGATCAAGTTCGACTACGCGTTTGACGCGACCATCATTGTTTTCCAATTGCGGATCACTACCCAAGTCTTCTCGCCCAATAGCCGTCATCAGGCGCTTAAAAATGCTATCGCCATTGCCGGCAACCAATACATATCCACCATCAGCGCATTGATAGGCATTAGTTGGAGCAATACCAGGTAGAGCGCTGCCTGCCGCTTGTCGCACCTCACCGAACGCACTGTACTCCGGCAGCAAACTCTCCATGCAATTGAAGACCGCCTCATACAACGCAATATCGATCACCTGACCTTTGCCGCTGCTATGACGTTCTTGCAAGGCCAACAAAATTCCAATTACGCCATGCAAAGATGCCAAGGTGTCACCAATGCTAATACCCACCCTTACAGGCACTCTTCCAGGCTCTGCAGTGAGATGGCGCAAACCACCCATTGCTTCTGCAACCACACCAAAGCCAGGCTTATCTCTATATGGGCCTGTCTGACCATAACCACTAATCCGCAAAACAATCAACTTTGGATTGAGCTCAAGCAACACCTTCGGGCCAAGCCCCCAATCCTCTAGTGTTCCAGGGCGAAAGTTTTCGATTAAGACATCTGCCTCTTTAACTAAAGTCCTGACAATATCTTGAGCCTCAGATTGTCTTAAATCCAAAGAAAGAGAACGCTTGTTGCGTGACTGCACTTGCCACCAAATAGATGTGCCATCTTTGAGCAGTCGCCATTTTCGCAATGCATCACCAACTTTAGGTGGCTCGATCTTAATGACATCCGCACCAAAATCCGCCAACGTTTTTGCGGCAAATGGCCCAGCAATGAGTTGCCCCATTTCAATGACTTTTAACTTTGCTAACGGCTCCATGATTTCCTCTGAAATACGCATTTACGCAAAGTTACATTGCTTGCCAATTCTTGAAAATTGCTATTTTTAGCCCTATCCTTCTCATTTTGCGAAGGTATGGTTAGAATTACCCCATGAAATCCCCGCTAAACCCCGCCAGAGTTGACTTTGTTACTCTCAAGCTTTTCTGCTACATCGTTCAATCCGGGAGTATTACCAAGGGTGCGAGCCAATGCAATCTAGCGCTTTCTGCAGCAAGTAGGCGTATTTCTGAGTTTGAAGAAACGGTAGGTATGGCGCTTCTGGATCGATCCGTGAAAGGCGTCACCCTCACTCATGCCGGCCATGCAGTAATGCAACATGCCTTAAGGTTGTTTCAGGGCTTTGAGCAACTCAGCAATGAATTGGGTGAGTATTCCAAAGGGGTAAAAGGGAGTGTCCGGCTTTGGGCGAATATGTCAGCCCTGACTGAGTTTCTTCCCTCAGCTTTAGCAAGCTTTTTAAAAGTGAATCCTGAAATTCAGGTTGAGGTAGAAGAGCAGCTGAGTGGCGACATTGTCAAAGCACTTATGGATGGCATTGCAGATATTGGTGTGTTTGCTGAAGGCCCAAACACCTCTGGACTAGAAACTAAAGTGATGGGCAGCGATGAACTTGTGATTACTTGCTGTAAAACGCACCCCTTAAGCAAAAGAAAGAGTATTTCTTTTGAAGAATGTCTTCAATATGATTTCGTGGGTCTTAATAGAGGCAGCTCGCTACTTGAACTCACCTCTAGAAGCGCAGAGAAACTAGGTAAGCAAATGCGGTTGCGTATTCAGGTACGCAGCTACGATGCGATGTGCCAAATGATTGCAGTCAATCTAGGTGTTGGCGTACTGCCATATCAAGCATGTGCAGCTCAAATTAAAGCCATGGGTTTAAAAGTCATTCCCCTTGAAGATGCTTGGGCAAAACGTAACCTACTGGTAGCAACCAAAGCGGACATCAATCACTCCCCCGCTACCCGCCTGCTAAGCCAGCATTTAGTTGGGTAGTCATCCTTTAACTTACTAGGCTTTGCCTTGAGGATCCTTTTTAGCCCTACAAGCATCAGAGCAGTACTTCACTGAGTCCCAGTTCTTAGCCCAGGATTTTCTCCAGGTCATTTCTTTTTTGCACACTACGCAAATCTTGCTAGGCAAGAAGCCCTTGTTTCCCTTGAACGAGGATTTCATGAGATCTGCCTAGAGCTCATCTAGGTGATTAAGCAGTTTGCTTGCATGTTTTTGTATCTCCAACTGATCCTCTGGACTAATACGCTTCAAATTAGCCGTCATCAATCGAGTACGTGGACTAGCCTCAAATTGTTGGCGATGATTGATTAAGAAGTTCCAATACAGAGTAGTAACTGGGCATGCTTGCTCTCCAAAGCGAACATCCGGCTTGTACTTACAGGAGTCGCAGTAATTACTCATACGCTTGATATATGCACCACTGGCGATATACGGCTTGCTGGTGAAACGACCACCATTAGCAAATAAAGCCATTCCTGCTGTATTCGGGAGCTCCACCCACTCAATCGCATCGACATATACCGCTAGATACCAATCGCAAACTTGCGCAGGAAGTATCTCTGCCAACAACGCAAAGTTGCCGGTCACCATCAGACGCTGAATATGATGTGCATAGCCGTATTTCAGGGTTTGGCCCACCGCATCTTGCATGCAAGCCATCTGCGTTTTACCAGTCCAATACCACTGCGGTAATTTGCGTTGATGCTCGTAATAATTGTCCTGAGCCATCTTGGGCATGTCCAAGTAATACATTCCTCGCACAAACTCACGCCAACCTAGAATCTGTCGAATAAATCCTTCGATCGTCGATAAATCCAGTGAGTATTTTTTCCAAGCAGCCAATGCGGCATCAATGACTTCACGTGGATTTAACAACTTCAGATTGAGCGAGCTAGATAGGATGGAGTGCCAACCAAAAGGCGTATCCGTCCACATCGCATCTTGATAGATGCCGAAGTTCCTGAGGCGATAGTCAACAAAATACTCCAGCGCCTTTAATGCTTGCTCCCTATTTACCGGCCAATTGAAATGCTCTAAGGATCCGGGATGATCTGGATAGGCGCTCTGCACATATGCCAGTACTTCTTGAGTTATTGCATCTATCTCAAATGATGCGGGGGCATCAATAATGCCCGGACCTTTTTTAGGATAAGGCTTGCGATTATCTTGATCAAAATTCCATTGGCCACCTTCAGGATTACCATCTGCGTCAATCAGAATTCCGTGCGTCTTGCGCATCAATCGATAAAAATACTCCAGCCGCAGCTCCTTTTTACCCTCAGTCCAAGCAACAAACTCTTGGTGCGAGCAGAAAAAATGATCGTCATTGCGCATTTCCATTTGAAGACCGCTATCTTTAGCTAACTCTTCAAGAGCAATTTTGAGGCGCCACTCCCCTGGCTCCACGCAAACGAGATGTGTAATCTTTTTTTGGCGCAATTGCTGCTTTAAGACCTCAACAATTGACTGCGGTGACTCTTTAATGTAAGTCAGTGGATATTGCAGATCCTCTAGCGACTTTGCAAAATGTCGCATAGCCGACAGAAATAAAGCAATCTTGGCTTTATGGGTCCACACATAGTTAGCCTCATTCGCCGATTCCACCATTAGCACTTCATCCGTCTTTGGATTAAAGCCCTTCAGTGCAGCGCCCTGGATGTCTAATTGATCCCCCAGAATCAAAAAGAGTCTTTTTATTTGACTCATTTATTTTTGTATTGTGTTGGGCAGTAGGCTCGATTCACATCATCACTACGCAATGCTACGTGCTTCGTGGCTCTACCTGTAACCCGCTTCCGCCAGAGTTCGAATGAACCCCTCTTCAGCTCCTTGCGCATTAGCTCAATTACCATCGACTCTGAGAGGCCAAATGACTTCTCAATCGCATCAAATGGAGTGCGGTCTTCCCAGGCCATTTCAATGAGGCGGGAGATATCGGACTCCGATAGAGCAACTTTGGACAATTTAGGCATCGTGCAAGTTTAAGACTTATTTACTAAACTGGCTGAACCACAATCAGCCCAGTACCAGCCACACAAATGATCGGAAAAATTCGTTCAAAACTCATCTCGCTTGAACTACCCCATACCGTCAGGGAAGGGCCTACCATTTGCCCAATTTGCGATAGGGAGATACCAAAGTCACAAAAGGATGCGCACCACCTTATTCCAAAATCTAAGGGCGGTAAAACTACTGAATTTCTGCATCGCATCTGTCATAAGCAAATTCATGCTCTTTTTACAGAAACAGAGCTG
The DNA here is from genome assembly GCF_018688315.1 of Polynucleobacter sp. AP-Kolm-20A-A1. Lineage (NCBI taxonomy): Bacteria > Pseudomonadati > Pseudomonadota > Betaproteobacteria > Burkholderiales > Burkholderiaceae > Polynucleobacter > Polynucleobacter sp. AP-Kolm-20A-A1. The sequence goes on from NZ_CP061315.1 coordinate 1,432,893, forward strand.
GCCGTTACATTCAATAACGCCCCAATCCTAAGAGCACATCCTGAGATGCAAAAATTCATTGGCTGGGTAAAAAGCAAGCCAAATAGCTTTTATGAAAAAACTCGCAAAAGCGCTCGATTAAAGTCCAGCTGATTCTGAGGAACTTCTCCTTTGGGGCCTGAATACTTTAGGCTATAGTTAATGACCTTAATTGCCTCCATTTACGGACCTTTGCCATGAGCCTACCCTTACTAAGAATTGCACTTGAAGCATCTGACGTTGGCCTACGTCTTGAGCTCATCGTTGTAGTCCTTGCGGTTTGCCTTACAGTCTTTTTTATCTTCCAAAAACTACTAAGAAGATGCCTATTTGGAGAGGATTCTGAATACGCCGGCTATATCTATAACGCAATGGGGGTAGTGTTTAGTTTGGTATTTGCATTTATTACTGTATTGGTTTGGCAAAGCTATAACGGCGTCAATGATGCAGTCACTAAAGAAGCAAATAGTTTAAATAACATTTATCGCCTTTATGCCGCATTCCCCCCGGAAGTAGAAAGTGTTGGTAGAGAACAATTAAGAGATTACACAGAAACCGTAATTAAAGAAGAGTGGCCACTCTTAAGCAAAGATCAATTTAGCATCGATGCTTATAAAAAATTATTAATAATTGAAAATCAAATTATTCGTTTTCAACCAAAAACCGCTGGAGAGATCAACGCGCACCAGCAAATGTTGCGCCTGATTGCAGAATCCTCAGAATTACGTAGAAGCCGTATTTACAACGCTCAATTTGCCCTGGCATCCCCAGCCTGGCTTGGTCTTATTAGCAGCGCATTTATTTTCTTAATCTTCTCATGTCTCTTTCAGATGAAATCCGTGAGAACTCATGTGATCTTGATCGTATTCTTAGGTTCGACAATTGTCGGGGTGCTGTACTTCCTCATCATCTATATCCACCCATTCTTGGGCCCCATGGCAATCCAGCCAGACCCCTTTATCAATCTCCTGAAACTTTCTTGGACTTATTAATCAGTCCCCCTAGTATTTTTTGCTCATCATGACGAATACCAATCGACCACGCCGTTCAGTTTTGTATATGCCAGGCGCTAATACGCGCGCCCTAGAAAAAGCCAAAACGCTTTCTGCTGATTCGCTCATTCTCGATTTAGAAGATGCTGTGGCTCCAGATGCCAAATCAGCCGCTAGAGAAAATATTCTCAACGCACTGCAATCTGGTTTTGGCTATCGGGAGGCTGTTGTTCGCATCAATGGTCTTAGTACCCCATGGGGGCTTGATGAGCTCAAGGCCTTTGCCAATAGCAAAGCAGACGCCATTGTTTTGCCGAAGGTAGAATCTGCTGAACAGGTGCAAGAAGTGGCAAACCTTCTCAAGAAATTTAGCGCTCCCGCAAGCATGACTATCTGGGCCATGATTGAAACACCTAAGGCAATCTTCAAACTATCCGAAATTGCCCAATCTCATCCCTCACTAGAAGCACTGGTACTGGGAACCTCAGATCTCGTCAAAGATTTGCATGCTCGCCACACCCCGACCCGCATTGAAACCCTTACTGCACTATCTTTATCAGTGCTGGCAGCCAGAGCATATGGCTTATGTGTACTCGATGGCGTTCACCTTTCCCTAGACGATGAGGCTGGATTAATTCAATCCTGTATTCAAGGTAGAGATATGGGCTTTGATGGCAAGACGCTGATTCATCCGAATCAAATCAAAGCCGCTAATGAGATCTTTGGTCCATCACCACAAGAAATTGCAGAAGCGCAGGAAAGAATTGTCGCCTATGAGGCTGCAATTACATCGGGAGCTGGTATTGCAGTGCTCAATGGCAAGCTCATTGAAGAGCTTCATATTCAAGACGCCAAAAGAATTTTGGCACTAGCAAATGCGATTGCAAAAACAACTGCTAATTAGTGATCCAAATCTAAGCTCTGCACTAAGCTCGCAAGCTTCACTACCGAATCAAATGCATTGGACTTGCTAGCCTCCACATCTAGGCTCTCCCAATTAAACTCCAGAGAGAAATGTGCTGATTCAATAATGAGTTCATAACTAGATGAAGCCTTACTAGATGGATCACTATTTACCTCATCAGCTACAGGCACCTTGATCGCATTAATGGCATCGATGAGCATTTGTACCTCTGTCGCCAGCAGCTCTCTTGTATGTAGTACGTCATCGGTTCGTTTAATCGAGATTTTCGAGAGCTCGTCGATGGACACTTCATACTGGTTCAATCCCAGATCAAACCAAACAGTTAACTCTAGTGCAATAGGATAGGTTTTCATTAGACTGCCTCATCAAGAAGTGCTTTAAAACATCTTACACCCCATTGATAACGAAGCCTATACCCAAAGATAGTGCTGCCAGTGCCATGATTGCGGTAGCCAACCAACCCAATAACTTCATCGTTTTGCTGGCCACAAAAGAGCCCATCACAGTACTTTTAGATGACAGTAGCATGATTGCAATCATCAGCGGTACAGCCACCACCCCATTAATCACGGCACTCCAAAACAAGGCTTTCATCGGGCTAATGGGGGAATATTGAATGGCGAGCGCCCCTAAAACACTCACAGCAATAATGGAATAAAACTTACTCGCCTGCGCCGCTGAATCTTCCAAGCTAGAACGCCAACCAAATACCTCAGATAATGCATAGGCAGCCGACCCAGCCAAAACAGGAACACCCATTAAGCCAACGCCCAATATTCCTAGGGCAAAAAGTAAAAATGCAAAATCACCTGCAAGTGGTCGTAGGGCTGAAGCGGCCTGCGCGGCTGTATTAATGTCACGAATACCAGCAACATACAAAGTAACCGCCGTTGCCAAAATAATGCAATAGGCAGCAACGTTGGAATAGAGCATACCGCTCCAGGTATCCCACTGAATTCTTCTAAGCTCAGCCTTCGCCTCCTCAGCAGAACTTTCCAGCAAACTAGATTGATGGCGAAGATTCATATCCTCAACTTCCTGAGAAGCCTGCCAAAAAAATAGATAAGGGCTAATTGTTGTGCCGAAGATTCCAACTACGACTGCAGCAGAATCTTTGCTCCAAGTGAAATCCGGCAAAAGTGTGGTCCATACCACCTCACTCCATGGAACATGGACGGTAAATAGAACCGCTCCATATGCCAGCAATGACAAAGAAAGCCATTTAAGAAAGAAAACGTAATGACGGTAAGGAATTAATATTTGCAATGTGAGTGTGAGCAGTACAAATACCGTCGTCATGATGTGCCAGTTGATTCCCGTAACCAGCTGCGCTACCTCACCCATTGCTGCAATATCAGCAGCAATATTTAAAACATTAGCAAACAAGAGTAATACAACAAGCACCATCAAAACCGATGGATGAAACGCAAGCTTCATATTTGCCGAGAGCCCGCGACCAGTTACCCTACCGATACGTGCACATAAGACTTGAATGGTGGACATCAATGGATAGGCTAATGGCATGGTCCACAGCATATTGAAGCCAAATTGCGCGCCAGCCTGAGAGTAGGTCACAATACCGCTAGGATCATCATCAGCAACCCCAGTCACCAAGCCAGGTCCGACTCTAGATAATGGATGACGCTTAATGCGAGCCCACAAATCAGCGGGCCTCATAACTTATCCAAAGGAATGTTGTTCATGACCTCAGTGTAGCGCCTTCTACTTCAACATATAGGCTTGAGTTCAGTGAAAATGTGTTGTTGATCGATAATGTGATTTCTTCTCAAAGAATGGACTTCAGATGGACTTGCTACCTTGTATTGAATTAGAGACCTCACCAAATCCTAGTGCCGCAGTCATTTGGCTTCATGGACTAGGGGCTGATGGCAATGATTTTGTACCCATTGTTCCCGAATTGGATCTCACCGGCTGCCCTGGCATTCGTTTTGTGTTTCCAAGTGCGCCAAGCATGCCAGTAACAGTCAATGGCGGGTATGTTATGCCAGCCTGGTATGACATTATCGGCAGAAATTTGATGGATCAAGAAGATGCTGCCGGCATTCAAAAATCAGCCGCTTCCATTGTGCAACTCATTGAGCGTGAAGCAAGTCGCGGCATTGCATACGATCAGATTGTGTTAGCAGGATTCTCACAGGGCTGCGCTATGACACTGTATGTAGCCTTGCGGTTCCCACATAAACTCGCTGGAATCATGGCTTTATCAGGATATTTACCTTTAGCTATGAGCTTGAATACCGAGAAACATTCTGCCAATCAAAATACGCCAATATTTATGGCGCATGGCGAATATGACGCAGTTGTTATCCCAGAGCGCGCTCGCACTTCATGCGCCCTACTCGAGAAATTAGGCTATTCAGTCAGTTGGAATGAATATCCAATGGAGCACTCAGTCAATCGCGAAGAACTTGTAGACATCTCTCATTACCTACAGCAGGCGCTAGCCAGAAAATAAAAGGGACTCATACGAGTCCTTTTTTGATAGTAGCGCTCTTTTAAAGCTTCTTACTAAAACTGTATTGCGAGAAGGCTTGCTCTGCAACATTAAACCACTGCGCCTCCATATTTCTAAAGACGCGATAGTCCTCAAAAATCTTTTTAAACTGAGGATTCTTAGCCGACTCTTCTGCATACGTTTCTTGAGCAGCCTTAAAGCATGCATCCAATACGGAGGTGTTGAATTTACGTAACACTGCGCCATTCTGCAAAAGACGTTGTAATGCTGGCGGATTTAGCGCATCGTATTTGGCGCACATATCTGTATGCGCCTCAAAACAAGCAGCTTCCCAAGCGGCTTGGTAAGAAGGCGGCAATGAATCCCACTGTTTCTTATTTACCAAGAAAGAAAGGCCGGCAGCACCCTCCCAAAAGGCAGGGTAGTAATAATTCTTAGCCACTTTAGCAAGGCCAAGTTTTTCATCATCGTAAGGACCGACGAATTCAGCAGCATCAATCGTGCCCTTTTCTAGGGCTGAATAAATTTCGCCAGCCGGTAATTGCTGTGGAACTACTCCGAGCTTTGCCAATACTTGACCAGCAAAGCCAGCAATACGGAACTTCAAACCCTTGAGATCTTCTGGGGATTTAATTTCTTTACGAAACCAACCACCCATTTGCGTGCCCGTTTGACCGCCCAAGAAATTCACAATGTTGTAGCTCGCATAAAGCTCGCGCATTAACTTCATGCCATTGCCATGAAGAATCCACGCGGACTGTTGACGTGCGGTCATGCCAAACGGAGCTGCTGTATCAAAAATGAATGCGCTATTTTTACCTAAGTAGTAATAGCTCGCTGTATGGCCGCACTCAACCGTACCATTTTGAACGGCGTCCAAGACTTGCAAGGCAGGCACCACCTCGCCCGCTGCAAATACTTTAACGTTGAACTTGCCATCCGTCGCTTTGCGTAATGCATTGGCAAATACCTCAGGCGTTCCAAACAAGGTATCCAATGACTTCGGAAAGCTAGAAACCAAACGCCAATTAAGCGTCGGCAAACTCTGCGCTATAGATGGAGTCGCTAAGGCTGCTGCACCAGCGCCAATAGTTGCCTTCTTTAAAAATGAACGTCTTTGCATGGATATCTCCCTTCAGTATTCTTCTGTATTCACTAATTTAGCTTTAGCAATTATTTTCCACCAACCGTCATCGATCCAATAAGGATAGAGCCAGTCTCTTTGGTGCCGCGGATTATGGTATCGCTACCAATCAGCGCGATATCCAAGAGCATATCGCGTAAATTCCCTGCGATTGTGACTTCTTCTACGGGATACTGAATGACCCCGTTTTCCACCCAATAACCAAAAGCACCTCTTGAGTAATCGCCGGTGACATAGTTCACGCCCTGGCCCATCAATTCAGTTACTAATAGACCCGTACCCATTTCTTTTAGCAGGGCCGGTAATCCACCCTTAGGCGTCTTCTTACTTTTGAGCGTGAGGTGATGTGATCCACCAGCATTACCGGTGGTTTTCATTCCCAGCTTTCTGGCCGAATAGGTCGAAAGGAAGTAGCCTTCCAAAATTCCCTTGTCGACTACAGTTCTGGCGCTTGTCTTTACACCCTCTTCATCAAATGGCGCGCTTCCTGTCATGGACTTTAGGTGCGGATCTTCAAAAAGGCTAATGTGCTTCGGCAACACCTGCTTACCCAAACTATCAAGCAAAAAACTAGAGCGTCGGTATAAGGCGCCACCCGATACCGCCTGCACCAAGCCACCTAAAAGGCCTGCCGCTAAGGGCGCCTCAAAGATGACAGGGCAACGACGTGTAGTTAAGGATCTTGCCTTTAGCCTTGATAAAGCACGCTCTGCAGCGTACTTACCGATAGCCGCTGGATCCGCCAACTCTTGCGGTATGCGTGAACTGGAATACCAATCATCACGCTGCATATTGGATTGCTTGCCACCTTCACTAGCGATTGGTGCGCAAGAAATGTAATGGCGTGAGAATGGGTAACCGCCCATAAAGCCGTGTGATGTACCCATCATGAAATGCGCATGATGAGCGGACACCGATGCGCCATCACTATTTTGAATTTGTTTGCTTACTGCAAATGCAGCACCTTCTGCAGTGCGTGCAATCTCTACAGCATGCGCAGCATCAATATTCCACGGATGAAACAAATCTAGATCTAGTGGATTTTTTTCTAAGAGTTCTCGCTCTGCAGGGCCAGCGCAATTATCTTCAGCTGTATGTTGTGCGATGTGATACGCAGCATCGACTGTAGCCTTAAGAGATTCTTTAGAAAAGTCACTTGTGCTTGCGTTACCGCGATGATGACCCAAGAATACTGTCACACCAACCTGCTTATCCAGGCTTTGCTCGATTGTCTCAACCTCACCTTTGCGTACGGTGACCGATAGGCCCTGGCCTTCCGAAACTTCGGCAACCGCGTCTGAAGCCCCCCTTCTTTTGGCCTCTTTCAGCATGAAATCAATGATTTCTTGGAACTGGGTAGATGTATATGTAAACATGTCCTAATAATAGCTAGAATATCAACATGAAGCATAACGAAGCCTGGAAGCGCGCCACCCCAAATGAGGTCAAAATTGGCCTCATCTCGATATCCGATAGAGCCAGCAAAGGCGTCTATCAAGACGAGGGCATTCCTGCCCTACAAACATGGCTCATGAAGGCGATTAGCAACCCCTGCGTCTTTCATGAACGGCTCATTGCGGACGAATCTGAAATCATCACCGAAGCCATCGTCGAATTGGTTGATGAGCTGGGCTGCGACTTGGTTTTAACTACAGGCGGCACTGGACCCTCACGCCGTGATGTCACCCCGGAGGCCACCCGTGATGCAGGAACCCGTGAAATGCCCGGCTTTGGCGAGCAAATGCGCCAAATCAGCCTGAACTTTGTACCTACCGCCATCCTCTCCAGACAGACTGCTGTTTTACGCGAAATCGATGGCCATGCCGCTTTGGTGATCAACTTGCCCGGGCAACCTAAGGCTATTGCAGAAACTTTAGAGGGACTCAAGGATGGCGAAGGTAAATCGATTGTTCCTGGCATCTTTGCTGCGGTGCCTTATTGCATCGATTTAATAGGCGGACCTTACATTGAGTCCAATCAAGATGTCATTAAAGTCTTTAGACCTAAAAGCGCCATCAAAAAATAGCTCTTTCGAGCTGAATAAAAAAGGTCCACACAGTGGACCTTTTTCTTTTACGTCTACATGTATATCCCAGCCCTTTTACTCCGGCAAGGGGACAATAAATTTTTCACGGTAGTACTTGAGTTCCTCAATAGATTCTTCAATATCAGCTAAGGCTGTGTGAGCCTGCTTCTTCGTGAATCCCTTGACCAACTCAGGATGCCAGCGCTTGCACAATTCTTTCAAGGTAGATACATCGATATTGCGATAATGAAAGTACGCCTCAAGCTTAGGCATGTACTTAGCCATGAACCGTCTATCCTGACCAATCGTATTGCCACACATTGGCGCGATACCGGCTTTGATGTACTTCTTTAAAAACGCAATGCACTCTGCCTCTACTGTTGCCTCATCCATCGTAGATGCTTTAACCTTTTCGATCAAACCAGACCGTCCATGAGTACCCTTATTCCAGGCATCCATCGCATCTAAGATTGCATCATCTTGATGTACGACCCACACCGGGGCGGTAGCAATGGTATTGAGATGGGCATCGGTCACAATGATGGCAATTTCCAAAATTCGCTCGGTTTCGGGGTTTAAACCGGACATTTCCATATCCACCCAAATCAGATGCTCATTGGCTGGTGCTGTCTTGGCCGGCGCTATCGCCGCAATGTTTGTTTGTTCGCTCATATCTATAATGATCTCATGACCTTCACAATTGTTTTTTTAATCGCTTTTATTGCCAGTTTTGGCCTACGCCACTGGTTGTCCCAACGCCAAATTCGGCATGTTGCCCAGCATCGCCAGGCGGTCCCAGCAGAATTCGCTGAAAAAGTCACTTTAGCTGAACATCAAAAAGCTGCTGACTACACCATCGCCAAATTACGCCTTGGTATTTTAGAAAACGGGGTCAGCGCCATCATTTTAATTGGCTTCACCTTGTTAGGCGGACTTCAGATTCTGAACATGGCACTACTTCAGTTTTTAGGCGCAGGAATTGCTCAGCAAATTGCCCTGCTTGTTTCTATCGTCATCATTTCCGGGATTATTGATATCCCCTTTTCTTGGTACAAACAATTCCATCTTGAAGAACGTTTTGGCTTTAACCGCATGGGGAAAAAATTATTCTTCTCTGATATGTTTAAAGGCATGGCTGTAGGCGGCGCAATTGGCATTCCTCTACTGTGGGTGATCCTCACCTTGATGGCGCAAGCTGGTGACTTATGGTGGCTTTGGGCGTGGGCTGTATTGACGGTCTTCAGCTTATTAATGCAGTGGATCTTCCCAACCTTCATCGCGCCTATCTTTAATAAGTTTCAAGCATTGGAAGACGGCCCTCTCAAAACTCAGATTGAAGCGCTGCTCACACGCTGTGATTTTGCAAGCCAAGGATTATTTGTCATGGATGGCAGTAAGCGTAGCGCGCATGGCAATGCATTCTTTGCCGGCATGGGTAAAGCCAAGCGGATTGTGTTCTTTGACACCCTAATTGAAAAACTCAACCCCGGCGAAGTCGAGGCTGTTCTTGCGCATGAGCTTGGCCACTTTAAATGCAAGCATATTCGCAAGCGTTTACTGGTCTCTTTTGCACTGAGCTTTGGTATGTTTGCCCTGCTGGGCTGGGTTAGCACTCAAGTATGGTTCTATACCGATCTCGGTGTTATGCCTAACCTTAATGGCTATAACGGTGGCTTGGCTTTGGCCCTATTTATGCTGGTATCGCCAGTATTTAGCTTTTTCTTCACGCCGCTATCAAGTCTTGCCTCGCGTAAGCACGAATATGAAGCTGATGGTTTCGCTGCAGAAAAATCGTCTGCAAAAGATTTGATCTCTGCACTCGTAAAGCTGTATCAAGATAACGCTTCAACACTGACGCCCGATCCGATCTATACCGCTTTTTATAGCTCGCATCCTCCGGCCCCGCTACGTATTGCCAACTTACAGCGCTTTATCTAAGTTATAGCAACATGGAACATTTTCACGCGCTACTCACTGCATCCTATGGAAGGCATTATTTAGCGCAACGTTTATTGCCGGATACCCACGGTAATGAATCCCCAAGCGGTCCATTAATACAAGTAAGCACACCAGCAAAACAACACGTTGGCGCAGTGGGCGATCGCTTACTACTGGAAATGACTTCTGCAGATCAGGCGCGCATTATTCAGATTGAGCCACGTGAAAATATTTTGTATCGCTCAGATGCATTTAAGAGCAAGATTATTGCTTCTAATGTTGATCAAATCCTAGTGGTGCTCGCAACCCAACCTGCTTTCTCGCCAGATCTACTCGGCAGGGCTGTAGTAGCTGCTGAGGCCAATCAAATTGGCTTGCATATTCTGCTAAATAAATGCGATCTCAAAGACAATCTAGAGCATGCCCGTAAGATTATTGCGCCGTATGAGCGCATGGGCTACCCAGTAAGCGAAGTCTCTGCTAAGTTTGATTCGGCGTCTATTGATGCGTTGCGCCCAGCACTAGAAGGCAAAGTCTCTGTATTTGTTGGGCAGTCCGGCATGGGCAAATCCAGCTTACTCAATGCGTGGGTACCGAATGCAGCCGCCCTCACCCAAGAATACTCAGTACGCTTAGATACCGGCAAACACACAACGACTGCCTGCCGTTACTTTGAGTTACCAGAGGCTTGGGGCAGAAACGCTGATGGCAAGCTTGGCGCTTTAATTGACTCTCCAGGGTTTCAGGAGTTTGGTTTAGCTCACATGTCTGTAAGCGAGTTACAGCATGCCTTTAGAGAATTTAAAGATTTACTGGGTAAGTGTCGCTTTCATAACTGCGTCCATCAATCCGAACCGGATTGCGCAGTACGTGATGCTGTAGACAGAAATAAAATAGCGCCAGAAAGACTGGCGCTATTTAGACAACTTCGCTCGGACTCAAAAACTGCCGATACGCAAATTCAGGGTATTAGCCAAGCCAAAGAGCGATGGTCAGCATTAGCAACAAAGCCATCCAAGCGATAACCAAGCGCCACACCAAGCCCACTGCAGAGCGCATCGTACGCTCGGTAGGCTCTAAACCCACTTCGTAGACTACTGGCTCACCAGCTTCAGCCATACGCAATGCTTCATCGCTATCTGGCTCACTCATCGGCTCACCCAAGCGCACTCCAAGTGCGCCACTACCGGCTGCCAAAATCACGGCAGATAAAGAGTCAGACCATTTTTGCGTGAGATAGCGCCATCCATAAACAGCACCTTCAAAGTTACCAACAATCGCAAAGCCCATTGCGGTAATACGCGCAGGAATCCAATCGAGTACGTAAAAGAAATGACGTGATGATTCGCTGAGGTTGTAATCACCGCGTTCAGACCAACGTTGAGATGCAAGATCAGCCAAGCGATAGAGCACAACGCCTGCAGGGCCCATTGGCATCATGAACCAGAACAACACACCGAACACATGGTGGTGTGAACCAATAATGGCACGCTCAAGCGCCAATGAAATCACTTCAGCCTCTGTCAAGTTAGCAGTGTCTAGCTCTGGGCCATACCACTCACCAAGGGCAATACGAGCCGCAGGTAAATCATGCGCTTCAATTGCTTCATGAACCGCAGTGAATGAATGACTAAATTGACGGAAACCAAAAAACAGATAAGCGATGACTACGTTCCACAAAAAGCCGAGAACTGGATAGGTCACCATACAGGTGACATACACCATAAACACCAAAAAGGTTGGAAGAACAAAAGCAACCAAGCAGGCCATGCGCGCACCAACCGGGCTCGCACCATCCTCTGTCTTGCCGCCAAACTCACCGGCAACCCAATCTAACCAGCGGGCACTTAAACGCGCGATCCAATGGTTTGCGGTTACTGGGCGATATTGCTCAGCAATGAGGGCGAAGAGAATAGAAAAGAAAGTCATACTTTTAATAAATGATATAGGTTACGTAACATTCCCGCAGTAGCACCCCAAATAAAGCGGTTCTCATAAGGCATTGAATAAAAACGGCGACCACCCTGCTCACTTTGCCACAATCTCACTTGATGGTTGGCAGGATCCAATAAAAAGCTTAAAGGGACCTCAAATACATCCGCCACCTCAAACTCGTCTAAGACATATTCTGCCTGAGCTTGGACTAATCCTACTACTGGTGTGACGCTATAGCCAGAAACTGTCAAATATTCTGGTAAATGACCAATTACCTCGACCCGCTTTCGGTCCAAACCAATTTCCTCTTCACTCTCCCTTAAGGCGGTGTCATTCGGATTTTGGTCCTCGGGGTCCATACGCCCGCCAGGGAAACTAATTTGCCCAGCGTGATCACGCAAATGGTTGGTTCTTTGTGTCAGCAGTACTGACAGGCCATCTTCTTTTAATAACAAAGGAATGAGCACTGCTGCTTTTGTTACTTTGCCAGCAGCCTGACGCTTAGAAATAATGTCTGCAGCAATCACATGACGATTTTCGTCAGTGATTTCTGGCTGCCACTCTGGTGGAAACTGTAAGCGCGCTTTTAAACCAGCTGGCTCGAGAAATTCTTTTGCCACCCTCTTCTCATGAGCGCACACCTGATGAATCGGGATCGCTTGCGCATCAAATCCCGGAGGCGCAGCGACATTGATCGCATTCTCTTCGGGCATTGGATTCTTGGGCATGTTTATATTCTAAGGCAACAAAAAAGGCGACCTAGGCCGCCTTTCTGTTTGCATCAAAGCAGCGATTACTCAGCAGCTACAGCGGCTGTTGGTTTTACACGTGCTTGAAGCTTTTCTTTAATACGTGCTGACTTACCAGAACGATCACGCAAGTAGTACAACTTCGCGCGACGTACATCACCGCGACGCTTCACTTCAACGCTAGCGATCAATGGTGAGTATGTTTGGAAAGTACGCTCAACGCCTTCACCAGAAGAAATCTTACGCACGATAAAGCTGGAATTGAGTCCGCGATTACGCTTGGCAATCACAACGCCTTCAAAGGCCTGGGTACGCTTACGTGTACCTTCAACAACGTTAACGCTAACTACTACTGTGTCGCCAGGAGCAAAGCTTGGCAATACTTTGTTAGCACTTAAGCGAGCAATTTCTTCTTGCTCAATTTTTTCAATTAAATTCATTTTTAATCCTTAAACATCTTATTAGCGTTTAATCCCGAGATATAAATCAACGGACCTAACAGAGGATGCAGTTAAAACAATTTCACTAAACCAAAAAATCAAACCACCTAATCACTACCGCACACTACGAAGAGTATTTACAGCGAGCGAAGAAATTGTTCATCTTCTCGGGTTAGCAACCCTTTGGCTCTAGCCGATTCAATTAAGTCCGGCCTCAACCTCAACGTCAGCTCTAAAGACTTCTGCCGACGCCAATCCGCTATTTTAGCGTGATGTCCGCCTAAAAGCACGTCCGGGACGGATAAATTTTCATATATTTCGGGGCGAGTGTAGTGCGGATAGTCCAAAAGGCCATTCATAAAGCTATCCTGGGTGGCAGATTCGCCATCTCCTAGGGCGCCTGGAATAAGCCTAATCACCGCATCCATCATTGCCATTGCGGGGATTTCACCCCCAGAAAGCACAAAATCCCCTATAGAAAGCTGTAAATCGACATTTCGATCGACAAAACGCTGGTCTACAGCCTCATACCGCCCACAAATAAAGCTTAAATTGCCGTAATTGAGGATATCTGTAGCTATCTTCTGAGAAAAGCGCTCTCCCTGTGGGGCTAGCAAGCAAATTGGTCCACTTTTAACGCCTGCCGCATCATGGGAGGCTCTAATTCCTGCAACGGTATCTTCCAGCGGTTTAGCCATCATCACCATACCGGGGCCGCCGCCATACGCCCGATCATCTACCGTTTTGCGGGGATCAGAGCAAAAGTCTCGAGGATTCCAAAGGTGAACGCTAGCCAATGATTGTTCACATGCGCGCCCTGTGATACCCCACTGCGTGAGAGCAGAGAACATTTCAGGAAATAGAGTCACCACATCAAAGCGCATATCAGTCTCGATTTATCTTTGAGCTTTACTGCCAGTCAGACTGCCAGTCCAGGCTAATGGTTTTATTTGGCAAATCGACGTTTTGCACAACCTCTTTGACAAATGGCACCAAGTATTTAATTTCTTTTGACTCGGAAGTGCCAATCGCAATGACGCCATGCGCACCATGTTCAGTAACGTCAATCACCTCACCAAGAACTTCGTCTTGCAGATTGATTGCTTTGCACCCAATAAGATCAACCCAGTAATAAGAATCGGCATCCGCCTTCGGGAATGCATCGCGCGTCACCAAAATGCGCGCACCTTTTAAAGCAAGCGCTTGATCACGATCATTCACGCCATCTAATGCAATTACTACATTGCCGCTATGCATTTTGGCGCTCTTGACTTTATATTGCGTAAGAGAAGCCTCTTCATGCGACGCAGAAACGCCAGCAGCCCGACGTGGAATTAGGGAAAGCCAAACATTCTTAGAAGATAAAAGTGCAACGGGTTCTGATGAGTGAGGTCTAACCTTCACTTGCCCTTGCAAACCTTGCGCCTCAGAGATGGCGCCAAGCTCAATCAAATCATTTAGGGAAGGCGTGCTCATTTGTAAGACACCTTATTTTCCCGAAATAGAACTACTGATAAATCCTGCCACTAAAAACTTCATCGCAAAGATGAAGTTTTTAGTAAATGAATATTAAACAGCTGGATTGTTTTTGATCAAACGAACAACGGTTGGTGATACTTGCGCACCAACACCAGTCCAGTAAGTCAAACGATCTTGAGCAATACGCATTGCTTGCTCAGATGCAGCTGCTTGTGGATTGAAGTAACCAATACGCTCGATAAAGTTCGAGTCACGACGGTTGCGCTTATCAGTAGCAACGATGCTGTAAAAAGGGCGCTTCTTAGAACCGCCGCGTGCCAGTCGAATGACGACCATACTTATTCCTTAAAATCTAAAATGAAAACAGGTTGATTACAACCCAATGAAATTTCTACAAAAAACTTTGGGCTCCAGCTCACCAACTAAATGTACGGTAGAGCGGAAAACCTCATATTCTAGACGAAAACCCCTACTTCTTCCACCTATTTAAGAGCCCAAGACAGTAGAATAGGCCTGATAAATTCATAAAAAATACATATAAAACAACACTTTACGTAATTATGCCCCTTAAATTAGCGACTCCTCATCCATCCAGAAACCCCTTAAATAGTCTATTTTTGATAGTTTCTGGCCTATCACTTGGGCTTTTAACCGCCTGCGCTAACGTCATTCCTCCATGTAACGCAAAAACCAGTCCTCCGAGTGCCGAGCTACGTAACACCAAGTGGGAGCTTACGCGCTGGAACCTGGCCCCTAACAGCAATGGCGAGGTGCGCACACGTCAGATCCCTCAGGGAGAGGCCAGCAACCCCATCCAGGTTGTTTTTGACGCTAATGGCCAGCGAGTGAGTGGCTCCACTGGCTGCAATCGCTTTACCGCCTCACTTGACGAAGATTCTCGCGGCTTTACGCTCAAGCAAATCGCCGCCACAAAAATGGCCTGTACCCCACAACGCATGGAGTTGGAAAATGATTTCTTGTATGAGCTGAATGACTACCGCAGCATTGTGCGTAATGGCGATCAACTACTCATGATTGGTGCTGATCGCGAAGTCCTCAGCTTTACTCAACGCCCTAACAAATAAAGAATTAAAGTAACCTATCATTTAATAGCCAGAAAGATTCATGAAAAAGTCCAAACTCATTTTTTGCGCGCTCGGATTATTTTTTCCAGGCAGTGGCCTGAATTGTTTTTATTTACAGGGCCTAAAATCATTTTGGGCTTGGGTGCAATTATTTGCATTGATCGGTGGTCTTGCTGGCTGGACTATTTTGAAAGCAGCCCACTTTCATTCGGCGCCAGGCTGGGTATTAATTACCTTTGGCTTTATCGCGATTGAAGCCAGCTGGCTCACTACGATTGCCTTTGGTCTACGCCCAGACGATAAATGGGATGCGCAATTTAATCCTGGCATCGAAGAACAACGTCGCACACGCTCTGGCTGGCCAGTCATCTTGACCGTGATTTTCTCGCTAGTCTTTGGCGCCGGTGTCATGATGACATTCCTAGCGGTTTCGTTTGAGCAATTCTTTATCTCTCAGATTTATGAAGCAAAAAAGCTATCCCAATAATTGCAGATAGCTTATCTTTTCGAAGACCGCTCGTTGGAGCGGTTTTTTTACGCCCTAGAACTGCTCGGCTTCTAGCGCATTCGTTGAGTGACCGCTTTCTACAATAGATGTAGCTAGCGCTTGCGCTTGCGGCATTAAATTCTCCGCAAAGAAACGGGCTGTTGCAATCTTGGCGCCATAAAAAGCAGGATCACTATCACGCAAGCGCTCAGCAGCAAGTAATGCACGAGCCATTTGCCAGCCACCCAATACCAAGCCAGATAGACGCAAATAAGCAAAACTACCTGCATACACCGCCTTTACATCTGTCTTTGCATTCGCAACGATGTAGCCTACAGCCTCATCAAACGCAGCACGTGCCGCACTAAGCTGCTTCAGAACTGCTTTGGCATCTGCTGAACCGCTAGCAGCTAATGCCTTTTCAGTTTCGGCAATTTTCTGACCAAATACTTTAGCGGTAGCGCCACCATCACGTACAGTTTTTCTGCCGACCAAGTCATTCGCCTGAATGGCAGTCGTACCTTCGTAGATTGTCAAAATGCGAGCATCGCGATAGTGTTGTGCAGCGCCAGTCTCTTCGATGAAACCCATACCGCCGTGCACTTGTACACCAAGGCTTGCAACTTCAATCGACATTTCTGTAGAGAAGCCCTTCACAATCGGCACTAAGAACTCATAAATAGCTTGATTGGCCTTGCGCTCTGCTTCATCTGGTGCGGCGTGTTGGGCATCGTAAGCAGCTGCAGCGCAATAAGCCAATGCACGTGAGGCCTCAATATAAGCACGCATAGTCATCAACATACGCTTTACATCTGGCTGATGGATGATGGCTACTGGACCAGGTGAGCCTGCTAAGTCACGACTCTGAACACGGTCCTTGGCGTACTGCACAGCCTTTTGATAAGAGCGCTCTGCAACCGCAATACCCTGCATACCCACGGCAAAGCGGGCAGCATTCATCATTACAAACATGTACTCTAGGCCGCGATTTTCCTCGCCAACCAAATATCCAATGGCGCCACCATGATCGCCAAATTGCAAGACGGCCGTCGGGCTAGCTTTAATACCAAGCTTATGTTCAATGGACACGCAATGCACATCATTGCGTTCGCCTAAAGAGCCATCGGCATTTACTAAGAATTTAGGAACAACAAATAATGAAATCCCCTTGACACCCTCTGGCGCATCAGGCGTTCTAGCCAACACTAAATGGACAATGTTCTTTGCCATATCGTGTTCGCCATAAGTAATGTAGATCTTGGTGCCAAAGATTTTGTAAGTTCCGTCACCTTCTGGCACAGCACGTGCCCGCACCATGGATAAATCGGAACCAGCCTGCGGCTCAGTCAAGCACATGGATCCAGTCCACTCGCCTGAAATCATATTTGGTACAAAGCGCTCTTGCAGTTCTGGGCTAGCAGCAGTCAGAAGCGCCTCAATCGCACCGTCTGTGAGCATTGGGCACAAAGCAAATGACAAACTAGCGGAGTGAACCATTTCAAAACAAGCGGTTGCAATTAACTTTGGCAAGCCTTGTCCGCCAAACTCGGCAGGATGTATAACGCCCTGCCAGCCAGCGGCAGCAAACTGCTCAAATGCCTCTTTAAAACCAGGAGTTGTCGTAACAACGCCATCCTTAAAAGAGCTAGGGTTTTGGTCGCCCGGCCAATTGAGAGGTGCCACTACATCTTGATTGAACTTTGCAGACTCCTCCAGAATTGCTGGCGCCAAATCTACATCGGCGCCTGCGTCTGCGTATGAGGGATAAGCCACGACATCAGATAGCCCCGCTAGTTCGTTCATAACAAACAGCATGTCTTTAACGGGGGCTACGTATGGCATTACAACTCCTCTTTAATCAATTCTCGACTAACGAATTTCAAACAATGAATTTGCGATTTAACCTAAGGCTTTGGTTAACTCTGGTACTGCAGTATTGAGATCAGCGACTAAACCATAATCTGCCACGCCAAAGATTGGCGCTTCTGGATCTTTATTAATTGCCACGATTACTTTTGAATCCTTCATACCCGCCAAGTGCTGAATAGCGCCAGAGATACCTACTGCGATATAAAGCTGTGGCGCAACAATCTTGCCGGTTTGCCCAACCTGATAATCATTTGGAACATAACCAGCATCTACCGCTGCACGTGAGGCGCCCAGAGCAGCGCCCAGCTTATCGGCCAACGGTGTGATCAATTCTTGATACTTTTCACCTGACCCCAGACCACGACCGCCAGATACGATGATCTTGGCAGCAGTCAATTCTGGACGATCAGACTTTGTGAGTTCGCGCCCAACAAAAGAGGATGAGGCTTTGCTGTCAGTTGCAGTCGCTTTTTCAACAGCCGCTGAACCACCAGTAGCAGCTACCGGATCAAAACCAGTAGTACGCACAGTGATCACTTTTACTGGGTCGGCAGACTGAACGGTGGCAATCGCATTTCCTGCATAGATCGGACGCTCAAATGTATCTGGAGAAACTACTTTGGTAATGTCAGATAACTGCGCAACATCCAACTTAGCAGCGACACGTGGCAATACATTCTTACCGTTCGCAGTTGCAGGTGCCAAGATATGGCTGTAGCCGTTAGCAATAGAGAGGATCTGCGCTGCCAAAGGCTCAGCTAATTGATCAGCTAAATTAGCTGCGTCAATTTGAATGACCTTGCGTACACCTGCAATTTTCGCAGCAGCTTGAGCAGCCGCATCAGATTGATTACCAGCAACCAAAATATCTACCTCTGGAGAGCACTGCAAAGCAGCCGCTACCGCATTGAGGGTTGCCGCTTTTAAAGATTGATTGTCGTGTTCAGCAATAACAAGTGCGGCCATTTAGATCACCTTCGCTTCATTTTTGAGTTTTTCTACAAGGGCTGCTACATCAGCAACCATCACGCCAGCAGAACGCTTAGGCGGCTCTTCTACTTTGAGTGTTTTGAGACGCGGGGCAATATCAACACCCAAGTCTTCAGGCTTGACGATATCAATCGCCTTCTTCTTGGCTTTCATGATGTTTGGCAAGGTCACATAACGTGGCTCGTTCAAACGCAAGTCAGTTGTAATAACGGCTGGCAAAGATAGGGCAATGGTTTCCAATCCACCATCGACTTCACGAGTGACAGTAGCTTTACCATCCGCCACCACCACTTTAGATGCAAAGGTTGCCTGTGGAATATCCATCAAGCTTGCCAACATCTGGCCCGTTTGATTACTGTCGTCATCAATTGCTTGCTTACCAAGAATAATGATTTGCGCTTGCTCTTTCTCAGAAAGTGCTTTAAGAATCTTGGCTACTGCTAAAGGCTGCAGTTCAGCATCAGTTTCAACGAGGATAGCGCGGTCTGCGCCAATAGCTAATGCAGTGCGAAGTGTTTCTTGGCACTGTGTTGCACCAGCCGTAACCACAACTACTTCAGTTGCAGTGCCCGCTTCCTTTAAACGCACTGCCTCTTCCACGGCAATCTCATCAAAAGGGTTCATACTCATCTTGACGTTAGCAAGATCAACACCAGAGTTATCTGATTTCACCCGAATTTTGACGTTGTAATCAACAACGCGCTTTACTGCTACTAAGATTTTCATTTGGAATTCTCAATAATGGTTAATGATCTATTTTATCCGGCCTGATACCTAATTCCTAGACATCAATAGCGGTGGCAGATCCAGCCTGTTTACGTAATTCAAACTTCTGAATCTTGCCAGTCGAGGTCTTTGGTAGCTCACAGAACACAATGGCTCTGGGCACCTTAAAGCCTGCCAAATGCTGCTTGCAGTGGGTGATGATCTCGTCAGCTGTAACCTCAACGCCAGGTTTGATTTCCAAGAAAGCGCAAGGTGTTTCGCCCCACTTAGGATCTGGCTTAGCGACAACTGCAGCGGCATTGATTGCTGGGTGGCGATAGAGCACATCCTCCACTTCAACAGAGGAGATATTTTCTCCACCAGAAATAATGATGTCTTTACTGCGGTCTTTCATCTTCACATAGCCATCAGGATTCATGACAGCCAAGTCACCAGAGTGGAACCAACCGCCCTCAAAAGCTTCTTTAGTTGCTTTTTCGTTCTTCAGGTAACCCTTCATGGCGATATTGCCCTTGAACATAATTTCACCCATGGTTTCACCATCGGCTGGAACTGGTTTCATCGTTTCTGGATCCAACACAGAAATCGCTTGTTGCATGTGATAACGCACACCTTGACGAGCATTCAAACGAGCGCGTTCGCCAATATCTAAATCATTCCACTCATCTTGTTTAACGCACACAGCTGCTGGACCATAAACCTCGGTCAATCCATATACGTGAGTTAAGTCAAAACCAAGCTTTTCCATACCTTCAATAATCGAAGCAGGAGGTGCGGCGCCAGCAATCAAGCCCTTGACACCCGCAGGCACGCCCGCCTTGAGCTCATCAGGCGCATTGACCAATAGGTTGTGCACAATAGGCGCAGCACAGTAGTGCGTTACGCCATGCTCTTTAATAGCGGCAAAAATATGTTGCGCATCTACACGGCGCAAGCAGACATTGATGCCCGCACGTGCAGCAATCGTCCACGGGAAGCACCAGCCATTGCAGTGAAACATAGGCAAGGTCCATAGATATACGGGGTGTTTATTAATATCCCAATCCAACACATTGGAAACAGCGTTAATGGCAGCACCACGGTGGTGATACACAACGCCCTTCGGATTACCAGTCGTACCCGAGGTGTAGTTCAGGCAAATGGCTTGCCATTCATCAGCAGGCACTTGCCATGCGAAATTTGGATCTCCTTCAGAAAGTAAAGCCTCGTAAGTGAGTTTTCCTAATTTCTCACCAGGCACATCAAATTCTTTTTCCTCTACATCAATCACTAAAAATTCGCGACCCGAATCCTTCTTTGCAATTTCCAAAGCTTTTTTCATAACGACTGAAAACTCTGGATCCACGATGACTACTTTGGCTTCGCCATGGTTGAGCATGAACGCAACAGACTCAGCATCTAAACGCGTATTGAGTGCATTCAATACAGCGCCAGCCATTGGAATACCAAAGTGGGCCTCTACCATGGGTGGAGTATTTGGCAACATCACCGCTACCGTATCCCCTAAACCGATGCCATGCTTTTGCAAAGCGCTAGCCAGACGGCGGCAGCGCTCATAGGTTTGCATCCAGGTCTGGCGTAATTTGCCATGAATGACGGCTATTTTATTAGGGTAGATCTCCGCAGATCTTTCTAAAAACAAGAGCGGTGTAATCGGGGTGAAATTCGCGGAGTTGCGCTCTAAACCTTGTTCGTAAATATTTGCCATTCTGGACCTTTAATAATCGGTATTACTTTTGAATTTGTTAGATTGATTTAATAAGTTATCTTAAATATCGGCCAAAGCCTTGACGTGTGCCACCACACTCCGACCCAATGCTGATAAGTTGTAACCACCTTCTAAGCAGCTCACGATGCGGTTTTGCGCATATTGCTTAGCGACTTCTTTGAGGCGCTTTGTAATCCACGCATAGTCATCCTCAACCAAACCCATCTGACCTAAGTCGTCTTCTCGATGCGCATCAAAGCCCGCAGAAATAATAATCAGCTCAGGCTCAAAATTACGCAAAGCAGGCAACCAGCGCTCCTCCACGATCGAGCGCACCACATCACCTCGAGTAGCCGCAGGCAATGGCACATTCACCATATTGCTAGCATGATCAAGGCCGCTATAAGGATAAAAAGGATGTTGAAAGAAACTGCACATCATGACATTCGGATCATTGAAAAAGGCAGCTTCAGTTCCGTTGCCGTGATGCACATCAAAATCAATGATCGCCACACGTTCAATACCGTAAGTTTCCATGGCATAACGCGCAGCAATGGCAACGTTATCAAATAAACAAAAGCCCATTGAGCGGGTTGGCTCAGCATGATGGCCGGGGGGACGAACGGCACAAAAGACGTTTTCAACTTCGCCTTTCATGACGGCATCTACGCCAGCAATCGCTGCACCAGCAGCACGAAGAGAAGCTCTATAGGTATGAGGGTTCATGATGGTGTCACCATCAAGCATGAAATAACCACTCTCAGGGGCGCGGTCACGCACAAAAGAGACGTGATCAGGGCTGTGGACTAGCTCAAGCTGATCCTCGGTGGCCAGCGGAGCATCCAAGTGGTGCAAGAAGCGATCAACCCCACTGCGTATCAGCTGGTCATTAATCGCTTGAATTCGCTCAGGACACTCTGGATGATGGCTTCCCATCTCATGTTTCAGAAAGTCTGGATGAGTTATGTATCCTGTTGTCATTACTCAAAAATCCCTAATAGCAAAACTGTAGTTTTTATAATCCAATACAACGTGTTCAATTCTCAAATATCCAATCCCCTGCGCATGAATATTCGCGTCTCCTGCGTATTACTTACTGCAGTGCTTGCGGCCTGTTCTAGCGCCCCAACCCAACAAACTCACCAGCAGCAGCCCATCGTAAACCAGTCTGACGATGCGGTTACTGAGGCCCGTTTTAGCCAAAACTTAAATGAGCTATTGAATCAAGTCTCCCAGACTCAAGAAATACCCCTTTTAGCCCTAGAAACAGGCTTCCTAGATGCTAAAACGATTCCGTCCATACGCAAATTAGTATTACCCCCATCGGGTACTTTTAAGAAAAATTGGCTGGCTTATCGCAAACGCTTTATTGAGCCAGTCAGACTAAAGGCTGGCAGGGCTTTTTGGGACGAGAATCAGGCTTTTTTAAACCAAACCCAGCAAGACTATGGGGTTCCAGCCGAAATCATCGTTGCTATTATTGGTATTGAAACCATTTATGGACGCCAAACAGGCAATTTTCGCGTTAAGGATGTTTTATCTACCCTAGCCTTTAGTTACCCAGAAACCCCCAATAAGCCGGCCAGAGAGCAACTTTTTAAGGACCAGCTCAAGGAATTGATTTTGATGTGCTGGACTGAGGCGGGCGGCAAATTGCCAGCCCACAACGCTAGCCTGGGTATGAACCCATCCCGATTTAGTAGTTGCCTCAACCAAAACAGCTCATATGCGGGCGCTATTGGCTTGCCACAATTTATGCCTAGCAGTATTCGCAACTTTGCAGTGGATGGAGATGGAGATGGGCGCATCGATTTAAAGCAAAGCCCTAAAGATGCGATTGTGAGCGTCGCCAACTTTATGAAGCAACATGGTTGGGAAGCTGGAATGCCAATCTCTTTCCCGGTTCAAACAAATGCTGTACCAGCGGCCAAAGAATTGGCTGACGGTGAGCCGAAATTAAAGTACACAGTACAAGAACTGATTGATCGTGGAATTTTGACAAAGCAACAAGGTGATTTACAAAGCGGTGGTGTTGAACCCCAAAGCAAGGCATTTATTGTGGACTTGCCCTACCCTGATAAAGATGGACTTGATCAAGTGCAATATTTTGTGGGCCTCAATAATTTCTTAACGATTGTTCAATACAACCGCAGTTATTTCTACGCACAAAGTGTTGCTGAATTTGCAGAGGCGCTAGGCTACAAGAATCAAAGTGTTGTACCAGTAGAGACATCTCCAAAGGCGGCAACATCCAAGGCGGGCAATGAAAAGGGTAAGGCTAAAAAATCTGGGGCAAAGAAAAAGACTAGGGCGACCTAAGTCTTAAAAAGGTTTAAGCTGGAAACACCCCTGTAGATAAATAGCGGTCACCTCGATCGCAAACAATAAAGACAATCGTCGCATTTTCAACCTGGCGGGCAATACGCAACGCCACGACCAGGGCACCGCCAGCAGAGATGCCGCAGAAGATGCCCTCTTGTGCAGCTAAGCGACGTGCCATTTCTTCTGCATCGGCCTGCGTGACATATTCGATACGATCCACTCTATCGCCCTGATAAATCTTTGGCAAATATTCAGGTGCCCATTTACGAATTCCCGGAATCTGTGAACCCTCTTCTGGTTGCGCACCAATAATCTGAATCTCAGGATTCATTGACTTGAGATAAGTGGAGACCCCTGTGATGGTTCCAGTGGTGCCCATGGCAGATACAAAGTGCGTGACCTGCCCATCGGTATCACGCCAAATTTCAGGACCAGTGGTTTCAATATGCGCCCTTGGATTATCGGGATTGGCAAATTGGTCTAGCAACCTACCGCGTCCTTCTCTTTGCAATTGCAAGGCGTAGTCTCTGGCAAATTCCATGCCGCCAGAAGCCGCAGTCAAAATCAATTCGGCACCATACGCAGCCATACTTTGGCGACGTTCAATACTCTGGTTCTCAGGCATCACCAAAATCATTTTGTAACCCAGCATGGCTGCAGTCATTGCCAACGCAATTCCTGTATTTCCACTGGTAGCTTCTATTAAGGTGTCACCCGGTTTAATTTCACCGCGCTCTTGCGCGCGCATGATCATCGACAGCGCAGGTCGGTCTTTCACCGACCCGGCTGGATTATTACCCTCTAACTTACCCAGGATGACGTTGCCACGATTCTCATTCTCAAGACCAGGAATACGTTGTAGGCGTACCAAAGGCGTATTGCCCACAGTTTGCGAAATCGTTAGGTAAGAAGGTTTGCTCATAAAGCCATTTTAGCCATAAGCACCACTACACCCGAAAGGGTTTAATTTCGGCGAGTTGACCCCGAACGCTCCGGCTGATGGCGAGCACCAGCTTGACCACGAGAATTGCGTCGACCACTAGCTCCGCCCTCCTTTTTTGCACGCCCATTGGGCTCACGAAAAGAGCTGGGAGCTTCAATTGTGAGGCCGTTATCTACCATTTTCTCAACTGACTTCATGCCGATACCACGCACCCGCTTCTGCAAATCATTGGCATCCTGAAAATGGCCTCCATCCAAACGCTCCGCAATAATGGTTTTTGCTTTAGCTGGACCAATACCTTTAATGCCCTCAAGCTCTGACTGAGTTGCGGTATTTACATTAATTGGGGATGCAGCAGCGCCAAAGGGGACTACCGCAAACGTAAAAGCCAAAGTAGCAGCCCTTACTAGACTTCTGAAATTACTCATATTGAAGTATGTATTCATTCACTCTCCTAAAGTTAATAAAAAACCCACGGACACAAAGTGCGCGTGGATCGTTTACAACGAGAAAGGAAGAGCTTGGTTGACGAGATTAGAGGCCTGGCAACTGAATCTGTATTTTCTGACGCATCGCTAAATTAATGACTCAAGATAAATTGGGCGGCACGTTTCACAAACTCAGACTCCGTTTGATTGAAGCCATGATAGGCAAAGGAATCACAGACATTTCCCTCGCTAATACCGCCCTCAATAATTTCCAATTGAGAAATATATTGAGGAGGCCTGCCCTTAATTACCCTAGAGGTAGCTGCTACCGGAGTACCGACGCATTCATCATCTAGATGATGAATGCCAAGCACAGGCAGACTAACGTCATCATTTAAAGAGGCAGCATTAATAGTCCCAGCAATAATAATTCCAGAAAGTGCGCCTTTTGATGCACCTAATTCATTCGCATAATAAGTGGCTGTGGAGCTACCCATACTATGGCCAAATATCCACACCGGCAAACCAAATTTAGCTTTATAGAACTTAACCACCTCACCCACTCTTGTCAGATGGTCTTGGCGGCCACGTAGATTGCCCCTGCGCAGATCGCCTAAGTCATATGGGCTATCCACTAGCACCGCTGCGATGCCATATTGCTCCCACATCCCCAAAGAGCGAATAAAAGTATGTTTACTTCTTACCGCACCACTATCGGAGATGCCTGCCATGCCACCACCCCCCGGAAATAACAGCACTAGGGCACGTGGTTTTGAGGGTTGGACTAATAAAGTTTTTGTAGGAGCCTCATCTGCATGAGGGACATCAAAAACTTGAGCACTAACACCAAAGCTAATTACCCAGACGGCAATTGCGATGAAAAATTTCATTGGCGGTGTCTTATTTGCTATCCAAAGGATTAGCCAAGAATCCAGCATTAGCCTCAAGCCATTCAATGTAGCGCCCTACACCTTGCTCAACATTCAGGAAGGGCTCTGTGTAGCCAGCAGCTCTAAGCTTAGTTAAATCTGCTTGAGTAAAGCACTGATACTTCCCTCTGAGTGCATCCGGAAACGGAATGTACTCAATGGCCTTTTCTTTGACCAACTCTTGTAGAGTTGCAGGTAAAGCTTTATCGAGCTTACGCATGGCGTTAGCAACTGCATGCGCAACATCATTAAAGGGCTGAGCACGACCGCTACCCAAGTTGAAGATACCGCTAATTTCTGGGTGATCCAAGAAAAATAAATTGACCTTCACCACATCTTCAACTGACACAAAGTCACGACTTTGTTCGCCTGGCCCATAACCGCCATACTCACCAAAGAGTTTTACGTGACCATTGGCTTTGTACTGATGGTATTGGTGAAAAGCAACCGATGCCATGCGACCTTTATGGGATTCGCGAGGACCATATACATTGAAATAACGAAAGCCGACCACTTGAGCAGTATTGGCTTTTTCAGCAAAGCGCTTACGCATCACTTGATCAAATAAGAACTTGGAGTAGCCGTAAATATTGAGCGGCTTCTCATGTTCGCGACTTTCGACGAAAACATCAGAACCCCCATAGGTAGCTGCCGAAGAAGCATAGAGCAACTGCACTTTTTGGGCTGTACAGATATCCAACAAATCCATGGTGTAGCGATAGTTATTCGCCATCATAAAAATGCCATCTGTTTCCATGGTGTCGGAGCAAGCCCCTTCATGGAATACCGCTTTAATTTTGCCTAACTTACCGCTTCTAAAAGCCTCTAAAAACTCATCTTTATCGAGATAATCAATGATGTCTAAATCAGCTAGATTGCGATATTTATCTGCAGGACGTAAATCATCCACAGCAATGATATTTTTCTCACCGCGCGCATTAAGCGCTTGAACAATATTGGCGCCAATAAAGCCAGCAGCTCCAGTTACGATAATAGTCACTGTAATTCCTCTGAAGTAACGGTTGCAGTACCTAATTTACCAACCACAATACCACCAGCACGATTGGCAAGCGCCATCGCTTTTTCTAATGGCCATTTAGCTGCTAAAGCAACTGCCAATGTAGCAATCACTGTATCGCCCGCACCAGACACGTCGAATACTTCCCGTGCTTGCGCCTTTACATGGCTCACACCAGCCTCGGTATATAAACTCATACCCTCTTCAGAGCGCGTCAGCAATAAAGCCTCGAGATTTAATGATTTTCTGAGGTCTTGTGCTTTTTTTGTCAAATCTTCTTCGCTAGTCCAGCTGCCCACCACCTGTCGCAACTCGCTGCGGTTAGGCGTCAAAACAGTGGCACCACGATACTTTTCATAATCTTCACCCTTAGGGTCAACCAAGATCATTTTTTTCTGGGCTCTTGCTTGCTCAATCATGTGGGCAACTTGCCCTAATGCACCCTTGCCGTAATCAGACAGAATCACGACATCTGCAGCGCCAACCAATTTTTCAAAACGCTCCAACTTATGGGCAAGCGCTTTTTCGCTAGGCGCCTCTTCAAAATCTAGACGAATGAGTTGCTGCTGACGAGCAATAACACGCAACTTCACAATCGTTGGAACTTGAGCATCAATTTCAAGCTGACTATCTACACCGCCAGACTTGAGCAACTCAACAACGCGCTTGCCTGGCTCATCATTACCAACGATACCCAAGATGGTTGTATTGGCACCCAATGCAGCGACGTTGCGTGCTACGTTGGCAGCACCACCAAGGCGCTCATCTATTTTGCCAACTTGCACTACTGGTACAGGCGCCTCAGGAGAGATTCTGTTGGTATCACCAAACCAATAACGATCTAACATGACGTCCCCAACTACGAGCAAGCGCGTTTGGGAGAATTGTTCTCGGTTAGCTTTTTCCATGTGCTTTTATATATCTTTTTCTATTTATATAGGCTAGTTAATTATGTCTGCCAATGGCAAAGTACTCAATACCCAAGTCTTTCATGGCTTGTGGCTCATATAAGTTACGGCCATCAAAAATCACTGGGCGAGTAAGTTTTTGCATCACTTGCTCAAAATCGGGGCTACGGAACGCTTTCCATTCGGTAACAATCACCAATGCATCACATCCATCCAAGGCAGCCATCGGATCGGCGACCATAGAAACCTTTTGCAGGCCCGCAGGATTGTCTTTGAAGTCTAAATCTAAGCAATGTTTTGCTTCAGGCATGGCTACAGGATCATGCGCCACTACCGTTGCACCACGCTTAACCAATTCTTGAATAATGACTCGACTTGGTGCTTCGCGCATATCGTCGGTATTGGGCTTAAATGCCAATCCCCACAACGCAAACTTCATATTCGATAAGTCTTTACCAAAGCGCTTGTCAATCTTTTCAACCAAAACGTACTTTTGAATTTCGTTCACCGCTTCAACCGCATCAAGAATCTTTAATTCTCTGCCGTGTTCTTTAGCAGTCTTAGATAAAGCGGATACGTCTTTTGGAAAGCAAGATCCACCGTAGCCAGTACCTGGATACAAGAAACCAAAACCAATACGAGAATCCGATCCAATACCTTGACGTACAGCTTCAATATCTGCACCCACCAAGTCAGCCAAATTCGCCAACTCATTCATAAAGGAAATGCGCGTAGCCAGCATTGCATTAGCAGCATATTTAGTCAGCTCCGCACTCTTCACATCCATGTAATAGGTGCGCTCATGATGACGGTTAAATGGAGCATATAGCTTGCGCATTTGCTCCTTGGCACGCAAGCCAGCAGGAGTATTTTCAGTACCAATCACGATACGGTCAGGGCGCATGAAGTCTTCTACAGCAGCGCCTTCTTTTAAGAACTCTGGATTTGAAACTACCGAGCAAAGATCTAGCGGTAAATTTCTTTTTTCTAGTTCTTCAGTGATAGCTGCTGAAACCTTATCAGCAGTGCCTACTGGAACAGTGGATTTATCAACAATCACCTTAGGTGTTGTTGCATGACGGCCAATATTGCGAGCAGCCGCAACTACATATTGCAAGTCTGCAGACCCGTCTTCGTCTGGAGGCGTGCCTACGGCGATAAATTGAATATCACCATGAGCAACCGAAGCAGCAATGTCAGTAGAGAACTGTAAACGGCCAGCAGCACGGTTACGCTCAATCATTTCCTTTAAGCCGGGTTCATAGATTGGAACGCCGCCAGAATTCAGAATCTCAATTTTTTTAGGGTCCAAATCAAGACAAAAAACATTATTACCTTGCTCGGCTAAGCATGCGCCGGTAACCAAACCTACATAACCGCTGCCGATGATAGTAACTTTCAATTGAACTCCTAATAATTACTCAATATATGGGATTACATTGAAGGGCCGCTAGGGGCGACACCCTCACTTCGTCTTGGGGAGTATGCCTCCCAATGATTGCAACCAGGGCATTGCCAATAAAAACGTCTTGCACGGAAGCCACAGTTGCCACAAGTGTAGCGAGCCAAACTTGTTGTACGTTGGCGCAAAATATTTAAGATGGATTGAAGCTCAATCACCCTCTCTGGATGCGCGCCATTCTCTTCAATCGCTAATCGCGTTTCAGCCAACTTGGATAGAGCACTTAAGCTTGGGGAGTGCTGGATAACCTCAGACAACATGACGTTAGCTGCTTGAGGCCCCCGAATTTTCATGAGCTGCTTGTGGGTGATATCTAAAAGCTCACCAGATGCCTGTGTCTTCAATAGCTCACATAAGCGATCCAAACCTTCATCGGTTTTACCTAGCTCGGTATGCGCCAACATCCAGCGATCAGCCAATAAATGCATATAAGCAGGATGGGAGTTAGCAATTACACTCCAAGCTTCAATCGCCTGGGCTGGACGCTCAGTCGCCATAAAGTAATCGCCCTGCAAAATCAAAGCACGCGCATGGTTCGGAACGGCCTGTAAAGCACGCTGAATAGACTGCTCAGCCTCAGCAAGATCTTTGCGACGCAAAGCATCCTGACCTAACTCACAGTGGAATTGGGCAATCTCAGTTTGATGCGATTTACCTTGCAAGCTTTCTAACTCGGTTGCAGCAATGATGGCTTTTTTCCAATCACGCTCCACCTGATACATCTCTAAAAGACTTTCTTTAGCGGGCACCGCAAACTTGCCTTCACCCACGCGATTTAAAGATGACTCAGCACGATCCAATAAACCGGCACGTAAGAAGTCACGACCTAATTCGTATGCAGCATGATCGCGATCTCGAGGCTTTAAATCATCGCGATTCGCTAGGTGCTGATGAACCTTAATGGCGCGTTCAGTTTCGCCGCGGCGACGGAATAAATTACCTAAAGAAAAATGAAGTTCAACAGTTTCAGGGTCCAGTTGCGCAATCTTGACTAAAGTTTCAATCGCTTGATCTGGTTGTTCATTCAATAAGAGGCTGAGCCCTTTAAAGGTAGAGCGTTGCTGACGCATGCGCTCACGCTCATCCATGCGATTTTCAAGACGCAAATCCCAACGCGCAGCCATCCACCCAACACCAAACATGATGGGCAATAGCAATAACCAAGATGTGGATATCTGAATCATGCTTTGCAGGATTTAAATAAAAAAATGGCCCGAATGGACCACTGAGGTTTAGCCTGAGTACTAGGCACCAGAACCCTCTTTGGGGCCCGCCTGCTTCAATGGCTTGTAATCAACACGCTCACGCAACTCTTTGCCTGGCTTAAAGTGCGGAACACGTTTTTCTGGAATCAATACCTTCTCACCCGACTTAGGGTTACGACCGGTGCGCGCAGGACGATGATGAAGTACAAAACTTCCGACGCCGCGCAGCTCGATACGCTTTCCCTCTGCCAAAGCATGGGTCATTGTGTCCAGCAATGTTTTTACCGCCAACTCCACGTCCCTAGGCAGAAGTTGCGGAAACTGTTCCGCAAGGCTCTCCACTAGTTCGGAGCGGGTAATTGCTTGTTGCTCTTGATCTGTCATGATCTATCAATAAAAAATCGCCGCTCCCCCAATGGAAAGCGGCGATATTGATTTAGCCTTGATTGTCCAATTTTGCTTTTAACAAAGCACCCAAATTGGTTGTGCCAGACTGCGCATCACCTTGGAGCTTGCTCATTGCATCTTGTTGATCAGAGCTGTCTTTTGCTTTAATTGAAAGATTGATTACGCGTGACTTGCGATCAATATTGATGATCATTGCAGTTACGCTGTCGCCTTCTTTCAATACATTGCGTGCATCTTCAACGCGATCTGTTGAGATCTCAGAAGCACGCAAGTAAGCTTCAACTTCATCAGCTAAGTGAATAGTTGCACCCTTAGCATCAACCGCTTTCACAGTACCAGTTACGAGGCTACCCTTGTCGCTGACAGATGTGTAGTTGTTGAATGGGTCACCAGACAATTGCTTGATACCGAGAGAGATACGCTCTTTCTCAACATCGATTGCCAATACAGTGGCTTCAACTTCATCACCTTTTTTGTATTTCTTAACAGCTTCTTCGCCTGGCTCATTCCATGAGAGGTCTGAGAGGTGAACTAAACCGTCGATACCGCCAGGCAAGCCAATGAACACACCAAAGTCAGTGATTGACTTGATTGCACCAGAAAGCTTGTCGCCTTTTTGCTGTGAACGTGAGAACTCTTCCCATGGGTTTGCTTTGCACTGCTTGATGCCCAAGCTAATACGACGCTTGTCTTCATCAATATCCAGAACCATTACTTCAACTTCGGTTCCTAATGCAGTAGCTTTGCTTGGAGCAACGTTCTTATTGGTCCAGTCCATTTCGGAAACGTGGACCAAACCTTCGATACCAGACTCGATCTCAACGAATGCGCCGTAATCAGTCAAGTTGGTTACCTTGCCGAATAAACGGGTATTTGGTGGGTAACGACGAGCGATACCAACCCAAGGATCATCGCCAAGCTGCTTCACGCCAAGTGAAACACGGTTCTTCTCTTGATCGAACTTCAAAATCTTCGCGGTAACTTCTTGACCAACAGTCAACATCTCGCTTGGGTGACGCACACGACGCCATGCCAAGTCAGTGATGTGCAAGAGGCCATCGATACCGCCGAGGTCAACGAATGCGCCGTAATCAGTGATGTTCTTAACGAGGCCAGTAACAACAGCGCCTTCTTTAAGATTAGACATCAACTTAGCACGCTCTTCACCTTGGCTAGCTTCAACAACAGCACGACGTGACAACACTACGTTGTTACGCTTACGGTCAAGCTTAATAACCTTGAACTCCATCGTCTTACCTTCGTAAGGGCTGGTGTCTTTGATTGGGCGTGTATCAACGAGTGATCCAGGCAAGAATGCGCGGATACCGTTAACCATTACAGTCAAGCCGCCTTTAACCTTACCAGTAACAGTACCGGTAACGATCTCAGCTTGCTCGAGAGCTTTTTCCAAGTTCATCCATGAAGCTAAGCGTTTTGCTTTGTCACGGGAAAGGATTGTGTCGCCATAGCCGTTCTCAAGAGCGTCAATAGCAACAGAAACGAAATCGCCAGGAGCTACTTCAATCTCGCCAGCGTCGTTATGGAATTCTTCAACAGGAATAAACGCTTCAGACTTTAAGCCAGCGTTAACAACGACGAAGTTATGGTCGATGCGAAGAACTTCAGCCGAAATAACTTGGCCGGTCTTCATATTCGATCGGGTTAATGATTCTTCAAATAATTCTGCAAATGATTCAGACATGTGTATTCACTTTTTGCCGTCAGAAGGCCCGACGGGTTAGGTTAAAAAAGTCTTAAAGAAACACGCTAAGGAAAAGGTCGCGTTGTGGGGTTTCTTAAGACGCCAAAACTACTACGTACAACTCACTACTTACAAAGCTAAGCAATCGAAGATTGATACCAATCCAAAACTGTCTTAACTGCTTGATCTATCGACAAATCTGACGTTTCAAGCACTTTTGCACCATCTGCAACTAACAAGGGTGCGGCACCTCGACTACTGTCTCTGGCATCGCGCTCTTGCAAATCCTGCAGCAAGTCCTCAAGTTTAGCAGAAATTCCCTTAGCTATCAATTGCTTATAGCGACGCTCGGCCCTGGCGGCGGCCGTTGCAGTGAGAAAAACCTTCAAAACTGCGTCTGGGAATATAACGCTGGCCATATCCCTGCCATCAGCCACTAAGCCTGGTAACTGACGAAAACTGCGTTGCAGACCTACTAATGCAGCCCTGACCTCTGGATGAACGGCTAAAGCAGATGCTCTAAGGCCGATATTTTCTACGCGAATGGCGTCCGTAACATCCTCGCCATTGAGGAAAATTTGACTATTTTTAAATGAAATCAATAACTTAGGGACTAAAAGACCTAATTCTGGGCCGTTTTTGACATCAATTCCCTGTTTTTCACTGGCCAAAGCCACTAAGCGGTAAAGAGCCCCGCTGTCCAAATAATGAAATCCAAGCTTCTCGGCAACTAAAGAGGCAACGGTGCCTTTGCCTGAAGCGGTAGGTCCGTCAATCGCGATGACCGGTGGAAGAGCCATAAAAATAGGTCCGGCTTAGTTCACCACTTTCGCAAACTCAGCGAAGTAGGTAGGGAATGTTTTTGCTACGCAGTTGGGATCATTGATCTTGAGGGCATTCGGACCAAACGCCGCAAGTGAGAAGCACATCGCCATACGATGGTCATCGTATGTATCAATACCTTCGCTCGGAGTCTTCCAATCGCTTACAGATGCTGGGGCTTGCACAACAATGTAGTCGGTGCCTTCCTCAACGATCGCGCCAACTTTTTTTAATTCTTTTGCCATGGCCGCAATGCGATCTGTTTCTTTTACACGCCAACTTGCAATACTGTTTAAGCGAGTTGGGCCTTCTGCAAATAATGCAGCAACAGCTAGAGTCATCGCTGCATCGGGAATCTCCGTGCAATCAATCGTAATGCCATTGAGTTTGCCATTAGTATTTTTCACACCAGCAACCTCAATCCAATCTTCGCCTGCAGTAATCTTTGCGCCCATAAGGGCAAGTGCATCAGCAAAAGCCACATCACCTTGAATGCTATCTTTGCCAACACCCAGAACCCGCACAGGGCCGGCACCAATAGCACCCAGAGCCAAGAAGTAAGAGGCAGATGAGGCATCACCTTCAACCGACAACTGACCTGGGCTCTTGTAAACCACATTCGATGTTTTTGCTGGAATGACAAACGATTGCATATCAGGGCAAGCTACCGTGACGCCAAAACGCGCCATGAGCTTCAAAGTGATATCAATGTATGGACGAGAAATCAGTTCGCCAACTACTTCAATGCGCACCGGCTCATTTGCAACCAACGGCAAAGCCATCAGCAACGCTGTTAAAAATTGGCTAGATACATCGCCGCGAACTTTAACAACATCCTTAATCTGAATATCTGCCGCAGAAATGTTGATTGGGGGATACCCATCTTGCAATTCATAATCGATCTTCGCACCCACTTGGCGCAAACCATCAACCAAATCACGAATCGGTCTTTCGTGCATGCGTGCCACACCAGATAAACGATAGTTGCCGCCTTGCATCGCAAGGGCTGCAGTAAGTGGACGAATCGCAGTACCTGCATTACCCATAAAGAGGTCCGCTTCGCGCACAGGAAATTGACCGCCACACCCCTCAACTACACAAACATGATTTTCTTGATCGGTAACCGATAAACCCAACTGACGCAATGCATTACGCATTACCTGCGTGTCATCAGCATCCAGCAAATTCTTCAGAGTCGTTGTGCCGGTAGATAGCGCAGCTAGTAGTAGAGCGCGATTAGAAATGCTCTTTGAGCCCGGCAACACAATCGAGCCTTGCGCTCGCGTAAATGGCCCAATACTAATATCTGGCAAACCACTCATTAAAGTACGTCCAAATCTTGACGCGCTTTGCTCGCCTTATTGAATAATTTCTCCAAGCCAGCGCCATCGTTTTCGGAGATGAGCTTACGCATGTGATTCACGATCAATAAGTATTGGTCAAGCTCTTTCAAAATGGCAGTGCGATTACCTAAGCAAACGTCGCGCCACATCTCTGGACTTGATGCGGCTATGCGCGTGAAATCTTTGAAACCCGCACCCACGTGACTTAATTTTTGATCGGCATCTTCCGAGTTCACTACGCTAGCCATTAAGGCAAAGGACAAAATATGTGGAAGATGAGAAACGGCTGCATAAATCGCATCGTGCTGAACAACGCCAATCTTTTTCACTTCAGAGCCAGCACTTTCCCAAAAACCGGTGATTAAACTCGTATCTTGTGGAGAATTTTCTTGCAAGGGGCAAATGATGGTCAGCTTACCTTTGAATAAATCTGCCTTTGCAGCACTGGCACCATGCTGAGCGCCTCCAGCAATCGGGTGGGCCGGCACAAATTGACAGGCCTTTTTACCAAGAACCTCTTTGGCAGCCAAAATGACATCGCCCTTCGTGCTACCCGCATCGGTAATCATGGTGCGCGGCTCAAGAAGTGGCTCAATCACTTCAAAGGCAGCTCGCATTTGCGCAACTGGCACGCAAAGCACGATCACATCGGATTGCTTGGCAGCCTCAGCCAAATCCACCACGCCATCAATCGCACCCATCTTCAGGGCTTGATCTAAATTTTCTTTGCTACGGCCAACGCCCAATACTTTTGTAACTACTCCAGCTTGTTTGAGAGCCAACCCTAAGGATGCGCCAATCAAGCCAACACCCACAATGGTGACGGTGCCGTAATTGCTTGCTGGATTAATGATGGTCATTAGGAAAGTATTTCCTTTAGAGCTGCGATGAAGGCGGCGTTTTCTTCCGGAAGACCTATAGAGATACGCAGCCACTGTGGCAATCCATAGTTACCAACAGGACGAACAATGATGCCGCGCTTTAGTAGCTCCAAATTGATACGTGCGCCAGCTTGATCATCATCGCCGACCTTTACCAATACAAAATTACCAGCAGACGGTAGGTATTTCAAACCAAGCTCATCAAAAGCATGAGTCAACTGTGCATAACCAGCCTGGTTTAATTCAAAACCTTGCTGTAAAAAAGCTTGATCTTGAAACGCCGCAATCGCTGCTGCTTGCGCAAGACTATTGACATTAAATGGCTGGCGAATACGATTCAAAAGATCGGTTAAATGCGGCTGAGCAACGCCATAACCAATGCGCAGTCCTGCTAAACCGTAAGCCTTAGAGAAGCTACGCGACAAAATCATATTTGGTAAACGCTTTACCCAAGCAATTGCATCGTAGCGCTGCTCTGGAGTGAGGTATTCGTTATAAGCCTCATCAAGTACCACCACCACATTTGATGGCACCGCCATCAAAAAATCTTCAATTTCTTTTGCCGTCAGATAACTGCCTGTTGGATTATTTGGGTTGGCCACAAAAACCAACTTCGCCTTATCGCCAGACGTTTTAATTGCTGCCAACATGGCCGGCAAATCATGGCCATAAATCTCAGTAGCAGCAACCTCAATTGCTTTAGCGCCTACAGCCTGAGTAGCTAAGGGATAAACAGCAAATGCATGCTTAGAAAAAATGACCTCGTCACCCGCTTGAGCAACAGCCCTGGCAGCTAACTCCAAAATATCATTACTGCCATTACCTAAAGTAATCCAATCGGTTGGCACCCCTAGGCGTGCAGCAAGAACATTCTTGAGCTCAAAACCATTGGAGTCTGGATAACGCCCCAAATCACTAGCCGCCCTGAGCATCGCATCTTGAGCAGACTTGGGCATACCCAGCGGATTTTCATTGGAGGCCAGCTTCACAATCTTGTTTTCATCAAGGCCGTATTCGCGCGCAACCTCACTGATGGGACGCCCACCAACGTAAGGTGCAATTGCATGAATATGTTTTAAGCCAATCTTGGATGTCATTCGAGTTTTGCTAAATGTATTTACTAATTTTTATTTGCTAAAGGATTTATCTATTTTTTGATGCTCAATCACGCAGAGTGTGGATAAGAGCCAAGATTCTTATAGAAGGCGGCAACACCCTTAAGCTCTTCAAGCGCCTTCACGACCTTGGCATCATCAGCATGCCCAGCAATGTCGATATAGAAGTGATATTCCCAAGTGCCTTTACGAGCAGGGCGAGACTCAAAGCGATTCATGGAAACGCCATGTTTTGCTAGAGGCGCAAGCAAACGGTGCACGGCACCAGGTTGATTGTCTACGGAGAGCACCAAAGAAGTTTGATCTTTACCGGTTGATTGGCATGAGTAGTTACCAACAACAACGAAACGAGTGCGGTTGTGCGGGTCATCCTGAATTTGCGCAGCTACCGCTTGCAGGCCGTAAGCCTCTTGAGCAGGATCTCCGGCAATTGCCGCCAAACTTGGATCACTAGCCGCCATGCGAGCTGCTTCTGCATTGCTGCTAACGGCCTGACGCTTTAATTGCGGAGCATGGATGCTGAGCCATTGCTGACACTGCGCCAATGCTTGAGCATGCGCACATACTGTTGTCACACCATCTAAGTTACCGCTCTTAGTCAACAAATGATGACGAATTGGGAGCACCACTTCACCACTAATGCGCATGGAAGAATCCAACAACAAATCCAAAGTACGTGAGATTGCACCTTCGCTAGAGTTTTCTACGGGAACAACACCGAATTGCGCCGCGCCCTTCTCAACCGCCTTAAACACCTCATCCAAGCTTGCGCAAGGCAGGCCAGCAATCGAATGACCAAAATAGGTTTGTGCTGCTTGCTCAGAAAACGTACCCACTGGACCCAAATAAGCAATGGATTGACGAGCCTCTAAAGCCCTACAAGCCGACATCACTTCACGCCAAATAGCAGCAATACCATCGGGCAGCAAAGGACCTGCATTGATTTCTTGAAGACGTGCAACAACTTGACGCTCACGCTCAGGGCGGAACACTGGCGATGCGAAGCCACCTTTGACATGGCCAACTTCCTGCGCAGCTTTTGCGCGCTGAGTTAGCAAATCTAGAATCTGTGCATCTAATGCATCAATCTTTTCCCGCAAGGGAGCTAAGCGCTGTTCTTCAGTACTCATTAAGCCCGCCTTTCAAAGTCGCGCATAAATTCAACCAAGGCTTTTACACCCTCAATAGGCATGGCGTTGTAGATACTGGCACGCATGCCTCCCGCAGCTTTATGACCGCGCAGAGCAACCAAACCGGCAGCATTGGATTGCGCCAAAAACTCAGCGTTCAGGTTCTCATCTTTTAGGAAGAAAGTCACGTTCATGCGTGAGCGATATTCTTTGGTAACGCGATTTTCATACAAACTACTTTGATCCAAGAAGTTGTAGAGCAAATCCGCTTTTTCTTGATTGCGCTTTTCAATCGACTTCACGCCACCTTGCTTGAGCAACCACTTAAAGCCTAATCCCGCCATGTAAATCGAGAATGTAGGAGGCGTATTAATCATGGACTGCGTATTGGCTTGCACAGACCAATCCCAAATCGTTGGAGTGATCCCCATGCTGTGGCCTATCAGGTCCTTGCGTACGATCACAATCGTTACGCCAGAAGGTCCGATATTCTTTTGCGCGCCGCCAAACCAAACAGCGCACTGATTCACGTCCATCTCTTTGGAAAGGATGTTGCTTGAAATATCTGCGACCAGGGGAATGTCGCCAACGTCTGGTACATCAGGAAACTCAACGCCGCCAATGGTTTCGTTCGCACAGTAATGAACATACGCAGCATCGCTTGATAAGCTCCAAGTCGATCTTGCTGGAATCGTATTGAATTTCTCCGCAACAGAAGATGCGGCTAAATTTGCAGTGCCGTATTTCTGCGCTTCTTTATATGATTTTTCTGACCAAACACCTGTTACCAAGAAATCAGCCTTAGGGCCATTCTTTGCCAAAGGCATGAGATTCATTGGAATGGCAGCATTTTGACCAAGGCCGCCACCTTGCAAAAGCAAGATCTCGTATGTATCAGGAATATTCATCAGCGTACGAAGATCTTGAATGACCTCCTCATACACTTCCATGAACTCTTTACTGCGATGGCTAATTTCCATCACGCTAGTACCGAGTCCGCGCCAATTA
This sequence comes from Polynucleobacter sp. AP-Kolm-20A-A1, assembly GCF_018688315.1. Taxonomy (NCBI): domain Bacteria; kingdom Pseudomonadati; phylum Pseudomonadota; class Betaproteobacteria; order Burkholderiales; family Burkholderiaceae; genus Polynucleobacter; species Polynucleobacter sp. AP-Kolm-20A-A1. The sequence continues at coordinate 1,471,504 of NZ_CP061315.1, forward strand.
AGCATTTCATCAGCAGCCTGCTTCAATACCTCTTCAGGCAAAGTAGCAGGCCCCGCAGCGAAATTAAAAATGCGGCGGTCAAAAGTCATGATGTGTCTAGTCTAGAGGTGACGCTTAAGCGTCACCTGCCGTATCGTCATTAGAGTCGGTTGCTGGATCTGCAGATACATCACCCTCTTCTGCGTCGTCAGCATCGTCATCTGAATCGCTTTCAGCAATACGCTGCAAGCCAGACAAACGTGTACCTTCATCTACGTTAATCAAAGTAACGCCTTGAGTAGCGCGACCCATCTCACGAATTTCAGAAACGCGTGTACGTACCAAGACACCGCCAGTAGTGATCAACATAATTTGATCTTCCGGAGATACCAAGGCAGCAGCAACAACTTTACCGTTGCGCTCTGAAGTCTGGATGGCGATCATGCCTTTAGTGCCACGACCATGACGAGTATATTCAGCGATTGGGGTACGTTTACCGTAACCATTTTCTGTCGCAGTCAACACACTACTTGGAATGGCAATACCGTTTGCATCAACCACAGCCGCCTCAACACCTTCTGCAGCCTCCGCTGGGGCAACTAACATCGCAATCACTTGATGACCTTCACCTAGGTTCATACCGCGCACACCACGTGCGGTACGGCCCATTGGACGAACATCATTCTCGTCAAAACGCACTGCTTTACCAGCATCAGAGAACAACATCACATCATGCTGGCCATCAGTAATGGCAGCGCCAACCAAGAAGTCGTTTTCGTTCAAGTCAACCGCAATAATTCCGGCCTTACGTGGGTTAGAGAAGTCAGACAAACGTGTCTTCTTCACGGTACCCAAGCTAGTAGCCATAAATACGTACTGATCGTCCTGGTAACCCTTAATTGGGAGAATCACAGTGATCTTCTCGCCTTCAATCAGCGGGAACATATTGACGATTGGCTTGCCACGTGAAGTACGGCTACCTTGCGGAACTTCCCATACCTTGAGCCAATACATACGCCCACGATCAGAGAAGCAAAGGATTGTGTCATGCGTATTTGCCACGAAGAGTGTTTCAATCCAATCTTCGTTCTTAGTAGCAGCAGCTTGCTTACCGCGTCCACCACGTTTTTGCGCACGGTACTCGCTTAGCGGCTGACTCTTCATATAACCAGTATTTGAAAGTGTCACTACTAAATCTTGCGGCGTAATCAAATCTTCAGTGAAGAGTTCAGTTGCATTCATTTCAATAAATGAACGACGACCTGTATCACCACCAGCAATACCAAATTCAGATTGAACTTCTTTTAATTCGGTTTCGATCACTTGAGTTACGCGCTCTGGCTTCGCCAACAAATCGAGTAAGTCAGAAATCTCTGCCATGACTTCTTTGTATTCGTTAACAATCTTGTCTTGCTCAAGACCTGTCAAACGTTGCAAACGCATTTGCAAAATTTCTTGCGCTTGACTATCTGATAGGCGATACAAGCCAGTAGTTTGCATGCCGTACTCAGGCAACAATCCTTCTGGGCGATAGGCGTTACGGCCGCCTGGCGTATCTGTCTCAGCACGTGCCAACATCTCACGCACCATCGATGAATCCCAAGCCTTGCTCATTAACTCTTGCTTAGCAATCACTGGGTTTGCAGCAGCTTTAATAATCGCAATGAACTCGTCGATGTTAGCTAACGCAACAGCCAAGCCTTCTAAGACGTGACCGCGATCGCGTGCTTTGCGCAATTCAAAAATTGTGCGACGTGTAACAACTTCACGACGATGCTGCAAGAAGTACTCAAGCATTTGCTTCAAGTTCAACAAGCGTGGCTGGTTATCTACCAAGGCCACCATGTTCATACCGAAGTTATCTTGCAGCTGAGTGCTCTTGTACAAATTATTCAGAACAACTTCAGGCACCTCGCCACGCTTGAGTTCAATCACAACGCGCATACCGGATTTATCTGACTCATCACGCAAGTCAGAAATGCCTTCAACTTTTTTCTCATTCACTAACTCGGCAATACGTTCGAGCAAGTTCTTTTTGTTCACTTGATATGGCAACTCATCAACGATGATGGCTTGACGTGCGCCCTTGTCCAAATCTTCAAAGTGAGTCTTCGCGCGCATCACTACACGGCCACGACCAGTGCGATAGCCCTCACGGACACCCTGAACGCCATAAATGATGCCGGCGGTTGGGAAATCAGGGGCTGGAATGATCTCAATCAGCTCGTCAATCGTGCATTCTGGGTTGTGAAGCACGTGTAAACAGGCTGTAACCACCTCATCTAGGTTGTGGGGAGGGATATTGGTCGCCATACCCACAGCAATGCCAGAACTGCCGTTTATGAGCAAATTAGGCACTTTAGCAGGCAAAATCAGGGGTTCTTTCTCGGAACCGTCGTAATTTGGCCCAAAATCGACCGTTTCCTTGTCCAAATCGGCCAAAAGCTCATGGGCGATCTTGCGTAGGCGGATTTCGGTGTATCGCATCGCAGCAGCGTTATCGCCGTCTACGGAGCCAAAGTTGCCCTGCCCGTCAACCAGCATATAGCGCAGAGAGAAATCCTGGGCCATTCGAACGATGGTGTCATACACCGCAGAATCACCGTGCGGATGGTATTTACCGATTACATCGCCAACTATACGGGCAGATTTTTTGTAAGCTCGGTTCCAATCGTTGTTTAATTCATACATCGCGAATAAGACCCGGCGGTGAACCGGTTTGAGGCCATCACGCACGTCTGGCAGGGCTCTGCCGACGATGACGCTCATTGCGTAGTCCAAATAGGACCGCCGCATTTCGTCTTCGAGGGATATTGGTAGTGTTTCTTTAGCGGCTTGTTCCATCTGGAAATAATATCATTTTGATGACAGGTAGGCCCTATGCTAAGATTCTGTCAGTTTGTACGAAATTGAGATGTGTCGCTTTGCAGTTTTTTGCATCAAAGTAGGGCGAATTACATTTAAGTTTGACTTTAATTAAAAAAGAGATTTTTGAGGACTAAAAATGAACAAAACCCTAAAAGTGTTGCTGGCTTCTGTTATTACCGTTTCTGCTACTGCAGCAATGGCTTCTGATAACTGGGAAAACAACTCTGGCTTGAATTGGAAAAACGGCGACGGCACATTGTGCTGGCGTGACAACAGCTGGACACCTGCTACTGCAGCTAAAGGTTGTGACGGTGCATTGACTGGTGGCGCAGCTTCTGGCGTTAGCCAAAGCAAGATCACTTTGCAAGCTGACACACTTTATGACTTCAACAAGTCTGACTTGAAGCCAGAAGGTAAAGCTACTTTGGACAAGATCGCTGCTGACTTGAAGAAAATCAAGTTAGAAGTAATCATTGCTGTTGGTAACACTGACAGCGTTGGTACAGATGCATACAACATGGCCCTCGGTCAGCGTCGTGCTCAGTCAGTTAAGACTTACCTGACAAGCAAAGGTGTTGACGGTAGCCGTATCTACACAGAATCAAAAGGCAAGAGCAATCCAGTTGCATCAAATGCAACTGCTGAAGGCCGCGCTAAGAACCGCCGTACTGACATCGAAGTTGTTGGTACAGCAGCTAAGTAATTCACTTTACTTGTAAAAAAGCCCGCTTCTAGCGGGCTTTTTTATTTCCGCTATATTCATCATCTTCTCCATTAGCAATCTGACCGCCCCATCAATATGAACGTCGACCAATCTGAAATCGCCAAATTTAGTGCCCTCGCCCATCGCTGGTGGGATCCTAATAGCGAATTCAAACCACTGCATGCCATTAATCCTTTGCGACTGGGTTGGATTAAATCCTTTGTCAATTTGGAAGGTAAGAAGGTGGTTGATATCGGCTGTGGTGGTGGCATCTTGGCAGAATCCATTTCTCAATCAGGCGCAGAGACTACTGGCATCGATCTATCTGAAAAAGCACTCAAGGTTGCAGAATTGCACGCACTAGAAGTGGGTGCGAATCTAACTTACCGCTCTATATCCGCTGAAGCACTTGCTGATGAGCAGCCAGAACAATATGACGTAGTGACCTGTATGGAAATGCTGGAACATGTACCCGATCCAGCATCCGTAGTGCGCGCTTGCGCCAAACTTTGCAAACCAGGTGGCACTTTATTTTTTAGCACCCTCAATCGCAGTCCAAAATCATATTTATTTGCCATTATTGGCGCTGAGTACGTTCTCAAATTGCTCCCTAAGGGCACTCATGAATACGCCAAATTTATTAAGCCTTCAGAATTGGTGGCCTTTACGCGCCATGCAGGCTTAGAGATGATTGGCATAAAAGGTTTGAGTTACAACCCACTCACTCAGGTTTACAGCCTAAATGATGATGTGGACGTAAATTACATGATTGCCGTAAAGAAGTAAGCACAATGAGTAATGCATCAAGCCCTTATCAAGGCATCTTTTTTGACTTAGATGGCACATTAGCTGATACAGCACCAGATTTAGTGGCGGCCACCAACCAACTTTTGGTTGCGCGCAACCAATCTCCTAAGCCTTACGAATTTCTCCGGCCCTATGCATCTGCCGGTGCCAGAGGTTTGCTTGAGGGGGCATTTGGAATCGCTCCCGACCATGCGGATTTCATCGCCCTACGCGATGAGTTTTTCAGTAACTATGAAAAAGCTTTGCTCGTTGACAGCAAATTATTTGATGGGATTGGTCATTTACTCGATCAAATGGACGATGCAAAACTCCCTTGGGGCATCATCACCAACAAAAGTGAGCGCTTTACCAACCCCTTAACAGAGCTTATGGGATTACGTCAGCGGGCGGTTTCCACGGTTTCTGGCGACACTACGCCGTACTCAAAACCACACCCAGAACCCATATTGCATGCAGCCAGAGTTGCTAATATTGACCCCACGAAGTCAATCTACGTTGGCGACGACATTAGAGACGTTATCGCTGGCAAAGCTGCCGGCATGAAGACCGTGGCAGCCGCCTATGGATATTGCGGCTGTAAAGAGCCTCCTGAGGCCTGGGGAGCGGATTACCTGGTCGATAACCCCCGCGATTTATTAAAAATCATCTTTCCCAACAGGGAATAAACCAAAAGATATCAAGCAATTTAAGGCCTGGAGCCTTAAAATATGGGTTCCAATGCATGAACTCCGGGGTCGACATGGTTTCGACGTGGATTACAAAGCATCAAGGGCATACCGAGGACCCGTTATCTCGTAAATCAATGGGAATGTTTTAACTGCAAACGACGAACGTTTCGCACTAGCCGCTTAATTGCGGTTGCCCCTGAACTGATTCTCTCTTGGGTCAGCTAGCGCAAGCTAGATCAGGGTCATTTACAAGAGATAAGATCATTTCATGTCACGGGGAATGATTCGAAAACTTAGTGAATCGTCAGCGTGGAACGTGTCAATCCGTGCCTAGCTGATTAAATCAAACGATATGACTAAGTATGTAGAACTTGTTGTGGAGGATTTGCGGACGCGGGTTCGATTCCCGCCGACTCCACCATTAAAAGCAAACCCCTCTGATTTTTAGAGGGGTTTTGTTTTTTATTTAACGCCTAAGCGCCATAGTGAAGTAACTTCCTTAGAGCGCGCTGCATGCAATGCATCCGTTTTATCAAACACCTTGTGATGAGTTGGCTTGGTGTCTACACGCCCTAAAACTGTTAACCCAGCCTGCTCAATCCAATCAAGTAAGACCTCTCGCGTTCGCAAACCTAAATGCTCCGCTATGTCGGAAAGAATTAGCCAACCTTCACCATTAGGCAAAAGATGATCTTTTAGATTTCCTAGAAAGCCTTTTAGCATCTGGCTTTCCGGGTCATATACCGCATGCTCTAAAGATGAGCTCGGTCTTGCAGGCAACCATGGTGGATTGCAAACTATGAGCGCAGCTTTTTCCGGCGGAAATAAATGGGTTTTTCGAATCTCAATTTGAGACTGCAATCCCAAGCGCGCAATATTGTCTTGCGCACAAACGATGGCACGCTCATCTATATCGGTTGCAATAATTTTTTGAATATCTCGCAGAGCCAACACGACAGCTAACACGCCGGTTCCAACACCGATATCAATAGCAAGAGATTCTTTTTTCATGGCGCTTGGTAGAGGCGTCTTAAGCACTAGCTCAATATACTCACCACGAACAGGTGAGAACACACCGTAGTGCGGATGAATGCGAACTTCCTCATCATCCCTAGTAAGGACTTGAACGCCCTTCTTGCGCCACTCATGAGCACTAATTACACCCAACAACTCTCGTAGAGAAATCACATAAGACTCGTTTTGCTTTCCGTATGCCTCGAGACACGCTTGAGTCACGTCAGGAGCACGCCTTAATGGAATGCTATGGTCAGGATTAATCTGAATAAGTAGCATTCCCAAAATACGTGCACGCTGCGATTGTGAGAGTCGATGCAGATTGAAGACATCTAAAGCGCTCTTGATCTTATCTTTTTCAACCCGATCGGCCCTTTTGGATTTTTTGGGAGGCTTATCCACCCTTCTCGCTAGAGCTTGCAAGAGTTGACGTGCATTCTGAAAGTCGCCTTTGTATAGCATTGCCGTACCTTCGCAAGCTAGGCGATATGCAATATCTGCAGTCAGCGTGTCATCGGCTATCTGAATTTTTTTATGCGGGGCAATACCATTCTCGGAATGCCACTGAGCGGAGCACTCCTGCTCACCCTCTAACCATTGAAGTAGCTTAGCTTGGCTCACCTAGGCGATCACAAAACGATTATTTTGATAATCATCAATCGCTTGTTCGATCTCAGTACGCGTATTCATGACAAATGGGCCATATTGCACGATAGGCTCATGCAAAGGTAATGCGGCGAGAACTATAAATTGCGCGCCCAATGCGCCCGCCTTAGCCTTTAAGCGATCACCATCACCCAAAACAACAGCAGCTTGCTTTGGTACCTCACGCATGGGGCCACCAAGCTCTAAATTACCTTCATAAATATAAATGAACGCATTAAGTTCTTTGGGAATGCGGTGCTCGAATTCTGCATTTGGGGGCAGGTGCACATCTAGAAATAATGGCGCCGTAGTGATTCCCTGAATGGGTCCGGCAGTCACATTACCATCGTACTCATAAGTGCCTGCAATAACCTTTACTGATCCGCCGTTAGCCAGAGCCGCCTTAGGAATATCTTCCACTTGGATATCTTGGTATCCAGCGGGCTTCATTTTTTCTTTAGCAGGCAAGTTAATCCACAGTTGAAAACCGCGCATAGCGCCACTGACTTGTTGTGGCATCTCAGAATGAATAATGCCGCGGCCCGCGGTCATCCACTGCACGCCACCAGTCTTGAGATGGCCTTGATTGCCTAAATGATCCTCATGCAACATATGGCCTTCAAGCATATATGTCACCGTCTCAAAGCCCCGATGCGGGTGAGCTGGAAAGCCTGCTACGTAATCATTTGGATCGTTTGATGAGAACTCATCCAACATCAAAAAAGGATCTAGCCTGACTTGATTTTGACCGCCAATGCTGCGACGTAATTTAACGCCCGCACCATCAGAAGTGGCAATGCCAGGAATAATCGTTTGGATATTGCGAATCATGATTTTTTAGGCGGGAGGATGATCTTCGGGATTCACATCCAGGGCAATTAAGAAGCGCGAGACCATGTTGTAAGCAGCAATGACGGTCACCAACTCAACCGCATCCGTATTGCCTAGAGACTTTTGCAAGCGCTTCATGAGCTCAGGATCCACCTTAATATTGCGCGTCATTTGAAAGGTTAAATCGGCAGCGTCATTTTCCACTTGAGAAAAAAGATTTTTAGGAAAACTTGCCTGACCAATCAAGCGAAGACCTTCAACTTGCTCCTCAGTGCCACCCGCTTTTTTAAAGGGAGGCGCATGATGAAAGAACTCATACTCCGCCCCATTTAGAACTGCAACACCACACATTGCCAACTCGCGTAACTTAGGATCCAAAGATAAATTATTGCGAATTTCACCAATGAAATGATTCCAACCTTCTGCAATAGGAACACTATGCAAAAGCATGCGATCGAGATTGATGAATTGACCGCCACGTCTTTTACGAATAGCGGCGACCAGCTCAGCTGGCTCTGCTAAATCCATTGGCTGATACGGAATTAAACGTTCTGACATAAAGACCTTTTATTGACCAGTTTCTTTAATATTGTTTTCAATCACGAACTTACCCCAGACGCCAATTTGTTTGCCTATAAATTCACGGGCAACTTCAGGCGTACCGCCGACAATATCAATACCTTGTGCTTTGAACTTCGCAGCAACCGCAGGCGTTTTTAAGGCCTTATTCAAAGCCTTATTCATTGCATCTACTACAGCAGGTGGTGTTTTGCCGGGCGCCAAAACTGCCCACCAAGCTGGAGCGCTAAAGCCTGGGAAGCCGCTTTCAGAAATCGTTGGGACATTCGGTAGGGAAGGAGATCTTTTCGCTGTAGTAATCACTAAAGGAATGACGCCGCCACTATCCACGTGCGGCTTCACCAAAAACTCTGAACCTACAGCCAACTCAACTTGACCACCCAAAGCATCTTGCATCAAAGGGCCGCCACCACGATAAGGGATGTGGTTCCAATCAAAGCCCGCTTGTTTAGCAAGGCGCGCCATTGCTAAGTGTCCCAAGCTACCAATACCAATCGAACCATAGCTAAATTGTTTACCCGTCTTAGACATATCTACGAGCTGCTTAAAGCTAGTAATACCAGACTTCTTGCTCGCAACCAAAACCATTGGCGATGTACCAACCAAAATGACAGGGGCAATATCTTTAATGGTGTCGTACGGAAGCTTGTCTTTCAAACTTGGATTAACGCCATGGGTATCAAACACCACCGCAAAGGTGTAACCATCTGGATCAGAGCGGGTCATGGCTGAAGTACCAATCACGCCTGAGGCGCCGCCTATGTTCTCAACAATCACATTTTGCTTCAACTCAGCCTGCAAGGCCGGGGCCAATACGCGGGCAACCTGATCTACAGAACCACCAGGAGGAAATACCGCGATCAAGCGAATAGGCTTTTGAGTAGGCCAAGTACCCACCCCAGCAGTTTGAGCGCCAGCTATCGCACTAACCGCCAATAGGGCTAAAAATAGGGCTCTTTTGGCCGTTTTTGCTAAATACAGCATGGATTGTCTCCTTTTAATAAGACCTCAAGATTACCACCCCCTAGGCCTGTTTGCTCGATAATGTGAGGGTTGCTAAGTGAGAGAAACAATGAAGTCTATTTTGAATATTGCCGCCTATTTATTCGTCAGTCTTGATGGACTGCCAGAGTTGCGCTCCAAGATGCTCGATGAATGTAATAGTCGCCAACTAAAAGGGACCATCCTGTTAACTGGCGAAGGCATCAATATGTTTCTCGCCGGCAAAACTGATGAATTACGCGGATTCCTAGACTGGCTTCGTTTAGATCCTCGCTTTAAACCTCTCGAAGCAAAAGAGAGTTGGTCGGATGAGCAGCCATTCAAAAAGATGCTCATCAAACTCAAAAACGAAATTATTCGGATGAATCACCCAGCTATTCGTCCTGAAGAAGGTCGCGCGAATTTCATTACACCTAAAAAACTACAAGAGTGGCTTGACCGTGGTACGGACGACCTCGGGCGCCCAGTGGTTATGGTGGATACACGTAATGCCTTTGAAGTGGATTACGGTACCTTTGAAAACGCCCTTCATTTCAATATTGAAAAGTTCACAGAATTTCCAGCCGCTATCTCCGCACATAAAGAGGAATTAGCAGATAAAACTTTAGTCAGTTTTTGCACCGGAGGCATTCGTTGCGAAAAGTCTGGGCTGTATATGAGAGAAATTGGCATGCAGCATAGCTACCAATTAGAAGGTGGAATTCTCAAATACTTCGAGGAAGTAGGCTCTGCGCATTACAAAGGCAGTTGCTTTGTCTTTGATGAACGCGAAGCGTTGGAGCCAAACCTCGATGAGATTCCTGTAGAAGTTTCTGTGCGGAAAAAACTTAAAGCAGAAAAGTCTAGCTAATTAAATTAGGTGGACTTTCCGACCAAAGTCATGTGCTCCACAAAAGGGGGCTTCACAAAAAAAGGCCCCACGATAGCGCGCCAATCAGCAAATGCTTCTGAGCCTCGAAAATCAACAGTATGGTTTTCCAAGGTATCCCAGTAAATCAGCAATAAATAGCGCGAAGGGGATTCCACACTATGGTTCACCTTAAACCCCCGAAAGCCTTTGGCCTTTGAGATGACCGTCTCCACGCCCCGCAAAATAGCCTCTTCAAACTGCTCCTGCTTGGCTGGGTCGATTTCTAGGTCGCAATGTTCCAAAATCATGGGGTTTCCTTGGTCAAAAAAGATTCGCTATCAATAGTAAAATGTTTAAGCAACAACACATTAATACAAAATAATAAACTGGACTCGAGACATGTCAAAATCAAGCAATCGGCTAGTGCCGATTTTTTTATCATTCCTATTTGCAGCATGTAGCGCTCATGCGCAAACCACAGCCGCTAGCTACCCAGTTAAGCCAATTAAACTAATAGCCCCTGTAGCCGCCGGTGGTGGCTTAGATAATCTTGCGCGCGCAGTGGCTGAAAAACTATCTCGTTCAATTGGCCAAACAGTCGTTGTTGAAAATATGGGTGGCGGTGGTGGTTCTATTGCATCTCAAGCTACCGCAAAAGCACCTGCTGATGGCTACACCCTAATGATTGCCTATGTTGGCACCCATGGAACCAACCCAGCGGTTCGCAAATTACCTTATGACGCGATAAAAGATTTCACTCCCATCGGCATGATTGGCGCAACACCAAATGTGTTGATCATTAACCCAGAACTGCCAATTAAAAATTTTAAAGAGTTTGTTGATTACGCCAAAAAGAATCCTGCCAAACTCAGCTACGGATCAGCGGGCCCTGGAACTCTGACCCATTTGGGCATGGAGCAATTAAAACTGGCTGCAGGAATATTTATGGTGCACGTTCCTTATCGCGGCGTTGGCCCAGCATATACCGACCTTCTAGCGGGCCAGACACAGGCGATGTTCCCAACTCTATTTGCAGCGCTACCTTACATTAATACGAATCGCGTGCGAGGATTGGTTATTACTGGGGCTAAGCGCAGCCCAGCAGCACCGAACATTCCCACCTTTAAAGAACTTGGCTATAACGGCTTTGATGGTCAACAGTGGTACGGCTTAGTGGGACCAGCCAACTTACCGCCCGCCATTGTTACCAAGCTGAATATGGAGCTGAACAAAGTACTGGCATTACCTGAGTTCTCAGAAAAGATGACGAGCGAAGCAATGACTTTGATGCCAATGACGCCACCACAATTTGCCAACTACATCAAAGAAGATATTGCACGCTGGGCCAAAGTTGCCAAAGAACGCAATATTGAAATTGAATAAATTCTCAGTCTTACATTTACCTAAAAATACTCAACATAAATCATAGGAATTTTGATATGTCACACGCTATCGCCGCCGCAGCGGACCTGAATGCCCCACCAGTTACCAAAATATTGGCTGAATTTGTTACGGCTCACCCAAGCCAAGGATGGACGCCTGAGGTTGATCATGAAGCCCATCGCACTTTTTTAAATTGGCTTGGTTGCGCTATTGGCGCAGCAAACCATGAGAGCGTTGAATCCTCATTGGCAGCTATTCGTGAATTTCAGCCAGCACCGCAAGCCAGTATCTTGGGACGCAAAGACAAAGTCGATATGGGTGGCGCTGCCCTAATTAACGGCATCAGCTCACACACTTTTGACTTTGATGACACCCACCTCAAGACGGTTATTCACCCGGCAGGTCCAGTTGCCTCAGCCATCCTGGCGCTTGGTGAGCATATTGGCGCCAACGGACGTCAAATAATTGATTCACTCGTTCTCGGAATTGATGTTGCTTGTCGTGTTGGTAACGCGATGTACCCTGACCACTATCACCGCGGTTGGCATATCACTGGCTCAACCGGCATGCTCGGTTCTGCTGCAGCATGTTCTCGCTTAATGGGCCTAGATTTACAAAAAACTACTATGGCGCTGGGCATTGCCGCCTCTCAGCCAGTTGGTATGCGTGAACAGTTTGGCACAATGACCAAACCTTTTCATCCAGGTGGCGCTGCACGTGCAGGCCAACTTTCTGCGCTACTTGCAAAACATGGTTTTACCGCCAGTCCTAAAGCGCTTGAAGCAGGTCGTGGTTATATGCAAACTGTTTCTACTAAATGCGACTGGACAGAGATCGATCGCAATCTTGGTAAGCAATTTGAGATTTCGCTAAACACCTACAAACCTTTTGCTTGCGGCATTGTCATTCATCCAGCAATTGATGCCTGCGCCCAACTACGCGCCCAGGGCGTAAAGGCGGAAGACGTTGAGCGCATTGAACTTCGCGCCCACCCACTCGTTCTTGAATTAACAGGCAAGAAGACACCTAAAGATGGTCTCGAAGGTAAGTTCAGCGTGTATCACGGCTGTGCTGTTGGCCTGATATTTGGTCAAGCAGGCGAAGGTGAGTATGCCGATGACATTGTGAATCGTCCGGATGTTGTGGCATTGCGCGCTAAGGTGAACGCCACCACAGACACTTCTATTAGCGAAGCCTCAGTTGACGTCAAAGCGTTCCTCAAGAACGGCAAAGAAGTGCATATTTTCGTGAAGAATGCGATCGGCTCTGTTGAGAACCCAATGAGTGATGCAAATCTAGAGCAGAAGTTCACCAGTTTGGCTGAGCCTGTAATTGGCGCAGAGAAAACGCGTCAATTAATTGCTGCGCTGTGGAAGCTAGGCCAAGCATCCGATCTCAAGCAAATCTTGAATCTCTGCACTCCAGATTAAATTCAACTGAAAGTATTTGACTCATGGCTTCATTACCAAACATCGTTATTCTGGGCGACTACGAACGCGCCCTACGTCGCTTTTCTAAGTGGGATAAATTAGATCAGCAAGCCAATCTCACTATTCACCATGATCCCCTAAAGGATGAGGCGCTATACGAAGCGGTGAAGGACGCAGACGCAATAGCGATTGTTCGCGATCGCTCCCCTTTTAACGAGGCCATGATTGCACGCTTACCTAAACTTAAATTTCTGATGTTTACTGGGGAACGTAACGGCACACTAGAAGCATCTGCCTTGGTTTCCCGCAATATTCCAATGGCTTGCACACCTGGCGGCCCCTCTAAAGAAACCACTGCTGAACTTACCTGGGTACTCATCTTGGGGGCATCTAAACGCCTCATTGAAGAAAACAAGCTCATCTCATCCGGTGGATGGCGTGATGAACTATCTCTGCTACCAATGCTATCAGGCGAAAGACTGGGCATCATGGGTCTTGGCGCAATTGGAAGTCGCGTAGCACGAGTGGGCGCCGCTTTTGGCATGGAGGTGGTTGCCTGGAGTCCACGCATGACACCGGAGCGTGCTGCCGCTGAGAATGCAAAAGCAGTGAGCTTAGATGAGCTACTGAAAACATCTAAAGTTGTTTCCATGCACCTTGTAGCGGGACCTGGCACCAAGGGATTAATCAGCGCAGATCAACTAGCGCTAATGCGCCCTGACTCCATACTGATCAACACTTCACGCGCTGCATTAATTAATATGGCCGATCTGCAAAAAGGATTGGCCGCCGGCAGGCCCGGACAAGCTGCTGTCGATGTGTTTGATGTTGAGCCACTCCCAGAAAATGATGTTTTACGTAACACCAAAAATCTTTTAGTAACACCCCATCTTGGATTTATTGCAGAACCTATTTTTGCCACCTTCTCTAAAGGAATTACCGAAACCCTGGAAGCTTGGCTAGAAAATAAACCTGTTCCTCACCCATTTAAGCCACAGTAGATTTGAAAACCCTTACACCACTCGAACTGTTTATAAGCTTTAGCAAAATCGGGATGTCCGGGTTTGGTGGGGTTTTACCATGGGCCAGAAGAACCCTGGTCGAGCGCGACAAAATTCTGAGCTCCGAAGAATTTAGCGCCATGCTGGGCATCTGCCAAATTGTCCCGGGCCCGAATATTGTTAATCTTGCAGTGTGTGTTGGTTCTCGCTTTGGCGGCGCTAGAGGTGCAATTGCTTCTGTATTGGGCTTAACCTTGGGGCCAATTTCCATCGTCATGTTGCTAGCAGTTTTATATGAACATTACAGCTACCTTGAATCGGTCAAAGGCGTTCTCAGAGGAATCTCTGCCGTAGGAGTTGGTTTAATTGCTTCGACAGGTTTCAAAATGCTCAGGGATGAGTTTCGCTATCCGGCAATGTTTATTGTGGTGATTGTCACCATACTGGCCGCTAGCTATTTTCATCTAGGCCTAGGGTGGGTGGTACTTATCTCTTCACCGCTAGCCTTGGTCTTAGCCTGGAAGAAAGCTCATACAGAATGAGCGCTCTTCTTGGTCTTTTTCTTAAACTTTCTGCATTCTCTTTGGTTGCATTTGGAGGGGTGAATGCCCTGCTTCCTGTACTCTTTAACCTAGCAGTGAACCAAGAGCACTGGATCGACGTACAAACTTTTTCCGACTATTTCGCTATAGCTCAAGCAGCTCCTGGTCCCAATTTTATGACCGTCACACTATTGGGTTGGCATGTCTACGGAGTTATTGGCGCACTAACTGCAACGCTTGCAATTGCATGGCCCTCTTCAATTTTGATCTTTTACTTACAGCGCCTCATTTTGGGCATTAAAGATCCCCTGAAAAAGAAATCCATTCAGTACGCTGCTGCTGCCCTAGCAATTGGCTTAGTTTTATCTTCTGCTTGGCAAATTTCCTTACAGATCAATCAAAGCATGGCCGCGTATCTATTGACGATAAGCACTATTGCGATTACCTTGTTTACTCGCTGGCATCCACTTTATTTAATAGCCATTGGTGGAGCACTGGGAATGTTTGGTTTTATCTAACGCAAAGATATAAGGATCAATATGCGCCTCATTCAAGTCATCTCTTTTTGCCTGCTTAGCATTGGCACTGTTTTTTCTTCAGCCGCCATTGCGCAAAGTAACTATCCCAACAAGCCCATCAACTTTATTGTTCCTTACGGTGCCGGCGGTGGCGCAGACTCACGCAGCCGTCAAGTAGCACAGAAGATGAGTGTGATTTTGAAGCAGCCGATTATTGTGGATAACAAACCTGGCGCTGGCGGCAATATTGGCACTGAATACATTTCTCGCGCTGCGCCAGATGGATACACCATTGGCATGGGTAACTTTGCTCCTATGGCTGTCAACAAAACACTCTTTGGGAATCTACGCTACGACCCGGAAACAGATCTAACGCCGATCGTTTTGGTTGAAAAAGGCCCATTGGTACTGGTAGTCAATCCAGCCTCACCATACAAGACGGTGCAAGATATTGTGAGTGCTGCAAAAGCTAAACCCGGTGTACTTACATTTTCATCTGGCGGCATTGGCGGTAGCCACCAACTCTCCGCAGAGTTATTTGAACAAAATGCCGGGATCGATATGATTCATGTGCCATATAAGAGCGGTTCAGCAGGATTAACGGACCTCATGGCCGGAAATGTCACCATGATGTTTGATCAAATGTATTCCGCTATGCCCAGCATCAAAGCGGATAAATTACGTCCGATTGCGATCACCAGCAAAAAACGCTCACCCTTACTTCCGAACGTTCCCAGCTTTGCAGAAGTGGGCTACCCCAAGGTTGAGGTTCTGAATTGGCAGGGCTTGATTGCGCCAAAAGGCACACCCAAAGCCATTATTGATAAATTAAATGCAGCGGCAAATGAAGCACTTAAAGATCCTCAGTTACGCGAACTCATGCTATCGCAAGGCAATGAGATTGGCGGAGGAAGTCCCGCAGACTTTGCAGCACTCATTAAATCTGAATCACAAAAATGGAGTGCCGTTGTTAAAACAGCGAATATCAAACCAGAGTAAAGAAGCAATCACTGATCTAGCAACTGCAATTACCAGGGAATGACATTGGGGGCTTAGGCCCCCAATTTTATTTGAGCGCCTGGTAAGTAAGGATGCCCAAGAAAGTTAATACTAGCGAGCCCACCAAGTGAAGCAAGGCAGTGCCTAGGGCCCAGCTAAGTTCGCCACGCTGCATAAATCCAACAACCTCAGCAGAAAAACTGGAGAAAGTGGTTAAGCCACCCAGAAAGCCGGTGATCACAAAAAGTTTCCACTCAGGCGAGAGATTGGGGTTGTTTCCAAAAAAGGCAATCGCAATGCCAATAAGGTAGCCACCCACCATGTTGGAGAAGAGCGTTCCCAATGGGATCACGGAGGCTGCGCCGACCGTTAAAAAA
The DNA here is from genome assembly GCF_018688315.1 of Polynucleobacter sp. AP-Kolm-20A-A1. Classification (NCBI taxonomy): domain Bacteria; kingdom Pseudomonadati; phylum Pseudomonadota; class Betaproteobacteria; order Burkholderiales; family Burkholderiaceae; genus Polynucleobacter; species Polynucleobacter sp. AP-Kolm-20A-A1. The sequence goes on from NZ_CP061315.1 coordinate 1,487,700, forward strand.
TTAAAGCCCGCTCTCAATAATGCGCCAAGGCCTGCGCCAAAGAAAATTGCAAAGATAGATAGCCACATAATCAGTTCTCTATTGAATTGAAAAACCCAGCATGCTGATTGAACTCATTTCGATTCCATCAATATAGACTTTTGCATGCTCGTCTTCATGTTGTAAAGCTAGGGTATATAAAGCAGGCCAGTAATGCTCGGCCGTCGGAATAGAAAGATGCGCAGCATCCCCAAAATGCTCCCAATCGATTAATGGATCATGATGGTTAGCGCGCATTTCTGAGCTAAAAAAATGATTGAACTCTGATGCCCATGGATAAGGCTTGGCATCTTCTTGCCAATGAATGGTTCGCAGATTGTGCACCACATTACCGCTGGATAGAATCAGAATATTTTCATCGCGCAATGGGCGTAACTGTTTAGCTAACTCATAGTGTTCACGAGCTGACATTGAGCCATCAAGGCTAAGCTGCACCACAGGAATATCGGCATCGGGATATAGATACTTCAGAACAGACCATGCACCATGATCAATGCCCCACTCATTTTCTTCGAGCACTACTGGAACACTTAATAACTCTTGTACGCGATCTGCTAAAGCAGGACTTCCAGGCGCTGGATATTGGATATCAAACAAGGCCTGTGGAAAGCCACCAAAGTCATGAATTGTTTTTGGTCTTGGCATTGCTGTAACCCATACGCCTCGGGTTACCCAATGCGCCGAGATGACTAAGATTGCATCGGGGCGTTTTAATGACTTACCTAGAGCTGACCATGCCGCCGTATAACGGTTGGGCTCTATGGCATACATCGGACTGCCATGGCCAGCAAATATTGCAGGTTGGCGATGGCTAGTCATTAATGCTAATTAACCGAATACGTAACCTGTATGAGCTGCAACCAATGCAAACAAAATAGCCAAGCTTGTAGCGGCTGCCAACATCACGATCAGGGTAATGATCTTTTTGTTAACTTCTTCTTTAGATTCGTTATGCCATTCGTTCATGCTAAATCCTCTGTAAACACATTAATGAATAGGGTAATTATCCACTATCGCCCGCGACCAGCCTTGCGCATCATGCCTTTTCCCCCGCCAAAGCCTGCCTGAGGCCTTCCAGCTGGGCCAGAGGGTCCTTTTGGGACGGGTGGACGTGCAGGCGGCTTAGCTGCTACCACTTTTACTGGGGTTTTTGAATCTGGTTTCTTTTCGTCAGTCACTTTGAGCTCCTATGGATATCATATTGCCATGATTACTGACTATTCTATCCAAGCCGTCGCAATTAATGCGATTCCCCTGATTTTTGCCATCACGATCCACGAAGCGGCCCATGGCTTTGCTGCACGCAAATTTGGGGATAACACCGCTTACATGCTGGGCCGAGTCAGCTTAAACCCTGCAAAACATATAGACCCCGTCGGTACCATCCTCATCCCCCTAGCTCTAATCCTCACGGGATCACCCTTTTTGGTGGGCTATGCCAAACCGGTACCCGTGAACTTTGGCAGACTTCGTAACCCCAGAATCGATTCCATTTGGGTGGCATTGGCTGGCCCTGGCTCGAATTTCATCCAAGCGCTTATTTGGCTCATTCTGTTAATCGTCTTAGTGGGATTTGGGGTAAATGAGAAATTTTTGATCTCCATGTCGCAGGCCGGCATTACCTGGAATCTAGGTCTGCTGGTCTTCAACCTATTTCCACTGCCACCCCTGGATGGCGGCTGTATTCTGGCAAGCTTGCTACCAGCCCGTCAGTCGATCGCCCTTGGTCGATTGGAGCCTTGGGGGTTCTTTATCGTGCTCGCTTTAGTCTTTACGGGGGTAATTGGGGCTTTATGGATGCAACCCTTGATGAGCTTCTTTGAGTGGCTCATCCTCATGCTGACTACCCCCTTAAGAATGATGTTTTAAATACAGCAAAAAATGTTGTTCTGGGATATGCTGATCCCAAGCAATCCTCATTGACCGAAGGAGAATATCCATGAAATTACAGAAACTCATCTTAGCGAGCACCGCCGCAGTTTTAGCAATTGGCACTGGCTCAGTATTTGCTCAATTTAAAAACTCAGAAGATGCTATTAAGTATCGCCAAAGCGCCTTTACTGTGATGGCCAACTCCTTTGGGAAAATTGGCGCCGTTGTAAAAGGCGAAGCACCGTACAACAAAGATGAAGTTGCTAAGAATGCAGCGGTAGTGGCAACTATCTCTTCTTTACCATGGCAAGCTTTTGGCCCTGGAACTGAAGGTGGAAAAGCGCAAGCTGATGTTTGGTCTGATAACGCCAAGTTCAAGGCAGCAGCTGACAAGATGCAACTAGCTGTAGCGGATCTGAATAAGGCTGCGCAGTCTGGTGATTTAGATGGCATTAAGAAATCATTTGGTGCAGCAGGCGCAACCTGCAAAGGCTGCCACGATGATTTCAAGAAGAAGTAAGAATTTTTACTTCGTAATGAAATAACCCACCACTACCGCGATCACACTCAAAAGCAACAAAGCAAAACCGCGCTGTAGCACTCCATCCTTGGAGGCTTGACCCAAGTCAGCTGGCGAATAATTTGCCTCTTCGCTTGGGTCAATTTCTTTGTCGCCACTGATCATGGGCTTAATCAGGTTTTCACCTTTGAATTTGTTGTAATACCAAATAGCGGCAATATGAATAGTGATTAAGGTATAAATCACCACCTGATTTCCTTCGTGAATCTCAGATAGAAATGACGCTAATGAGCTTGACACGTATTTTGCCAAGGGCCCCTGAAAAGCAATTTCATCATCAACAAATAAGCCAGTGGTGACCTGCACAATTAAAGCGAATAGCAAAGCAAATACAGACAACGCACCCACTGGATTGTGCCCAAGCACACGAGGCGCGCTACCTTGCAAATAATCCAGAATTGCTTTTTTATTGGGAAGGAAGGAAGCAAAACGTGCATGCTTAGACCCAATAAAACCCCAGATAATACGAAATGCCAATAAGGTCAAAATACTGTAGCCAAAATAGGCATGCCATTCAATCGCATTACCTCCCAGATTGACGCTAATAATGCTGCCGATAATACAAAGCACCAGCAACCAGTGGAATACACGGATTGGCAAATCCCAGACGCGAATAATTTTCTTCATACCTTAAGGATAAAGCAGCTTCTCCCTTAAACTAAGAAGAATTCATGAATCCCAGCAAAGCCTTTAGAACCCTACTGCTGTATCGCGTCGGCGCAACTCTCAGCTATCAAATTACGATGGTGGCGGTTGGCTGGCACCTTTACGAGATCACCAATAGCGTTGTATCTCTGGGTCTCATCGGATTGGCAGAGCTAGTTCCCTACTTTGCATTAGCACTGTATTCAGGGCATGCGGTTGATCATTACTCTCGCAAACTCATTGCAGCCATCGCTTGCGTAATTCATATTGCAGTGGCGCTATTTTTAACAGTCATTGCACTGGGTTGGCTATCGCCCCCTGTGCCTTTAATTTATACCGCAGTTGCATTTATCGGAGTGGGTCGCGCGCTATTAAGGCCCTCTTACCAGGCGCTCTTTGGACAAATCATTCCAAGAGATCAGTTACCACGCTACACCGCCTATGCGTCTTCTGCCTTTCAGATTTGCGTAGTAGCGGGTCCAGGTCTGGGCGGCCTGATGATCGGATTTGCTGGCCTCGAATGGACCTACCTACTAGCAGCAACTTGCGGAGCATTCGGTTTATACGGCATCACCTTCATTGCTGCTGTGCAAGAAAAAACTGGCAATCTATCGGGAAACTTTTTAAAGAGTTTTCTAGAGGGCTTTCATTACGTCAGAAAACATGAACTGATTTTGGGGATCATGGCGCTAGATATGTTTGCCGTTCTTTTTGGTGGTGCGGTATCTATTCTTCCTGCATTTGTTAAAGAAGTGCTAAACGCTGGCCCAGAAACCTTGGGTATCTTGCGTGCCGCTCCGGCCGCAGGGGCTGTCATCATGGGTATTTATTTGGCTAAGCGCCCAATCCTGACTGATTCTGGCAAACATCTCTTGATTTCGGTTGCTGGGTTTGGCGCCACAATTATTGCTTTTGGACTATCAAGCAACCTTTGGCTCTGTGCATTTTTCTTATTCGCCTCAGGATGTTTTGACGCAGTATCAGTTGTTATTCGCGGCAGCATCATGCAGCTGACAACACCCGATCATATGCGCGGCAGAATCAGTGCGATTAATGGCATCTTTATTGGCTCTTCGAATGAATTAGGTGCGCTTGAGTCCGGCATCGCAGCCAGCATGATGGGCTTAGTGCCCTCCATTGTGTTTGGCGGTGTCGCAACGATCGCTATTGTGCTTATCACTTACCGACTTGCACCACACTTAGGCAAGTTACACCTAAAAGACATTTCCTGAACTTATTTAATCTCAGGCAATTCTTTTTGAATGATCTTTAATCCAGCACGCAGGGCTTCTTGATAACGCTCACGCTCGGCTTTAATGGTTTCTGCAGTCCACGGGAAAAAGCCTTCACCTGTTTTCATACCAAATTTTCCACTCTCTATGCGATCACTTAAGCACTTGGCAATCGTTGGAGAATTATTCAATGTGGGGTAAATAGTTGCGCCCCCAGCACCATGTACCTCAAGACCTGCGTGGTCGCGCTGCATAGCTGGTCCAGCGGCGATATAGCGGAAACCAAAACCAAAACGAACTGCCTTATCAATATCCTCTGGTGTGCAAATGCCCGCATCCACCATAGAGAAAGCTTCACGAGATAAGGCATGCTGTAGGCGATTAGCTAAGAACCCAGGCAAATCTTTTTTAACGGTCACTGGAACCATGCCACAAGCAGTCATCAAGCGCGACAAGCTTTCACCTACCATTGGAGAAGTTCTTTCACCATAAACTACTTCGACACAAGGCACTAAATGTGCTGGCATAAAGAAATGTAAGCCAATCATGCGCGCTGCTGTTTTGAGATCTTTTGCAATTGCGCTAATCGGAAAACTCGTGCTATTACTAGCCAAGACCGCTTCAGGTTTTGCATATTTTTCTAGCTTGGCAAATAACTCCTGCTTGATATCCAAGCGCTCTGGGATGCATTCTATAACTAGATCAATATCCGCCCAATCAACCTCTTCAAGAGACCCTGCCACTGTTAATAAATGAACGCGACTTTCATAGCCAAGGTCGGCCATAGTGTTGGCAAAATAATCTGGCAAGAGGGCTCTACGCTCTGTTGTAGGCTCCACCACTTGCACCGCGCATCCTCCGCGCGCGCATACAGCGGCAACATCGGCGCCCATAGTGCCGCCACCTACGATCACCACCTTGGTTTCAGCTGGGGTAAACAACATTACATATTCTCCTAAAGGCAAGGCACTTTAAATTAAAAATCCTCTTACAATAGGCTCATTATTTCAATAAAAAACATAGTGAGACATGATCCCCGTCAATTCGGTGCTACAGGTCGGCCATTTCCCTGAAATTATGCAGGCAGAAATTGATCGGCGCTTTACCCCAACTCGTCACCTCGATCCTCAAGCCCCTGCGCCAGCTGGAAATTTTCAAGCGATTTTGATTCGCTCGAATACCAAGCTGCCAGAGGCTTTGATTAAACAAATTCCCACCATCCGCATGGTGGCAACTTGTGGCGTTGGCTATGACAACCTCCCTCTGAGCTACCTCAAGGAACAGGGCATTAAAGCAAGCAATACCCCGGGGGTCTTAAACGACGCAGTCTGCGAATTAGCTATTGGCATGATGCTCGCCCTGTTGCGTCAGCTTCCTGAAGCCCAGGAATACGTTAAAAGCACCGCTTGGTCAAAGGCACCTTTCAAACTCACAACCACTCTAGCTGGCAAGCGAGTGGGCATTGTTGGCATGGGTCGAATTGGACAAGATCTTGCGGCACGCCTAGAACCCTTTAAAGTAAATATTGCGTACTCAGGCCCTAATGCAAAGCCAGTACCTTATACGTACTACTCAAGCGCCAAAGACTTGGCCGCTGCCAGTGACATCCTATTTTTAGCTTGCCCAGCAACACCCGAAACAGACAAGATGATCAGTGCCGAAGTTTTGGAGGCTCTTGGAGCGTCTGGTTATTTAATTAATATTGCTAGAGGCAATGTTGTGGATGAAGCCGCCCTTTTATATGCACTGCAACATAAAAAGATCGCTGGAGCAGCCTTAGACGTCTTTGAGAACGAACCCAATCCGAATCCAGCCTTTTTAAGTCTTAGTAATGTACTGTTAACACCACATATCGGCAGCGCTACCTCGGAAACACGGATAGCAATGACGAATTTAGCAGTAGATAATTTAGAGGCCTTCTTTAATCAAAAACCGCTTCCATCGGAAGTTAAAAACTAAAACGGAGACAGCATGACCATTTCCTTGCACCCTTCCACACTGCCAGCAGTGCTTTCGCCAGTATTGACACCATTTAAAGCAGACGGAAGTCCAGATGCCGCAAAATTATTAAAGCAGTGCAAATGGTTAGAAGCTAATGGTGTTGGGCAAGCAATCTTTGGCACCAATTCTGAAGCCAACTCTATGTCCGCTCCACAAAAGATGGCTACGCTCACCACATTGATCGAGGGCGGCTTAAAACCAGAACACATGATGCCCGGAACAGGTGCCACATCTATTGATGCAACTGTAAATATGACGCGTCACGCAGTGAATCACAAATGCGCTGGCGTTCTCATGCTGCCACCGTTTTATTACAAAGACGTTACTGATGATGGCCTCTTTGCATACTTTTCTGAAGTTATCCAAAAAGTTGGTAGCGCGGCATTACAAATTTATATCTATAACATTCCTCCTGTCACCAAAATTAATCTCAGCCTCTCATTGCTTGAGCGCTTGGCAAAAGAATATCCAAAGACCGTTGTGGGCATGAAAGACAGCTCCGGTGATTGGGCGTATACAGAATCGGTCATTAAGTTGCTAGCTCCTGCTGGCTTCCGCGTTTATGCCGGTAGTGAAGTATTCCTCATGCGTGCCTTGCGCGCCGGTGGTGTAGGCTGTATTTCTGCCACAGCAAACGTGAACCCGAAAGCGATTGCCGAGTTAGCCGCGCACTGGAGAGAGTCTGATGCTGACGAACGACAAGCGGGCTTAGATCAAGTTCGCGGAGTTTTTGCGAAGTATCAAATGATTGCCGGTATGAAAACAGCGGTTGCACATTACAGCAAAGATCCTGAGTGGCTTAAAGTGCGTCCACCATTGATGCAGTTAAGCGCAGATCAACAAGCTCAGTTACTGAGCGAGTTGAAAGCAATTAATTTCAGCATGCCTGGCCTTTAATTCAACAACACTAAAAAATAAATAGGAGACAACAATGAAATTACTAAAAGTCATTGCCTTATCGCTTAGCTTTTTATGCGCAAGCGTTAGCGCCCAAAATATTTCAATTGCAACTGGCGGTACAGGGGGCGTTTATTACCCAATGGGTGGCGGATTAGCCTCTGTACTTTCTAGCAAGGTACCAGGCATGTCGGCTACCGCCGAAGTTACTGGTGGATCCGTTGATAACTTAAATCTTATTGGCACAGGCAAGCCTTACGTTGGCTTCTCCATGGCTGATGCTGCAAAAGATGCTCAAATCGGTGATGGTAAGTTCGCTGGCAAAAAAGTTGACCTACGCACTCTCGTAGTTCTCTATCCAAATTTGATGCACGTAGTGACAGTGGAATCTACCGGCATTAAGTCCATGAAAGACCTTCGGGGTAAGCGCATCAGTACTGGAGCCCCAGGTAGCGCTACTGAAGTGATGGCTTTTAGACTTTTAGAAGCGGCTGGCTTAGACAAAGATAAAGACGTTAAACGTGAGCGTTTGAGCGTTGCTGAGTCCGTTAATGCCGTAAAAGATCGCAAGATTGATGCCTTTTTCTGGGTTGGTGGTCTACCAACAGCGGCCGTAACAGATTTGGCTAATAGCCCAGGCATGAAAATTGTCATGGTAGATACAACTGAAGAAGTGCCAGCAATGAATAAGAAGTATGGCAATCTCTATTTCCCAACAGTAATTCCAAAGGCAACCTATAGCGGTATGACTAAAGACAATAAGGTCGCTGCTGTAGCAAATATCTTAGTAGTTAATGCCAACATGCCGGATGACCAAGCTTACAAAATTACAAAAGCAATTTTTGATAACAAGTTAGATTTGGTTAGAACCCACCAGGAATACATGAATGTCAGCCTGGAAAATCAAAAAGTTAAATCAACCCCGGTGGATTTTCATCCGGGCGCTTTGAAATACTTCAAAGAAAAGAACGTCAAAGTAAATTAATTTAGTACCAGGGGTGAGTTGATCTCACCCCTACTGCTTTAAAGAAGTTCATATATATAAATAAATAGGTTGAGACATGAATCAGAACGTTATTGACAATGAAACCCAAGAAAAACTAGACGCCTTCATCAAACAAGAGGAGGGTGACTCTAATGATTACAAAGGTCTTCTAGCGAAGTTCATTACTCTGGTTGCTGTTGGCATGTCTTTGTTTCATTTATATGCAGCCTACTCAATTGTTCCAACCCAGCAACTGCGTGTCATTCACGTTGCTTTAGTGCTTTTTTTGGTTTTCCTCAGCTTTCCGATTGCCGCACGCTTTAAAAACCGCCTGATGATTTGGGATGTTTTATTTGCTATTGGTTCAGTAGCCATTAGTTATTACATCCTAAGTGGTGGCGATGACTTTGCCGACAGAAATACCGCACCCAATCCAACCGACGTGCTCGTTGGCATCGGGCTAATCCTGTTGATTCTTGAAAGCGTCAGAAGAACCAATGGAATGGTGCTGGTTACTGTCACCGTATTGTTTTTACTCTATGCACTATTTGGCAACTACCTACCTGCTCCATGGACACATAAAGGTTATGGTCTCGATCGCCTGGTGGGCTACATGTACATGACGCTCGAAGGAATTTATGGCACCGCGGTTGACGTTTCTGCGACCTTGATTATTCTCTTCACTATTTTTGGTGCGTTTTTGCAATTTACTGGCGCAGGTAAATTTTTCATCGACTTCTCTTTTGCTGCGATGGGTGGCAAGTCCTCCGGCGTTGGCAGAACTATTGTGATGTCTTCCTTCCTACTGGGCGGTCCATCAGGCTCGGGTGTTGCTACGACAGTAACCGTAGGCTCTGTTGCTGCGCCGATGTTAGATAAGGTTGGTTACGAAAAAAATGCAGCCGGAGGTCTTTTGGCTGCTGGTGGTTTGGGCGCGATTATTTCTCCGCCAGTGCTTGGCGCTGCAGCATTCCTGATTGCAGACTTTCTCAAGATTTCTTATTTAGATGTCTTGCTGATGGCAACCATTCCAACAATCCTGTTCTACCTTGGCTTATTTGTGATGGTTGAAATTGACGTGCGCAAATACGGAATGAAGAATATTCATTTCGAATCTGCTGAATCAGCATGGCAGCTCACCAAAAAATACTGGTTCCATTTCTTCTCGCTCATCTCCATTGTTGTCTTCATGCTAATGGGCTTCTCACCAGTGATGTCAGTGTTCTGGGCAACCGTAGTATCCGCGCTATCTAGCATGCTCAGAGAAGACACCGCCATCATTCCATGGACATGGTTTAAGGGCAAAGAGCCAATTCTGTCTGGCCTCTATAACTCCAACCTCACTAAAGCCCTTGCATCCGGCTCTACTGGTGTACTGGCAATCGCTGCTACTTGTGCTGGAGCAGGCTTAATTGTGGGCACAGTAACCTTGACCGGTTTAGGTCTTAAATTTAGTTCGATTGTGATTCAGTACGCAGGTGGCTCACTTTTGCTGACCACCATCTTTACCGCCCTAGTGGTGTGGGTGGTTGGCCTAGCGGTTCCAGTTACAGCGTCCTACATTATCTGCGCTGTGATTGCAGCGCCAGCATTAATTAACTTAGGCGTGCCAGCTTTTGCCGCTCACATGTTCATCTTCTACTACGCAGTACTTTCCGAGGTTTCACCTCCAACCGCACTATCTCCTTTTGCAGCTGCTGCGATTTGCAAAGGCAATCCCTACAAGACGACACTGCAAACATGGAAGTATGTTGCGCCAGCGATCTTGGTGCCATTCATGTTTGTTCTAGATAAGTCTGGTGTCAGCCTTTTGTTGATGGGATCAACCACCGCATTAGAGCAAGCAGACTGGGCGCAAATTGCCTGGGTTTCTTTCACCGCAGTTGTGGGCATCATTTGCTTAGCGGGCGGCTTACAAGGCTGGTTTATTGAGAAAACCAAAGTGTTTGAACGCATCATTATGGTGATCTCTGGTGTCGCCTTAGCCTATCCATCGACTGAGGCTGACTTAGTTGGCTTTATTGGCTTCGGCTTGGTACTCATAACCCAATCAATGACTTACTTCAAACTCAATCGCAAACCTTCGTAAATTACTGAGTTTTGCTGTAGATATAAATAAAGCCCGCAATAGCGGGCTTTATTTATAAAACTTGAATCCTGATGGACCACTTAAAGATAATCAAGCAATTTTTGTCCAAGCAGCTTTGCCTGCGTATTTCTTGACGGCCACTTCATCAAACTCAAAGCCTAAGCCTGGAGTCTTATGCAAAATCAGATCGCCATTTTTAAATGTGAGCTGCTTATTTATCAATCTTCGGAAGTTAAGAACCTGGTCATCTAAGAAGAACTCGACAAAGCGAGCATTTGGTGTTGCTGCAACTAAAGGTGCATGCAAATCATGCATCCAATGAGGGCAAACCGTCACACCTTTTAAGTCCGCATACGCAGAAATTCGGCGCCACTCAGTAATCCCGCCACAGACAGCAGCATCGGACTGCAGTATTGCTGCACCACCCGCATCAATCAATTCTCTAAAACGCCAACGCCCTGCCTCCATCTCGCCAGTAGCAACATTGATTTTGGTTTGACGCGCTAAAGCAGCGTGCAAATCAATCGCATCCGGTGAGAAAGGCTCTTCAATCCAATAAGGGTTGTAGGCTTCGAAGCGACGTACGTATTCCAGTGCAGTCGGTAAATCACGCCAAGCGTTATTGGCATCTAGCGTGAGCAATACATCATCACCCACCGCCTTACGAGCCGCCTTAACGCGCGCCTCTTCCTCAGCAGGAGATAAGCGACCTACTTTCATCTTGACCGCTTTAAAGCCCTGCTTTACATAGGACTCCATCTCCTTGCCTAACTTGGCTGGGGTTTTGCCCTCTAAGTAATAGCCGCCACTCGCATAAGCCGGAACGCGATCGTCCACAACCGAACCCAAATACTGATGCAATGGCAAACCTACCGAACGCGCATTTAAATCCCATAGAGCGGTATCTAAAATCGAAATGCCACGCATCACAGCACCAGCGCGCCCTTGCAAGATGGACTCGTTATACATTTCCATCCATAAGCCTTCACTTCGATGACTATTTTGTCCAATCAGTTTTGGGGCCAGTAACTGTTCAACCGCGATTTTGGCGATATCGCCACCAGCGCTGCCTACATAACAAAATCCAATGCCCTCGTTGCCATCCTTACCGCGCACCTTGACCAAGCAGTAATGCCGTTCCGACACGGTACGTGTAGAGAATGAAGTGACCTTATCCAAAGGCACCGCCACCGAGGCAACTTGTATAGATTCAATAATGGGCATCTGAATTCCTTAGGTAAAAAAATATTGTATCGAGAAATAGCTTTGTGGATTTATTGAGCTAAACCACTTGACCCAATAAGTTTGCTAAATAAGACTGATCAAAGATCCATCACGGCAGGGTTAGCAAGACCCCACTCAAACTTGAAATAACCTCAATTTGCTGCAGGACAGCATAATTATCTGGGGACGCACTCACATTATTAGATAATTGCAGGGTGAATAAAAATGTAACCCGCCACTCCTTCCTCTCCAAAGGGGTGCTCATATTGACGGGCTGGGCCTTCCTTGCTTTAACACCAGGACTCAGTAGCTTCGCCCTAGCCCAAAATAAGCAGACACAAAAAACCACCCCAGCCCGCAATAAGGTTGTAGTTCAAAACCCAAAATCGATTGGATTTAAGGACAGCTCCGCTGGCGGATCCAAGCGCACCAATAGCATGAGTCTTAACCCAGAGCTTTTTCAACGGAAAAATCCGAATGAACTTGCTCTCGATAGCGCCAGCAATTTAGATTACCGAGTTATTCAAGGTTGCTTACGGCGCAATTTCAATGAGGATAATTTACCCTCTAGTATTGGTATTGATAATCCTCAGTTTTCTGATTTCTTTAAAAGTCAGACGAAAGCGTTTTTTGATCGCATGCGTGGAGATTGCATCCCTTATGCGGCAGCATTTGGTAGTCGCAATCGATTTGACTCCCTCAGCATTATGAATGGCCCAATACAAGATGCTAAAACTGAAGTGTGGACCTTTACACCATCAGCAGTCGGCGGATTCTTAATTCAGCAAGATTATTTAAAAAGTGAATCCAAGAATCTGACTGAGATACGTATTCCATTAAAAGATGTTTTATACGACCCGCGAAAAGTGGGTGACATATTGCCTGTAGAGCTTGTTTGGGAGTTGAACTCTCTCATCAAGCAAATCTACCCAGAGGAAAATACCTCTCTAGAAAATACCAATAGCGTGGTTCGCTTGATAGTAGATTTTGGCGATCGCGAACGATGGGCGCAAATTTGGGCCGCTGAAATTCTCGATCCAAGTAATAAAGAGGTTTACGCCAGCGCATTCTGGTTAGAGCGTAGCGACATACCTGGCGGATTCTTTACTGGCAGCGGAGAATCGCTTGAGCGCTCCTTCTGGACTAACCCACTAAGCTATCGACGCATCTCTCGTGGCGTGGGCATGGTGCGAGCGTCCGCCAAACGCAGCAAAGCGTCTGCGCCTGTAGCCCAGGCAGCACCAACAAAGCAACGTTATCGCGCCCACATGGGCATAGATTACTCAGCACCAATTGGCACCCCAATCTTTAGTGTTGCCAATGGCAGAGTAGCGCACATTGGGTATAGCGGTGCATTTGGAAATCTCATTGTCTTGGAGCACCCCGGAAACTATCACACCTACTATGCCCACCTGAGCAACTACAACGTGGAGTTAGGATTGGGCAATGAGGTTCGTCGTGGGCTGGAAATTGGCTATGTAGGCTCCACCGGTAGATCCACCGGCCCACATTTGCACTTTGAGTTGCGAAAAAATGGGATCTACGTTGACCCTTATGGTTCTAAAACTCAACTCGATTTATGGTCTATGCGAGATAACGAAAGTGGCCAACTTACTCGAGAAATTTTGTTACTCGGTAGTCCGATTAGAAATAATTAAGAACGTATAAAGTGTTTGTAGACGCGGAAATAAAAAAGGGTCCAATTGGACCCTTTTGTTTGCCTGGTTAGAAAATTAACCCAGAACCAATACCGGTAATTTTGAGTGCACGATAACCTCATGTGTCTCGCTACCCAACAAAATCCCTTTAATGCCAGTGCGCTTGTGAGAAGCCATCACGATGACATCTGCTTTTGCTTTCTTAGCGCCATCCAAAATACCTTCTGACAAATTAGAATTCGCAATATGCAATGTTTTGGCTTTTACAGCTGCGCCAAGTGCAACAGCTGCTTTTTTAAAGACGTCTTTCGCATAAGCCTCGCATACTTTTTTATGGTCTTTTTGCGAAATGCCATAACCCATTGTGCTGTCGGAGTACACCATTGGGGGAAGTGGATCGGAAACATACACTAAGGTCACAGCAGCGCCATCAGCCTTAGCAAGTTCAGCAACCTTTTTTAAGGATTTTTTACTAACGTCTGAGCCGTCTACGGGCACTAATAAATGCTTAAACATATCTACTCCCTTTAAATTGAACTACTGATCTACTCTTTCCATCATAATGCTTATTATTAGCCTATCAAAGCAGAAAAGGGTAACTTAATTGCTCAAGTATTTAGCCGTATACCTTTCCTTTCTTATTGCACTGCTTGCAATTGATTTAGTGTGGCTTTTAGGGCTTGCCAAAAACCTATATCGAGATCAAATGGGCGATTTGATGGCAAGCGAGCCTAAACTCCTTGCCGGGCTAGCCTTCTATTTAATTTATGCCTTGGGCGTTTGCATTTTTGTGATCGTGCCCGCACTCTCAAAACAATCTTTGTTATACGCACTGCAATATGGCGCACTCTTTGGCTTTTTTTGCTACATGACCTATGACCTCACCAATCTGGCAGTTATCAGAAACTTCCCAACTCAGCTCGCTTTTGTAGATATCGCCTGGGGAAGTTTTGTAACTGCCTTATGCGCCGGCATTGCCTACTGGATTGGCAGTCGGCTTTCTTAAGATAATTTGAGTCTTTAACATTCTCACTATGCTTTTCCACCCTAAAATCCTTGATTCCTTTGCTGGCTATAACCGCACCCTACTTACCAAGGATGTACTGGCAGGATTAACTGTAGGTGTAGTGGCACTTCCTTTGGCTATGGCCTTTGCCATTGCCAGTGGTTTAAAACCTGAGTCAGGTATCTTTACAGCCATTATTGCTGGAGGCCTCATCTCCTTGCTTGGCGGTAGTCGCGTACAAATTGGTGGCCCAGCTGGTGCTTTCATTGTGATTGTGTACGGCATTGTGGAGCGCTACGGAGTTCCCAATTTATTGCTTGCTACTGCAATGTCCGGAATATTGTTATTTCTGATGGGCGTATTTCGACTCGGAACACTGGTTCGCTTTATTCCGATTGCCGTCATTATTGGATTTACTAATGGCATCGCTTTTTTGATTGGCCTATCTCAAATTAAAGACTTCTTTGGTCTGACTATTGAAAAAATGCCAGCCCAGTTTTTTCCAGCCGCTCAGGCCCTATATCAAGCAGCAGATACATTTAATCCAATAGCCTTAGGCTTGGCTGTCGGCAGCCTGATCTTCATTATTGTTTGGAAGTTATTTCAAAAGCGTCTGGGTTGGTTAAGTCATCTGCCTGGCACTGTAGTGGCTATGGTTACTGCAACGATTTTTGCCAGCCTATTGAACTTGCCAGTAGAAACTATCGGCAGCCGCTTTGGAGGGATCCCCTCAAGCCTTCCTTCATTTGAGTGGATACCGATTAGCTGGGAGAGCGCTCAATACATGCTCATGCCGGCATTAACCTTGGCATTACTTGGCGCTATTGAATCATTGCTATGCGCCCGTATCGCCGATGGACTTACACATGAGCGTCATGAATCCAATCAAGAGTTAATGGCGCAAGGTATTGCAAACTTAACAACGCCTTTTTTTGGCGGCATGCCCGCAACAGGAACTATTGCCAGAACGGTAACGAATATTGAAAGTGGCGCCACCACTCCTGTCTCGGGAATAGTTCATGCACTAACCCTGCTCATGATTATTTTGTTTGCTGCGCCATTAGCAAAAGATATTCCCTTGGCTAGCTTAGCTGCAATTCTGATGTATGTTGCCTGGAATATGGGCGACTGGAAAAAGTTTATCGATCTCAAGCAGTTCCGCCTGCCATACAGAATCACCATTCTTAGCGTCTTCATTCTTACTGTTGTACTGGATCTCACCATCGCAGTTCAGGTGGGTTTACTGCTGGCTTTTATCACTTTCATTTACCGAATTTCTAGCCTATCGCGCTGTGAGATTGCTTTAGCGAGCGACTTCGCTGGACTACGCAACCAGCAAGGCCGCATTGATGCTTACCGCATTCATGGGGCAATCTTTTTTGGTGCCGTCAAACTGCTAGAAAAGATTGAGACGAACTTACCATCCAACACTCTCTTACTTGATTTAAAAAATGTAATCTACATTGATACTTCGGGCATGGATACGATCATGGAGCTTGCACACCTTTGCAAGATTCGTAATATCCGCTTGCTCATTTGTGGCCTGGCACATCAACCACTGGAGATGGCTGAACGCAGCAACTTCATTGCTACGCTTCCGGCAGACTCTTTCTACCCTGACTTGATTTCTGGAATTGAAGCGGCGACAACTTAAAGGCGACTTAAGAAATACAGAAGCCGCCTTTTAATAAAGCTTCTGGCAAAGCCCAAGCGCGGTATAAACCAAAGCCTCCCGCAATGAGCAAAAGCGAAGCAGCTAAATAGCGCACCCAGCGATATTGCCCAAACTGAGTGAGCGCCGCAGAAAATTTAGAGATCAATAATAGGTTGGGCAAGGTCCCCAATCCAAATGCCAGCATCAGCCCAGCACCAGTGAGCACATCGCCCGATAAAAACGCCAGCGGCAAAACGCTGTAGACCAATCCGCACGGCACTAAACCCCACAGCATGCCACTAAACCAACGCGATGGACCACTCGCCATACGCCCCAAGTATTTAGCCCAGTAAGTGGCAATTTTGGAGCTGATCCACTTACCTCCCAGCAAGCCTTCTGATGAACCCGCTTTTAAAAGACGAATACCCATCAGTATCAAAATAAGGGAGGTTAAAGCAAACAAGGGTCGCTGAATGGGAATCAGATTTTGCTGCCAAACCACCACACCCACAGCAGCGGCAAGAGCACCCAAAAGAACATAAGTGGTTACGCGCCCCAAATGCATGATTAACTGCAGGTAAAAAAGCTCAGATTTAGCCCTTAATGGAGCCTCCAAAGCGATGGGCCTCTCGATGGCTGCCGCTATACCCCCGCACATCAGGGCGCAGTGCCAGCCGCTCACAAGAGCGCCCAAAAATACGGCAATCAGTAGGCTAGAAGTTAGCATCCGCTATCGAAATAAAGGTTAAAAAACGGGATTCACTACCCATATAGAATAAACTGACTGCATAATTAGTTCCAATATGAATTACAAACCTACCGACACCCCAACTAGCAAATGCTCAGTATGTGTACTGGGTCAGTTTTGCCTGCCGGTTGGTCTAAACAGTAGCGAAGTCTCAAAAATTGACAGTCTGGTTAAAGAACGTGTCCACCTGCAAAAAGGGGAAAGCTTATATCGCCATGGCGATCCACTCAGCTCCGTATACAGCGTCCGCTTTGGCACTCTCAAAACCGAATTTTGCCTCCAAGATGGTCGCCAACAAGTCATCGGCTTTCATCTGCCTGGAGAGATTTTGGGTCTTGACGGCATTGGCGATGGTCACTACCAATCTGATGCAATTGCTTTAGAAGAAAGCGAAGTCTGCATTATTCGATACGATGCTTTTGAAGACTTAGCGCGTCAGATCCCTGTGTTGCAAAACCAGTTCCACAAGATCATGAGTCGGGAGCTCACCCAAGATCAACGTCACCTACTTTCACTTGGCACCATGCGTGCTGAAGAAAGATTGGCAGCATTCTTACTTAGCCTCTCACAACGCTTAGCAGCAAGAGGTTATCTGAATAATGAATTTGATTTACGCATGAGTCGCGTAGAGATCGGTAGCTACTTAGGTATTCAGATTGAAACCGTGAGCCGCATGCTCTCGCGCTTTGCTGAGTCCGGCCTAATCCAAATTAAACAACGCCATATCAAGCTGATTGATATGAACGGCCTATATGAACTGGCAGGCATTCCAAACCCTGATCGCCAGGGCTGCTCAACCCCAGAAATCCCAATCAAACAGGCTTAAATTAAGCCGCGATCAACTTCCTTGCTATCTGGTGCATCAATACCTGGCAAGATATAAGCTGTAAGCGCACTAGATGCAGCGCAAAAGATCCA
Organism: Polynucleobacter sp. AP-Kolm-20A-A1; assembly: GCF_018688315.1. Taxonomy (NCBI): domain Bacteria; kingdom Pseudomonadati; phylum Pseudomonadota; class Betaproteobacteria; order Burkholderiales; family Burkholderiaceae; genus Polynucleobacter; species Polynucleobacter sp. AP-Kolm-20A-A1. The sequence goes on from NZ_CP061315.1 coordinate 1,505,248, forward strand.
AATAGCAAAAAATCCAATGGTGTAAATGCCTTCATCTGAAATATCTGGATGATGGCCAAAAAATAACAAATCCTGTGGGTGCACTATGGTGAATAACAAGCCTTCTGCCATGCCAGCCACCAAAAAGGAAGGCCACAAAATCCAGATCAATAGGCGGTACTTCATTTTTGTACCTGCGTATCTTTAATCTGCTGCTCAACCTTTAGTCCGCGTTTAACTACACCATCGCGCAAAGGTTTATCCGCCTGATAATTAATTGCCAAATAAATGGTGATGATGCAACCAATCATCGCAACTGCAGGACCACTGATTAACAACCATGGCCACAATTGCTTAAACCAAGGTTTAGTAGTTTGATGTTCTGTCATATGCATCCTCTCCATTGCTCTTAGCTTAACGGGGAATAATAAAGCTAGATTTTTCATCGCGCTTTCTAGTGATCAACTCATCGCCCGACATCTCATGGGCAATTACATCAAAATGAATTGGGTAATTACCCGGCTGGTTCACACCAGTCTCAGCACTCACCTTAATTGGCATCAATAAATTGCTTGCAGGTGCAACCTCAATCTCAGTAACAACCTGGCCTTGAGAATTCAGCACTTTTAGACCATCCAAACCAAGGGCCTTCACTTGTACGTTCATATTATTTTCAGATGCATTCATGATCTGAATACGGTAAATATTTTCAATTCGCACACCCTCAACCTCACGTGCCAATGCACCACGGTCCCGCATCACATCCACTCTCAATGGATTACGGGTTGCAAGAGACACTAAGAAGGCGGCTGTAAGTACAGTAATGAAGGCTGTGTAGATCAAAACGCGTGGACGCAAGATATGACGAATGGCGCTTTGATTCGATTCTCGGTCCTCAATAGCTCGTTCAGTCGTATATCGAATCAATCCTTTTGGATAATCTACTTTTTCCATTACCTGATCGCATGCATCAATACAGGCGCCACAACCAATGCACATATATTGCAAGCCATCACGAATATCAATACCGGTAGGACAAACTTGCACGCAAATACTGCAGTCAACGCAGTCACCCAAACCTAGAGACTCATGATCAGCAGATTTACTGCGGCTACCTCTAGGCTCGCCACGCACTTTGTCATATGTCACCAAAAAGGTATCTTTATCCACCATCACGCTTTGGAAACGTGCATAGGGGCACATGTATTTACAAACTTGCTCGCGCATAAAGCCTGCGTTACCCCAAGTAGCAAAGGCATAAAAACATAACCAGAAAGTCTGCCAAGGACCCAACGACAAGTGTATTAATGCGGATCCCAGAGTGCTAATTGGTGTGAAATAACCAATGAAAGTAAAGCCAGTCCAGAATGCGATCAACAACCAAAGGAAGTGCTTGGTGATCTTAAGGCGCCACTTTCTAAAGCCCCAAGGCCACTCCTCGCCATCCAAACGAATGCGAGCAAAGCGATCCCCTTCCACCTTGCGCTCGATCCACATAAAGATTTCGGTATATACCGTTTGCGGACAAGCATATCCACAAAATAGTCGACCAGCAATTGCAGTAAAGAGGAAGAGAGCTAAAGCCGAAAGAATTAATAGGAGTGTGAGATAGATCACATCCTGCGGCCAGAGCACTACACCAAAGATGTAAAACTTACGCTGAATTAAATCAAAGAGAACAGCCTGACGACCGTTCCAACTAACCCATGGCAAACCATAAAACAGCAGCTGAGTTGCAAAAACCAGAATTAAGCGCCAACGGGCAAATAAGCCCGTAACAGAGCGCGGGTAAATCTTTCGCCGGACCTCGTAAAGAGACTCCTCAATTACTTCTATCGGAATAGGTTTCCCACCCGGCGGAATATCTGACACCAAATACCTTACTTAGCTGTTGCTGGTTGCTTGCTATTAGACAAACCCCAGACATAAGCAGCTAATAAATGAATTTTCTCAGGGCTCAAGACTTTATCTTGAGAAGGCATCATTGCCATGCGACCTTTAGTTACAGTCTCAATAATGGTTGCCTCTGAGCCACCATACAACCAGGTCTTATCAGTAAGGTTTGGAGCGCCTAAAGCAATATTGCCTTTGCCTTCTGGACCATGACATGCTGCGCAATTCGATTTGTAAACCTCTGAACCGCGAGCCGCTTTGAGGTCATCTGCAGGCAAGCCAGAAAGGCTGCGAACATAGTTAGCAACATCCACAATTTGCTTGCTATCCAATTGCGGGAATGGAGGCATTACACCTGCACGGCCATTAATAAGAGTTGTTTTGATATTTTCTGGTGAGCCGCCATAGAGCCAGTCACCATCGGTCAAGTTCGGGAAACCTTTAGCACCACCGGCATCTGAACCATGACACTGTGCACAAGAATTCAAGAACAAACGTTGGCCCATTTCACGCGCCTTTGGATCGGCTGCAACTTGTTCAATATCCATAGTGACGTATTTAGCATAAACAGGCTTTAACTCTTCATTCGCAGTTGTCATGGATTTCATGAGTGAGCCATCAGTGGTATAGCCCAATACACCAGGGAAAGATCCAAGACCAGGGAACAGAACTAAATAAACCAATGCAAATACGCAAAATATTAAATACATCCAAGCCCACCAGCGAGGGAGCGGATTATTCAGTTCACGTAAGTCACCATCCCAGACATGGCCAGTGTCAGCTACAGCACCATCGGCTGTATGGACTACCTTAGCTTTTCGTTGTGAAGCTAATAGCCATATGCACCAAACAATGCCCACCAACGAAACTAGGGCGATGTAGTCACTCCAACCACCGTTAAAAAAGTCACTCATGATTTATCCTTACTGAATTCATCCGGAAGATCAAATGGAAGCTCTGCTGATTCCTGGTTTGCTTCTTTTCTACCAGGAGACCAAGCCCACCAAACAATTCCAACAAAAAAAATAATGCCTATTACTGTTGAAAATGCCGAGAGATAAGGTGTGATCTGTTCCATTTGATTTATGTAGTTTTAATTAAGAATTACTTCGCTACAACCTCGTCAACGGTGATATACCGACGCGTAATACCCAAGCCCTGAAGGTATGCAACCAATGCATCTAACTCAGTCTTGCCTTCCAATTCTTTCGGTGCGTTAGCAATATCTTCATCGGTATATGGTATGCCTAAGCGACGCATAGCAACCATATGGGCCTGAATAGAGTCAGCATCAGCTTTATTCTTTGCAAGCCATGGGTATGCAGGCATATTGGACTCAGGCACAACATCACGTGGATTATTCAGGTGAATTTGATGCCAAGCATCCGAGTAACGACCGCCTACGCGAGCCAAATCTGGGCCAGTACGCTTGCTTCCCCATAAAAATGGATGATCGTATACAGACTCACCAGCCAAAGAATAAGGACCGTAACGCTCAACTTCAGAGCGCAAAGTACGAATCTGTTGCGAATGGCAACCAACACAACCTTCACGCTGATAAATATCACGCCCAACTAAACGTAATGCGGTGTAAGGCACTACACCAGGACTAGGTTCTGTTGTTGTGTGTTGGAAAAAGAGCGGCACGATTTGCACTAAGCCTGCAATCGATACAACAATGATTGTGGCAATAATTAACCAGCCTACGTTTTTCTCAAGTGTTCCATGGGAAAAGAATTTATTTTCGCTAGACATTTTCTTCTCCTTTTAGTGTTCAGCAACAGCCGTTGGAATAGGCGCATTTACAAAAGTTTTACCTTGCACAGTTTTGAAGACGTTATACGCCATCAAGAACATGCCGCTCAGGTAGCATAAGCCGCCCATCAAACGAATGACATAGAAGGGGAAGGTTGCTTTAACGGACTCAACGAAACTGTAGGTCAAAGTACCATCTGGCTCAAATGCTCTCCACATCAAACCTTGCATTACCCCAGCAATCCACATCGCAGCAATGTATAAAACCACGCCGATAGTAGCGATCCAGAAATGCAGCTCGATCCACTTGGTGCTATACATCTCTTTTTGACCAACTAAACGTGGAATCAAATAGTAGAGAGAGCCGATCGTAATCATGGCAACCCAGCCTAAAGCACCGGAATGCACGTGACCAATAGTCCAGTCTGTGTAATGAGACAAGCTATTCACAGTCTTAATCGACATCATGGAACCTTCAAAGGTAGACATGCCATAGAAGGACAGAGCTACAACTAAGAATTTAAGAATAGGGTCACGACGGAGTTTGTACCAAGCACCTGACAAAGTCATGATGCCGTTAATCATGCCGCCCCAAGATGGCGCCAACAAGATCAAAGAGAATACAGTTCCGAGAGACTGGGTCCAGTCAGGCAAAGAAGTATGTTGTAAATGGTGAGGACCTGCCCACATGTAAGTAAAGTTCAAAGCCCAGAAGTGGACAATGGACAAACGATAGGAATAAATTGGACGCTCTGATTGCTTAGGAATGAAGTAATACATCATGCCCAAGAAGCTAGTAGTTAAGAAGAAGCCAACCGCGTTGTGGCCATACCACCACTGCACCATCGCATCTTGTACACCAGCATATGCTGAATATGACTTCCACAATGTCGCAGGCATTTCCAAGTTATTGAAAATATGCAAAATAGCGATTGTCAGAATGTAAGCACCAAAGAACCAGTTAGAAACATAGATATGTTTTGTCTTGCGCTTCATGATGGTACCGAAGAACACGACTGCATAAGCCACCCAAACCAAGGTGATCAAAACATCGATTGGCCACTCAAGTTCAGCGTACTCTTTTGATGTTGAGTAACCTAATGGCAATGTCACAGCAGCCAAAACAATCACTGCCTGCCAACCCCAAAAAGTAAACGCCGCTAACTTGTCACAGAATAAACGCGCCTGACTTGTGCGCTGCACGATGTAATAAGACGTTGCAAATAACGCCGAACCACCGAAAGCAAAAATCACCGCGTTGGTATGTAGTGGACGTAAACGACCATAGCTTAACCAAGGAATATTAAAAGTGATTTCAGGCCAGATGAGCTGTGCTGCGAGAATAACTCCCACGAGCATGCCAACAATTCCCCAGAGCACAGTAACAATGGCAAATTGGCTGACAACCTTGTAATTGAAGGTATCTTGATTACTCCCCACGGTAAGTCCCATGGTTTCTCCTTTTTTGTGACCAAACAGCGACATAATCCAAATAGACTGGGTCGATTATCAAAGTAAGGCCATTAAGGCAGTTTGATCTATATCAAAAAGGGTGGGGCAAATTGGACTTGCTGAGAAGGAAAATAGGTTATTTTCTAGATCCTTTTAAATATATGGCTATTTTTGAGAGTGTTTACTAACTTCTTTAGGCCTAGGCGCATCATCATCCATCAAAATGGCCTCACCTGGACCATCCAAGTCATCAAATTGACCACTCTTGATCGACCAGTTCAGAATCCAGACTAAAAGCCCGATTAACACCAAAGAGATGGGGATGAGAAGAAAGAGGCTTTCCATCCCTATAGTCTAAGCTTTTCGCAAACGCCAGGCGTTTAAGGTCACCGCAAGCGAGGAAAGTGACATGCCGATTCCTGCGACCCAGGGATTGACCCAGCCCATCATCGCCGCCGGAATGGCAAGTAGGTTATAGATCAGAGCCCACAATAAATTCTCTTTAATAATTGCCTGGGTTTTATCTGCCAATATCAATGTTTTTGCCAAAGGCTCTAATGAGGCAGCAGTGAGAATGGCATCGGCTCCAGCTGCAGCCAATGGCGCACCCGCTCCAACAGCAATCGAGATATCTGCTCGTGCCAGCAAAGGGGCGTCGTTAACGCCATCACCAATAGCCCAAATAAAGCGTCCTTCTTCTTGTAGTCGCTCAATGTAGTCGTACTTATCTTCAGGAGTGCAGCCGCCTTGGTAGTGCTCGATACCAACATGATGAGCCCACCATGCAACCGTCTCACGATCGTCTCCTGAAACCAAATGCACAGTAATGTTTCTAGACTTCACTACTCTTAAGAATTGCTCTAGCCCCACCCTTGGTGTATCCAAGAAAACAAAGCTAGCGATTACCCCTTGTTCATCAGCTAAATGCACCTGACCATATTGACCCTGTTGAGCGCCTTGATCTACACCCAACCATAGCGCGCTTCCTAGTCGATAGGGTCCGGAACTTAGACCTCTACCCAAAAGATTAATAACGGGTTCGCTTAACAAAGGTAGCGTGAGAGCCTCGCTTTCTGCAGCACGTAATAATGAAAGCGCTAGTGGATGTCTCTGCCCAATCTCTAATGCTGCTGCCAATGCTAAGGCATCCTCGCGGCGATAACCGGAGCGCAAATTGATAACTTCCTGTAGCTCTGGCTGGCCCATTGTTAAGGTGCCGGTTTTATCTAGCACCAAATCAGTTGCTTTTACCAGGCCCTCCATCACGTGACCACGCACGATCAGCAAACCTAATTTAGTCACAGCGCCTTGAGCTGCTGCCATGGCAGTAGGTACTGCGAGCGACAAGGCACAAGGACAACTAGCAACAAGAACTGAAACTAAAACTGTCCATGCGCGACTAGGATCAAAGTAAAGCCAAATCGCTGATGAAGCAAATGCACTGAATAATAAGAACGCAACGAAATAGGCGGCCCACTTTTCAGCAAGACTGACCATTACCGGCTTTGCAAGTAGTGCCTGATCCAACAGTGCTGCGATTCCTGCAATACGAGTGGATTGCCCCACAGCTTCAATACGCATAAACAATGGGTTAAGAATATTGTGCGTTCCTGCATATAGGCGATCGCCAATTTTTTTCTCGACCGGTTTTGATTCACCGGTTAGTAATGACTCGTCTAAGGCACTTGCATTTTCAATTAAGACACCATCGGCAGGAACCACTTCGCCAGGGGATACTCGCAACACTTCGCCAGGGTTGCAATTGACTACCGGCACAACTTCAATATCTTGTGATGCAGGGTGATTGAATGCGCGTTCACAGGTAGCAGGCAATTGTTTTGCTAACGCCTCTGCACCGCCTTGGGCATCCTGTCTTGCCAATAACTCGACATATCTTGCAGCCAAAATAAATGCCACAAACATCGTAATCGAGTCAAAATAACTTTGGCTTGATCCATTAATTAAATTAATTGTGCCGGCAATAAAAGCCAATGCGAGTGCCAGCGCAATAGGAACATCCATACCGAGCATATGCGTTTGCTTAACTGACTGGATACTGCGCCAAGCCGCCTGAAATATTGGCCCAGCTGAATACACCATAACCGGCACCGTTAATATCCAGCTAGTCCAACCTAAGAGCACTTGAAACTCGGGGGTAATATCAGCGTCAACATAAGTTGGCCATGCATACATCATGACCTGCATCATTCCAAGCATAGCTACGCCAAGGCGCGAGAGAAGCTGGCGCCTCTCTTTTTTAGCTCTATCCAAAGATTGAGATGGCTCGAATGGCCAAGCCTCGTATCCAATGCGCTCAATTTCAAATAGCAATCGGGCCAAACTGGTTTTATCTGGAGAAAAACGCACAATGACTTTTTGAGTCACATAATTAATTTGCACATCCTTTACTCCTGCGATGCGGCGTAAGTGTTGCTCACACAACCAAACACAAGCAGCGCAACGAATTTTTTCCAAGCGCAGGGTAGTTTCGAGATCACCCTCTTCTCCAGCTGATCGGGTAAATCGCCCCCGCAATGATGGATCATCATAAGGCTTTAGTTTTTCTGGAATCTCATTGAGAGCAAGGTAAGCAGCAGGCTTATCGCTGGATTGAACGCGCCGCGCATAGAAAACCTCTAAGCCTTCGCCATGAATGGTCTGCGCAATCGCCATACATCCAGGACAGCAAAATGATCTGGGCTCGCCACCCAATTCTGCCTCGATTAAATCGCTAGGAAGAATCTGGCTTGAACAGTGATAGCAAACTAGAGAATTCTTTTTGTTCATCAGATCACTCACGCACGCGCTGCACTACCCCAACCTCTACGGCGCTCATAAATCACAAAAAGAACGCCCCACATGACAACAGCAACGTATGCCCATATCCAAGCGGCTTGAGAGGTGCGTGAACCAGAAATATCTAAGACGAAACCAAAAATGGCTGGGCCTAATAAGCCGCCGCCAAAACCCATTAGTGAATGCAGACCCATAGCAGCACCTTTAATATTTTCTTGTGCGCTTATCACTAAGCCTGCAGTAAGGGTTGATGAATCCGCCATGATGAAAATAGCATGGCCAATAGCCAAAGCCACAATCAACCACCAGGATTGACCTGTTGAGCAAGCAAATGCAATTCCCAATACAGCGCTAGTCAGCATCACAATGCATACCCACTTTTGACGACCAACTCTTAAGGCAATCTCATTACCCAATATTGACGCAGGCACTCCAAAGAAATTAATAACGCCTGCCAAGGTTGTTGCCGCCAATATAAAAGACTCTCCAGAAGCAATGGCGCAGAAAGCAAAAAAAGCCACAATCCAGCTTCTAGAGGCAAAGAGCTCCAAAGTGTGTGCGGTATAACCAAAAATAAATCCTGCTGCATTTTTATCTTGCAAAACCAATTTCCATTTATCCACTGGAAAAATGTCGTGCAAGCGAATATTGATTGGCCCATTCCATTTCTCATGCTGCAGCGCTGGAATAAATAGCAGCACAATTAAAAATGCGATAAATGGTCCTAAGGCAATTAGGCCAAAGACATATTGCCAACCGAGTGCACTCAGAATCCAGCCCGAACACAAATAAGAGAATCCTGTACCAATTCCGAAGAAGGCAGTGTAGAAAGCAATATGACGCGTTAGCTCGCCCGACTGAATACGATCAGACAAAATTTTGAGGCCTGGCATATAAGTACCAGCCAAACCTGCACCATTAATTGCCATAAAAAACATGGCGGTCCAAAAGTTATTGGCGAGTAAGCCCATAGCCAAAAGACCGAAAGTAGCCGATAAGCCTCCAATTAAATAAACTTTGCGTGCATCAACCCTATCTGTGAGCGCGGTGGCCAAAGGAACTGCCAACATATAACCAAAGAAAAAGGCGCTGGCAATGAGTCCAGACTGTAAATTGCTTAAATGCCATTCTTCCTGCAAGGTAGTGAGCACTACTGCGTAGCAAGCAAAGCCCAATAAAGCACAGGTTTGTGCCATGAGCATAAGAGGAGTGTAACCAGCCGATCGAAAGCGCATAAAGTGTCAGTAAAAACGTGAACTCATTCTACTCGCCCTAATGCCCAAAGACCCGCTACACTTATAAAAAACTAGACGGAGACAACATGAAAAACAAACTATTCGCAGGACGCCTCATTAAGGCTATTGGAGGTCTATTTATTGGCCTCAGCTGCACCCTTGCCATTGCTGACTCCTACCCTTCAAAACCCATTAAAGCGATTGTGCCGTTTGCACCAGGCAGCGCAACCGACCAGATTGGTCGAGCCTTTGCTGCAAAAATGGCTGAGTCCTTGGGTCAACCTGTAGTGATTGAGAATCGACCCGGTGCCAATGGAATGATTGGCGCAGATTTAGTTGCAAAATCACCTGCAGATGGTTACACATTGCTTTTCGGCACAAACAGTACCAATGCGGCCCTGAAAAGCTTAGTCAAAAATCTTCCTTACAACCAAGATACTGCTTTTACGCCAATCGGTTACTTTGGGTCTGTGCCCCTCATCGTTGCAATTAACAATGATGTTCCAGCTAAATCACTCAATGGTTTTGTTTCGCTTGCAAAAGCAGATCCTGGAAAAATGACGTTTGCTTATGCAAGTACTTCGCAGCGTGTTTCTTCAGAAATGCTTGCCAACGTTGCCGGCATCAAAATGACTGGGGTTTCTTATAAGAGCGGCCCTAATGCGATGACTGACTTAATCGGTGGCCAAGTAAATATGTTTACTGCCGACTTTGCTGTGACCTTGCCACAAGTGCAAGCAGGAAAAATTCGAGGTCTCGCAGTAACTTCCCTCAAGCGCTCACCAGCCATTCCTGAGCTGCCTACCGTCAACGAAGCCTTAGGTATTAAGGGTTACGAACTCATTGCGTTCTTTGCAGCATTTGGCCCAGCCGGTATGCCAAAAGATGCCGTAACCAAACTCAATAAAGCCATCAACGATGCTGCTAAATCAAAAGACTTGGTTGAGCGCTTTTCTGCGATGGGCTTTGAAACCCAGCCTGGCACACCCGAAGCACTCGGTCAAAAAATTAAGCTAGAAACTACCAAGTGGGCAAAAGCCATTCAAGATGCTGGGATGCAGCCAGAATAAATTTCCAGCGCGAATTATTTACAATCGATATTGATTTCCATCGCTAAGAGCCAGTAAGAAAGGCTCTTGCCATGGGAATCCAGATTCAAAGAGAGATTGACTCCGCCATCGAGCACATCATCAATCACAAAGTTAAAAGCCATTAAATTGGGGAGCTCGTAGCGCTTTACTGCGCTGGGATTTCGAAATCCAAAATGGGCTTTAACTTTTTCCTCAGTCAACTCTTTTTGTAATAAAGAAAAATCTTCAGGGTGATGTGCAATCACGCTGATATTAGATCGATTACCTTTATCGCCTGTTCTAGCATGCGCAAGTTTGTACAAAGATATGGATTTATTCATGACTTCTCAACCCTCAAAGAACTCATAAGAAGCCTTCACCAACTCTCGAGGGATAAAGCAAGCTAAAGTATTGAGACGAGGCTTCAGACTGGTTCGGACCCCACCGCCGCCAGCAGGTCCACAGGTATAAAGTGCTGTAATCTCCCTGCATACTCTAAGCGCCTGATTGCGGTCGCCATGCGCTGCCGCAACCCGCAGTCTAATGTCTTCAAAACCTTCCTTGGATTTAAATTGCGGACCCTCTCCGGTATCGCCAGAGAAAATACTGGATGCGCCAATAAAATCGATTCTTAAATCTAAATCACTTAGACGTTCTCGAATAATATTCGCAGCTAACTGGGCGCGCGCATAAGCATTAAACCCTGCATAAGAAATTTCTGCTTCTGCTAGCCAGCCTCCATCAATACAAACATTCGCTTTTAAGGTATCTGGTTTCGGATGACCTAGCACGCCAGTTAAGCTAACCCTATCGCCACCCAGATCGGTAATGTGCGCTTTAGTAATGTCAGCAATAACATCTGGTGTTAAATACTTTGCAGGGTCGTGCAATTCATACAAGAGTTGCTCAGTTACAGTCATGCGATTCACTAAGCCCCCGGTAGATGGTGGCTTAGTTACGCAAATATTTCCTTGTGCATCAAACTCCACAATCGGAAAACCCACCTGAGCCAGGCCAGGAACATCTTTGATGCCAGGATCTGCAAAATATCCGCCAGTGACCTGAGCACCGCATTCTAAAAGGTGCCCTGCCATAGTGGCAGCACCCAAGAAATCCCAGTCGCTCCAATCTTTCTTAAAGTGCGCCATCAATGGTCCAACTGTTAACGCAGGATCAGCCACCCTTCCCGTCACCACCACCTGCGCCCCAGCAATCAATGCATTTGCAATTTCCTGTGCGCCTAGATAAACGTTTGCACTCACCAAAGTACTTTTCGCCAAGATCGCTTGATCTTCGGGAGAAAGTAATGCTTCAAGCTTTGAGCGAAAGGCTGCTGCCGAAACATCATCGCCCTTCACTATCGCAATTCGAATATTCGGCAAGCCCTTTTGTTTCGCAATAGATGCAATCAGCTTTGCTGCGCCCTCAGGATTGGCAGCGCCAAAATTACCAACAATTGGAATGCCCCCATTGATGCAGTCAGCCAAAACGGGCTCCAACATCTCTGATAAAAGAGGTTCGTAGCCCATCTGAGCATTCTGATGTCGTTCTAACTGAGCAAGCGCTAAGGTTCTTTCAGCCAGACTTTCGAAAATAAGACAGCTTGGGCCGCCCTGTCTTAATAACTCATCGACTAAAGGCCTAGCAACATCGGTACGATCACCCGAAAACCCAGCGGCACAAGCAACACGATAGATATCAGTCACGTTTTATAAAGACTTATTGTTGGCTGTGTTGTGGTGAATCTTGAAAGCCACTGGACCTATAAGTGAGCACTAGAGTATCGCGATACCCATAGTTACCAATAGGCTGGATAGGGGTTGACTCATGAATCATGCGTTCATCATTCATGATTAACGCTGACCAAGGCTGAGAGAGTGTGAAGCGCAATCCCGCTGAACCACCTGCGTCAAATATTCTGGTTTCTCCACCCTTAATACCGGAGCGATCCAGCAGAAAAACAGCAACGAAGTCGACTCCATCTCGATGGGCGCCCTCTGGTGTTGGTCGACCAATGCCATCGGTTGTATCAATCCGAAATTGATGTACCTCAACAAACCAAGTGGTAACTGGTTTTAAGCCATTAAATAGGGTCGCCAATCCCAGTAATACGGATTGCCATGCCGGATCTTTTAATAGATCGGCCTGAACTGGCTCAAACCAGCGCTCAATACCACCATGTAGTGCGTTGTAGTTCAAAGACTGCCAGTGCGCACGATGCGGCACTAAATGAAGATGATCGCCTTTGATTTCATAACTAGCATGACGACGAAAGCGGTAGCGCCCACCATCCTTCAAATAAGGATCACGCGGCAAGCCCTCCCAAAACTGCGTTAGGTTTTGTAACCCAGCAAGCGAAGTCTTGCTAACTTCTGCCACTGTCTCAGCAGATGCCACGACATAGCCATTGCTACGCAAAGAATTTGCAAGCTCTTTAGCCGATGTTAGTGGTGGCGCGAGTGTGGCGTTAGTCATGAACTTATTTTAGAGCTAATCGAGCTGGGCCCCAGACGCCTTCACAATTTTTGCCCATTTAGCTAACTCTTCCTTCAATAAAGAGCCTAGCTTTGCGGGTGGCACTGGATTTAAGTCCAATCCCTGGGCAGTGAGCTTCTCGCGTACATCTGCTCTAGTCATGACTTTATCCATTGCTTGCTGATTTTTTTTCACAATATCTGCACTTACACCCATTGGGGCAAATGTAGCAACCCAAACCTCCCCTACGCAATCAGGATAAGTTTCAGCAATTGTCGGAATCTCAGGAGCAGCGCTAGAGCGCTTGGCAGAACTAATCGCAATAGCTTGCAATTTTCCAGCCTTGATGTAATTCAAAGCGGATGGAAGACTAGCAAAAGCCAATGGCACTTGCCCACCTAAAACATCGTTAATTGCAGGGGCTACTCCTTTGTAAGGAATGTGCTGCATCTCAATGCCGGCACTCGTATTGAGCATGGCACCCAATAAGTGACTAATTGTTCCATTACCTGCAGAAGCGTAGGACAACTCCCCTGGCTTCTTTTTAGCCGCGGCGATAACATCTGCCAAAGTTTTATAAGGTGATCCTGGTGGTGAAACCAATACGTATGGTGTAGCGCCAATGTAATACAACGGCACAAAATCATTGACTGGATCAAAACCAGGGTTCTTATACAAAGAAGGGTTGATTGCTTGAGCGCTATTGATTGTGAGAAGTAAGGTGTAACCGTCCTTAGGCGCGCGAGCTACGCTTTGAGTGCCGATATTGCCACCGGCACCAGGTCGATTCTCAACCACAATAGAAGTGCCAAGCGCCTCCCCATAAGCTGGAGCGATCAGACGCGCAACGATATCGTTCGTGCCGCCCGCAGCCTGCGGAACCACAAGAGAGATGGGTTTATTTGGATAAGGCTGTGCCCAAACAGCAATCGAAAAGAACCCTCCCAAAACTGACGCCAAAACTGTATTTATTTTTTTACTTTTTGTTTTATTCATTTTTGTCTCCTAACTTCAAATTACTTATGTAAATTTAAACGTGCTCGCACATCCCCCACATGCCCCTTGAGGTCATACAACTCTTTAGCATCCAACATAGAAACTTTGATATTGCCAACCCGCTTTTCGATAGACTCTAGATCCTTCAGATTCTTTTCTCTCAATTCTGGGTTTAAAGCATTTCTCTCCACAACTTTCAACTCCTCATAAACCTGCGCAAGCTTTAATCTAAGGAAGAAATTCTTCGCCGATGGAATATAGGTGAACAACGGAATCAAGATCACCAACAATGGGATCACAATTTTCACAAAGCGCCCCACCCATACCGCCGTCCAGAAAGGTAGATGGCGATGCAAGAATGAGGGTCCATCTTTTAAATAGATTTCAGCATCGACATGCAAAGGAAAATCCAAACCCGCCCCAGATGGAAACTCGCCTGTTTTTTGTAGACGTGAATAAGACTTGAGGATGTCGTAGGAAGCACCAAGCAGTAAAGAGACCAAGGCAGGACTGATGTCGTCCTTAGCAACCAGGGTAGCCGTAGCAGCAATCACCTGAATGTCTTGACGGGGTAAGTCATGGGCAATACTGAGAAGCCCTCTTGGGACTGTAACCTTAGATAAATATGGCAAGTTACGCGTGTATGCATCTGCCTGTTCAAAGTTCATTAAACGAATTCCAGGAATTTCGTAAAACTTCTGCAAAATGGGAGCCTCTGCAGCTGCAACGATAAAGATGGCATCTAATTCGCCGCTATTAAATTTGGCAATTGCTTCATCTGGCTTTAATTTCTGCGCTTGCATCTCGTCTGCAGAAAGGCCGCTAATCTTCAATAAGGCATTACTCAGAGCCAAGGTGCCACTGCCTTCATTACCAATCGATACTCGCTTGCCTTTTAGTTGACCTAGCACTCTTAATTGACCACCATCATTCTTGAATGCGCTTTCGCGATACCAAACCCAAATCGGCTCATAAAACATGCCTGCAACAGAAACCAAATTAGGATATTTAGCAACGTCAGCAACGCCACCCTGCACCATCGCAAAATCTATGCCTGAGGCTGGGTTATTAAGAAGCGCGAGATTATCAACCGTTCCACCAGTTGTCTTTAGCTCGAGATTCACACCATCATGACCTAGCTCGGCCTTTAAGCGCTCGCCGAATTGGTAATAGAGCCCCGTCTGAAATCCAGTAGCCATTTCGATGACTTTTGGTGGGGGTGGGATTAGGATCCATAAAACCCCAAAAATAACGATTAAAACCGCAAAAAATGCAGCAACGATAGCTAAGGGGTTATAAATTTGTCGTTTAATGGAATTCATGAAAGTCTCGGGTATTGAGGCATTGGTTTTTTGCATTATGCCCCGAGGACAATAATAGGTAAAAGATTGAAATCCTGCCAATTAAATCGAGATAAGATGGGGTTTTTCTGATCTACCCAAAATAACAATGAATGCAAGCAAAACAAAAGTGGCTCTGGTTACCGGCGCTGGCACCGGAATCGGCAAAGCGGCCGCAAATTCACTCCTTAAAGGGGGCTACAAAGTCGTTTTGACTGGACGCAATTTAGATCGACTTCAACAAGCAATCAGCGACATTGGTGGCAATGAAAACAATTGTCTGGCGGTAGCCTGCGATGTTGGCAAGCCCGAGGAAGTCAAAAGACTATTTGTGCAGCTAAAGACTAAATTTGGCAGGATCGATGTACTCTTTAATAATGCCGGAATGGGGGCGCCCGCGATCCCGATGGAAGACTTAACATACGAACAATGGATGAATGTTGTTAACGCCAATCTCTGCGGTGCGTTTCTTTGCTCACAAGAAGCAATTCGCATGATGAAGGCGCAATCACCTCAGGGCGGCAGAATTATTAACAATGGGTCAATTTCAGCACATGCACCAAGACCGATGTCTGCCCCGTATACAGCAACTAAGCATGCTATTAGCGGCTTAACCAAAACAATCGCATTAGATGGACGTCCATTCAATATTGCATGTGGTCAGATTGATATTGGCAATGCCGCTACTGAAATGACCGAGCGCATGGCGGCTGGCATCATGCAGGCAGATCAATCCATCAAGGTTGAGCCTCGCATGGATGTTAATCATGTGGGAGAAGCAGTTCTTCATATGGCCCAACTACCACTTGAGAGCAACATACTCTCAATGACCATTATGGCGACCAATATGCCTTTTGTAGGCAGAGGCTAAATAGCTGTTATTGGCGCACTTGGTCTACCAAGAGTCGGACATTACTTGATCCGACCTTGACGGTTTTTGCAGAAGAAATTAAATCCCCCGCCTCCGGTATAGCCATACCCGTTTTGGAGACTCTGACTTCAATAGAGGCTTCCGATAATTTAGATAATGGTGCGCTTGGATTCATAGCCAATGCATCAGTCAACGAGAAGCTCATTGGAAATTCAGATACGGCAGTCTTTAGCACTGCCACAGGCATGCGCTCTCCCGGCTGACGGGCAATCACCATCACAATATCTCCAGCCTTTAGTTTGGGCTTTAAGTCGGCAGCAATCTCAATCGTGCCACTAATCACTTTACCGCCAGCTGCAACAGGGCTTGCGGAAGGAAGACCGCCCTTCGAACGAGCTTCGGCTATCGAACCTTCTATTGAGCGTGCTTCTTCGGTGCCAGGTGGCAATTGCTGCGCTAGCTTTTCCCAAGCCTGAACAGCCGCCTTATAGTTTCCGGAAGTATAGGAAGCAGTTCCAGAAAGCCAAAGCGCCATCAAGTTATTGGGATCTAACTTCAGCGCTTTATTAATTAGCTGAGTAGGTTTACCAGCAAAACTACCATTCGCATTTGTTGCTAAGACATCTGCATAATCAGCCAACAACTGAGGATCAGAGTCAATAAAACTACCCGCGCGTTCATAGGCAACGGCCGCCTCTTGATTGCGGCCCAAAATGCGATAGGAGCGAGCCAACATAGCCCAACCCTTCAAATTGCTTGGATCTTTTTCCATCTTGGTCGCAAACTCGGCAACCATTTTCTCAACACCCTCACGAGTCATTGGCTGCTCTGCATTTTTTTCAGCAACACGCGTCGCATCACCCAATGAAAAATACATGCCAGATGATAGTAAAACGATAAAAATACAAAGGCCAACCACTGTTTTCTTGCTTGAGCCCATGACAGCACGATCATCTTCTTCGCTGGTATCTTGAAATAAACGTTGCCGCATTTCTGCATGAGCGATTTCATAATCAACTGAGTTAATCACACCAGAAACACGCTCAGCCTCTAACTTATCCAGTTCATCACGATAAATCGCGGCATTCATTTGACGGCGAGAAGTGAGTTCGCCTTTTGCCGGAAATATAAAGGGGCGCAATAGGAGCACCAAGACCAAGGCCAATAAAAGAAATGCTGGAATGAGAAAGCTGGTCATTAATTGCTCTTATCTTCTTTGCCGGCGTTATTTAGTAAGGCATCAATTTTTTGGTTATCCTCATCCGTCAAAATGGTGCTGGGCACACTGCTGTTTCTTCTGCGCAAATATCCTAACAGCCCAAAGATACCGATGAGAAGGATGACAAAAGGCCCAATCCAAAGCAGCCAGGTGATTGGCTTAACGGGTGGGCGATACAAAACAAAATCTCCGTAGCGCTCGACCATAAAGGTTCTGATTTGATCGTCGCTCTTACCTTCTTTAATCAGGATGCGAATTTCTCGACGCAAATCATTTGCCAAATCAGAGCGGGATCCCGCAAGTGACTCATTTTGACAAACCAGGCAGCGCATTTCTTCGGAGATGCTGATTAGACGCTGCTCAGTCAGCGGATCATCAGCCAATGGAGCAGCATCCTTGGCATAAGAAATGCCGCAGCTAAGGGCGCATAAGGCAATGAGCAAAAAGCGCTTCATCATTTCTTGAGCTCGCTTACCAAAGGAAAAATCTTTTGATTCAAGATTTCTAGAGTAAGGGGGCCAATATGTTTAAACCGGATGATGCCCGCCTTATCAATCACATAAGTCTCTGGGACACCATAAACGCCGTAATCAATTCCAACACGTCCATTCGCATCAAATGCCGATAAGAGGTATGGATTTCCCTGTTTTGCCAACATTGCCAAAGCGTCTTCTCGTTTGTCTTTGTAATCCAAACCAATGACAGGTGCTACCTGAGCTTTAGCTAGCTCAACCAACACTGGATGCTCTTCGCGACACGCAACACACCAAGAGGCCCACACATTCAAAATCCAAACCTGCCCCTTCATGCTAGCCGGAGAGAAAGTCTTGTTAGCCTCTGCAAGCTGAGGCACTTCAAATGCGGGCGCTGCTTTATTAATTAAAGGTGACGGCACCTCATGTGGATCGCGATTGAGGCCGATTGCTAAAAAGACAACCAGAACAACGAATAGCAGCAAAGGAATTAAAAATTTTGCCTTCATGAGATCTGCTTTTTCAATTTGATGCGATAGCGTTTATCTGAGATCGCCAAGACTCCGCCAAGCGCCATTAACAAGCAACCACCCCAAATCCAATCTACAAAAGGTTTGTAGTAAACGCGTACAGCCCAAGATTTGTCATCCAACTCTTCGCCAAGGGAAACATAGATATCACGAGTTAAGCCTGCATCAATAGCCGCTTCTGTCATTGGCATCGTGGAAGAGAAATAACTACGCTTTTCTGGATACATCGTTGTTTCTGTTTTGCCATTTTTAATTAATAAGAATGAGCCACGCATCGCTTGATAATTTGGACCCATTGCAGCTGCAACGCTTTGTAACTGAATTTGATAGCCGCCAACAGAAACCGTATCGCCTGCTGACATGCGTACATCTTTTTCTTCTTGGTACGCGCCAACCATTGTGACGCCAATCACAAACACAGCAATTCCAAGATGGGCAACTTGCATACCAATAAATGAGCGAGTGGGTTTACCTGCTTTTGCTTGACGAATGATTTGCAGACAACCTGAAGCTATCACCCAGAAAGCCAATAAGAACCCTAGGCCCGCCAACCAAGTAAATTGACCCATGATGAGCGGGATAGCGACACCCGCAAATACTGCAACCAAGCCTGCGACCCATAAGCGCTTAACTACGGTAATTAGATTGGTATTTTTCCAGCTCGTCCAAGGTCCAATCCCCATCAATACCAATAAAGGAATCATGATGGGCACAAACACACTATTGAAATATGGAGGGCCGACAGAAATCTTACCTAAGTGAAGTGCATCGATCAGCAATGGATAAAGAGTGCCAAGCAACACCGAGCCAGCGGAGACTACTAAAAATACATTGCCTAGCAAGATGAAGGTTTCTCTTGAGCTCAAACTAAATTTACTGCCTAGAGCGCTCTTAGGCGCACGCCATGCGTACAGCACTAAAGAAGATCCAACCACTAAAGCCAAAAAGATCAGAATGAAGATGCCGCGTCTTGGGTCTGTTGCAAAAGCATGAACAGATGTGAGTACGCCCGAGCGGACTAAGAATGTTCCCAATAAAGAGAGTGAGAAAGCAGTGATTGCCAACAATACGGTCCAGCTTTTAAATCCACCACGTTTCTCGGTAACCGCCAATGAGTGCAGAAGCGCAGTTCCAACTAACCAAGGAATAAAAGAAGCATTCTCAACTGGATCCCAGAACCACCAACCACCCCAGCCCAACTCGTAATATGCCCACCAAGAACCTAGAGCAATACCGAGTGTTAAAAATATCCAAGCTGCAGTGGTCCAAGGTCGGGACCAACGTGCCCAGGCAGCATCTAATCTGCCAGACAACAAAGAGGCGATAGCAAATGCAAAGGCCACAGAAAATCCAACATAGCCCATGTACAACATCGGCGGGTGAAAGACCAATCCAGGATCTTGTAAGAGCGGATTTAATGAGCGGCCATCTTGCGCTGCAGGTAAAAGACGGGTGAAGGGACTGGACGTAGTCAACACAAACAATAGGAGACCGCTAGTCACAAGCCCTAGAACACCAATCACTCGCGCCACCATGAACTCATCTAAAGCCTTAGAGAGCTGAGCAACCAAAATCGTCCACGTACTTAATAAGAAAATCCATAACAACAAAGAACCCTCATGCCCACCCCATACCGCACCTAGACGATAAACGACTGGCAGCTGGGAATTGGAATGCTCCGCCACATAGAGCACTGAAAAGTCATTTATGTAAAAACTCCAAGCCAGAATTGCGAATGCAATGGCAAGCAAGAGAAAAACTGTTTGGGCCGCTGGTCTAGCCAATACCAACCACTCACGGCGACCATAATGCGCGCCAACTAAAGGCAAGATCCCTTGTATGCAAGCAACACAAAGAGCAAGTATTAATGCGTAATGCCCAAACTCAGGAATCATTTATTACTTCCGTTTTTCTGTGCCTGATCTAGAGCATGCTTAGCCTCGGGGGGCATATAGTTTTCATCATGCTTTGCTAACACTTCACTAGCTACAAATTCGCCATTCGAATTAAGGCGACCCTGAATCACCGCACCCTTACCTTCTTTAAATAAATCGGGAAGAATGCCGGTGTAAGCCACTGGAATATCTTTTGCCATATCGGTAATTACAAAATGCACTGTAAGTCCGTCGCGTTTGACTGACCCGTCTTTCACCATACCGCCAATCCTAAATGCTTGACCATTGGGAGCCTTGCCAGCGGCAACCTCGCTTGGGGTGACATACAAAGCTATATTGCTATTTAGCGCATTCAAAATCAGAAGTGCGGCCACTCCGATGACAGCGAGAGCTGCAACAATGATGACTGCACGTTTATGTCTAGGTTTCACTTACTGCTCTCTTTATCAAACTGCTCTGCTAGGCGCTCTTGTTGAAGTCTGCGAATAACTGCTTTGAAGCGCGCACGAATTGCCAAAGGCTCTATCAGCATCACCAAAGCACAAACACCAAAACTACTCCACACGTAAAGTGCGTAGCCACCCATAGCAAAGAATTCAGAAGGACTATTCCACATTAATTCTTAACCTCGCTCAATTGTCTCACCCAATCAGCATGAGCCTCACGCTCCAGAATGATGGTCCTGACTCGCATCAAGCCTACTGCAATCGAGTACATCCAGAAACATAAGGCCATTAATAACATTCCTAACAGCATGGTCTGGGCCATAGCGGGCGCCTTGGTTAAAGAAACCGACGCACCTTGGTGCAAGGTATTCCACCATTTCACCGAGAAATAAATGATGGGTATGTTCACCACCCCAACTAACGCCAAGATTGCGCCAGCTTTATCAGCTCTTCGTGGATTATCAATAGAGGCCTGCAAAGCGATAAAGCCTAAATACAAAAATAACAATATCAACTCTGATGTCAGACGAGCATCCCAAACCCACCAAGCACCCCACATTGGCTTACCCCAGAAGGCACCTGTCCACAAAGACAGGAAGGCCATCCACGCACCAATAGGCGCAAGCGCTTGAGCCATCATGGCAGATAGGCGTGTATTAAATACCAATCCCAACCCAGCCCACATAGCCATGACTAAGTAAATAAACATCGACATCCATGAGGCAGGCACATGGATAAAAATTATTCGATAACCTTGACCCTGAACGGCATCTACTGGTGCCACAAAAAAACTCACCCATAAACCAGCGGCGCCAAATAACCCTGCAAGCACCCAAAAAATAGGAATTAACTTGCCTGCCACCGGATAGAAGGTGCTCGGGCTTGATAACTTAAACCAGTTAATCAAGCGGTTTTCAGAAAAGGAGGAGTTATTTGGTTGGTTCATTCAATCGCAATCTTTACAGCAGCACTACTTACCCAAGGTACAAATGCTAAAGCCAAAATCAATAATGCGCCCAGCAATGAAAAATGGCCTGATGTATCCAGACCCACGCTATTGGCATAGACAGCGCCGGCACCAAAGATCAGCACCGGTATATAGAGAGGCAAAATCAAAAGACTCATCAGTACGCTACCGCCCCTTACACCCAGAGTTAAGGCTGCACCAATGGACCCCAGCAATGAGAGCACTGGGGTTCCCAATAAAAGCGTACCCATCAACACATATAAAGAGCTCGCATCTAAATCAAACTGAATACCAATAATAGGAGCCAAGAGCACGAGCGGCAAACCGCAAACAAGCCAATGCGCAATAATTTTTCCTGCCACCAAAAATACCAATGGTTGAGGCGCTAACGCCAACTGCTCCAACGCGCCGTCCGCATAGTCAGAAGCAAACATGCGGTGCAAACCCAACAGGGTAGATAACAAAGCGGCCACCCAAATCACTCCCGGAGCAATCTTGCGCAACAATGCAGCATCCGCACCGATACCCAGCGGGAATAGACTGGTCACCACCACAAAGAAGAACAAGGCAGTCAGCACCTCACTCTTGCGTCGCATGACCAAGAGTAAGTCCCTGTGAATCATTGTTAGCAAGGCGTTCATAGGTCGAGCACCCGCACATTAGGTAGACTCACCTCTTGATGGCTAGTGAAAATCACCAAGCCACCATCCTCCAGCTGCCCTGCAATCAAGCTTTGCAGTTCTTGTACGGCCTTCACATCGAGAGCATTAAACGGCTCATCCAAGATCCATAGCTTGGCCTGACGAGTTAACATTCGCGCCATTAGGACGCGTCGCTTCTGTCCTGCAGATAAATAATTCACTGGCAAGTCTTCGCGACCACGTAGACCAAAACGCCATAAAGTAGCCAACGCTTTTTCGTGACTCAATGCAACACCATCCAGTGCCGCATACATTTGTAAATTTTCTAAAGCCGTGAGGTCTTCCTTCAGGGCATCCCTATGCCCCAGAAACAAAAGATCGCGGTGATAAGCAATCGCATTAGATGCAATGGATTCATCACCCCAAAGAACCTCGCCCGACTCCGGCTTAGCCAAGCCAGTCAAAAGGCGCAGCAAACTTGTTTTACCAACTCCGTTCTCACCTCGAACATGCAAGCAATTTCCGGAGGCTACTCGCAGATTTAAGCCTGAAAAAAGTTGTTTTTCACCTCGCACGCAAGTTAAAGCGCGGGCTTCGAGCACATAGTGTTTATTACCGGAGATTGGGGAAATATTGTTTGTCATGAAAGGCTTGTGGCTTACGTCAAACCACCCCAGGCATTGTCCAAGAGCGTATAGACGCTGTCAAACAAGCAAAAGTGGATTTTGAGAATAATCTCTTTTAATTCAATTGCTTAGAGAATTATAAACCGACCGCGATGGGAAATAAAAAACCACCCGAAGGTGGTTTTTGGTCCGCTCAACCCGTAAACCGCTTATTTGAGACGTTTTGTGATTTCAGCGATACGTTGGCCATAGAGTCTTGCAGTCTCCAAATCGCCCGCATTCACTTCGTCAGCACTCGCATCAGAAGGGGTTTGCATCATTGCACCGGCAGAAGAGCCGACATAGTTCACGTCATCTCGTTTAGCAGCCTTAGAGTTAGAAGGCATAAGACCAGTACCAACCCATAAACCAGAATGCTGCATTGCTAAAGTAAAGAAATAATGCAAAGTGGAATGCTTGTCACCGTTCATTGTGGCTGAGTTTGTAAACCCGCCAAACACCTTGTCTTTCCACTGCTGAGAAAACCATTGCTTGGAAGATGCGTCAGCGAACTTCTTAAATTGCCAGCTCACCGTTCCCATATAAGTTGGGGAGCCAAACACGATTGCATCAGCCTCATTTAAGGTTGCCCATTGCGCATCGGTAATATTACCTTCGGCATCGATGGCAATCAATGTGCCATTGGCACCTTTAGCAACTGCTTCAGCTTGTTTTACAGTGTGGCCATAACCACTATGAAATACCACGGCAATTTTTGTCATATCTTTCTTCTTTTAAATAAATGTAATTATTTGGCTATCGCAATTTTTTCATCAACAGAAAGACTGCCTGCGCCAAATACTGTAACTAAAAATAATCCTCCAGCCATACTGAGATTTTTCATGAACATAATGTTCTGGAGGTAAGCCTGGTCGGCCGGTACAGCCCAGAAGTTATGGAAAACAAAAGCTGCCAAGATGGTAAAGCCCCCCAGTAGAAAGCCAGCTATGCGAGCTTTATAACCAATGGCAATAGCAATTCCACCCAGCACTTCGAGCGCTACCGTTAAGGCCGCCAACACAACAGGTGCAGACAATCCCTTTGAGGCGATATAGGCCACTGTTCCTTCAAAGCCAAATAGCTTAGAGAATCCTGCTGAAATAAAAATTGCTGCTAACAAAATTCTGGCAATCAGTGTGAATGGTTTTGAAAGTGAATGCATATCAACTCCTAAAAAATTAATTTGTGAAAATATGGTTAAGTGATTGAAGAGACTTAGTAACTACTGCTAGTTCTTTTTCATCCAACTTATTAAATGCTTTTGCCAAGTGTTCTAGATGCGCAGGAAATACCTTTTCAAATAATGCTTTCCCTTTTTGAGTGAGGCCAATCATTTGACTGCGCCCATCTTCAGGGTTTAATTTGCGCTCCAATATTCCTTTAGCCTCAAGGCGCTCTAATACGCCAGTGAGAGTTCCCTTGGTTACCAATGTTTTTTCACCCAACTCTTTACAAGTCATCGGCGGTTGATTGCCCAATGTAGCGATCACGTCGAACTGTGTTGTAGTCAAACCCATTGCTTTGACATCAGGCGCGGAATAACGCTCAAATGCTTGATATGCAGAAACCAAATTTCTTAGGGTGGGCAGGAAACTCATTAAATATCCATAAAGTACTAACTAGAACTAGTTTAGTACTAATACGAACTAAAATCAAGCACCCCAAAAAGGTTTTTCAATGACATAGTCATAACCTTGTATTGCAGGTGAGAGGGCATGAAAAACCCCGCCGTAGCGGGGCTGGTATTACTAAGCCAAGAAGATTAAGGAATGAGCACAATAGCGCCAGACACTTTACGCCCTTCAGCTGCGCGATGTGCATCGGCCGCCTGCTCTAACGGAAACTTTGCACCAATCTGAACCTTCACATGGCCCTTAGCGATGGCATCAAATACTGCCTTTGCATTTTCCTGGAGCAGCGCTGGAGTGGCGTTATGCGGAAATACGGAAGGCCTTGTTAAAAATAGACAACCCTTCTTATTCAGAATCTCAGGCTGGATCTCTGGAGCTGGGCCAGAGGCTGCGCCAAACAAAGCAACAGTTCCAAAAGGCGCTGTGCATTCTAGTGAACCCAAGAAAGTAGTTTTAGCAACTGAGTCATAGACAACATTTGCTTTTTTACCGCCAGTTGCCTTGATCACTTCTTCCACCCAATTTGAACTGGAGTAATCAACCACGACATCGCAACCTGCTTCTTTGGCAGCGGCAAATTTAGCTGGAGAGCCAACAGTGCCCACCACAAAGGCGCCCAAGGCTTTTGCCCAGCCCGCCAGAATTTGACCAACGCCACCAGCGGCAGCATGCACCAAAACTACATCACCTGCTTTCACTTTGTAAGTTTTTTGCACCAAATATTGAGCAGTCATCGCCTTAAAAAATACAGCGGCTGCAACTTCATCGGCAATATTGCTAGGCAGCGGAACTAATTTATCAGCAGGTACATTGCGTGCGCTTGCGTATGCGCCAATACCGGCGTTCATATACACAATGCGATCACCAATCTTAAGACCAGTGACACCCTCACCCAAAGCTTCAACCACGCCAACACCCTCATGGCCAAGACCTGTAGGCATATCTAGTGGATAAACACCTGAGCGCTGGTACACGTCTATGAAATTAAAACCAACAGCGGTTTGACGGATTTGTACCTCACCCTTACCTGGGGCAGGCAATTCTTTATCGATTAACTTGATTACGTCTGCACTACCAAGTTCAGAAAGACTAACAACTCGAGCTTTTGTCACGTGTCACCTTATTATTTTTTATATTGAAAAAATCACACAGTAAGGGCGTCTTCTTCAATCACCGCCCAAGTACTGTCACCCAACTTCTTTACTGCCATAGAATAAGTCCAGCCATCAGGAATACCGCAACTCCATTCTTTTGGACCATTCTGAATTAAAACATTCACAGAGTTTCTACTGTCGTAATAAAGATGGTAGATTTTTCCATGAATGGGATTAAAGCTAAATTTTGCACCATGTACCATCTCAGTCGCATCTAGCCTGGCCTGTAACGCTCTTGCCTGCTTCATTAATACTTCGGCTTGCTCCATGATGCGCTCATATTCTTGCTTTGCATTTTGGCGCGCGACATTGACAGCCTTATCTTTTTCTTCGACAACCTTGATAGGTGCAAATACTGGGGCACCAACCTCCATTGGATATTCAATGCCAGCATGTCTTGCTGGATCGGTATCTTCAATTCTCATTTAATGCCCCAAATATCAAAAAACGTGATTACTTAATAAGTCCACATGCAATTCGAGGACCAGAATTGCCGGCTGGCTGAGATTTGTAATCGTCCGGATCACGGTGCACAACTACTGAACGACCTAGAATTCCGGATGGGCCAGTATTGACCGCAAAGCCATGCAATTTAGCTGTGTAAGTTGCATTGCCATTTGCATCAGATTTAATGTTTGGCAAATCACCAGCATGATTCATTCCGCTATTCGGCATGCCATGAGATTTTGTTTCAGGATTAAAGTGACCGCCTGCGCTAGTAGCATCAGGGGCTGAACAATCGCCTTTTTCATGCACATGGAACCCTTGTTCAGAGTTTGGCTTTAGACCTGAAAATGATCCATTGATCAGAACATCACTGCCTTGCCAAGTAAAGGTGACATCACCCTTGGCTTTTGAGCCGGATCTAGATTCAAGGCTTGCACTTGCCTTTTGGCCTGTTCCTTGCTCCATGGATTGGCAAGCAACTAATGCCAATAAACCAGCAGCCGATAATGCAATCGAAATATTTCTTAAATTAGTGCTCATTTGCGTCTCCTGGGTATTGGCGTTCAATGACAGCCTCCAGGAAAGTGTGACACAAATCCAGGTCTTTTGCTCAGCGCTTATAGAAGCTCAAAGTTACCTCGCCCAGATCGATACCAAACTTGCTCATTTTTGCCTTATTGAGCATTACCTTGGGGGTTACTAGGTACATCCAATCATTAAACTGCACGTGATAAATCGTGCCGTCTACCGGCAATGCCAGGGTATATGTCCAGTTCAGAGCGTTACCAGCCAGGTCACCCTGCGCATTACCAACAACATCGTCCGCGCGACCAACAAACTTGCCAGGCGATTGCTCAGTCAAAGTCCAAATCCGTTTTTGCTTAGTCCCGTCAGAGTAGTCAAAGCTCTCATCCAAAGTTCCGACCTTCTTGCCGTCAACCACAGTCCAGCTCGCTTTAATCAACACCGTAAATCTTTTCTTAACTTCGCCGTTGCGATCAGTGAAGATTCCATAGGCATCAATCGTGCCTGAAAAATATTCACTTAAATCTAGCGCCGGCTTTTCATTTGCGTATTGGGATACTTGAGGACTAGAGCATGAGACCAAAAATAAACCGCAAAAAATTAGCAAGATAAAACTAGATAGGGAGCGTTTCATTATTTGCAGACCTCATTAAAAAGTGGTGGCGGACAGCTTTGTCCAAGTAACTCTGTGCGCAGCTGTGGTGCGCTTGTCTTTGGATCAAGCCAAATACCAAAGAAGGCTTTTGGAAATTCAGCTCCAGAAATTTGTCCAACTTGTTTTCCATCATGATAGAAAACAGTCCCTAGCTTAGGGGTATAAATTGCCGTCAATGCTTGACCAGACTCAACATTAGGCAAGAGCGCCGAAAGCTCTTTACCCCACAGAGTTGCCTGCGTATCAGGTACGCCAATTTTTTTCATCTCATCCGCGCTGCGATTGGCGATAGAGGCTCCAGAAAATGATTTGTAATATTTCAAGTGCAATGCAAATTCAGGAGAGGTAAAACTTCCTGAACGATAAAAAGCTGCGTCATAAACATGTAAACCCCACCAAGTGAGCTTGCCGCTTCCTTGAAGCTTTGCAGGATTCAGGCCTGTTTCAATGGGATTTAGATCGCGCGCAAATCCACTAGTAAAAAGGGAAAGGTTGAGGGCGCAAACCACCAACAAGAATTTGAGGATCTTCATTGGCCTACCTTTGACGAATGGTGTTTTGCCAAACGCAATGCTACTGGGCCAAAGAGGCTTGAAATTGCATGTCTGTTTTTGGCAAAAAATTGGTAGCCAAGCCGCAATACAGGCTGAAGTATGCGCCTAGAAAATAACCAGGCTAAGGCTGGGAGGTTGGCCCTGCGATAGGCCTCAGAAAAAACAGGTACTCCATGAATTAATGTGCCACTCGCGAATTGTCCGTACATCGCCGCCAAGGCAGTCGCACATGAAATGCCGATCTTGTCTGAATCAAAGCGATCAGAGTTGATGTCAATAAAATCGAGTAAGCCCGCATTGTTTCTGCCAGACAAAAAAAGAATCTCTGCCTGACACAAAGGGCAGGCACCATCGTAAAACAAAGTAAGTTTTTCCAATTGCGTCATCTCTGAGCAAGTTTAAGCTTTATTCAATAAACTGGCTGGTGACAAAATCATAGAAAGTATTTATGCAAAAGGAAGTGGCGCTCAATGTATTTGGGCAACCCTTGATTCCCTGCTCCTTTGACCCGCTAACAGGGTTTTTCAGAGATGGTTGCTGCAAAACCAATGAAGAAGACATTGGTAGCCATTTAGCATGTGCGGTTGTTACTCGAGAATTTTTGCAATTTAGCCTGGAGCGTGGCAATGATCTCATTACCCCTAGGCCGGAGTATCAGTTTCCAGGTCTAACCCCTGGAGATCAATGGTGTCTTTGCATTAAGCGCTGGACTGAGGCACTGGAGGCTGGATGCGCGCCCTTGCTCAAACTAGAGAGTACTCATATCAAAGCATTGGAAACGGTATCACTGGAGACTTTGCAACAATTTTCGAGTGAAACTTGAAAGCGTTTTATACCGATCATTTTGTTTTACCGCTTCCAGAGGGTCATCGCTTCCCAATGGAAAAGTACTCGCGCTTACGAGATTTGGTGGGAAAGCTTGAAGGAGTTGAACTTGTTGAAGCGCCACCAGCTTCAGACACGCAAATTCTGTATGCTCACGATCCTCATTATCTGATCAAAATTATTGGGGGCAAGTTAACCCCTCAAGAAGAAAGAGAAATTGGATTCCCGTGGAGCGAGAAAATGGTTGAACGCTCACGCAGATCGGCAGGCGCTACTGTTGCAGCAGCAAAAACTGCAATGCAAGAAGGTATTGCAGCTAACCTGGCTGGTGGCACACATCATGCCTATCGCGATACCGGCAGCGGGTTTTGCGTTTTTAATGACTCAGCGATTGCTGCACGCAGCCTTCAAAAAGAGGTGAGCTCAAAACTCAAAGTTGCAATTATTGATTTAGATGTCCACCAAGGAAATGGAACAGCTTCAATTTTGGGAAATGACCCCTCTATCTTCACCCTATCCATCCATGGCGAGAATAATTTCCCCTTTAAAAAAGAAGTGAGCGATCTGGATGTTGGCCTAGCCGATGGTTGCAATGATGAAACCTACCTTTCATCACTAGCGAACTGCCTCGATCAACTCGATAATCGTTTCAAGCCAGACTGCATCATCTATTTAGCTGGAGCAGATCCTCATGAAGGGGATCGGCTTGGCAGACTAAAGATCAGTAAAGAAGGTATGCGTTTAAGAGATGAAGCGGTCTTTCAGTACGCCCTAGATAAAAAGCTACCCCTGGCCTTCTCCATGGCAGGCGGTTATGGCAAAGAAATCACATCTACTGTAGATATTCACTTTCAAACCATTCAAACCGCACTGCGCTTTCAGAAGCAATATTAAGCTGTAGCGTTTAGCTCTTTTTCTTGGGGGCAGCTTTGACGCCCGACAGATTGCTAACATTCTCAACACTCTTTTCAAAGTTAGAGAAAGAGTCTGCCATTGCGGCACGAATCAATTCAAAATTTTGCAGGGCATTATTGAATGATGTCTTAAATACCGAAACGTACGCTTCACTCCCCAGTGGTGCATTATCGGTAGCGTCATTAACAAAATGAATCAAATCGGCCTTTGACTCTTGAATCATTTTCTCCGCAATATCAGTAAGCTCTTGATTGCCACTCTTTAATACCTGAAGCAATTGATTGTGGTATTGAGAAATCTCTTTAGCCGCATCTTGCAATACTTCAGCATGAATATAGTCAAACGCAGTTTTGGGGTCTTGGGTTTTCATCAGCTCTGAAACACGCTTTTGTATTAACTCGGCAAGCTCTTGCGTAGCTTGCTGATTAATATGGGCAATAGCCTGCGCACTTTCAATCGCCACCCTTCCAGCAGCTTTAGTAGCCTCAACTGCTCGTTGCTGACCTTGCACAACCTTTGTATCAAATGATTTCTTGCTCATATCGACCTTTCGGGTGGGGATTGATAGATACCAATCTACTCCGCTTCAGAAGGCTTTCTATAGAGAAATACCAGTAGATGAGTGGCTGAATTACTTTTTCTTTGGCAAACCGCTCAAGGTAGCTGCATCATTTAATTGCTGATCAACTAAATATAAGGTTCCGCCATAGTTAGCCTGTAGATCATACCCAGAAAGACCTACCGTATAAAAAGTGATATCCGGATTGAAAGAACGAATCGTTCCGCCAGATCCAGCTGAGAAATTGGCATCCACATCTACACCACCCCGCTGCCCATCTATCGAGGTCATCAAGAACTGGTCAATTGCCCCCGGGGTCTTAAAAATGGCAATCTGATATTGATCCTGATAACCAGCACCCAAGCCCTCGCCCGTTTTAAGCGCCTGCATAAATACTGGCTCTTTACGTCTCTTATCAAAAAGAACACCTTCTCCGCGCGCCACCACAATCAAAACCACGTTGACGTTAGTGGTACTGAAAACGGCATAGCCTGCAGCTTGATCGATTTGCTTTTTAACCGCGGGGTTTTGTTTGATCAAAGCATCAAGACCGGTCTTAGACATTTGAAGAGTGGCATTGCGCTTTTGAACAATTTGCTCTTGAGTGAGAGGCTTGCCATCCTTGCCTGTAGATTGGCAGCCTACCAAAAAAACTACCGCAAGTAATGCTGCGGTAGTAATACGAGTAATTCGATGAAGTGTTGCTGACATAAAGGAATTAGTTAATTGAGATCGTAGATAAAGGCTTATCTAATTTAATGTACTTCACCTCTTTGGCATTGACATCCATTTTCTTGAGGTCATAAGTGTAGATATTGGTGTTCTCATACATTTTGCTGCTGTAGGTCATATTTTTATTATTTGCCACAACGCTCCACTCGGTTACCTCATACCCGCCAGTACCGCCTCCATAGGGATTGCTTGCTGGCAAAGTGACGGCTCCCGGAGGAATATCAAAACCACCAATGATGTGCCAAGCAGCGCTATTCATTTGCGCTGCAGTAAATGCCTTAGGTACCGAATCGGAAAGGAAAATTGCTCGAATAAAACGACTAGGACTCAAATAGTCCCCTGGCAAACCATGCAACCCACTACCTGAACTAGGTGGAGTAAAAGATGCGCCATTGATCACTAAAGCAGGCTTTTCAACTTTCGAGAGATTTACATAGTTACCAATATTTTTTAGCTGATCTCTAAAAGGAGGGTCATTCGTGAATGCACCCACTGGATTGTCGGTAATCACTAATTCACCTTTGAGATACTCAATAGCTACACTCTTGCCACTAGCATCATGAAATGAATAATGCACTGCGACCGTTTGATTGTTATAAGCAGCAATCGTAGAGCGATTTACTTTAATTTTCTGCAAACCCGCTTTAACCTCATCGACCGTTGCAAAGTTTGTCAAAGCATAAGTAACTACCTGGGCGGAGCTAATGCTATTGGCGGACTCGGCTGGTGCAACCGCTTGGAATACTGCACTATTAGGCGCATTAAACATGCCGCCGATTAACCCTTTTTCATTCATCCCATCTGCGTACATGGGAAGGCCAAGCGCATTCATTCCTACAACAGCATATTTGGTACTCCAATTAAGTCCCGTACCAAGCTTGCCATCAACACCCACACCCTTCATCGCAAAATCTCTAGGCATAACGGCCAACTGAGAATTCAGAGGCATGCCAAACTCCAAAGTGCGGCCATAGATCAAGCCACCATCACTGCCTTTCAATGTGAAGCTAGTGCAAGCGCTTCCAACCATGGGGGCAAGCGCAAGCGTTACCGCCACTGAAGTAGCAACGATTTTTTTAATCATTTTTTGACTCATAACTATTCCTCGAATTGAATTCTGATAATTACTGAAAATAAAGCTTAAGCACTTCTAATAAAAGCAGGTATGGGGAGATCCATTAATTTGGATACATCAGCCTCTGCTGGCTGAGTACTAATATACGCCCCAATGCACGCCCCAAGAATTGCCAACAAACCGACAACTAAAGCCCAGCTTCGCAAATTCTTACGCAATTTCATTCCCCTCATAGGCGTTTAATTCCAGTATTTTCGCCCAGAACAGCACTTGTCACAAGCTCGTTTGACCGCAAGAGCCCTCCATTTTGAGTGCATACTATTACCAATATGAAAGCACATCACTGGACACAGCACTGGCACCACTTAAGCGCCACATTAAGACTTACCATTGGCGCCGCTGCAGGGCTGATTACCTATTTCCTGTTATCCCCTGAAACCGTCCTAGCTGCACGCTTGGCTCTGTCTTGGTCGGCAGCTGGAGGTCTATATCTTTTGCTTAGCTACTTCATGATGTATTTCTCATCCGAAGAAAATATCCTCACGCTATCCAAGAAGGAGGATGATGGCGCTGCCGTCATCCTGCTCATCATTATTTTCGGGGCGGCAGCTAGCCTCATTGCCATTGTGATTATTTTGTCGGGACTCAAATCCCTCCCATTCTCAGTGGCAGCACAGTACATCGCTCTCGTATTAACTACCTACATCGTCTCCTGGCTTTTTGTGCACACTGCATTTGCTCTGCACTATGCACATGTCTACTATCAAGAGCTTCAAAAAACACAAGAAGCGCCTTTACTGTTTGCATCAAAACTAAGGCCCACCTACGTAGACTTTCTGTACTTTTCAATGGTGGTTGGTATGACTTGCCAAACTGCTGACGTCAATATCGCTAGCTCACGTATACGCTTTTTAGTCATGATTCAAGGTATGACCGCGTTTGCCTTCAATGCTTCCTTGCTTGCTTTGGCAATCAATCTGATTTCTGGGGTAGTCGCCTTTAACTAATGCTTCTCAGCAATCGCTCGAAATAGCCTAAATGGCCTACCGGGACTCCATTTGGGGTCTTTTCTTATTATCGAATAAATCGATAATTAATATTAATTTAATTCATTAGACAAATATACTGTTCAAGCTCAAAATGGGGTCTGTTGTTACATACCGATTAACCCAAATAAGGAGCGCAATATGTCCCTCATCAATACCGCAGTACAGCCATTCAAAACTCAAGCTTTCCACAACGGTAAATTCGTGACCGTTAGCGATGAGAGCCTCAAAGGCAAATGGTCAGTATTGATTTTCATGCCAGCAGCATTTACTTTTAACTGCCCAACAGAAATTGAAGATGCAGCAGAGAACTATGCTGAATTTCAAAAGATGGGTGCTGAAGTGTATATCGTTACAACTGACACACATTTCTCACACAAAGTTTGGCACGAAACTTCTCCTGCAGTAGGAAAAGCAAAGTTCCCACTCGTTGGCGACCCAACACACACTTTGACTAATGCATTTGGCGTGCACATTCCTGAAGAAGGCTTGGCATTGCGCGGCACATTCATCATCAATCCTGAAGGCATCATTAAGACTGCAGAAGTGCATTCCAATGAAATCGCTCGTGATGTTTCTGAAACATTGCGCAAACTCAAAGCAGCACAGTACACAGCAGCACACCCAGGTGAAGTTTGCCCTGCTAAGTGGAAAGAAGGCGCAGCAACATTAACTCCTTCTTTAGACCTCGTAGGCAAGATCTAAGCGGAAGCTGTATTGAATTAATAGACTCTCTTCGGAGAGTCTATTGGGGAGAATGAAGTTCTGCCCAATAGACTCACCAAACAACAGATCAAGGAACCCGCCATGCTCGATACCAATATCAAATCACAGCTAAAGGTCTACTTTGAAAAGATCGTTAGCCCAATTGTTCTCACTGCATCTGTAGATGGCAGCGAAAAGTCAGCAGAAATGCTCGAGTTGCTAAATGAAGTAGCTGAGCAGTCTGACAAAATTACTGTCAAGACCGACGGCAAAGCTAATCACATCCCCAGTTTCACTGTTAGCAAAGCAGATGATGCAGCACGCATTACATTTGCTGGGCTACCAATGGGTCATGAAATGACTTCATTTATCTTGGCAATTTTGCAAGCCAGTGGCTACCCACCGAAAGTAGAGCAAGAGGTTCTGGATCGCATTCGTCATTTGGATGGTCAGTTGCGCTTTCAGACTTTTATCTCACTGTCATGCCATAACTGCCCTGACGTTGTTCAAGCCCTTAACCTTATGGCGGCAATCAACCCAAATATCCAACACGAGATGATTGATGGCGCCCTCTTCCAAGAGCTGGTAGATCAATATCAAATTATGGCCGTGCCAACAGTCATCGTGAATGGCGAGGCATTTGGTCAGGGCCGCATGAGTGTTGAAGAGATTCTGGCTAATTTGGATACTGCCAGCCCTCAAGAAGAGGCTGCAAAGCTTTCCGCAAAAGCACCTTACGATGTTCTAGTGGTAGGTGGTGGCCCAGCTGGCTCTTCAGCCGCTATTTATGCAGCCCGCAAAGGCATCCGCACGGGTGTGATTGCTGAGCGCTTTGGTGGTCAAGTAATGGATACCTTAGGAATTGAAAATTTTATTTCTGTTGAGCATACCGAAGGTCCTAAATTAGTCCAAGCTTTAGAGCAACATGTAAAGAGCTACGAAGTTGACATCATGAACTTGCAACGTGCTGCTGCCCTACGCAAGTCTGGCAATGGAATTGAATTAGAGCTCGCTAACGGGGCAGTTCTCAAGAGCAAGTCTGTCATATTAAGTACTGGGGCACGCTGGAGAGAAATGAATGTACCAGGCGAGCAAGAATATCGTGGCAAGGGTGTGGCTTATTGCCCGCATTGCGATGGGCCTTTATTTAAAGGCAAGCGCGTAGCCGTTATCGGTGGCGGTAATTCTGGAGTTGAAGCTGCAATTGATTTAGCGGGCATTGTGAGTCATGTCACCCTAATTGAATTTGATAGCAAATTGCGCGCTGATGCGGTTTTACAAACTAAACTCAATAGCCTGCGAAACGTTACTGTGATCAAGAGCGCCCTCACCAAAGAAGTTATCGGTGATGGCAGCAAAGTCAGCGGCTTACGCTACCAAGATCGCACCAATGACACTTTGCATGCCATTGAACTCGAAGGCATCTTCGTACAAATTGGCCTATTACCAAACACTGACTGGCTCAAGGGAACGATTGAACTCTCCAAGCATGGTGAAGTAATTGTGGATGCTAAAGGTGAAACCTCTCTTCCTGGCGTATTTGCTGCCGGCGACTGCACGACTGTTCCTTACAAACAAATCATCATTGCTATGGGTGAAGGTGCCAAGGCTTCGCTGGGCGCTTTTGATTACCTCATCCGTTCATCTGTTGTGGAGACTGAACTTGCGGTAGCCGCTTAAAATACCCAATTATTCAAAGGAATCAATATGAGTCTGATCGACAAACTACAGTGGCGCTATGCCACCAAAAAGATGGATGCCACACAATCGGTCCCGGAGTCAAAAGTGGATCAGATTCTGGAAGCCATTCGACTCACCGCAAGCTCGAGCGGCTTGCAGCCTTATGAAGTAATTGTTGTTACCAATAAAGCAATTCGTGAAAAGATTAAATTGATTGCTTGGGATCAAACCCAAATTGTGGACTGCTCTCATTTGCTAGTTTTTGCAGCGTGGGATAACTACACCTCGAAACGCATCAATGACGCTTTTGATATGACTGAAAAAATTCGTAGCTTCAAAAGCGAAGCGGGAGATATCTATCGCCAAAAGTTGCTCAGCACCTACCCTATTCGTGACGCTGAACTTAACTACACCCATGCAGCTAAACAAGCCTACATTGGATTAGGTACCGCACTGATTGCGGCTGCTTATGAACAAGTCGACTGTACGCCGATGGAAGGTTTTGACCCAGTAGCACTCGATGAAATCTTAAGCCTTAAAGAAAAGGGGTTACGTAGCGTTGTAATACTCCCATTGGGCTATAGAAAAGCGGATGAAGACTGGCTTATGAATCTTAAGAAGGTAAGAAGAGCTAAGGAAAATTTTGTTAGCCGTATCGACTAATGCAGTCTGGTATTTCAGTTATTAAAAAACCACCTACGGGTGGTTTTTTAATATCCGGAGTAAGCATCCAAAATTAATCTACCGAAATTTTGGCCTTCTCCACTACCTTGGCCCAACGACCCTGTTCTAACTTAATAAATGTGGCGAATTGGCTGGGAGTATCGCCAACTAACACTGCACCATCCTCAAGCATTTTTTTGGAGTCTTCTTTTGACTTTAGCGATTTAGCAATTTCTTGTTGTAATTTATCAATGATCGACTGAGGGGTGCCAGCAGGTACCATAATTCCGTACCACTGAGATGTTTCAAAGCCTTTGTAGCCCAACTCTGACAATGTGGCTACGCCCGGTAACACCTTCGATCTTTCAGAAGAGCCGACAGCTAAAGGGCGCAAGGCGCCCCCTTTAATTTGCCCCATCAAAGACGGCAATCCATTAAAGGTTGCCTGTATCTGACCACCAATCAGATCTGTCAACATTGGGCCAGAGCCCTTATAGGGGACATGCACTAAGTCTATGCCGGCTTCAGATGAAAAATATTCCATAGCCAAATGTCCAGCACTACCGTTGCCGGCAGATCCGTAGTTGATCTTGCCGGGATTCTTTTTCGCATCACCTACTAAATCACCTAAAGTTTTATAAGGGCTCTTTGCGCTCACGGCAATTACATTAGGCACCTTTGCTACCAAGGTAACGGGTGCGAAATCCTTATTTGGATCGTACGGTAACTTTTTACCAAACAGGGCAGGGTTCACTGCAAGCGTTCCTACATGCCCCAAAATTAAGGTGTATCCATCTGGATTGGCGCGCTTTACTTCTTCCATGGCAATATTCCCGGCACCACCAGGCTTATTGTCTACATAGACCGACTGCCCAAGACTATTGCTAAGGCTATTGGCTACTGACCTAGCAACAATTTCCGAAGTGCCGCCGGTAGCAAATGGCACCACCAAGCGAATAGACTTTTCTGGATAAGCTGCTAATGCTAGTTTAGATACCGCCAACAGAATTAAGCAGCTCAGTATTTTCCTGGTAATGCCCATGGCAATCATTTCCGCGCCTAACTTTTACTCTGAAATACTCCACGAGCCACATGTAACTTTCTATAGCTGTCCATCAGACGATGGTGCCTGTCTAGTCCATTAAGCTGCAGATTGGTTGGGGTTAATCCATGGAAGCGCACGCTGCCGTCTACTGAACCCAGTACAGCATCCATCCTGACATCGCCAAACATTCTTCTGAAATTGGCGAGGTAGTCCTCAAGTTTTAGATCATCGTCTAACAATACCTCTAGAACGACATTTAAGGCCTGATAAAACAAACCACGGTCTACCGTGTTGTCGTTATATTGAAGAAAAGCACCTAAGAGCTCATGTGCCTCATCCAATTGCTTTAGGGCAAGATGAATTTGTAGCTTTAACTCCAGGACAGTGAGCTGTCCCCAGACGGTATTTTCATCAAACTCAATGCCAATCAAAGTAGCGATGTCACCGTACTCATCGAGCTCATTGTTTTCTAATCGATCTAGTAATGCTGCAAGCTTTTTATCATCCAAGCGATGGAGATTTAAAACATCTTCGCGGAATAGCAATGCTTTATTGGTGTTATCCCAGATGAGATCTTCTACTGGATACACCTCGGAATAGCCAGGAACTAATATTCGACAGGCTGTAGCACCTAGTTGGTCATAGACCGCGACGTAAGCCTCTTTACCTAAGTCCTTCAAAATACCAAACAGAGTTTCCGCCTCCTGGGCATTCGAATTCTCACCATTGCCCGAGAAATCCCATTCAACAAAGTCATAATCAGATTGGGCGCTAAAAAATCGCCATGACACAATGCCGCTGGAGTCGATAAAGTGCTCAACAAAATTATTTGGCTCTGTTACCGCCTCGCTTGCAAATGTCGGCGCCGGTAAATCGTTTAGCCCTTCCAGGCTCCGTCCTTGGAGTAGCTCGGTCAGGCTGCGCTCTAGAGCCACCTCTAGGCTTGGGTGCGCACCAAAGGAGGCAAACACGCCGCCAGTACGGGGATTCATTAAAGTAACGCACATCACAGGATAGACCCCGCCGAGCGATGCATCCTTTACCAATACTGGGAAGCCCTGCTCTTCTAGACCCTGAATACCGGCCAGAATGCTTGGGTATTTTTCGAGCACCTCTCGAGGAACATCCGGTAAAGCGATTTCACCTTCAATAATTTCACGCTTGACTGCTCGCTCAAAAATTTCTGATAGGCACTGCACCTGCGCCTCTGCCAGAGTATTGCCAGCGCTCATGCCGTTACTGACAAAAAGGTTCTCAATTAAATTGGATGGGAAATACACTGTCTTTCCATCTGACTGGCGCACATACGGCAAAGAACAGATGCCTCGCTGTGCATTACCAGAATTCGTATCCACCAAATGAGAGGCGCGCAACTCACCATCTGGGTTATAAATTTTCCGGCAATACTCATCCAAAATTTCCACAGGGAGTGCATCTTTTGGTCCAGGCTTGAACCACTTCTCATTGGGATAATGCACAAAATCTGCATTGGCTAGATCCTCACCCCAATATGTGCCCGCGTAAAAATGGTTATTACTCAATCGCTCAATGTACTCACCCAATGCCGAAGCTAGAGCACTTTCCTTGGTAGAGCCTTTGCCATTGGTGAAACACATTGGCGAATGGGCATCACGAATATGCAAGGACCACACATTAGGAATAATGTTCCTCCAAGAGGCAATCTCGATCTTGATTCCTAAATTAGCCAGCAAAGCCGACATATTGGCAATAGTTTGCTCAAGCGGCAAATCTTTTCCAGGAATAAAAGTGCTTACGTCAGACACAGGCTGTATTGCCAACAAAGCCTGTGCATCAGCATCTAGATTTTCAACTTCTTCAATAACAAACTCTGGGCCTTCCTGCACTACCTTTTTAACAGTGCAGCGTTCGATAGAACGCAAAATACCTTGACGATCTGCAGCAGAGATATCCGCAGGCAACTCCACCTGGATTTTAAATATTTGCTTGTAACGATTTTCAGGATCAACAATATTATTTTGTGAGAGTCGAATATTTTCCGTAGATAGATTGCGAGTGTCGCAGTAGAGCTTTACAAAGTACGCGGCGCATAAGGCTGATGAAGCCAAAAAATAATCAAATGGGCCTGGGGCTGAGCCATCGCCTTTATAGCGGATAGGTTGGTCAGCAATGACAGTGAAGTCATCGAACTTAGCTTCAAGCCGCAGCTTATCGAGAAAGTTAACCTTAATTTCCATGGGGGCGACTTCAAATAGTGTGAAAAATGTTATGAGAGCTATTATCCCTCGCAATGCGTTTATCGTGTCATGAAGCGATCAGCAGACTAACGAAGTCTAGATTCCATGGCAATAGGCTAGATCAAGGCTAGTCTATCCAAGTGGGATATTTACCCATCGCCGAGGCAAATAAATCAGACGCCATTAACTGATTCAGCCATTTTTTTAAGTTAGGCAATGACAAACCTTCAAATTGCAGAGGCTCCGCTTTGGAGAACTGTCTAATAAACGGAAAAATAGCAATGTCGACCCAGCTAATGCAGTTGCCCATTAAATACTGATTTTTTTGCAATGAAGTCTCCATTGGCTCGAGCATGAGCTCCATAGCCTTAGCTAATGTTTCTTCCTGCTGTAGATCAGGGTATCGATTGGGATATTTATATTGATCTAATACCGTTTTAAAAGGTCCATCATTTTTCTGAATCCACGCTTGAGCAGCAGTCTCATCAACCGCTCTCCAGTTATTTGGATCGGACTTATCTAAAGCCCAATACATGATGTCTAAGCTTTGATCTAAGACCACCCCATCTACACATAACACTGGGACGGTTCCTTTAGGAGAGGCAAGCAACATCGATTGCGGCTTATCTCTTAAAGCAATTTCTCTGTGCTCGACTTCTATACCCGCATAGCGCAAGGCCATACGCGCCCTCATTGCATAGGGGCATCTACGATAGGAGTACAGAATAGGCAGCATGGGTTAATTGAATAGTTGATAGCAAACGATACTAAATGAAAAACCACCCGCAGGTGGCTTATTCACTTCTACCAGATACTGCGCTACTTCATTAGCTCGGCAGTTGAGCTGCTAACTGGCAATTATTGGCAGCAGGCTTACCGGCCAATCGCTCCTTAATCCATGGGATGTAAAAAGGCTTTGACGCTCCAGGAGTTGTAAAGTGGGATTGATCTCCTGGCAATTGCACTCTATTCACATTCCCGCCCATTTTGCACATCTGCTCTTGGTAGAGCTTACCCATGATTGGCGGATTGGTTACGTCTTTATTACCCCAATAAATCACAACTGGCGCAATTGGCTTTGTTGGGTTGACACTACCCTTCACCATCGTCTTGGTCCACTCCAAAGGATTGGTAATTTGATCCTTCAATAGAGTTTTATATTGAGTGCTCAAGTTGAAATTCAGGGTATCAGCAACAGCATGCATACATTTATTACTAATGACCTCATCCAATATCTTGGCGCCATTCTCTGTAAAAATATCGGTCAGCTTTAATTTAGGATTAGCGGCTTGCACACCCCACATGCTCATTGCCATATGAGAAAAGTCAAAGATATTCTTAGTGAACATCTGAATTAATCCACCAAGAGACTTTTGCGCGCTAGCCTCATCTACGGTAGCCCCAGGCAACATGATGGCAATGTCATCCGGCGCCAATGCCACCGATCCAACTAATTCCAAATTGTCTGAAGCGGTTCCTTTTTTCGAGAAGTAGTCTGGCATGCTTGCTGCCGCTACAGCTACGCCACCACCCTGTGACCAACCATAGATGATGGTTTTTTTACCGGCACCAGTTTCCTTCATAGAGCTTGCTGCTCTTGCAGCATCAATCGTATCCATGGAGTTGGTTGTAGCAAGAGCGTATTGGTGTCTACCACCACCACCTTGACCCTGATAGTCAGTCGCCACCACTACATATCCTTCTTGAATAAATTCTTCAATTGCAGGAATTCCGTAATCAGTCCAAGAGTTCCCGCCAATCAGAAAATACTCATTTAGCGGAACCACAGGATTAAGTACCTGCGATGGGCCACAGTTCTGAGCAGCACCAGTGGTCCCATGGGCCCAAGACATAATTGGACGACCCTCTTTAGGTGCTGGGCCAACCGGCGCAACCACCAATCCCGTAACGATTGTTTTACGCTCATATAAATCTGAAGAGATGTATGCAATCTTCCATGCCTGAGCACCCTTGACCGAGGTTTTAATCTGCTCTTTTTTAATTACTTGACCCAACTTTCCATCTGGAGTCATTTTGAGTAATGGCTCGTAGAACGGAGCTACTGGAGGGTCGGCAAATACCACGGAAGAGCCTGCCCCAATGAAAACACCAAGAATTAAGTTGGAAAGTAGTTTTTTCATATTCATTCAAATCAGTGGTTGGTGATAACTGCCTATGATGAGAACTATACCTAAGTCTGGTAACACCTCTTTAATCCAGCAGATGCCCAGTTTTTACAAAGATAGTGCAACCTTCTTTGCTAAAAGGTTGATGTAGGCTCATATGTGGACTTCTAATCCAAGAGCCGGCAGGATAGCGCCCATGCTCATCCTCAAATACGCCATCGACTACAAAGATTTCTTCACCGCCGTAATGTTTGTGCGGATTGAAATATGTTTGAGGTGCCCAGCGAACTAAAGTTGAGCCACTACCTTGTTGCATTAAGGGCATCACGTTCAAGCCAGGAACCATACCTTGATACCAAGGTGCTGTTTTTGTATCAATTACCTCTCGCTCCACTTGATCTGGGCCTAAGTGACGCAATTTAACAAAGAGGGTGCAGCCTGACTTACTAAATGGTGCATGTGAAGATCCAGGGGGATTCATGAGATAGGTGCCGGCAGGATAGTCGCCAGTCTCATCACTAAATACACCTTCCAAAACCAATATCTCTTCGCCAAACTCATGGGTATGTTTTGGAAATTGGGATCCGGGCCGATAGCGAACAATTGAAGTTGCTTTTGCCACCTCGTCGCCAACTCGATCAAGCATGCGTCTCTCAACACCTGACTCTGGACTGGGCACCCAAGATAAGTCATGGTGATTAATGACGACCCGCTTACTGTAATCGGAGTTGATATTCATGTATTGCAGCTCAAATATTGAAAAACAGGATAAGGATAGCAAGCAATTGGAATACGCGCCGGCATGACGCACTTACATGAAGTGAGATAAAGTCTATTGCATTGAGTAATTCTCGGGTAGACACTAATTAAGGGGCTTTATGGGCTTACTGCCAAAACCATTTAACGCTCTCATTATTGGAGCGTCAGGAACTATAGGATCTAGCTTTGTAAAGCTCTTGGAAAGCAATCCCGCTTGCTCAAAAGTTGTTGGGATTCACCGCAACTCTACCCACGCCATTGACTACAACTTACCTGAAACCATTGAGGCATCCGCAAAGAGCCTCGCTTCGCAAGGCCCCTTTCAACTCATTATCAATACCATTGGAGCACTACATTCCAAAGAGTGGATGCCAGAGAAAAAATTGGAAGATTTAAACCAAGCTCAATTAGCCGAAATGTTTAATACCAATACCATCGGCCCCGCCCTCACCATAAAGTACTTTTCAAAACTCCTAGACCCTCAGCATGGGGTGATGGCAACACTATCAGCCAAGGTTGGCAGCATTGAAGATAATCGACTTGGTGGCTGGTATAGCTACAGAGCCTCTAAAGCTGCCCTAAATATGATTCTTAAAACAGCCTCTATTGAGCTTGCGAGAACAAAACCGAATGTTGTCTTAATTGCACTTCATCCCGGCACTGTTAATTCCAGATTGTCACAGCCTTTTCGCGGGCAACAAATAGGTAGGGACCCACTAGAAGCAGTGAGCGACATGTTTCATGTTCTAGAAAATGTAAATAAAGAAGATTCGGGAAGCTTTCTGTCTTACTCAGGTGAAAAATTGCCCTGGTAATTAGTCAAGGCCTTAAAAACAAAAACCCTCAACATTACTGATGAGGGTTTTTTCTAGCTGACCATGAGCCAACAGGTTTATTTTTTCAATGTCGATAAAAACTGCTTAATGGCTTTATTTTGAACTTCATTTTCATTGGGTGTTACTCCCGCCCCTGAAAGATGCCCCATAGGCGCCGCATCATTAATCGCAACATATTTCACATTCGGAATATATTTTGCAGATTCTTTGGCATCGGATTCTGGATTCAATAAGTCACCAGTCCCCGCAAGAATCAATGTTTTCGCTTTAATCGCCTTGAGAGCAGCAATCGTATCGCCATTAAATCCTTTAGTTTGGCCAATATCATGACGGTCATAGGCGCGTGATTGCCAAATCCAATCGTTTGCATCCATGCGCTTCCAAGAGGCATCTTGAAGTTTATTTAGAAAGTTGATTTCTGCTTCAGGTGTGCTGAATTGCTGATTTTGGTAAGAAGGCGTTCTCACAATCACTCCACTTAACCATCCAGCCCATAGACGCATGCCTTTCTCTACAGGCTTGTCATATTTACCGCCTTGGTAGGCAGGGTCAGTCATGATGCTTTGTCTAAGCATCTCAAGAACCCCAGTTGTCCAAGCATGAGTTTTTGCGAGTGGAATAATTGGTACAACCGATTGCATGGCATCAGGGTATGAAACAGCCCATTGCAAAGCCTGCATGCCGCCCATAGAGGCGCCCACTACGGATACCAGCTTGGTAATTCCAAAATGCTTGGTAACTAACTGATATTGGCTGTTAACCATGTCCCGAATATTGAACTCTGGGAAACTAATATTGGGCTGTGTTTGACTATTTGAAGGGGAGCTTGTCAATCCATTGCCAATAGCATCAGTAGCAATAACAAAATATTTATCTGTATCTAAAGCCTTTCCTGGGCCAATAAGATAATCAATCCGATGATGATTTCCGCCAATTGCAGTGACCATCAAAATGGCGTTTGATTTATCCGCGTTCAAAGTTCCCTGTGTTGTGTAGGAAACCTT
Source organism: Polynucleobacter sp. AP-Kolm-20A-A1 (assembly GCF_018688315.1). Lineage (NCBI taxonomy): Bacteria > Pseudomonadati > Pseudomonadota > Betaproteobacteria > Burkholderiales > Burkholderiaceae > Polynucleobacter > Polynucleobacter sp. AP-Kolm-20A-A1. The sequence goes on from NZ_CP061315.1 coordinate 1,549,098, forward strand.
AAAGTTTTCGATGGTTGACCCATTTTCAAGGGGAAAGTTTCCCTCTGAATAGGTTTGATGAGCTGGATCTGTATCTTTATGGGCAAATGTGCTTGCTGAGAAAAAAGCCAGAGCCAAACATATGCCTACAAGTTGTAATTTAATTTTCATAAGCCTCCCTTTGTTATGAAATGATCTTACAGCACAGTCAAAAAGTTTGTCCTCAAACAATAAAACCACCCAAGGGTGGCTTTATTGATGAATGCTATAGCCTTACTCGCCTGCAATCTTCTTCTCTCTAATCAATCTACCCCAAGTGGCAGATTCTTTGGCCATATATTTTGCAAGCTCTTCACGTGAAGTGGGCATTGGCGTCAGGCCATGATCATTTAATTGGCTTATAACATCAGGTGACTTTAGTACCTTCACAATCTCAACATTCCAGCGATCCAAGATCGGGGCCGGGACCTTAGAAGATGCAACAAAAGCATACCAATTTGTAGCATTAAATCCAGGGAATCCAGACTCAGCAATAGTAGGAACTTTTGGGAGCGACTTAAGACGCTGCGGACCGGTTACCGCCAGAGGTATGAGTTTGCCGTTTTCGATGTACGCCTTTGCTGTGCTGTAGGTTGAAAAATAAGCAGCCACCCTTTCGCCGAGCAAATCCTGCATTGCTGGGGCGCCGCCTTTGTAAGGGACATGCACAGTTTCAATACCGGCCATTTCATCCAACAACTCTCCAGCCAGATGAGAGGCTGACCCTGGCCCAGTGGAGGCGTAATCTAATTTTTTGGGATTTTTCTTGGCATAGGCAATGTACTCTGCGAATGTCTTAATGCCAGCTCCAGAATTAACCACCAAAATATTTGGGAAGTTAACACCCATCGTAATAGGAGAAAGATCTTTAAAGGGATCGTAGGGCAACTTCATCATATGCGGAGCAATGGTGAGCGGCCCAACTGAGCCAAATAGGATAGTGCTGCCATCTGTCGGTCCGGTCGCGGCAAATTGATGTGCAATATTTCCGCCTGCACCACCCCGGTTATCGACGACCACATTGGCGCCAATGTTCTCGCCCAGTTTTTTCGAGATGATCCGAGCCGCTGTATCTGCGGCCCCGCCCGCTGCAAATCCGACAACCATAGTGATCGTCTTTTTAGGCGGGAATTCTTGAGAGTACGCTGAGTAACTAAGCGCCCCTAAAGCAATACATAGGAATTGATTAAGGATTTTTTTCATTTTCATAGCAATCATTATTTATTAATCTCCACTTAAGCCAAGTTTATTCGGCTGGCGTTTCTCAATTGCATTCTTTAAAAGCGCTGCAAGTCTATAGAACCCATGCGCAAATTTCCCATAGGGCATTGTTAAAAAGAAACCCATTACAAAACCCAAATGAATAGCAAGCAATGCGGGCATAGCCCCAGTGTCCCGATAGGCCAATAAAGCCAAGCCTGAGGCGCTAATTAAAAAAAGTAACGCAATAAACGCTCTATCCATGGGCTTTTGTGTTGCATCACCATGCTCAGAGTTTCGCTTGAAATTCAAATACAACAAACCTGCAGGGCCAATTAATAAGCCAATGCCGCCAAGAGTACCCAAAATTACAGGTAAGCTGTTGAGCGCATATGGGGCATGCAAGCCCAGCAAGTAGTGATACAAAGTTGCTACGCTCGTAGCCGCAAAACAGAGCATGAAACCGTAGAAGGTGAAATGATGAAATCGCTTACGCCACAAAGTAAAAGCATCATCCTCGTTATTGCACCCTTCTCCATGACCTCCGCCAAGATACTTCAAGGTTAATGCGTCATGTGTAGCTTCAGCTACAGCCCCACCCGAGGCCATGCCCGGAGCAATGCCTCGCCAAAAATTCTGCAAACCAATCAATAAAGCGATCACTGAAAAACCAAAAACTGCTCCGAACATAATGGCCAGCGTATTGTGAGAATAGATTGCGTAAAAGTTTCCCTTAAGCGGACCTGAAGTTAGGGTGCCGTTAACTATCAGCGTTAATAGCAAAAATAGAATTAGTGAAAGCGAGGCAGCCATTGAGACAGCCACCCCGTTTGTTTTATATAAAGAGCCAAAAGATTTTGGCCATGCATAAGCAATATAGGTATCTTTGCGAACCTGAGCCATGACCCTTGGGATATTGACTGCAAACTCATGTGGGGGGGCGTATTGGCAAGCATGCAAGCAAGCCCCACAGTTATGGCAAAGATTGGCCATGTAATTAACATCGGCAGGCAAAAACTCGATCCTACGTGTCATCGCAGGAAATACTGCGCAAAACCCCTCGCAGTAGCGACATGAGTTACAAATAGTAAGCATGCGAGCAGCCTCTGCTTCTGGCGAATTTGAGCCCAAAGCACTTGCTTCCAAAATTAAGGATTTAAGTTGCTGCATGTATATTGCCCTTTTGATGTAGTGCTGCTTTTGCTGCTTCACTCCCGGCTGCGCGTCCAAACACTGTACCGATTGCCATACCAATACCTGCTGCGTATCCTTTGCCTAAAACATTTCCAGCCATCATTTCTCCGGCAACAAAAAGATTTTCGCTTGGCAGATCATTGAAACGAACCGCTGCAGTTTCATCGGTTTTTAAACCTAAATAGGTAAATGTGACGCCAGGCCGAACTGCATAGCCATAAAAAGGCCCCTTATTGATTGGCAGTGCCCAATGGGTTTTTGGTGGCTCCAAACCTTCGGTATGACAGTCATCCATGATCGTATGGTCAAAAGTGCCAACTCGACATGCTGCGTTATACGAATTAATAGTTTGTACTAATGCGCCTCGATCCAAGCCAAGCTTATCCGCCAACTCTTCTAAGGTATCCGCCTTCTCACCCGGGAATACCGGCGGCATAAAACGACCCAACACTTTTGAATCAATGATGGAGTAGCCAATCTGACTAGGCTGCTGAGCAACTAATCTACCCCAAAATGCATAGCGCTTAGGCCAAAAGTCTTCACCTTCATCAGAGAAGCGTTGCGCATTTTTATTGACCACAATACCAAATGAAACCGCATCGATACGAGTACAAATACCGCCATCATATAAAGGTGCGCGTGCATCAATCGCAACCATATGCGCTTGAGTTTGATCGCTTACGGAATCTGCGCCTAATGCTATTAACTGTTTGAGTAGAACGCCCTTGTTATATTGCGTTCCACGAATTAAAAAATTGTCGGCAGGAGATTCTCCATACTCATTAATACCCCACGCCTCCTTAAGCCATTCGCGATTGGACTCAAAACCTCCGGCTGCCAAGACGCATGTCTTCGCCTCAATACGCACATTACCTACATATGCAGCTAAGAATTTTCCATCTTGAATTTCTAGCGAATCTACTGGGGAGTTGTAACGAATTTGTATGCCCAATTTCTCGGCACTGCGGTAATAGGCATTTACTAAGGCCTTGCCGCCACCCATAAAAAAAGCATTGGTACGAGATAAGTTCAGAGTGCCTGATAAAGGTGGCTGAAAGTGCACGCCATGATGCGTCATCCATTTGCGACATTGCGCTGAAGATCGTATGACAAATCTAGCCAATCTTTCGTCGGTCTTGCCGCTGGTTACTTTGAGCACATCCTGCCAATACTCTTCTTCTGGATAAGACTCCAGCATCACATCCTCTGGCTGGTCATGCATGGCGCGGATATTGCGAGTATGCGCAGAATTGCCACCTCGCCATTCTTTTGGTGCAGCCTCTAAAACCAATACAGATGCTCCAGCCTCTTTTGCCATGAGAGCAGCGCAGAGGGCTGCATTACCGCCGCCGATAACTAGAACATCTGGTTGATTTAGCTTGGTTTGGGAGTTCATGCTGGCAGTATCCAATATATCCTTTATATTGATAAGTGCAATATAAATACCTATTATTGCGTTTTAAGCAACAATAATACGCCAGCACTAATACTTCATCGAAGAGTCTTCTTAAACGCTTTTTTGAATCAGCTTGAAAAATGCCTGGGCCGCCGGAGAGAGGCTAGTATTTTTATGGCGCAGCAAAGTGACCTTACGTTTAACTAGGGGATCTTTTAATGTGATCTTGCGAATATGCGGTCGCTCTCCATCATTCAAGGTCGATGAAGGCAATATTGCGCAACCTACGCCTGCAGCAACTAAATTAATCGCAGTAGCATGATGCTGAACTTCATAGCTGCCATTGAGCTGAATCCCATGTTGGGCAAGTTGATAATCCATCAACACTCTAGTAGAAGTAAAGCTGCTGACCGCAATGAGATCCGCGTCGCGCATATCAGACCACGTAACCGATTTTTTATCCTGGAGCGGATGAGTATCCTGGCAAATGAAGACAAGGGGATCGTCGAATAAAGGCTCCTCAATTAAATCTGGATGTTTTTCGCCATGCAATGCAATACCAATTTCTGCCTGATGATTGAGTACTGCTTTACGCACCTCGTTAGAGGTTGCATCGAGTATGCGGATGCGATTCTCAGGATATAAATTTGCATACTGACGAATCAGATGGGGAACCATGCTGACAGTTAAGCTAGGTATGCATGCAAGACTAAAGCTCCCTTTTGCATGCTCCGACATATCCTTAAGATGTCCAATCGCAGAGGTCATTTCATTTACGATAGACCTAGCCTGCGGCAAGAACTCACGACCAACCGCAGTAAGCTCAACATGACGAGTAGTCCTGTCAATAAGCTTTAGTCCAAGGTAAGACTCAAGCTTTTGCACTCGGCGCGTTAGGGCTGTCTGCGTAATATGCAGCTGATCTGCTGCCTTATTGAATCCGCCGAGCTCTGCTATCACCACAAATGCCTGAATACCGTCGAAATCAAATTTCATGTGGAATACCTAAGTTTTTAATTGAATGCCCAAACCCAAATGACCATCTTGCAATCAGTTTAGATCAATAAAACAGGTGTACCTCGATACCGCGGACTGGAACCATTAAAGAGTTGGATATAAGAAAACCCTCACCATTGCTGATGAGGGTTTTTTCTGGTGGGCCCACCAGGACTTGAACCTGGGACCAAAGGATTATGAGTCCTCTGCTCTAACCAACTGAGCTATGGGCCCGTTAGTCTTGGATCAATCTTCTTCGAGGAAGGTCTTGAGTTTGTCGCTGCGACTTGGGTGACGCATCTTACGCAAGGCTTTAGCTTCGATCTGACGAATACGCTCACGAGTAACGTCAAACTGCTTGCCAACCTCTTCAAGCGTGTGGTCTGTGCTCATCTCAACACCGAAGCGCATACGCAATACTTTTGCTTCGCGTGGTGTCAGCGAATCCAGAACATCCTTCACTACATCGCGCATAGAATCATGCAATGCAGCTTCTGCTGGTGCCAAGGTATTGCCGTCTTCAATGAAGTCGCCCAAATGAGAATCTTCGTCGTCACCAATTGGTGTTTCCATAGAGATTGGCTCTTTAGCAATCTTCATGATCTTACGAATCTTGTCCTCAGGAATCTCCATCTTCAGCGCCAATGTTGCAGCATCTGGCTCATGACCAGTTTCTTGCAAGATTTGACGGCTGATACGGTTCATCTTGTTGATAGTCTCAATCATGTGAACAGGGATACGGATCGTACGCGCCTGGTCAGCGATAGAACGGGTAATCGCCTGACGAATCCACCAAGTTGCATAGGTAGAGAACTTATAACCACGACGGTATTCAAACTTATCTACCGCCTTCATCAAACCGATATTGCCCTCTTGAATCAAATCCAAGAACTGCAAGCCACGGTTGGTGTATTTCTTAGCAATCGAGATCACCAAACGTAAGTTAGCAACAGTCATCTCACGTTTCGCTTCGCGGGCACGTTTCTCGCCGGCGATCATTTGCTTGTTTACTTCTTTCAATTCTGGCAACGGAATAACAACATTCTTCTGAATATCGATCAACTTCTGTTGCAGCTCCTGAATCGCTGGTACGTTACGCTGCAAGAGTGCGCTGTAAGGCTTGTTCTCTTTGAGCAACTTGTCGGTCCAAGTAAGGTTCATCGACATCTTAGGGAAGTCTTTTAGCACTTCACCACGATTCACGCCGACTTTATCTACTAGCAAACTCACAATACCGCGCTCAAGCTTCCATACCTGGTCTACTTGTGAGCGCATGGTGTCGCATAACTTCTCAACACTCTTGGCTGTCAAACGGAATCCGAGCAACTCACCGCGAATAGCGTCTTGCGCTTTCACGTAGGCTGGGCAGTTGTAACCATCCTTATCAAATGCACGGCGCATTTTGTCAGCTTGCGTGCGAACAATCGCAAATTTCTCAAGAGAAATTTGTTTTAGCTCTTCTAATTGCTTGGCATTTGCTGTCGCAGCACCGCCGCCACCACCGCCGCCTTCGTCTTCACCATCTTCTTCGCCTTCTTCGGCGTCAGGATCAACTTCCGGCTCTTCTGGTCCAAGCTTAATATCTTCTGCGTTTGGATCAACCAATCCATCAACGAACTGATCAATCTCCATCTCACCGCTAGCGATCTTATCTACGTTTGCCAAAATCTCAGCAATCGTGACCGGGCAGGCAGCCAAGGCCATCACCATGTCTTTGAGACCAGCTTCAATCTTCTTCGCAATAACGATCTCGCCTTCGCGAGTCAGCAAATCTACCGTACCCATTTCGCGCATATACATACGCACTGGATCAGTTGTACGTCCGAACTCAGAGTCCACTGTAGATAAGGCTGCTTCAGCCTCTTCTTCAGCCTCTTCTTCAGAAGCTGCGGCTGCCGTACTGTCAGACAGAATTAATGTCTCTGCATCTGGAGCTTGTTCGTAAACAGTAATACCAATGTCATTCAGCAAGCTGATCAAAGTCTCTAATGCATCCGCATCAGACAACTCATCAGACATCACGTCATTCATCTCACCATGGGTTAAGTAACCCTTGGACATACCCATCTTGATCAATGTCTTCAAGCGAGCACGACGCAATTCTTGTTGCTCTTCAGTACCCAACTGCTGTGCTGCAAATTCTTTTAAGAGTGCTTTTTCTTTTGCTTTGCGTTCGCGAGCTTTTTGGCGATCCGTCAATACAGGCTCAGCGCCTTCAGCAGGAGCATCCGCTTTAGCTTTGCGACCACGCTTTTTCTCTTCCTCAACTACTTCAACCACTGCTTCAGTGGCTTTCGCTTTTTTGCCTTTAGCCTCTTTAACTTCTTTAGCCGCCTTTACTTCTTCAACCTTAGGCGCAGGAGCGGCTTTACCTTTTTTAACTGGTTCAACTTTGACTTCAGCTTTTGTTGCTTTTGCTACCAGCTTAACTGGCGCTTTTGCTACTGGCTTTGCAGCAGCTTTCACTGGCTTAGCTGGAGCTTTCGCAACAACCTTTGCTTTTGGAGCAGGCTTTGCAGGAGTCTTCGCTTTTGCTACCGGCTTTGCAGCAGCTTTCACTGGCTTAGCTGGAGCTTTCGCAACAGCCTTTGCTTTTGGAGCAGGCTTTGCAGCAGCTTTCACTGGTTTGGCGGGAGCCTTAGCAACAACCTTTGCTTTTGGAGCAGGCTTTGCAGGAGTCTTCGCTTTAGCTACAGGTTTTGCAGCGGCTTTCACTGGTTTAGCTGGCGCTTTTGCTGGCTTAGCTTTTTGTGCTGGCTTAGCAGCAGCTTTCACTGGTTTAGCTGGTGTTTTAGCTTTTGGAGCTGGTTTTTTGGTCTTGGTATTCGGCATTTATTAGCACTTACTCACATTACTGTTATTGATATCGACTGATTAAGCACAGCCCCGTTGTCCACTTACCCCAAATTTCATCAAAATAAAGCGCAAGTGGCTGAATTAATTCGTTTTTTTCTTGGGAACAGAGGATTATAGTCGATTGCGACTTTTTTAACCCCTTTCCACCCAAAAATATGGGTTGTTTTGAGGGGATTTCTAGGGGTGTTTCGGTAAATTCTTAGGAGAATTTCAGCTTTTCGCCCAATTCCCGATAACGGGCCCGATCTTGCTCAGTAGCAGTACTACCGGCGATCTTTTGAGCAATTTCAGTCATTTCCTGTTTGAGATGGCTTAATTCCAGCTTTTTGAATGCCCCATCTAAATCGGCGGCGGCACCTTCCAACTCCAAATCAGAGCCCATCACACGATTTCTGAGAACTTCGTACAAAGGAGCAAGATCGCTGCGGGAGAGTTGATCTTGGAACATCGCAAAAGCACCGGCACCAACGCTAGCTGACTTATTGCCTTCACCAGGAATCAATTCAACCAAGTCGCACTGCGCCAAAAGATCTTTCATCAATGCGTGTGCTTTTACGGATCTTTGTTCTGCCGCTTTTAAAGCAAGCGCTCGCTTATTGGCATCCAACGCTTTTCCTAGATGTGGAAACTGAATGATGACTCGCAACATTTGCTCCGCTAAATCTGTTGGCGCTTTAGGTGGTTCAATATTTTGAGTGGCCACACGTTTTGCAGATCCCTTGGAAGCCTGCCAAGGTGCACCTTGCCGATTGCTGGAATTCGAATAGTTGCTTTGGCCTCCCTGATTGCTTTGGCTACTTTGCATGCGGGCTTGAGATGCCAGATACGAAGATTGCTGAGCAGGTGCTGGCACCACTGTTAGACCGCAAAAAGACTCTAGCTCCGCAGGAGTTGTATTCGTACGAATGGCTAGCTCACGCAGAATTTGGGTGCGCAAAGCAATCGGTGGCATTGATAGCAGAAGCGGCTTAGCGGCATGATGCGTGTGGGCCCTACCTTCTGGGGTAGTGAGCTCATGCTCTTCGCTGACGACTTTAAAGAAGAAGCTTGAGATAGACATTGCTTCTTTAATCACCCTCTCAAATGCAGGTGCGCCATAAGCCCGGACATAACTATCGGGATCGTGCTCTGTCGGCAGAAATAAGAAACGAATTTCTTTATCGTCTGACATGAGCGGCAAACAAGCCTCAAGTGCGCGCTGTGCTGCACGTTGACCAGCAGAGTCGCCATCGAATGAGAACACCACTTTATCGGTTTGACGAAGCAGCATGCGCACATGGTTTGCAGTACACGCGGTACCCAAAGTTGCCACTGCGTTTGGGAAACCCAATTGTGCGAGTGCAACCACATCCATATAGCCTTCACAAACCAAAACATATTCTTGTGCGCGGATCGCTTGTCTTGCTTCAAACAATCCATACAAGGTATTGCCCTTGGAGAACAATGGCGTCTCTGGAGAATTTAAATACTTCGGCTCACCTTGATCCAGAATGCGTCCACCAAAACCAATTGTTTGGCCTTTGGGATTGCGAATCGGGAACATGATGCGATCGCGGAAACGATCGTAGCGTTTGACTGGTTGGCCGCCCTCTGCTTGCTCGCCCTGAATAAGCAGGCCACCTTCGAGCAAAGTCTTGGCGACTTCATCATTGGAATAAGGACCAAAGACCGCCTCCAAACCCTGCCAGCCGTCGGGCGCATAGCCCAAGGCATAGCGCTTGGCGATTTCACCGGTAAGGCCGCGCCCTTTTAGATATTCCACTGCCCGGGTATTGCCCTTGAGCTGTTGGCGATACCAATCAGCCGCTGAACTCATCACCTCACTTAAGGCCATGGTTTGCTGCTGTCTTGCAATATCGTTTGCCGTGCGCTCTTCACGCGGCACATCCAAACCTGCAGAGCGCGCCAAGTCTTCGATTGCATCTACGTAACCAAGTCCGGAATACTCCATCAAGAAGCTAATGGCAGAGCCATGTGCTCCGCAACCAAAGCAGTGATAAAACTGCTTGGTTGGTGAAACTGAAAATGAAGGAGACTTCTCTGAATGAAAGGGGCACAAGCCTTGATAGTTTGCGCCAGCTTTTTTTAACTTTACGTGCTGCCCAACCACATCAACGATGTCAACCCGATTTAAAAGATCAGCAATGAAGGATTGTGGAATGAGCGCCATAAGGCCAGTATGAAAGAATTTTTCTTACTTGGATAGCGGCTTTAATTACTTACTTCGCCAGTGCGGCTTTTACTAAGCCAGAAACTTTACCCATATCCGCTTTACCAGCCAATTGGCCTTTCAGAACGCCAATCACTTTACCCATATCCTGCGGACCTGCAGCGCCTGTAGAGGCAACCGCTGCGGCCACCGCCGCCTCAACTTCAGCATCAGACAATTGCGCGGGCAAGTAGGTTTGCAAAATCACCATCTCTGCCGCTTCAACCGCAACCAAATCATCGCGCCCTGCTTTTTCAAACTGAGAGATAGAGTCTTTGCGTTGCTTAATCATTTTTTCAACAGTCGCAATCACACCGGCATCGTCAACAACAATGCGCTCATCAACTTCACGTTGTTTGATGGCTGCCAACAAAAGACGAATAGTTCCTAAGCGCTCAACTTCTTTTGCGCGCATAGCGTTTTTCATATCTTCGGTAATTTGATCTTTTAGAGTCATGGCTTTATTCCTGATGTTGGATATATCTAGCTGTATAGCTTTCGTTTAGCGATTCAAAAAGCAAAAACCCGCTGCGTTTCACCGTCAGCGGGTTTCAAAGCTTCTCGGTGAAGAGAGCTTTTAAATTCTATTAGTAAAGCTTCTTAGGCAACATTTGGCTGCGAATACGCTTGTAATGGCGCTTAGCAGCTGCAGCCTTCTTACGCTTACGCTCAGCCGTTGGCTTCTCGTAGAACTCGCGTGCACGCAAGTCTGTCAAAAGGCCATTCTTTTCAATGGTGCGCTTGAAACGGCGCAATGCCACTTCAAATGGTTCGTTTTCGCGGAGGCGGACTGTAGTCATACTTATTTAACTCGTATATGCTCGATAAATATCGAAAAATTAACTGAATTGCGATTCTAGCACGACCAAGCCAAAAAATGATTGTTTTAGGAATAGAAACTTCTTGTGACGAGACCGGGGTGGCTTTATACAACACCGGCCCTTGGGAACAGGGCAAACCAGCCTTCCAGGGCATACTGGGCCAGGGTTTGCACTCCCAAATCGCCATGCACCGGGACTATGGGGGCGTTGTCCCTGAATTAGCCTCTAGGGACCATATTCAGCGTGTTTTACCCCTTTTAGACCAATCTTTAGCCCAATCTGGCCTTAAATTAGCCGATATTGATGCCGTAGCCTTCACTCAGGGGCCTGGTCTAGCAGGCGCCCTACTGGTTGGGAGCGCCTTTGCCAAGGCTCTAGCTCAAGGCCTGAATCTACCCTCAATCGGGGTTCACCACCTTGAAGGACACCTACTTTCGCCGCTTTTGGGGCAGACATCCCCCCAATTTCCATTTATTGCCCTACTGGTGTCTGGCGGGCACACCCAACTCATGAAGGTTTCGGGCATTGGGCAATATGAACTTTTGGGCGAAACACTTGATGATGCCGCTGGCGAAGCTTTTGATAAAACCGCCAAATTACTCGGATTGGATTACCCAGGCGGTGCGGCTATTTCCAAATTAGCCGAACAAGGTCGCCCAGGTATTTTTGACTTACCAAAACCCATGCTGCACTCAGGCGATCTTGATTTCTCTTTCTCCGGTTTAAAAACTGCCGTTTTAAATCAAGTGAAGAAGTTTGAAGAAAAGAAAATTACCGATGTCAACGAGGTAGCGCAATTTCATGCGGACCTAGCCAGTAGCTTTGTTGACTCCATTGTTGCGGTACTCGTGAGCAAATCAGAAAAGGCGCTAAAGCAAACTGGCTGCAAGCATTTAGTTTTGGCAGGTGGCGTAGGCGCCAATACACAACTGCGAAAAGCGCTTAATGACAAAGCTCGGAAAAATGGTTTTGAGGTTCATTACCCACCTTTAGAGTTGTGCACCGACAATGGTGTGATGATTGCTTTTGCTGGAGCACTACGGATGTTGGCAAAAAATAATGGCTCCACAACATCTGGAGCCTTTGATATCAAACCCCGCTGGGATTTGGAAAGTAACAACCTAAAGTAGTTGCTCGGCGCAATTACTTTGTATGGCTGATTCTGGCAAAAGCGCTGTGGTTGTGAATCGACTCGAAGTTTTCAGCGTCAACTACAAAAGAGCGAATACGCTCATCAGCCTTAAGACGGCCGGCCACATCGCGCACTAAGTCTTCTACGAATTTAGGATTGCTGTAAGAACGCTCAGTAACCCACTTTTCATCTGGGCGCTTGAGCAAGCCCCATAACTCGCTGGATGCTTCACTCTCTGCTGCCGTTACCAAATCTTCGACAGTCATCTTGGTGTCTGTATCGAGAACCACTGACATCGTGACATGAGAGCGTTGATTGTGAGCGCCAAAGTCAGAGATCTCTTTAGAGCATGGGCACAAACTCATCACTGGAACTTGCGCACGCAAACCTAATTCCACATCTGTATTACCGCTTGCATTTTGTTTTGCAGTAGCTGTCCAGGTCACTTCGTAATCCATCAAGCTTTCGACACCAGATACCGGCGCAGCTTTTTTAACGAAGTGTGTGTAAGTAAATTGCACATGACCTTCTTTGGCATCTAGCAATGGCAACATATTGCGCGCCATCGCTACAACAGTAGTGCTGTCAACCGCAACATCTTGTTGTTGTAGCAACGCCATGAAACGCGACATGTGCGTTCCCTTAACGTGAGCTGGCAACGCCACATCCATCTCAAAGAGACCTACCGAGGGGAAGTTACCGGTCTTACTGCGAATGGTGAGTGGATGACGTACCCCACGAATACCCACCTGCTCAATTGGCAAGGCGCGCTCATCCAATGTGGATTGCACATCAGGCATCGCGCTAGGCTTCAAAAAGGCGGGGTTCATGTCATTCATAGCTCTATTTTCAAGCAAAACGGGCTTATTTGCCTGCCGTAACAGAATTTTTAGTAAATATCGCTGGAAAACGTTGTTTGATGGAATTAGCAATGCCTTCCACATCCAGGCCGCACTTGGTCATTAACAGGTTGTAGTCACCATGTTCTACAAATTCGTCAGGAAGACCTAACTGCAATAGGGGCTTATTGATTCCGAGCGCTGAGAGCGCCTCTAAGCAAGCGCTGCCCGCACCACCTGCAATCACACCATCTTCAATCGTGACCAAATAATCATGATCAGCAGCCAAAGATTTAATCAGATCAATATCGAGCGGTTTCACAAAACGCATATTGGCAACCGTTGCATCAATTCCTTCGGCAACTTCAAGCGCAGGGTACAGCAAAGTGCCAAATGACAAAATCGCTACGCGCTGACCAGTAGGCGCATTCGACTTGCGACGAACCTCACCCTTACCTAATGGCAAAGTGCGCAATTCTTTTGAAGGAATGGCACCAACACCCGATCCACGCGGATAGCGCACAGCGCTTGGGTGTGGCTGATGAAATGCAGTCGTCAACAAATCGCGGCATTCTGCTTCATCCGCAGGCGTCATTACCAACATATTTGGAACGCAACGCAAAAATGGAATGTCATATGCACCAGCATGTGTGGCACCATCAGCGCCGACTAAGCCAGCGCGATCAAGCGCAAACAATACTGGCAAATCTTGCAATGCCACATCATGAATCAGTTGATCGTATGCACGCTGCAAGAAGGTAGAGTAAATCGCTACAACTGGCTTCATGCCCTCGCATGCCATACCTGCAGCAAATGTCACCGCATGTTGCTCAGCAATGCCCACGTCGTAGTAGCGCTTAGGAAAATTCTTTTCAAACTCAACTAATCCAGAGCCTTCACGCATTGCTGGCGTAATGCCAACTAACAAAGGATCTGCATGCGCCATATCGCACAACCACTCACCAAACACCTGAGTAAATGTCTTCTTGCTAGCAACTGCTTTTTTTACGCCCTCTTGCGGATCAAATTTACTTGGCCCGTGATATAGCACTGGATCAGCCTCAGCTAACTCATAGCCCTGACCTTTTTTAGTCACTACATGGAGGAACTGCGGCCCGCGACCTTCTAAGGCCAAGCGACGGACGTTTTGCAACATCGGAATGAGTGCGTCTAAATCATGGCCATCGATCGGGCCAAAGTAATTGAAGCCAAACTCTTGGAAAATCGTTGATGGAGAAACCATGCCTTTGGCATGATCCTCAAGGCGCTTAGCAAATTCACGCAATGGTGGCGCAATGGATAAAACACTATCAATACCCTTCTTGGTAGCAGAGTAGATGTTGCCGCTGAGTAATCGGGCGAGATGGCGATTGAGAGCACCCACCGCTGGAGAGATCGACATATCGTTGTCATTCAGAATCACAACTAACGGTAAGTCATCGTAGACGCCTGCGTTATTCATCGCTTCAAATGCTTGGCCACCGGTCATGGCGCTATCGCCAATCACTGCAACCGCAACATGTCGCTCACCCTTAGTCTGGAATGCGCGCGCCATACCCATCGCTGCAGAAATACTGGTGGATGAGTGGCCAGTACCAAAAGCATCAAATTCACTCTCAGAGCGATGTGGAAAACCAGACAGGCCTTTGTACTGACGCAAGGTATTCATACGCTCACGACGGCCAGTCAATATTTTGTGTGGATAGCTTTGATGGCCCACATCCCAGACGATACGATCAGCTGGAGTATCAAATACGTAATGCAAAGCAATAGATAGCTCTACTGTTCCCAGGTTAGAAGAAAGATGCCCACCTGTTTTGGATACCGAATCCAAAACAAATTCGCGCAACTCATCCGCCAAAGCTGGCAGCTCTTCACGAGAGAGTTTTTTGAGATCGTCAGGAGAGTTGATGGAATGTAAAGTCATTAAATCTAAATAATCTGTACTAATGAATATCTCTAGTGTGTCTACGAGTCTTTCTTCTTTCTTATTTGCCGCGATTGACAACCAAGAGAGCTAAATCTTTTAATGCTTGCGCCTGTGCGCCAAAACTATCTAAGCTAGCGATTGCCAATTCTTGCAATTCTTTTGCCTGCTTCTGTGCATAGTCTAAACCCATCAAGGTCACGTAGGTTGGCTTATTCGCAGCAGCGTCTTTACCAGCCGTCTTGCCCAAGGTTTGGCTATCTGCAGTAGCGTCTAGTACATCATCCACAATCTGAAACGCTAACCCCAATGATTTGGAGTAGTTCTCGAGACACGCCATTTGCGCAGCATTGAGATGTGCTGCAATTCCACCCAGCTCAACTGCACATGACAACAGGGCGCCAGTCTTCATAGCATGCATTTGTTGCAAGCCTGGCAAATCCAAGGTTTTGCCAACGCTCTCCAAGTCAATTGCCTGTCCACCAGCCATGCCGCGAGAGCCTGACGCTGCAGCTAATGCTGCAATCATTTTCAGACGTACCTGCGCATCACCGTTTGCATTGGCCAGAATTTCAAAGGCTCGAGTTTGTAATGCGTCGCCAACCAGTAGCGCGGTTGCTTCGTCATATGCCTTATGAACTGTTGGGCGACCACGACGCAAATCATCGTCATCCATGCAAGGTAGATCATCATGCACTAATGAGTAAGCATGAATACATTCAATTGCCACTGCGGCGGCATCCAATGATTCAGCTCTAGCTGCATCCGTTTTGTCGCCAAGCTGACCAGCTGCGTAAACCAGTAGAGGGCGAATACGCTTGCCACCACCTTGCGCCGCATAACGCATCGCCTCATGCAAACGATGCGGAGTTGTCTGCGCAGAATCAAGCAAACGATCTAAGGCTCGCTCGGTTCGTTCAGAGTGAGAAGTGATCCACTCCTGAAATTGAAAAACGCTAGACATTAGGCCTCAAAAACGCGAACTTGTTGCTCAACTTGTGCGAGTACGCCCTGACAATGCTTCAGTAAGGCTGCCCCTCTTTGATAGGCCAATAAAGTTTCTTCCAGAGAAAATTTGCCGGACTCCATGTCAGAAATGAGCTTTTCCAGCTCTTTTACAGCCTGCTCATAACGAAGATCAGGGTCGATTTGGACCTCTAAACCAGGTTTTTGACTCTCGGACTTCTTGGTTGCCATAAGCTTGTTTCCTTCGTATTTCCCACACGGATAGCCCTACATATTAAAGCGAGAAGCCCTTTGGATGGGTATAATCCACCCCTTCCTTTCCAATATCGATCCGTCGATGGTTGGATTGGTTATTCCGCTTAGCTTCGGCTGACGTTTTCGGGGGTGGGGAGAATGACTAATCTGGCTACCGCGCAGAAGCTTGCGCCGTCCAATCTACAACTGCCGGTTTCGGCATATTTTGACGCTGACTTGTATCAGCGGGAAATTGAACTGCTTTTTAAGCAGGGGCCTGGCTATGTTGGCCACGAACTCATGGTGCCCGAGGTTGGCTCCTATCAAACTTTAAGCGCCGAAAACGAAGGTCGCATCCTCGTTCGCAATGAATCTGGCGTAGAGCTACTTTCCAACGTTTGTCGCCATCGTCAAGCATTAATGCTCAACGGTCGTGGCAAAGCCGACAATATTGTTTGCCCATTACATCGCTGGACCTATGACTTAGGTGGCAATTTATTGGGTGCCCCACACTTTGAAGATAAGCCTTGTTTAAATCTAGGTAAGTCACCACTACAAAATTGGCAAGGTCTATTGTTTGAGGGTCCACGTGATGTACGTGCCGATCTTGCCAAACTGGGCGTTGCTGATGACTTGAAGTTTGATGGTTACGTACTTGATCATGTTGAAGTTCACGATTGCAACTACAACTGGAAAACATTCATTGAGGTTTATCTCGAGGACTATCACGTTGTGCCATTTCATCCGGGCTTAGGGAAGTTTGTTTCTTGCGAAGATCTGCACTGGGAATTTGGTGATTGGCATAGCGTTCAAACCGTGGGTATTCATAAAGACTTACAAAACCCAGGCTCACCAACTTACCGCAACTGGCACGAAGCAGTGCTTCGTCAGTTTGACGGCAAAGCCCCGCGCCACGGGGCTATCTGGCTCACCTACTACCCGAATGTGATGGTGGAATGGTACCCAGGCGTTCTCTGTGTTTCAACACTACACCCAATGGGGCCCAGCAAAACCCGCAACATTGTGGAGTTCTACTACCCAGAAGAAATCGCTTTATTCGAACGTGAATTTGTTGAAGCAGAACGTGCCGCTTACATGGAAACCTGCATCGAAGATGATGAAATTGGTGAGCGCATGGATCAAGGTCGTGCGGCGCTGTTTGCACGCGGCATCAATGAAGTGGGTCCGTATCAAAGCCCGATGGAAGATGGTATGCAACATTTTCATGAATGGTATCGCCGCGTAATGAAGTTTGAAGGCGCATAATCAAGAAGAGCATCCGTTTTTCACTAACCATTCTCATCACTAATCATAGGAAGCACCATGACTCCTCTAATTTCAGCAAACCAGTTAGAAGAAATCATTAATAGCGGTGAGAATGTATTGCTCTGTGATTGCCGCTTTGATTTAGTGGATCCACTGATTGGAAAAAAATCCTACGAAGAAAGCCATATCCCAGGCGCTATCTATGTTGATCTAGATAAAGACTTATCAGGACCTAAGACTGGCGCTAATGGTCGGCACCCTCTTCCAAGCCCAGAGGCATGGGCACAAACCAAAACCCGCCTAGGCATCAACCCAAATACGCTTGTGGTTGCCTATGACAAGCAAGGATCCGTTTACGCTAGCCGCCTTTGGTGGATGCTGAAAGCCACGGGGCATGCCAATGTTCGCGTACTGGACGGAGGATTGGATGCTTGGAATGGTCCAATGGGTAGCGTACCCAGGGCACCCGCCCCTTGCACCCAGAATATTGGTGTGATGCCATATGCTGGCCTCGTCTTAGTTGACGAAGTGTTTGGCAATCTACAAACCCAGAAAAACAAAATCCTCGATGCGCGCGCAGAAGACCGCTTCCATGGTCAAAATGAAACATTGGATCCCGTAGGCGGACATATTCCTGGCGCGATGAATCGCTTCTTTAAAAATAATCTCAATGCAACAGCATTCAAAACCCCAGAACAATTGTTCAAGGAGTTTTCAGAATTACTTGGCTCTATCAAGGCATCTGAAGTGATTCATCAATGTGGATCAGGTGTTACGGCTTGTCATAACTTACTAGCCATGGAACTCGCCGGATTTAAAGGTTCGCGCCTGTATGCTGGAAGTTGGAGTGAGTGGTGCGCAGACACCAAGAGGCCGGTAGAACTCTAAGCTTTATTAATGCAGCAGGGATAGCAGAATGACAAATCCTACGCCGCAAGCAATCAAGACTGTTTGACGTAAAGACTCTGCCCAGTGAGGGCGTCGGTGCATTTGCGGAATGAGATCACTCACCGCAATATAGATAAAGCTACTAGAAGCAATGACTAGCAAGTAAGGCATCGCTGCATGCGCACGCTCCAAGAAGAAGTAGGCAAGCACGCCACCCACCACTGCTGACAAGCCGCAGATAAAGTTATAAAGCAATGCGCGCGCACGAGAGAAGCCGGCATTGAGCAAGACAATGAAATCGCCAATCTCCTGAGGAATCTCATGAGCAATGATGGCAATGGCGGTGAAGATACCCACTTGGTAGTCAGCCATGAAAGCAGCAGCAATCAAGATACCATCCACAAAATTATGGATGCCATCACCGACCAAAATCATCCATCCGCTACGGCCTGCATTTTCAGCATCATGGCCATGATGGTGGTGGTGACCATCGCCCTCATGGTGATGATCGTGACGCAATAAAGCAATCTTCTCCAGCAAGAAGAAACCCAATAAGCCGGCAAGCAAAGTGGCAAATAAGAGTTGGGGTCTTGCACCTTCCATGCTAAATGCTTCAGGCAGCGAATGTAGCAATGCCGTTGCCAGCAAGATACCCACTGACAAGCTCACCATGTTGTTGACCATCTTTGAAAGCATGGGCAAAGAGCAGCTCGCAGCCACCAATACGCTAGCAGTACCCGCTAGCGCAGTAACCAAGAGGATGCTTTGTAAAACTGACATAAAGATTAAGCGACTCCGTTTTTCTTAAACCAGGCAATACATTTTTCCCAGCCGTCTTTTGCAGGACCCTCACGGTAGGTGGCGCGATAGTCTGCGTGGAAAGCGTGTGGCGCATCAGGATAAACCTCAAATTGACAAGCCTTAGCTACAGGATTTTTTGAGGCAGCCGCTAATGCAGCGCGCATTTGGTCAATACTCTCCAGCGAGATTCCAGTATCAGCAGCTCCGTATAAACCAAGTACCGGCGCCTTCAAGTCGGCCGCAATATCTACAGGATGACGTGGACTATTTTCTGTCTTCTCACCAATCAGACGACCATACCAAGCTACACCTGCACGCACTTGTGGCAAGGTTGCTGAAAGCCAAGTAATTCGGCCACCCCAGCAGAATCCAGTAACGCCAACTCTCTTGAGATCGCCACCATTTTTGCCAGCCCATACCAATGCAGCTTGCAAATCATTTAAAACTTGCGCATCCGGAGTTTTGGCTACGATATTTTGCTGAATCTCCGCAATCGTTCCATAAGTATTTGGGTCGCCTGCACGCGTAAAGAATTCTGGAGCAATCGCAAGATATCCCAACTTCGCAAAGCGTCTAGTCACATCAGCAATATATTCATGCACACCAAAAATTTCACTAACAACAATCACGATAGGTAAAGAGCCCTTCGACTTTTCTGGTCGAGAAACATATGCTGGCAACTGAAAGCTCCCAATCGAGATCATTTGCTCGCCAGCTTTGATGCCCTTGAAATCTGTTTCAATGGCTGCAGCCATCACAGGCTCCGATGCCGCTACAAAACCAACTCCAATAGCGGTTGCACCTAGAGCAGACGTCTTTATAAAATTGCGTCGACTGTTTTGAATATCTTTACTCATGGCTTTGTCTCCTTGTTTCTATTTTTTCGTTACTTCATCAAGCAATACTTAGTGAGCTTCTTCCCAATTATCGCCAATCCCAATACTAACTACCAAAGGCACCTTCAGATCGGCAACATGGCACATTAAATCAGGCAACTTTGCTTGCAGCAGCTCAATTTCATCCAAAGGTACATCAAAGACCAATTCATCGTGGACCTGAAGGAGCATTCTGGTTTTTAACTGTTCCTTTTCCAGCCAATCCTCAACAGCGATCATGGCCAGCTTAATTAAGTCTGCAGCGGTACCTTGCATTGGGGCATTGATTGCTGCACGCTCAGCACCCTGACGACGTGGTCCATTAGAACCTTTAATTTCTGGCAACCAAAGACGTCGACCAAAAACAGTCTCGACATAGCCATTCTCTCTAGCCTCAAGACGGGTACGCTCCATGTATTGAGCTACCCCTGGATAGCGATCAAAGTATTTGGCAATGTAATTTTGCGCAGCAGAACGCTCGATGCCCAAGTTACCCGCTAAACCAAAAGCACTCATGCCATAAATGAGTCCAAAGTTAATGACCTTGGCATAACGACGCTGCTCTGAGTTCACGTCATCCAAAGGAACGCCAAAGATTTCTGCAGCAGTAGCTTGGTGTACGTCTTTACCATCCCTAAATGCAGCTAGTAAGTTTTCATCTTCAGCAATGTGCGCCATGATGCGTAATTCAATTTGGGAATAATCGGCTGACAGTAATTTACAGCCATCCGCAGGAATAAACGCCTCTCGTATGCGTCGACCCTCTTCTGTGCGCACAGGAATATTTTGAATATTGGGGTCGCTTGATGCCAGGCGCCCCGTGACTGCCGTCGCTTGCGAGAAGTTCGTATGTACGCGCCCCGTCTTAGGGTCTGCCATGCGAGGGAGCTTCTCAATATAGGTCGACATTAGTTTTGCCAAACTACGATAGTCCAAGATGCGTGCTGGCAGTGGATAGTCTTCAGCCAGTTTCTGCAGCACCTCTTCGTCGGTAGAGGGCGCTCCAGACGGTGTCTTTTTAATCACCGGAAGCTCAAGCTGGCCAAATAGAATTTCTGCAATTTGTTTAGGCGACTGAATATTAAAAGGCTGACCTGCGAGCTTATGAATCTCACCCTCAAGCTCCAAAAGGCGCTTGCCTACCTGCTGCCCTTGTTTTGCAAGCAGCGCGGAATCAATCCGAATACCATTGCGCTCCATGATCCCAAGCACGCGCATGGCAGGCATCTCTACTTTTTCATAGATGTACTGCAGGCCTTGGTTTTCCTGGATCTGCGGCCATAACTCTAGGTGTAAGCGTAGGGTAATGTCAGCATCTTCAGCCGCATAGTCTGTCGCGATTTTGAGGTCAACCTGATCAAAACCAATCTGATGAACTCCTTTGCCACACACCTCTTCATAGCGGATAGTTTTCATGCCTAGGTGGCGCTCAGCTAAGCTATCCATATTGTGCGGAAGATGCGACTCGAGCACATAAGACTCAAGCAAGGTATCAAACGCGACCCCTTTTAGGGTGATGTCATAGTTTGCAAATATGTGAGCGTCGTACTTTAAGTTTTGACCCACTTTTAAATGTGTCACACTTTCCAACCAGGGCTTCATGCGAGCAAGCACTAAATCACGATCAAGTTGTGCCTCACCATTGCGATGTGCAACCGGGATATAACAAGCCTCACCTGGTTTAACAGATAAAGAAATGCCAACCAACTCTGCAGCGAGCGCATCCAAACTCGTAGTTTCAGTATCAACGGCTGTCAGTGAAGAAGATTCAATCTTCTTTAACCACCTCTCCAAACCTGCTTCATCGACCACACATTCATAGTGACGCTCGATAGCATCTTGTGAATCTCGCATCTCTTGCGATAAATCTTTTGTTGGTGAACTAGCAATAGTGCGGATCTTTTTTTCTGTCTCTATATTATTTTCTGTAGAGGCAATTGGAGTGCCAGCCAAATCAAAGCTTGCTGCCTCAGGGCCTTTATTCTCTGGGCTTGTGAGCTGTTTCTCGACATCGCGTAACCAAGTCTTAAATGCATAGCGATCAAATAACTCACGCAGCAAAGGCGCGTCCTCTGGCTTAGCATGCAGGTCATCTAAACCTGGCAAATGCGGTGATAAATCACAATCCGTTTTTACTGTAATGAGCTGGCGTGCTTGCGGAAGCCAAGGCAGAGTAGCGCGTAAGTTTTCACCAACCACACCCTTTACTTGATCTGCATTGGCCATCAAGTTATCAAGATTGCCAAATTCTGCCAACCATTTATTCGCGGTTTTTGGTCCAGCCTTTGGAACACCCGGCACGTTATCAACGGTGTCGCCGATGATGGATAAATAATCTACGATCAATTCAGGAGGAACGCCAAATTTTTCTTTCACGCCCTCAATATCTAACCTCTCATTTGTCATCGTATTAATGAGAGTGACGGAAGGATTTACTAATTGCGCTAAATCTTTGTCACCTGTAGAAATGATTGTTTCCCAACCAGCTTGCGTGGCTTGACAAGCCAAAGTGCCAATGACGTCATCAGCCTCAACACCCGAAACCATTAATACCGGCCAGCCTAGAGCTTTGACCATTGCATGGATGGGCTCAATTTGTTTGACCAAATCCTCTGGCATTGGGGAACGATGGGCTTTGTACTCCGAGTACATCTCGTCACGGAATGTCTTGCCCTTGGCATCAAAAACACAGGCTATATGGTCAGCCTTGAGTTCGGATCTGGCCCGGCGCATCATATTGACCATGCCATAAATAGCCCCTGTGGGCTCTCCAGCCCCATTTCTGAGGTCTGGCATGGCGTGGAAGGCGCGATAGAGGTAGCTAGAGCCGTCTACCAACAAGAGTCTATGTTTAGTCATACCGCAATCGTACAATCTAGTTGTGAATTGCCTACAGGTCTGGTTAAGGAACCGCCCGAGAGTAGGCTTAAAAAGGTGAAAAAATGCATTCTTTAATGAACTCGATTAGTCGCTCAATGGGCCAAAGCCTAGCTCTTATGAGCATTTTGGTGGTTTTTGGTCTTTTTGGAGCCACTTCTGCCCAAGCCCAGAATAACAGCCAAGCATTAAGCCCATCAGAATTAAACCGCATCAATAATCAACCGCTTGCCCCTGCGGTGAGCGCCTCTGGCGCAGTGAGTGCACCTGAGGCACGCAAGCCAAACTATCAATATAAAGATAAGAATGGCACTACAGTTACCGAGTACAGAGATGTCAATGCGCCAACGCAAGTGGACGTAAAAACCCCCTATACAAGTTACGAGATGGCGCCGCCTACATCCGTTATGCCTGGACCGCCAAAAGAAACAGATTTGATTAGCGTACCAAGCATCAGCATTCCTTTTAAATAATTTACGTACCCTGGTTTATGGCTGTATTTACTCCGATCGAACTTGCAGATATTTCCAATTGGATTTCTCAAGACTTTGATATTGGCCAAGCCAGTGAAATACGCGGCATTCATGGCGGTATCGAGAACTCAAACTTTTTCTTAGATACCACCAAAGATGGCAAGAAGCAGGAATATGTTTTAACCATCTTCGAAAGATTATCTGCCGAACAACTCCCGTTCTACCTTGAGTTGATGCGCCACTTGGCTAACAAAGGCATCCCCGTTCCCAAGCCACTTGAGAACAAGCAAGGCGAAATTCTCTTTACCCTCAAAGGCAAGCCAGCCGCCATCGTGACCAAGCTGCCAGGGCTTTCTAGACTTCAGCCAGAAACAAATCATTGTGCACTTGTTGGTGAAATGCTGGCGAAGATGCACTTAGCTGGCAAAGACTTTTCTAAGGCCCAAGAAAATCTTCGCAGTCTAGCTTGGTGGCAAAAAACAATCCCCTTAGTGCTTTCACATTTAAATACATCGCAAAAAGAGTTGCTCACTCATGAGCTGGCAACACAGGAGGCATTCTTTGCGTCAAGCAACTACGATGCCCTTCCGCAAGGGGCAAGTCATTGCGACTTATTTCGTGACAATGTCTTATTTGATCCAAAAGAATCTGCCGACCCATCCCAAGACCATCTGGGCGGCTTCTTCGATTTCTACTTCGCCGGAACTGATAAGTGGCTATTTGATGTTGCAGTCACCGCAAATGATTGGTGCCTTGCTGATAACAAACAAGATTTAGACCCTGCGCGTTTGGATGCTTTCATGAAGGCATATCAAGCGGTACGTCCACTAACCAAAGAGGAGCAAGCGAGTTGGCCACTCATGCTGCGCGCTGCCGCCTTACGTTTCTGGGTATCCAGATTGTGGGACTTTTACTTGCCGCGCGATGCACAGATGCTGACCCCTCATGACCCAGCCCACTTTGAGCGCATTCTCTTGAGTCGTCGCTGCTTATGAAACTCAATTCTGTAGAACCTAAGGATGGCTATACCTGGATTAGGCAAGGAATCTGGCTATTCAAGCAGAACCCCATTGGCTTTCTAATGCTGGTCTTTATGTATGTATTTGCCGCACAACTAGCGGTAATTATTCCGGTGATCGGTGTTTTTGTAGTTCTACTACTTACACCAACTCTAGCAGTTGGTTTTATGACCGCCTGTCGCCAAGCCATCCAAAAGGAACGTATCAGACCTATAGTGTATTTAGTGGCGTTGCAATCTGGCGTGATTGTGCGTAAAAGAATTCTGCAGCTAGGCTTGGTATATGCCGCCATGATTTTGCTCTTAAGTTTTATCTTAAGTCTATTGGTAGATTTTGAAATGCTTCTTCCGCTGATGACAAGCGATAAAACCATTACCCCTGAAGCGCTTCGCCAAGTGTATTTAGTTTTATTCTTTGGCGCTATGTTGTATGTGCCAGTAGCCATGTTGATGTGGTTTTCACCGATCCTGATTGCGTGGGCTGACATGTCAGTGCCCCAAGCACTCTTCTCAAGCTGCTTGGCATGCTGGACTAATAAGGGAGTCTTCTTTTTCTATCTGGCTATTTGGAGCGCGATTCTGATTGCTATTCCACTGACTGTAGGAATGATCTTTGACGCAATGGATTTAGGGCAAGCAGCATCTTTCATCATCGCCCCCATCTCTATGGCAGGTTTAACAGTGATGCACTGCTCTTTTTATGCGGCCTGGAAGGCCTGCTTTACAGAAGATGAAGTGGTTCTTTCAGCTTAGTTGATTAACAACTTAATCAATCGCAGCTAACTTCGCAATACTCAGTTGTAACCACTTAATGCCGTGACGTTTGAAATTGACTTGCGCACGCGCATCCGCATCTACGCCCTCTAACCCAGTCACACGACCCTCACCAAACTTGGTGTGAAATACGTTCTGCCCAATGGTGAATGGATAATTTCCACGCGGAGGAGAAGCCAATCTTTTCACCTCCATAGAGGCTGAGCCAACTCGCTTAGTTGGTCTTGGGTGTTCGGAGCCTGAATCAAAAAAGTCATTAGATTCGTATTCGCGTTGACGGGTATAGCCATCTTGCCAAGTGGATCCTGATCTTGAGTTGCCACCACCCCAACGAGCATCTCTCGCTTTGGGGGTGAGCCACTTTAAGGAATCAGATGGCAGCTCTTCTAAGAAGCGGGATGGCATGTTGTAGCGCACTTGACCATGCAACATCCGTGATTGCGTATGCGAGAGATATAAGCGCTCCTTGGCGCGTGTAATAGCAACGTACATTAAGCGACGTTCTTCTTCCAGGCCATTCTGCTCATTCACACTATTCTCGTGTGGGAATAAACCCTCTTCAAGGCCAGTAATAAACACAGATGTAAATTCCAGGCCTTTAGCAGAATGCACAGTCATCAGCTGGACTGCGTCTTGACCAGCTTGCGCCTGGTTATCCCCTGCCTCCAATGAAGCATGAGATAAAAAAGCCGCCAAAGGTGACACTTCGACAACACCTGGTGCATTCTCGCCGGGCAGCATGGCAGCCGCAGCATCTTGGCCATAACCTTCTTCTGCAATAAAGGCCGTTGCTGCGTTAATCAATTCTTGCAAGTTCTCAACGCGGTCTTGCCCCTCACGCTCTGAGAGGTAGTGCTGAATCAAGCCACTGTGCTGAATCACAAACTCAACTGTTTCTGGCAAAGTGTTGTGACGGGTAGCCTCACGCATGTGGTCTACCAGGCGCACAAATCCACCAAGCGCTGCACCAGCTTTACCTTCCAAAGTGGATGCCGCTAAATATAAAGAGCATTGCTGTGCTCTAGCAGCATCTTGCAGTGCTTCAATCGATCTTGCGCCAATACCGCGAGTTGGGAAATTTACAACTCGAGAGAATGAAGTGTCGTCATTTGGGTTCTCAAGCAAACGTAAATAAGCAAGTGCGTGTTTAATTTCAGCGCGCTCGAAGAAGCGTAAGCCACCATATACGCGATACGGAATACCCGCAGAAAATAATGCGTGCTCAATAATCCGAGACTGCGCATTACTGCGATAAAGCAAAGCCACTTCAGTACGTTTGATGCCGCTATTTACTAGGGCTTTAATTTCATCAACCAGCCATGCGGCCTCTGCGTGGTCACTTGGAGCCTCATAGATGCGGACCAGCTCGCCATGACCAGCATCGGTGCGCAGGTTTTTACCAAGACGCTCTGAGTTATTAGCAATCAAATGATTTGCGGTATCCAGAATATGTCCGTGTGAGCGATAGTTCTGCTCCAACTTCACCATTAAGGGGTGGTATTGCTTCTCATAAAGACGCATATTTTCTACGTCAGCGCCGCGGAATGCGTAAATACTTTGGTCATCATCACCAACTGCAAATACAGAGCTGCTACCCATACCGCTAACATTAATACGGCTTGCATCATGGCCTGATAACAATTTGAGCCATGCATATTGCAAAGCATTGGTATCTTGAAACTCATCAATCAGAATATGACGGAAACGCTCTTGGTAATGCGTCCGAATAGCTTCGCTGTGCTTGAGCAATTCATAACTGCGCAATAAGAGTTCAGCAAAATCCACTACGCCTTCACGCTGGCATTGCTCATCATATGCAGCATACAGTTGCGCCATCTTGGCTTGAAAGTCATCGCCGACTGACAAATCTTTTGCACGTTGACCGCGTTCTTTGGCGTGGGCAATAAAGTATTGCAACTGCTTGGCCGGATACTTTTCATCATCAACCTTTAAGCCCTTTAATAAACGCTTAATCGCAGAGAGTTGATCCTGTGTATCCAGAATCTGGAAAGTTGACGGTAGACCCGCCTCTTTGTGATGTGCTCGCAATAAACGGTTGCAAAGACCGTGAAAGGTGCCAATCCACATACCCCGGGTATTAATCGGCAACATTGCACTTAAGCGCAACATCATCTCTTTGGCGGCTTTATTGGTAAAGGTCACCGCCAGGACGCCAATAGGGGATACCTGACCGGTCTGAATCAACCAGGCTATACGGGTGGTGAGGACGCGGGTCTTGCCGCTCCCTGCCCCAGCCAAAATCAAGGCTGATTGGGCTTGGCCATTTTCATTAACGGGCGGGAGGGTCACTGCCTCGCGCTGTTCTGGATTGAGGTTCGCGAGCAAGTCTGAGTACATCAGCCCAATTATAATTTGCCTCTTATGCCAAATGCCTCAAATACCCCTAATTCACCAGCGGCCAGCTCAGCGGACGAGCTCGCCAAATCCTATGAACCCGCCCCGATAGAGGCCTACTGGGGTCCAGAGTGGGAACGCCGGGGTATTGCTGATTCCACTATAGATGAGGGTAAGGGTGATTTTTCTATTCAGCTGCCCCCACCAAATGTGACGGGCACCCTCCATATGGGTCACGCCTTTAATCAAACCATCATGGATGGCTTAGTGCGTCATGCTCGTATGACAGGTAAAAATACCCTGTGGGTACCTGGCACCGATCACGCCGGTATCGCTACCCAGATTGTTGTTGAACGCCAACTTGATGCGCAAAAAATTTCCCGCCATGACCTCGGTCGTGAAAAGTTTTTAGAAAAAGTATGGGAGTGGAAAGAAACTTCCGGCAATACGATCACCAGACAAATTCGTCGCCTAGGCGCGTCGATCGACTGGGGAAAAGAATATTTCACAATGGACAGCAAGATGTCCAAAGCAGTGGTGGAAGTATTTGTCCGCTTACACGAGCAAGGCTTAATTTATCGCGGCAAACGTTTGGTTAACTGGGATCCCGTTTTAGGTACCGCAGTTTCTGACTTAGAAGTGGTAAGCGAAGAAGAAGATGGCTCAATGTGGCACATCCGCTATCCATTGGCCGATGGCTCCGGTCACTTAACGGTTGCTACTACTCGCCCAGAAACCTTGCTGGGTGACGTTGCCGTCATGGTGAACCCAGAAGATGAGCGCTATAAACACCTTATTGGTAAGTCAGTGAATTTGCCATTATGTGATCGCCAGATTCCGGTGATTGCTGATGACTACGTTGATTTGAACTTTGGCACTGGCGTTGTAAAAGTAACTCCTGCACATGACTTCAACGACTACGCAGTAGGCCAACGCCATCAATTACCACTCATTAACATCCTGACTTTAGATGCCAAAATTAATGAGAATGCTCCAGCGGCATACCAGGGCATGGAACGTTTTGCAGCACGCAAACAAGTTGTTGCTGACTTAGACGCTGCCGGCTTATTAGAAAAAGTTCAGCCGCATAAATTAATGGTGCCACGCGGTGACCGCACCCAAACCATCATTGAGCCAATGCTCACTGATCAATGGTTTGTGGCGATGTCTAAGCCGAGTCCAGACAACAAGTATCAACCTGGTTCATCCATTGCTGGTGCAGCATTAGACGCCGTCACTAAGGGTGATATCAAGTTGGTTCCAGAAAACTGGATTAACACTTATACCCAGTGGCTAGAAAATATTCAGGACTGGTGCATCTCTCGCCAACTCTGGTGGGGTCACCAAATCCCAGCTTGGTATGGTGACGATGGCCAGATATTTGTGGCACGGTCAGAAGACGAAGCCAAGGCTAAAGCTACCACTGCAGGCTATACCGGCAAACTCAACCGCGATCCCGATGTACTAGATACCTGGTTTAGCTCTGCCCTTGTGCCATTTAGCTCGTTGGGCTGGCCAGAAGAAACGCCCGCCCTTAACCATTTTTTACCTTCATCTGTTCTGGTTACGGGTTTTGACATCATCTTCTTCTGGGTGGCGCGCATGGTCATGATGACTTGCCACTTCACCGGAAAAGTGCCGTTTCATACCGTTTATGTTCACGGCTTAGTGCGTGACGCCGAAGGACAGAAAATGAGTAAGTCCAAAGGCAACACTTTGGACCCAATCGATTTGATTGACGGCATCAAGATTGAGGAGTTGGTAGGCAAAAGAACTACTGGCCTCATGAATCCAAAGCAAGCTGAGAGCATCAGCAAGAAAACTAAAAAAGAATTTCCGGATGGCATTCCGGCATTTGGTACAGATGCCCTGCGCTTTACTTTTGCATCTTTAGCCTCGCTTGGCCGCAACATCAACTTTGATCAAAAGCGTTGTGAAGGCTATCGCAATTTCTGCAACAAACTGTGGAACGCGACTCGCTTTGTCCTCATGAACTGCTCTGGCAGCGATGAGGACAATGGTTTGGCGCCGTGCGATAACCAATGCGGTCCTGAAGGTTATTTAGACTTTTCGCCTGCAGATAAATGGATCGTCTCTCAACTCCAAAGAACTGAGGCTGATGTTGCCAAAGGCTTTGAGAACTATCGCTTTGACAATATCGCCAGCAGCATTTACCAATTTGTCTGGGATGAGTATTGCGATTGGTACTTAGAGCTTGCTAAGGTACAACTACAAACCGGCACACCAGCGCAACAACGCGCTACTCGCCGCACCTTGTTGCGTGTTCTGGAAACGATATTACGTATGGCGCATCCATTGATCCCATTTATTACTGAAACACTATGGCAAACGGTTGGGCCTAAGTCTGGAAAAGAATTAGCCAAACAAACTAAGCAGACAATTGCACTCCAACCCTACCCTATCTCTCAGCCTGAAAAGATTGATGAGCAGAGTGAAGCCTGGGTAGCGCAGATCAAAGCGATTGTGGATGCTTGCCGTAACCTACGTGGTGAGATGCAAGTTCCTCCAGGTCAAAAAGTGCCACTCTGGATTTTTGGACCACAAGCTTTCCTAGAAAAGGCCACACCTTATCTCATGGCACTGGCCAAGTTAACGGAAGTCAAAATCTACGCCGATGAGTCCGCCTTAGAAAAAGATGCTCCAGGCGCACCAATCGCTCTAGTAGGCGATATCAAGCTGCTTCTGAAGATTGAGGTAGATGTTGCTGCTGAGCGCATCCGCCTTGGCAAGGAAATTGAGCGCTTAGCGAACGAAATCAACAAAGCTAAGGGCAAATTGACCAATGAAAGCTTTGTAGCGCGAGCCCCAGCTGAGGTAGTTACCCAAGAAAAACAACGCCTTGCAGGCTTTGAGCAAAACCATGAGAAGCTTGTTGCACAATTAGAGCGTCTTAAATAAATACCAGCCAAAAAGCGATTGGAAGCAATATGCCATTAAGCACCAAAGCAGTTACCAAAGCGGTCTTCCCAGTTGCAGGCTTGGGTACTCGCTTCTTGCCAGCAACCAAGGCAAGTCCTAAAGAGATGCTCAATGTAGTCGATAAGCCGCTCATTCAATACGCTGTTGAAGAAGCCATTGCCGCCGGCATTACAGAAATGATTTTTGTTACCGGCCGCAGCAAGCGCGCTATTGAAGATCACTTTGATAAAGCCTATGAATTAGAAGCTGAGCTCGAAGCCAAAAATAAGCAGGCTCTTCTGGATATTGTTCGCAGCGTTAAACCAAGCCATGTAGATTGCGTCTATGTTCGTCAACCTGAAGCCCTCGGCTTAGGACATGCTGTTTTATGTGCTGAAAAGTTGGTGCGTGACGAACCATTCGCCATTATTTTGGCTGATGATTTATTGGATGGCCAACCACCTGTACTCAAGCAAATGCTCAAAGTATTTGAAGAGCAAAATGGTTCAGTAGTTGCGGTAGAAAAAATTGACCCTGCAAAGAGCAGCTCTTACGGCATCGTTTCAGGGGATGAGGTTGCCAAAGGCATCTACCGTTTAAACGGCATTGTAGAAAAGCCTCAACCAAAGGATGCCCCCTCAAACCTTGCTGTTGTTGGGCGCTACGTTCTCTCCTCCGATATCTTTAGCCATATTCGCAATCTCAAGCCTGGTGCTGGCGGCGAGATCCAACTGACTGATGCGATCGCCTCTTTACTAAAAGAAGAGCCGGTATTTGCATATGAGTACGATGGTGTGCGCTATGACTGTGGCAGCAAGCTTGGCTATCTCAAGGCATCAGTTGAGTTTGCCCTGCGTCACCCTGAAGTATCGGCCGACTTTGCCGCCTACCTCAAAAGCCGCTCTTTAACGTAATCGTTTTCAGCTGAAATAAAAAAGGCAGAGATTCGTCTCTGCCTTTTGTTTTGGTGATCACCGTTTGAATCCGCCACTAAGAATGGCGATGAATTTGCTAACTACCTACGTTTCATAAAGAAAACCAAAACATCGCCCTCAGTAGTGCTTGCAAGCAACTCGTTACCGGTTT
Organism: Polynucleobacter sp. AP-Kolm-20A-A1; assembly: GCF_018688315.1. Lineage (NCBI taxonomy): Bacteria > Pseudomonadati > Pseudomonadota > Betaproteobacteria > Burkholderiales > Burkholderiaceae > Polynucleobacter > Polynucleobacter sp. AP-Kolm-20A-A1. The sequence goes on from NZ_CP061315.1 coordinate 1,580,218, forward strand.
GCTTAGCAAAGGCAGGAAAGTCGTGGGCAGCGCCCGCATCTGTAGCCTTGATTTTTAAGACTTCGCCCGACTGCATAGTGGCCAAAGCTTTTTTGGTGCGCAGAATCGGCAATGGGCAGTTCATTCCAATGGCGTCTACTTCTGCATTAAAGGCAATGTTGATTGCTTCACTCATTTGGCTGCTACCCAGTCTTTTACGCCAGCCAAAGCAGCGCCTAACTTACTTGGATCCGTTCCGCCAGCCATCGCCATTTCTGGTTTGCCGCCACCTTTGCCACCCACTTGTTGAGCTACAAAGTTCACGAGATCGCCCGCCTTTACTTTGCCAATAGAGTCTGCTGTAACGCCAGCAATCAAACTAACCTTATCGCCTTGAACAGATGCCAGCACAATAGCGGCAGTTTTCAGCTTTGCTTTTAATGCGTCCATAGTTTCACGAAGGACACCAGCATCAGCGCCATCCATACGAGCAGCAAGCACTTTGATGCCATTGACATCCACTGCCTGGCCGGCTAACTCGTCACCTTGGCTTGCAGCTAACTTCGAGTTCACTTTTTCTAATTCACGCTCAGCTTGACGCAGACTCTCTTGGAGCTGCGCTACACGATTTACTAAATCCCCTGGATGGGTTTTCAGAATCGCTGCAGCCTCATTGATCTTGTCTTCCAAGCCTTGCAAGAAGTGCAATGCATTGCTGCCTGTTACGGCCTCAACACGGCGGATGCCAGCAGCGACACCACCCTCAGAAACAATCTTCAAGCTACCAATATCACCCGTACGAGACACGTGCGTACCGCCACATAATTCTTTAGAAGAACCAATCTCTAGAACGCGTACTTCATCGCCGTACTTCTCGCCAAATAGCATCATGGCGCCAGTCTTTTGTGCGTCGTCCAATGACATCACCTTGCCTGAAGTCGCTGTATTTTCAAGAATCTCCTGATTCACAATATCTTCAATGCGACGAATTTGTTCTGCAGTAATTGGCGCATTGTGCGTAAAGTCAAAACGGGTCTTAGTGGCATCTACTAAGGAACCTTTTTGTTGCACATGATCGCCCAACACTTCACGCAATGCTTTATGCAAAATATGTGTAGCGCTGTGGTTGCGCATCGTATCGGTTCTTTGCTGCGTATCTACTAATGCATTGAGGACATCACCCACCTTGAGCTCGCCCTCAAGAACTTCACCCTGATGACCAAACACGTCGGCCTGGATCTTGAAAGTGTCTTCTACGGCAAAACGGATGCTTTCATTGCGAAGTTCGCCTTTATCGCCAACCTGGCCGCCAGATTCAGCGTAGAAAGGGGTGTTATCCAGAACAATCACGGCAGAATCGCCAGCCTTAACTGATGGGACGGCTGAACCATCCACATACAGGGCCGTCACTTTGGCGCCTTCATGTTTTAGGGTGTCATAGCCATGGAACTGGGTTGGCTGGCCCTTGTAATCCAAGCCCTGGGCAACTTTGAACTTACCGGCAGCTCTTGCTTGATCGCGCTGCTTTTGCATGGCCACTTCAAAGCCATCTGCATCAACAGTCACACCGCGCTCGCGACAAACGTCAGCCGTTAAATCCAATGGGAAACCAAAAGTGTCATGTAAGCGGAATGCCGTCTCACCATCGACCACTTTTGCACCACCTGCCAAAGCACCATCCAAAATTTCCATACCATTAGCAATCGTTTGGAAGAAGCGCTCTTCTTCTTGCTTGATTACTTCACTGACTTTATCTTGTGCGGCACGCAATTCTGGGTAAGCATCACCCATTTCTTTTACAAGCGCAGGGACTAATTGATAGAAGAATGGTTTACGTGCACCTAACTTGTAACCGTGACGAATCGCACGACGTGCAATACGACGCAGTACATAACCACGACCAGCATTACCAGGAATGACGCCATCTACAACAATGAAACTGCATGCGCGAATATGATCGGCAATCACCTTCAGTGAGGGGCTGCTCGCATCACAGTTCTCGCCACCAGCAGCATCCACCGCCTCCTTGGAAGCCTTGAGGAGATTGACGAAGAGGTCAATCTCATAGTTAGAGTGAACATGCTGCAAGACAGCTGCAATACGCTCTAGACCCATCCCCGTATCAACGCTTGGTTTTGGCAGAGGATGCATCACACCCGCTTCATCGCGGTTGAACTGCATGAACACGTTATTCCAAATTTCGATAAAGCGATCACCATCTTCATCTGGACTTCCAGGAGGACCGCCAGGAATATGATCACCGTGATCGTAAAAAATTTCTGTACAAGGTCCGCAGGGACCTGTGTCGCCCATCATCCAAAAATTATCTGATGCATAACGAGCGCCTTTGTTATCGCCGATACGAACAATGCGATCAGCAGGCACACCGATTTGCTTATTCCAAATTTCATAAGCCTCATCGTCTTCGGCGTACACCGTTACCAAGAGTTTTTCTTTGGGCAACTTAAATACTTGAGTCAATAAATCCCAAGCAAATTGAATCGCATCCTTTTTGAAATAGTCCCCAAAGGAGAAATTACCCAGCATTTCAAAAAAGGTATGGTGGCGGGCTGTATAGCCCACGTTATCCAAATCATTGTGTTTGCCGCCGGCTCGGATGCACTTTTGGGCGGTGGTGGCGCGGTTATAAGAGCGCTTATCAAAGCCCAAAAACACGTCTTTAAACTGGTTCATGCCCGCATTCGTAAATAGCAGGGTGGGGTCATCCCCCGGCACTACTGGGCTGGATGGGACGATTTGGTGGCCTTTTTGGGCAAAGAAATCCAGGTACGCCTGGCGAATTTGGGAGACTTTCATGGCAATAATTATCGCATTGGCACTAGCCTAGGGCAAACGCTAGACAAGAAGACCTAAACCTGCCTTACAATCCCACAACATCAATAAAATCGGCATTCAAGTCGACAAACAAGGAGAGCAACTTGAAAATTCGCAATCAACGGGATTTTGGGGCCGGAATCATGTACATGGTTATTGGCCTCTTTTTCGCCATTATGGCTACTCAGTACCCAATGGGCACTGCTGCCAAAATGGGCCCCGGCTATTTCCCATTCTTTTTGGGCATCCTAATGGCCTTATTGGGCGTATTGGTTTTAGTTCAGTCACTGAGTGCAAAAGCTGCAATTGAAAGCATCCCAAAATTTAACTGGCGCATCATTGCCCAGATCACTGGTTCGGTAGTGCTTTACGGCTTGCTTTTACCTCGCTTAGGCTTCTTGATCGCTGTAGTTGTTCTGGTATTGGTATCAGCAAGTGCTAGCAAAGAATTCACCTGGAAGGGCTCATTAATTAATGCTGGCTTCCTCGTTGCATTTACTTATTCAGTGTTTGTGTTGGGTCTGAAACTTCAGTTCCCACTCCTGCCTGTATTCCTACAACAATAACGAACCGGGACTCTGAAAAATGGATTTATTTGCTAACTTAGCTCTCGGTTTTGATACCGCGTTCACATTACAAAACCTCCTTTACTGCCTTATCGGTTGTATCCTGGGAACCTTGATTGGCGTATTGCCAGGCCTTGGCCCAATCGCAACGATTGCAATGTTGTTGCCAGCTACCTACGCATTGCCTCCGATTGCTGCCTTGATTATGTTGGCTGGTATTTATTACGGCTCACAGTACGGCGGCTCTACAACAGCAATTTTGTTGAATATTCCGGGGGAGACGTCGTCGGTGGTGACCGCGATCGATGGCTACCAAATGGCCCGCAATGGTCGAGCTGGTGTTGCGCTCTTTACCGCTGGTATGGGCTCATTCTTCGCAGGTTGCGTTGCGACTTTGGTATTGGCTGCTTTTGCTGCCCCACTCTCACAACTCGCATTTAAGTTTGGTCCTGCTGAATACTTCTCCTTGATGGTCTTAGGTTTAATCGGTGCGGTTGTACTGGCATCAGGCTCTTTGATCAAGGCGATTGGCATGATCATCTTGGGTCTCTTGATGGGTTTGATCGGTACTGACGTGAACTCTGGTGTATCTCGCTATGCGTTTGATATCCCTGAATTGAGTGACGGTATCGGCTTCGTAGCTGTTGCGATGGGTGTATTCGGTTTCGCAGAAATCATGGGCAACCTTGAAAAGACTGGCGAAGACGAAGGCTTCCTCAACAAACTCACCAGCATGGTTCCTACCAAGACCGACGTGAAGCGCATGATTCCCTCAATCTTGCGCGGCACCACTATTGGCTCTATCTTGGGCATCCTGCCAGGCGGCGGCGCAGCTTTGGCAGCGTTTGGTGCTTACTCGGTTGAGAAAAAATCGTCTAAGTACAGCCATGAATTTGGTAAGGGTGCGATTGAGGGTGTTGCAGGTCCAGAAGCAGCAAATAACGCTGCAGCTCAAACCTCATTCATCCCATTGCTCACATTAGGTATCCCACCAAATGCTGTGATGGCTTTGATGGTTGGCGCGATGACTATTCACAACATCCAGCCAGGCCCACAAGTAATGACTAGCAATCCAGCACTCTTCTGGGGTCTGATTGCTTCTATGTGGATCGGTAACGTGATGTTGATCCTCTTGAACCTGCCTTTGATTGGTATCTGGGTAAAGCTCTTGAAGATTCCTTATCGCTTCCTCTACCCAGCCATTTTGGTGTTCTGCTGTATTGGTGTGTACACCGTGAACAACACTGTATTTGACGTTTATGTAACAGCAGGTTTCGGCTTGATTGGTTACCTATTCTTCAAACTCGGTTGCGAACCTCCTCCATTGCTTTTGGGTTTCGTGCTCGGACCAATGATGGAAGAGAACTTCCGTCGCGCCCTACTACTATCCCGTGGCGACTTCTCCACCTTTGTAACCCGCCCACTTTCCTTAGGCCTGCTGATCGCAGCAGCCCTCTTGGTAGTGATCGTGGCCTTGCCAGCAGTGAAGAAGACTCGCGAAGAGGCTTTCGTAGAGGATTAATTCTCACGAACTCCCCAGAAACAAGCCCGCAGCAGTTTGCGGGCTTTTTCTTTATAGGCCACAGGGTTTTCTCTACAATGTGGCTATGTCCCAAGATAGCAAACCCTCCAAAGCAAATACCGGCGCTGTAGCCGAGTCATCCAACTTCTTACGCCAGATCATTGACCATGATTTAGCAAGCGGAGCTTTTTCACAGCGCACTAATTTAGCGGGCCAAGCTATCCCATCCATCATCACGCGTTTTCCGCCGGAGCCAAACGGCTACTTACATATTGGTCACGCCAAAAGTATTTGCCTAAACTTCGGCCTAGCTGCTGACTACAACGCTCAAGCTGGTGGTGCGCGCTGCAATATGCGCTTAGATGACACCAATCCAGTTAAAGAGGATGTGGAATACGCTGACAGTATTTTGGATGCAGTGAAGTGGCTTGGTTTTGATTGGGGCACTCACCTCTATCACGCGAGTGATTACTTTGATCGCCTCTATGAATTTGCCGAAGTCTTAATTCAGAATGGCAAGGCCTACGTTGATAGTCAAAGTGCAGATGACATTCACACTAATCGCGGCAACTTTGGCCAAGCTGGAAAAAACAGCCCTTATCGCGATCGCAGCCCGGAAGAGAATCTACAGTTATTTCGCGATATGCGTGATGGCAAGTTCAAGGATGGTGAACATGTACTGCGTCTGAAGATTGATATGGCGCACCCGAATATTGTGATGCGCGACCCTGTGGTTTATCGCATCCGCCATACCGATCACCACCGCACTGGCAGCAAATGGTGTATCTATCCTCTATATGACTTCACACATTGCATCTCGGATGCATTAGAAAATGTCTCCCACTCCATATGCACACTGGAGTTTGAGAACAATCGCCCGCTGTACGACTGGATTGTGAGCTCCCTCAAAGAGCTTGGCGTCTTTAAAGACCCTGTCCCGCATCAATATGAATTCGCACGCCTCAACCTAACCTACACCATCACCAGCAAGCGAAAGTTGTTGCAATTGGTGGAAGAAAACCATGTAGAGGGCTGGGATGATCCGCGTATGCCAACCATCGTCGGCATACGTCGTCGTGGTTACACGCCAGAAAGCATTCGCTTGTTCTGTGAGCGTATTGGCGTCTCTAAAGCGGATAGTTGGATTGACATGAGCACACTAGATCAAGCGCTACGCGATGATCTTGAAGTTAGAGCGCCACGTGCAACCGCTGTTTTAAAACCGCTTAAGCTCGTAGTTGAAAACTTTGATGCGTCAGCAAAAGAAGCTTGCTCTGCACCACGTCATCCCAATCATCCCGAATGGGGCAACCGTGAATTTCATTTCACGCGTGAGCTATGGATTGAGGCGGATGATTTTATGCAAGAACCTATCAAAGGCTTTTTCAGACTGTACCCACCGATTGGTGATCAACCTGGTAGCCGTGTACGTTTGCGTCATGGCTTTGTGGTGGAGTGCACCGGCTATGAAACAGATGCACAGGGTAACGTTACCCAAGTCAATGTGACACACTTCCCGGACAGCAAGAGCGGCACTCCAGGATCTAATAATTACAAAGTAAAAGGCAATATTCACTGGATCAGTGCTGCTGAAGCTATTCCAACTGAAGTACGTCTTTACGATCATCTCTTTAGTGATCCACATCCAGATAGCGGCGATAAGAATTTCTTAGACGCAATCAATCCAAACTCTAAGCAAACCATTGCCGCTTACCTAGAGCCTTGCATGAAAGATGCCAAACCGGAAGATCGCTTCCAGTTTGAGCGTCATGGCTACTTCGTTGCTGATAAGAATGACTCCAAACCTGGTAAGCCTGTATTTAACCGTACGGTTGGCCTTAAGGATTCTTGGAAATAGTTTTCAGAAAATGTCCTACGCTCGGATAGCGTAGCGGCGTTTTGAGTTCATGCAAGCGGGTGTTAGTGACTCTGCGTGACTCGCGCATAAATGACCACAGCATTGGACTCACTAGCTTCTGCAACTCGTTGCCAGGTAAGCGTTTCGGTCTTTCCAACCCAAATGCATCAGCTACTTCGTCAAAGTAATCACCCATTTTGGTTTCACCTCCATCACAGGCATTAATAACGCGCTGGGGTTTGCCGTGAAAAACCGCCGCGCAAACCAGTCTAGCTAAATCATCACTATGAATGTGATTGGAGTAGGCATCTTCTTCGGATAGCAAAGCAGGTGTTTGCGCATGAAGGCGATCGATTGGTAAACGGTCAGCAGCATAAATTCCAGGTACGCGCAAAATCGTTAAAACAACGCCATGGGCGGGCGCCCATAGACGAAGCATCTGCTCCGCATCCACTCTTCTTTTAGCGCGCTCACTTTGGGCATTGACCGGAGTTACCTCACTTACCCTTCCACCCTGGTGATCACCGTATACGCCCGTAGTACTGATATAGATCAGGCGCCTGACAGCATTGGAGCCTTGGGCTAAAATTAGAAGTAGGTTGCGGGTTCGGCAATCACGATTTCCACTGTTTTGAGGTGGCGCCAAATGAATGACGGTTTGAGCTAAACCACTGAGGCGCCAAAGGGTCTCTGGATGATCCAGGTTACCCAAAATAGGGATCGCGCCAACCTCCCTCAACTCCTGAAAACGAGCTTGTTGAGAAGTGAGCGCATAAATACGATGACTTCTAGAGAGCTGCCTAGCCACCCGAAGACCAATGTCTCCGCAGCCAATAATCAGGATTGAAGGTTTACCAAAAGATTGCATAAGTAACATCGTAACGATTTATTGAAAGGAATGAGAGTGTCTCATCAGGTCACGCTCAAAACGAGCGGCAAACAATTTACCGTCAATCCAGATGAGAATCTCCTGGAGGCCGCTCTCCGCCAAGGCATTAACTTACCCTATGGGTGCAAAAATGGCGCCTGCGGATCCTGTAAGGGAAAGATTTTAGAAGGTCAAGTAAGCCATGGTCAGCATAGTGAAAGCGCCCTTAGCAAAGCCGATGAGACAGCAGGCGGGATTTTATTCTGCTGCGCCCACCCGCAGTCAGACCTATTAATAGAAGCTCGCGAAGTTCAAGGGGCTGGCGATATTGCCATTCGTAAAGTACCTTGCCGCGTCAACACAATTAGCAAACCTAGCAGTGATGTTGCCATTTTAAAGTTGCAACTTCCGGCTGCTGAACGCTTCCAGTTCTTGGCTGGACAGTATCTCGAGTTTTTATTGAAGGATGGTCAGCGCCGGGCTTACTCGATTGCGAATGCCCCCGAACAAGAGGGTCCGCTTGAGTTACATATACGCCACCTGCCGGGCGGCTTATTTACTGATTTTGTTTTTGGCGCCGTTACTCCAGCTTTAAAAGAAAAAGATATCCTCCGCTTTGAAGGTCCTTTGGGTAGCTTTTTCTTAAGAGAAGATTCTAAAAAGCCCATCATCTTTTTAGCGGCAGGTACTGGCTTTGCCCCTATCAAATCCATTATTGAACAAATGCAAATCAAAAAGATTGAGCGCCCCATTCATCTTTACTGGGGTGGACGTCGTCCCAACGATCTCTATATGAATGCGCTTTGCGAGTCCTGGGCGAAAGAAATTGCACACTTCAAATACATTCCCGTCATTTCTGATGCCTTAGCTGGAGACCATTGGAAGGGGCGTACCGGGTTTGTGCATCAAGCCGTCATTGATGACCACCCCAATTTGAAGGGCTTTCAGGTCTATGCATGCGGAGCCCCAGTAATGGTTAATGCCGCTAGAAATGACTTTGCAGCCAAATGCCAGCTACCAGATGAAGAATTCTTCGCCGACTCGTTTACCAGCGCGGCGGATTTGGCTACAAGCTAAGTCCTGCGCCATAAATCCCATTCAGCGAGATAATAGAAACCTTATTTGCCCTTATTGACCCACATTAACCTATCACCCCAAACCAGCATGAATAAGCCAGCACAAGCTATCGACACCCACTCAGTGATGTTCATTACCCCACGCCCAGAAGTCATCATGGTCGAAGGTAAGGGCTCATGGTTGACCGATAACAATGGCAAACGCTACTTAGATTTCTTGCAAGGCTGGGCAGTGAATTGTTTAGGTCATGGCAACCCAGGCATGATTGACGCACTGAATGCGCAAGCAAAGAAGTTAATCAATCCAAGCCCTGCGTTCTATAACGAACCCATGATCGGCTTATCTAATCTCCTGACAGACAATAGTTGCTTTGACAAAGTCTTCTTTGCTAACAGCGGCGCCGAAGCAAATGAAGGTGCGATTAAGCTCGCACGCAAATGGGGTCAACTTAACAAGTCTGGCGCATTTGAGATCATCACGTTTGATCACAGCTTTCATGGCCGTACATTAGCCACAATGAGCGCCTCCGGAAAGCCAAACTGGGACACAATGTTTGCCCCACAAGTAGCAGGCTTCCCAAAAGCGGATTTAAATGATTTGGAATCCGTTAAAAAGCTAGTGACCGATAAGACGGTTGCAGTCATGTTGGAACCCGTTCAGGGCGAAGGCGGTGTCATTCCAGCCACTCAAGAATTTATGCGTGAGCTACGTAAGTTCACTAAAGAAAATAATATTTTGCTGATTGCCGACGAAGTGCAGGCAGGCTGCGGTCGTACAGGCAGTCTCTTTGCCTACCAAAACTACGGTATCGAGCCTGACATCATGACCCTAGGTAAAGGTATTGGTGGTGGCGTACCGCTAGCGGCGCTTCTGGCGACTGATGCGGTGGCGTGCTTCGTACCTGGCGATCAAGGCGGCACCTATAACGGCAACCCTCTCATGACTGCGGTTGGCATGAGCGTTATTGAGCAATTATTGGCACCAGGATTTTTAGAAAGCGTTAAAGCAAAAGGCGAACTTCTGAAATCAGAGTTACTTAAGCTTTGCGTTGAATTTAATCTTGAAGGTGAACGCGGCGAGGGTTTACTGCGCGCGTTGATGTTAGGTAAAGATATCGGTGGAAAACTGGTTGATCTTGCGCGCGATCGTAACCCCGAGGGATTGTTGATTAACTCTCCAAGACCAAACTTGTTGCGCTTTATGCCAGCCCTGAATGTGTCTGATGATGAAATTCGTCAGATGTGTAATATGCTGCGCGAGCTACTCAAGGAAGTGGCGTAAGACTTACTGCCACTCAACCGCCTACTTATTCACCAAGGTAGGCAGTTCTCACCCTTGAGTCTTCGAGCAACTCCTCACCTGACCCACTCAGGGTAATTAAGCCACTCTCCATGACGTAGGCCCGATTGGCCATCTGCAATGCAAGGCGGGCATTTTGCTCAACCAACAGAATCGTCATACCGCTCGACGACAAACTCCGCACTACATCAAAAATGGTTTCGACCATGATGGGAGATAAGCCCATTGAAGGCTCATCCAGAAGTAACAATTTGGGCTGCGCCATCATTGCCCTACCCATAGCAACCATTTGCTGCTCGCCACCAGATAAGGTCCCAGCCAATTGAGATAAGCGCTCTTTGAGTCTAGGGAAGTACGAGTACACCTCTTCAAGCTTGCGCTCAATCTCCTTAGCGTCTGTTTTTAAGTAAGCGCCCATTTGGAGATTTTCCAAAATGGTCATGCGCTTAAACACGCCACGGCCCTCCGGAACCATGCCCAAGCCGAGCTGAACTAATTCATATGCGGGCAGCTTCTTGGTTTCACGATTTGCAAAATGAATATCGCCGGCAGAAGGATTTAGCAATCCAGCAATTGCTTTAAGAGTTGAACTCTTCCCGGCACCATTGGCGCCAATTAGGGCAACCAACTCACCATGATTGACTTGCAGATCAATACCCTTAACGGCATTAATGCCGCCATAAGACACTTGAAGACCCTTTACTCGGAGCAATGCATTTGTCATGCTGCCCCCTGACCCAAATAGGCTTTAATCACCTCGGGATGCACACGAACATCTGCAGGTTTGCCTGAAGCAATGACCTTGCCGTAATCTAAAACAGTCAGACTATCGCAAATTCCCATAACCAAACTGACATCGTGCTCGATGAGCAAAATCGTTTTTCCGTCAGCGCGAATACGTAGCAGCAGCTCACGTAACTCCAGCTTCTCAGTAGCATTCATACCTGCTGCCGGCTCATCTAAAGCCAAGAGTTTAGGCTCCGTAGCCAAAGCTCTAGCGATCTCCAGGCGGCGCTGATGTCCATAGGAAAGGTTGCGTGCCTGCATATTAGAAAAATCGCCAAGGTCAACGTAATCTAAGAGCGCTAGAGATTTTTCACGGATAGCCTGTTCTTCACGCTTAGCGGAAGGAGTACGGAAAATAGCGCCAAACAATCCTGCATTAGATCGGCAATGACAACCTACCATGACGTTTTCAAGCACAGTCATTTCACCAAAGAGGCGGATATTCTGAAATGTTCTAGCTAAACCTGATTTTGTTACCTCAGAAACTGACTCTGGAAAATAAGACTTGCCATTAAATAAAAAGATTCCAGAATCTGCTGGGTATAAACCTGTGATGACATTAAAAAACGTTGTCTTGCCAGCGCCATTGGGTCCAATCAAACCAACGATTGCGCCATGAGGAACTTGTAGGCCTACTGAGTCAAGCGCTTGTACTCCGCCAAAGCGCTTGGATACATCAGTGACATCTAAAAGCAGATGGAGTGCCGTCATTGTGCCGCCCCACTTTTTTGCCAAATACCACCAGGGCGATACAGCATGATCAGAATTAAGGCTAGGCCGTAAATTAATTGACGAATAATTTCTACGTCCACAATCACATGCCCAAATAATGCCTGCTGTAGAGGCTGTGCAATACCGCGTAAGACCTCAGGAAAAATTGCCAACAATACCGCACCCAAGATAACTCCAGGAATATGGCCAATGCCGCCGAGAACCACCATGGCCAATACAACAATCGACTCCCAAAGCGTAAAGGACTCTGGCGAAACAAAGCCCTGAAAGGCGGAAAACAACACGCCAGCCACACCCGCAAAAGAAGCGCCAATAGCAAATGCAAGTAATTTCATATTGCGAGTATTGATACCCATCGCTTTGGCAGCGATTTCATCCTCCCGAATTGCAACCCAAGCGCGTCCTATTCTTGAATTCTGCAAATGCATGCAAACGATTGCAACGGTAATTGCTAGCAACAAGAACAAATAGAACACCAAATACAAACCAGGAATCTTGATAAAACCCAGATCCAAGGTTTTGGCAAAGGAGATCCCAAAAAATTGAATGGGATCAATCGCCGCAATTCCTTTGGGCCCATTGGTGAGATTTAGAGGGCGATCTAGGTTATTCATAAAGATGCGAATAATTTCACCAAACCCCAAAGTCACAATTGCCAAATAATCGCCGCGCAATTGCAAAGTAGGCAAACCTAAAATGATTCCAAATAAAGCAGCCAAAATAATTGAGAAGACCGCAACCATCCAGGGTGAAAAATGCATTCCTTCCGGGAAAGCCGCAGCAATACTTTCAAATTGAGCAGGCAAATGTGGTGATGCCAATAAGGCAAAACTGTAGGCGCCTAATGCATAGAAAGCGATATAACCTAAATCCAAAAGACCTGCGAAGCCCACCACAACATTGAGGCCCAATGCCAACACAATGTAGAGCAAAGCAAAATCGAGCACCCTCACCCAGTAGTTGCCGCCACTTGCGCCAACTATCCATGGCAAAAGGAGCAACGCAATGGCGCCAAGCCATAGATAGCTTGTTCTACTGAGATAGTTGAATCGAATCGCCTTAAGCACGATCAGAAACCTTCTCACCTAATAGTCCGGTTGGCCTTAAGACCAATACCAAAATTAATACTAAAAAGGCAAAGATGTCTTGGTAGTTTGAGCCAAACACCCCACCAGTCAGTTCGCCAATGTAACCAGCGCCCAATGACTCAATTAAGCCCAAGAGAAGGCCGCCCAACATGGCGCCCTGTAAATTTCCAATACCACCAAGAACGGCTGCAGTAAATGCTTTTAGCCCAGGGATAAAACCCATATAGAAATGCACATTGCCATAATTGCTTGCAATCATGACACCAGCTAAGCCAGCTAATGCGCCACCCAACATGAAGGTAATTGAGATAACGCGATTGGGATTGACCCCCATCAGCGCAGCAATTTGAGTTTGCTCAGCAGTCGCACGCATTGCTCTGCCCAGTTTTGTTTTCTCTACCAAGAACAACAAACCTGACATCACTACCAAAGCAACCACGATGATCACAATTTCTTTACCGGTAATTGTTGCGCCACTACCCCATAAATCAATCGGACTGGATGGCAGCAATTGTGGATAGGTCATTGGATTACGCGACCAAATCATCATGGCAATCGTCTGCAACAAAATAGACATGCCGATTGCTGAAATTAGAGGGGCCAGGCGAGGCGCATTGCGCAACGGGCGGTAAGCGATGCGCTCAATCCAATAGCTCAAGCCCGCACATACGGCCATAGTGACAGGTAAGACAATCAACAAGGTCAACCAGCCAGGTAAGTCGCTGGTCAGACTCAAAATTAAACGTAGCAATGACAATGACACCATTGCGCCGATCATCAGCACTTCGCCATGTGCAAAGTTAATAATGCCTAAAACCCCGTAAACCATGGTGTAGCCCAAAGCAATTAAGGCGTAAATGCTACCGAGCACTAAGCCATTAATAATTTGCTGTAGAAGGATATCCATTAGGGTTAATAAATGTATTTAGTCTTGATAAAAAAAAATAGCACCGCAAAAGCGGCGCTATTTTTTACAGAGGAGTCTTACATCTTGATGACATCAAGAACGTTTTTCTTTTTGTCTTTGAAGTCATAGAGTGTGATTACACCTTCTTTCATATCGCCTTTTTCATCAAAAGCAATATTGCCTACCAAGCCATTCATTTTGGTATCTGGCATCGCAGCCAAGATCTTTGCCGAATCAGTTGAATTGGCACGCTTCATGGAATCTACGAGTACATAAACTGCATCATAGGTAAACGGTGCATAGATTTGAACGTCTGCGTTAAAGCGCTCTTTATAACGCTTTTGGAAGTCGGCGCCTTGAGCCATCTTAGATAGCGCCATGCCAGCCTCTGAACAAGTCACATTGACGACCGCCTCACCAGCCAACTCAGCGAGCTTCTCGGTACACATACCATCACCACCAACTACCTTTGACTTAATGCCAAGTTCAGCAGCCTGCTTAGTTAATGGGCCGCCAGTAGCATCCATCCCGCCATACATGATGACATCTGGTTTACTGCCTTTTACTTTAGTCAAAATCGCCTTGAAATCAGTCGCCTTGTTGTTGCTAGCTTCACGTGTAACCACTTTCAAACCTGCAGCCTTAACAGTCTTTTCAAACTCATCAGCCAAACCTTTGCCATACTGACTTGAATCATCAATGATGGCGACCGTTTTAGCTTTTAATGTATTGATAACGTAATTAGCTAACGCAGGGCCTTGCTGTGCGTCTGTGGCAACCAAGCGATAAGTAGTTTTAAAACCTTGCTTTGTGTAATCAGGGTTAGTTGCAGATGGGGATACTTGAGTAATTCCTGCATCGCTATAAATTTTTGACGCCGGAATGCTAGTGCCAGAATTTAAATGACCCACTACGCCTACAACTTTTGCGTCAACCAATTTTTGCGCAACTTGGGTTGCAGTTTTTGGATCCTCTGCATCATCCTCAGGAACTAAAGTGAGCACTACTTTTTTTCCGTCGATGGTTAAGCCGGATTTATTAATTTCTTCAATAGCCAAACGAGCGCCGTTCTCGTTGTCTTTGCCTAAATGGGCAATAGGACCGGTCAGCGGTGCAACGTGGCCGATCTTGACCTCAACCCCATCTGCAGGAGCTGCAGCAGTTTTATCGCCGCCTTTTCCGCAGCCCGCCAAAATCAAAGTCGCCACTGACAATGCAATAGCGCTCTTCATAAAAATCACTTTTGATTTACTCATGTACAGCTCCTCTGTTATGAATGAATACTTCAGTCAACTAAATTTTTAGGCAATGAAAACGTGACATCCTCAACAACACCATCCAAAGCACGCACATGCCTTGGGCCAAACTCTTGGATACGCTGAACAATCGCTTGAGCCAAACTTTCTGGGGCCGAAGCACCTGCTGTTAAACCGACGCGCTTCTTACCAGCGAACCATTCTGGCTTTAACTGCTCTGGAGCGTCCACCATATAAGAAGGCACACCTAGCTTTTCAGATAATTCACGCAAACGATTGGAGTTAGAGCTGGTCGCACTACCCACCACAATCACCACCTCAACCTGCGGTGCCATAAATTTCACAGCATCCTGTCGATTTTGGGTGGCATAACAAATATCTTGTTTGCGAGGCTGAACAATATTAGGAAATTTTTTCGTGAGCGCCTCAACAATTTCTCGAGTCTCGTCAACTGATAGCGTTGTTTGGGTAACAAAGGCGATCTTTTCATCGCTTGCGAAAGGTAAGGAATCAATATCACCCAATTTCTCAATCAAGAAGACGCCTTCTTTCACTTGGCCCATCGTCCCCTCTACTTCAGGATGACCTGCGTGACCAATCATCAATACCGTAAATCCATCTTTGCACATCTTGACGACCTCAAGATGAACCTTGGTTACCAAGGGGCACGTGGCGTCGTAGACCTGCAAGCCACGCTCCTGCGCATCCTTGCGGACTTCTTGAGAAACACCATGCGCGCTAAAGACAACGATTCCACCCTTGGGAACCTCATGCAACTCTTCAACAAATACAGCACCTTTATCGCGCAATTCATTGACAACATAAGCGTTATGAACAATCTCATGTCGCACATAAATGGGGGCGCCAAAACGGGCAAGCGCCTCATTGACAATATTGATAGCACGATCCACTCCCGCGCAAAATCCACGGGGCTGAGCCATCAAAATTTCAGCGTTATCGAGCTGGCTCATGTTTTAAAGAATGGCAACAATCTGCGCTTCGAATGTAACGGGTATGCCAGCCAATGGATGATTGAAGTCAAACCACGCACCCTCTTCATTAATCGATTGCAATACACCCGCATACTGAGCGCCACCTGGCGCGTTAAATTCAATCACATCACCCGGATTAAATTCCACGTCGTCATCACGACCTTCTTTGAGCGCCTTCAAGGAAACCCATTGCACCAAATCTTCTTTGCGCTCACCGAAACTTTCCCCAGGCTCAAGTAGCGCACTTTTTTTCTCACCCACTTCAAGACCAAGCAACACACTTTCAAAGCAAGGAGCAAATTGTCCAGAGCCCATCAGAACCGTCGCAGGACGATCGATAAAAGTATTGATGTAATCCTCCCCATTGGGCAAAGTGAGCCGGTAATTGAGAGTCAAATAGGAGTTAGGCAAAACAGTAAGCTTAGTCATAAGGTGATTGTATCTAGGCCTGCGCCTGCTGTGCACTCTCCGATTACGGGTTGGCCAAAAAATGAGCAGCCTCGAGAAAAACTTCGCATTTATGGCGCCTCGGCACTTTCTGACGCAGAGCTGCTTGCCATCTTTCTCAGGGTGGGCGTTAAAGGCAAAAGCGCTGTAGCCCTAGCCAAAGATCTACTGCATCACTTCGGCAGTCTGCCTCGCCTATTGGCTTGTAGCCAAGAGGATCTAACGCGAATACATGGAATGGGGCTTTCTAAGTGGTCACAAATTCAAGCGGCTTATGAGTTGGTCAAACGCAGTCTTGAGGATGGCCTTACCCAAGACCCCATCTTTTCCTCGCCCTGCCATGTCAGAGAGTTTTTACAGGCAAAAATAGGACGTCTGCCTCATGAAGTATTTCTTTGCCTTTATTTAGACTCTCGACTCCACCTGATTGAGTGTCAGGAACTCTTTAGAGGGTCGATTCGACAGGCGGCGGTCTACCCCCGAGAAATCCTCAAGGAAGCCCTTGCTAGGAATGCTAGCGCCCTTATCGTGGCCCATAACCACCCCAGCGGTAACCCCCTACCAAGCGATTCAGACCAAGAACTTACTAAAACCATCATCAACGCCCTTCAGCTGGTTGATATCGCCCTTTTAGACCACTGCATTGTGAGTGGCACTGGTTTTTTCTCTTTTTCAGACTCTGGCCTTATGAATATTGACAAAAAATGATAGTAATTACTAACTTAATCGAAATTTCAAGGCATTTCCACCCACCCATTCCCCTGAAGTCGAGAACTAAAGCCAATTAGGGCTAGCCCAAAATAGGCTGGGACTGATACAATCTTCTTTTTTCGCAATTAATGGAGTTATGTCATGGCAAAAGTTTGCCAAGTCACTGGGAAGAAGCCGATGGTTGGCAACAATGTATCCCATGCAAACAATAAAACGAAGCGTCGCTTTTTGCCGAATTTGCAAAACCGTCGTTTCTGGGTTGAATCTGAAAACCGTTGGATTAGCTTGCGCTTAACCAATGCTGGTTTGCGCGTTATCGACAAGAACGGCATCGATGCTGTGTTGTCTGATCTTCGTGCACGTGGCGAAATTTAAGGAGCGCACAAATGGCTAAAGGCGGTAGAGAAAAAATCAAGTTAGAGTCATCAGCAGGTACTGGTCACTTCTACACAACTTCAAAAAACAAGCGTACTAAGCCTGAGAAAATGGAGATCATGAAATTCGATCCAACCATTCGCAAGCACGTTGCTTATAAAGAAACAAAGCTGAAGTAATCTTTACTTCAAGCAAATAAAAAACCCGCTGATCTAGCGGGTTTTTTATTGCCTAAAGTTGTCTAAACTTTTGAAGAGTTATTTGCTTAGGACTGCATTAAGCATAACGGCGTAATCTCAAAGAGAATTCGCGCAAGCTCGTTAAGCCACTATCTTCAGCACGCTGACACCAAGCATGCAACTGAGAAACCAACTGCTCCCTGGTGGCGCTAGAGCGGCCCCAGATTGCTTGCAGATCACGCCGCATCTCGATCATCTTACGTAACTGAGCGTTACTCGCCATCAACTCTTCGAGGTTTGCTTTTTCTTGCTCCGTTAAGCGAGATTCATCCTTGCTTAACCAAGTGCGCGCATCTTTTAAATGTGCCGCTAAAACCTGCATATGCTGAACCTCATTATTGAAGAAGCTGCGCAAGGTCTTACTATAGCGCGCCATGATTTCATAACGATTTGCAATGATCGCTTCGAGTGTTGTTTGATCTGCAGGACGTAAATCGCTCAACACTGGTTTAGGTGGAGTCTTTTTCACGGTAGCTAAACCCACTGCGCTCATGATTTGGATATACATCCAACCAATGTCAAACTCATACCACTTGTTTGATAACTTCGCGCTAGTTGCAAAGGTGTGATGATTGTTGTGCAATTCTTCACCGCCAATCAAAATGCCCCAAGGAAAAATATTGGTAGAAGCATCTTCGCAATCGAAATTGCGATAACCCCAGTAGTGGCCAATGCCATTGATCACACCAGCAGCAGTGATTGGGATCCACAGCATTTGCACAGCCCATACTGTTAGCCCTATGCCACCGAATAAAAATACGTCAATGATGAGCATGATGGCAACGCCCTGCCAAGAAAACTTGGAGTAAACATTGCGCTCAATCCAGTCGTCCGGAGTGCCGTGTCCAAACTTATCTAAGGTCTCTTGGTTGGCAGCTTCTTTTTTATAAAGCTCAGCGCCCCGAGATAGCACAGTTGTAATTCCTAAAACTTGCGGGCTATGTGGGTCATCCACTGTTTCGCATTTAGCGTGATGCTTGCGATGAATCGCTGCCCATTCCTTAGTAACCATGCCTGTGGTTAGCCACAGCCAAAGACGGAAGAAATGGGAAATGATTGGATGCAGTTCCAAAGCGCGGTGCGCTTGGCAGCGATGCAAAAAAATGGTCACTGCAGCAATGGTGATGTGGGTAGCCACGAGGGTGAAAACAAGAATCTTCCACCAAGCCCAATCCAAATATCCATTGGCAAGCCAGTGGAGGAATAAATCAAAACCTGAAACTGTATTCAAAAGGGAATCCCTAAAGCGGTCTAAAACTCTATTTTAGTTCTTTAGGGGCCTTCTTGTTTTTGACCTTAGTCTCTTTTTCTTCGCCTTTTTCTAATGCAGGCAAAGGGGCTGCAGCTTTCTTTTGAAAAACCGCTCCGAAGAAACCATCCGTTCCATGTATATGTGGCCATAGCTGCCACCAAGGATTATCAAGACTGCATCCCAAAGGTAATTTTTCCTTTGGAAACAATGGCTTAAGAACTTCTGCCGCTGGAACAGCCTCAAATTGCGGGTGTTTTGCCAGAAAATCCTCGGCGATTGCCTGATTTTCTTGGGGCAATAGGCTGCAGGTGGCGTAAACCAGGCGTCCGCCTGGCTTTAATAGTCGAGCAGCGGAAGACAGAATGCTCATCTGCTTCTGGTTCAGTTCCAATACCCCGGTTGGGGTCTGGCGCCACTTAAGGTCTGGATTGCGGCGTAAGGTACCCATGCCACTGCAAGGGGCATCTACCAGCACGCGGTCAATCTTCCCGGCCAGGCGCTTGATCTTCGTGTCATTCTCACTATCAATCCAAACTGGGTGTACGTTTGAGAGGCCACTGCGAGCCTGCCTTGGCTTCAAGTTTGCCAAGCGACGCTCAGATGTGTCCAAAGCGTATAAACGCCCTGTGGATCGCATTAACGCCCCAATAGCCAAAGTCTTGCCACCAGCGCCAGCGCAAAAATCCACGACCATCTCGCCACGTTTAGGAGCGAGCAAGTAAGCCAACAATTGACTGCCTTCATCTTGCACCTCAAACATACCCTCTTTAAAGCCAGTAGTATTTTGCAAGGCAGGCTTGCCCATGATGCGTACGCCATCCGGCGCGTATGGAGTTGGAATTGCTTGATAGCGACCACCCAATGCATTCATCTGCGCGAGCAACTCTTCACGATTGGTTTTCATGGTGTTCGCACGCAAATCCAAAAGTGCTGGATGCATCAAAGATTTTGCAAGTTCTTCACGAGTATCTTCACCTGGATATTGGCCAAATGCATCCCACAACCACTCTGGCAAATTGTTGCGCACGAGAGGATTTAAAGCGGCTGGGTCCACCGTTGCAAAACGTTGCAACCACTCGTATTCACCAGGCTTCAACACATGTGCTAAGTCAGCAATTGCACTCTCAGCACGATTCGCAGAACCCAATCCACCCTCAGATAGAGCGGACAGCAAACCCAATAGAGCTAAGCGTCTAGCCTGGGATCCTTCACCGCTAGAGGCAAATTGAGAGAACTCATTTTTACGACGCAAAATAGCAAACGCACTCTCTGCAATCAAAGCACGGTCACGATTTCCAAGTTGCTTCTCTTCTCTGAAATAACGACTGACTACTCGGTCTGCAGGCTGTTCAAAACTCAGCAATTCAGGGAGCAGACGCTCCAGATGAATCGCATGCTGTGGCAATGCTTTTGCATTCGAGAAATTCTTTTGACCTTCAGGCGCAATTAAATTTCCGCTGGCGTTACGACGCTCAGGGCGACGCAAAGGATCTTTCGATTTCGTTGCGTAACTTTTGTGTGGGGCTAGTCTGCTGCCAGATCTGCGGGGTGGACGTTCTGCACTCATAATTTAAAAAATTGCGACTCCGGGGGTTGTAACTTCACTTGATTACCTTCTATTCGCAATCGTCCATCGAGGAACCATTTTACGGCCCGCGGGTAAATTTGATGCTCAGCCGTCAAAACACGGGCTGCCAAGGTATCCGCATCATCCCCTTCCAACACCGGAACTGAGGCCTGACAAATAATTGGTCCCTCATCTACGCCCTCATTCACAAAATGGACTGTAGCGCCGTGCTCCTTCACACCAGCCTCTAAGGCACGCTCATGGGTGTGCAAACCGGGGAATGCAGGCAATAGGGCAGGATGGATATTGATTAATCGCCCCTCAAAATGACGGATAAAGCTTGGGGTCAAAATTCTCATAAAGCCCGCGAGAACCACCAAATCAGCCCCTAAAGCATCAATCTGCTGGATTAATGCAGCATCAAAGGATTCGCGAGTGGCATGCTCCTTATGCTCAATAGCAAAGGCCGGGATACCCTGCGAGCGAGCAAAATCAAGGCCCTTAGCCGCTGAGTGATTCGCTATGACCCCGGCAAATGTGACCGGCCATTGCTCTTTTTGAGCTGTTTTGACAATGGCCTCGAAATTAGATCCGCGGCCCGATATTAAGGTGACGATAGAAGGCATGCCCACAATATAATTGATGGCTACCCTGAAAGCGATTTTGTGAACGTATTCCGTGGCCCCACCCAGTTTTCTGCAGGACCAGCTTGCGCCCTAACCATCGGTAATTTCGATGGCGTGCACAGGGGTCATCGCGCCCTGCTCAAGCAGCTGGTGGATGGCGCCAAAGAACGAGGTCTAGTCAGCTGCGTTATGACCTTTGAGCCACACCCAAAAGAATTCTTTTCCCCTGAACAAGCGCCGCCCCGCATTCTCAACTTGCGTGACAAGTTAGCCGCGCTTGCACAGCTTGGAATTGATCGTGTAGTGGTTGAGCATTTCAACGCCGCTTTTGCGAAACTCTCGCCAGAAGAGTTTGTTTCAGAAATTATTGTCAAACGTTTAAATGCTAAATGGATTTTGATTGGTGATGATTTTTGCTATGGAGCAAAGCGTGCGGGTAATTTTTCCAGCCTAAAAGCGGCCGGTGAAAAATATGGATTTGAAGTTTCCAGTATTCATACCATCTCTGAAAATGGAGAACGCATTTCTAGCTCCGCTCTCCGTACAGCACTTGCTCATGGCGATATGGAGCAGGCTGAAAAATTATTAGGTCGCCCGTATGGAATCTCCGGCCATGTCATTCATGGTCAAAAACTTGGACGTCAACTTGGCTTCCCTACTTTGAACTTGGCAGTAGCAAATCATCTTCATCATCGTAAACCAGCAAGTACTGGTATCTTCACTGCGCAAGTTCTCGGCTTATCTGACAAACCCCTTCCGGCAGTAGCCAGCCTGGGTGTTAGGCCGACAGTAGAAGATGAAGGCCGAGTATTGCTTGAAACCCATATCTTTGATTACAACGCAGATGTTTACGGAAAAATTATTACCGTAGAACTATTAGAAAAAATTCGTGACGAGGCGAAGTACTCTGACCTCGAAACCCTTACAAAAGCGATTGCAGCAGATGCAGCGCATGCCAGAAATTATTTCCAGAAAAAAGCTTATGTCTGAAAAAGAAAACTCTTATCCCGTCAATCTTCTAGATACCTCCTTTCCAATGCGAGGAGATCTTGCTAAGCGCGAACCACAATGGGTAGCTGGATGGCAAAAGAATAAGCTTTACGAAAAGATTCGTGCAGCGCATGCCAATCAACCGAAATTCATTTTGCATGATGGGCCTCCATATGCGAATGGCGACATTCATATTGGTCATGCCGTGAATAAGATTCTGAAAGACATGATTGTGAAGTCTCGCTGGCTCATGGGTTTTGACTCTGTGTATGTACCGGGCTGGGATTGCCATGGCATGCCGATTGAAATTCAGATTGAAAAAGAATTTGGTAAAAATTTACCGACTGCAGAGGTTCAATCCAAGGCACGTGCGTATGCTCACGTCCAAGTAGAAAAACAAAAGAAAGATTTTGAGCGCTTAGGGGTATTGGGAGACTGGAACAACCCCTACCTCACCATGAACTTCCGTAACGAGGCTGATGAAATCCGCGCCCTGGGGAAGATTTGGGATAAAGGTTACGTCTTCCGCGGCTTAAAACCAGTGAACTGGTGTTTTGATTGCGGCTCCGCTCTTGCTGAAGCTGAAGTGGAATATCAGGATAAAACTGATCCAACAGTAGATGTCGGTTTTGCGTTTGATGATGCGCAGCGCCCGCAGTTAGCAAAAGCATTTGGATTGGCTGAGCTTCCGAATAAGCCAGGGCAAATTGTCATTTGGACAACAACTCCTTGGACCATTCCAGCCAACCAAGCCATGAACGTTCACCCAGAGCTTACTTACGCGCTGGTAGATGTTGGCACTAAATTATTAATTCTCGCTAAAGACCGTGTAGAAACTTGTTTGCAGGATTACGGCCTAGAAGGCAAAGTGATTGCCACTTGCCAAGGTGCTCAGTTAGCAAATATTTCATTCTGGCATCCGCTAGCACCACTGCATGAGGGCTATAAGCGCCTTTCTCCAATCTATCCAGCAGAATATGTAACGCTCGATACAGGTACCGGCGTTGTTCACTCCGCGCCCGCATACGGCGAGGAAGACTTTAAGTCCTGCAAAGCAAATAAACTTGCTGATAAAGATATTCTGAACCCAGTGATGGGTAATGGCGTATATGCATCATGGCTACCGCTCTTTGCCAATGAATATATCTGGAAAGCAAATCCAAAGATTGTTGAAGCCATGCGTGAAGCAGGAAGCTTGCTGCGCGATAAGACCTATACCCACTCATACATGCATTGCTGGCGCCATAAGTCGCCGATCATTTACCGCGCAACCTCACAATGGTTTGCCAGCATGGATAAGAAACCGTCCGATGGCAAAGCAAGCTTGCGTGAAACTGCACTAGCCGGTATTGACAGTACTGAGTTCTTCCCCGCTTGGGGTAAGCAGCGCCTCAACAGCATGATTGCCAATCGTCCTGACTGGACTTTGTCACGTCAACGTCAATGGGGCGTACCGATGGCTTTCTTTGTTCATAAAGAAAGTGGTGAGCCACATCCACGCACTGTTGAGCTGCTTGAGGAGATCGCTAAGCGCGTAGAAAAAGAAGGCATTGAAGCTTGGCAAAAATTAGAAGTGACTGATCTGCTTGGCGAAGAAGCTGCGCAATACGAAAAGAACCGTGACACCTTGGATGTTTGGTTTGACTCTGGCACAACCCATTGGCATGTCATTCGAGGCTCACATCGTGATGAACTCCTAACTGCTGATGCAGAAACTCCCAATGGTCGTCTGGCGGATCTATATCTTGAGGGTTCAGACCAACACCGTGGTTGGTTCCACTCCTCTCTACTCACTGGCGCCATGCTAGACGGCAAGCCGCCATACAAAGCACTCTTGACCCACGGCTTTACCGTCGATGGTCAAGGGCGCAAGATGAGCAAGTCCGTAGGTAACGTAATCGCCCCCCAGCAAGTTGCAGATAAGTTGGGCGCCGAGATCATTCGCTTATGGGTTGCCTCTACCGACTATTCCGGTGAAATGACGATCTCTGATGAGATTCTTAAACGCGTTACCGAAAGCTATCGCCGCATTCGCAACACTCTGCGCTTCTTGCTGGCCAATCTTTCAGATTTTGATCCTAGCAAGCACTCCATCCCTACTGAACAATGGCTTGAGATTGATCGCTATGCCGTTGCGCTTGCCAATCAATTACAAGACGATGTGCAAGCCCACTACAAGGCTTATGAATTCCAGCCGGCAGTGGCACGCATGCTCACTTTCTGCTCTGAAGACTTGGGCGGCTTCTATTTGGACATCCTCAAGGATCGTCTTTACACCAGCGCTCCAGACTCACCTGATCGCCGTGCCGCACAAAACGCCTTGTTCCACATCACTCGCAATCTATTGAAGTGGTTGTCGCCATTCCTCTCATTTACCGCAGAAGAAGCATGGAAAGATTTTCCCCATGGCTCAGGAAGCAAGCCTGCTGAATCTATCTTCATGGAAGAATTTAGCGCGTTCCCGCAAATTGCTCATGCTGACGAGTTGCTCGCCAAATGGGCTCGCATTCGTGAAATTCGTTCAGAGGTTACTAAAGCCATTGAGGTTGAACGTGAAGCAGGCAATGTGGGTTCATCCTTGCAAGCTGAGCTCACCATCAAAGTAGGGGATGTGGACTTTGCAATTTTGCATTCGCTAGAAGATGATTTACGCTTTGTCACTATCACCTCAAGCGCCAATATTGAACTCAGCAATGAAGGCTTAGAGGTATTGGTACGTGGTAGCCAATACAAGAAATGCGGACGCTGCTGGCATCACACCAAAGATGTTGGTAGTAATGCCGACCATCCAGACCTATGTGGACGTTGCATCAGTAATTTATTTGGCAACGGCGATCATCGCTTGTTTGCTTAAGAGCTACAACAATGAAGAGCCTTTCATTACTTCGTTATCTCGCAATTGCAATCATGACGCTTTTGCTTGATCAGCTAAGCAAGTGGTCTGCTCTTAGCAATTTACAAATGGGCGTTCCGGATCCAGTGCTCCCTTTTATGAATTGGCTCCTACTCTTTAATCCGGGCGCAGCATTTTCATTTTTAGCGCAAGGCTCTGGTTGGCAACGCTGGTTCTTTACCGTTCTGGGTCTAGTGGCCTCTTTTTACATTATTTGGCTATTACTAAAAAGTCAAAGCGACAAATTACTCTGCGTGGCCTTGAGCCTGATTTTGGGTGGTGCGCTTGGAAATGTATTGGACCGAGTGATGTACGGCGCCGTAGTGGACTTTATTGATCTGCATTACGCAAATTGGCATTGGCCCGCATTTAATATTGCCGACAGCGCTATCTGCATTGGTGCAGCCCTCATCATTTGGGGTGAATTACGCAAGTCATTTGGCAAATCCTCTCAATCCCATTAAGCTGGCGCCATGCAATCACTTTTAAATAAGAAAATCGTTCTGGGTATCTCTGGTGGCATTGCAGCCTATAAGGCTCCAGAACTTGCACGCCAACTGATGCAGGAAGGCGCCTCGGTTCAAGTTGTCATGACCGAAGCAGCGCAACAATTTGTTACCCCAGTGACCATGCAAGCTTTAACTGGCAATCCCGTTTACTTGAGTCAATGGGATAGCACCGTTCCAAATAATATGGCCCACATTGAGTTATCTCGTGCTGCAGATGCAATTCTGATTGCGCCTGCAAGCGCTGATCTCATGGCAAAGCTTTCCTTAGGTTTAGCTGATGACTTACTCAGCACGCTTTGCCTGGCAAGAGATTGTCCTCTCTTGCTCACACCAGCAATGAACAAACAGATGTGGGAGCATGCAGCCACCCAAAGAAGTGTGCAACGCCTTACAGAAGATGGTGTTGCTTTGCTGGGACCGGCAAGTGGTTTTCAAGCATGCGGTGAGATAGGGTTGGGCAGAATGCTCGAGCCTGCGGAAATCACAGAGCAAGTCATCGCCTTCTTTCAAAAGAAAACGCTAGCAGGCAAAAAAGTATTGATTACTGCCGGCCCAACTTTTGAGGCAATTGATCCAGTACGTGGAATTACTAACCATAGCTCTGGCAAGATGGGCTTTGCAATTGCCCGCGCTGCAATTGAGGCTGGTGCTCAGGTGCATCTCATTGCGGGGCCTTGCGACCTCTCAACACCGCTAGAAGCTACCGGCAGCATTACTCGTACAGATGTAGTGAGCGCCAAAGAAATGCACGCGGCCACTCTTAGCGCGGCAGACTGCGATGTATTTTTTGCGGTTGCCGCAGTGGCTGACTGGGGTATTGCCAAACCAGCCAAGGAAAAAATTAAGCGCCAAGGAAAAGATGCGCCAAGTATTGAATTTTCCGCCAATCCAGACATTCTTCTTGATGTAGCCAAGACTGTAAAAACCAAAGGCGGCAAGTCTTACCCCTATTGCGTTGGATTTGCAGCAGAATCTACCGACCTAGAAAAACATGCTGATGAAAAGCGTAAGCGCAAAGGCATCCCGATGATTGTGGGCAATATTGGTCCCGATACCTTTGGCAGCGACCTCAATCAATTATTAGTAATCGATTCTGCTGGCAGCAAAAAAATTGCTAAGGCAGAAAAGCTGCAATTAGCTCGCCAGCTTATTCAACTAGTTGCCAAGAAAATTTAAGTAGCACCCCTTTATTTACATTCCCCGCTTTAGGAAATTTCATGCAATCTCTTCAAGTAAAAATTCTCGATGAACGTATGCGCGACCAGTTGCCAACCTATGGAACGCCTGGAAGTGCAGGCCTAGATCTACGCGCCTGCATTGATGAAGCAATCGAAATTACTCCCGGTCAAACCATCCTTGTTCCTACAGGCTTGGCAATCTATGTTGAAGATCCGCGCTATGCCGCATTCATATTGCCGCGCTCAGGACTAGGCCATAAGCATGGCATCGTACTGGGTAACTTGGTCGGCTTGATTGACTCTGACTATCAAGGTCAATTGATGGTGAGCACCTGGAATCGTGGGTCAGCCCCATTCAAGCTCGAGCCCATGGAGCGCTTGGCGCAATTAGTTGTAATGCCCGTTCAACAGGTGGAGCTCAAAGTAGTGGAAGAGTTCACCGAGAGTAGTCGTGGCGCAGGCGGCTTTGGCAGCACAGGTAGAGCCTAAGTCAAGTACCTCTAGTGTCCAGATTTTTGGGCAAATAAAAAGACACCCAAGGGTGGCTTTTTATTTTAAGCAAAAATGCTTACTTACGAATGTGCGCTTTACGAGCAGCATCTTGTGACATACCGGCGCCAGCGCCTTCACGAGACTCTTTTTCTGCAGTAATTTCTTTGCGACGCTCTTTGCAAGAACCAGCAATCTCTTGCAATGCTTTACGTGCACGGGCAGCAGATGCCTTAATGCCTTTACCGTGAAACTTTTCGTTCTCTGCTTTGTACGTTTCAAAAGCTTCTAATAATTTATCATGATGAGGCATATTTTCCTTTTTGGGTTGTATTTATTGAAATAATGATTTGATTAAATTTCTTCGGCCGGCGCTACGTCTGCCTTAGTGCGCTTTCCTGGCAATACCGGAGCCTCAAAGTTCAATTGAACTTTGCCTTCCTCATCGATATCAACATCCACATGGCCACCTTGAGCTAATTTACCAAACAACAGCTCATCAGCAAGGGCTTTACGAACGGTGTCCTGAATGATGCGTTGCATAGGACGAGCACCCATTAATGGGTCAAAGCCATGCTTCGCAAGATGCGCTCTCAATGCAGGGCTAAAGGTAGCGTCCACTTTCTTCTCATGGAGTTGCTCTTCAAGCTGCATCAAGAATTTATCTACTACACGCATGATGATGGACTCGTCCAGCGCCTTGAATGAAACGATGGCATCCAAGCGATTGCGGAACTCTGGAGTAAAGAATTTCTTAATATCGGCCATCTCATCGCCAGACTCGCGTGCATTGGTAAAGCCGATAGTCGATTTCTGCATCGCCTCAGCACCAGCATTTGTAGTCATGATGATGATCACGTTACGGAAGTCTGTCTTACGACCGTTGTTGTCCGTCAAGGTTCCATGATCCATTACCTGCAAGAGAATATTGAAGATATCTGGATGCGCCTTCTCAATCTCATCAAGTAAGAGTACGCAATGCGGCTTCTTATTTACAGCCTCAGTCAGCAAACCACCCTGATCAAATCCCACATATCCCGGAGGCGCACCAATCAAGCGGCTCACCGCATGGCGCTCCATGTATTCAGACATATCGAAACGTAGTAATTCAATACCCAGAATATAAGCAAGCTGCTTCGCTACCTCAGTCTTACCAACGCCTGTTGGACCAGAGAATAAGAATGAGCCAATTGGTCTATCAATCTTGCCAAGGCCAGCACGCGTCATCTTGATAGCGCTTGCCAGAGCTTCAATTGCAGGATCTTGACCAAAGACCACACTCTTAATGTCGCGGTCTAAAGTTTGCAACTTGCTACGATCATCCACGGTGACTGATTGCGGCGGTATGCGGGCAATCTTTGCCACAATCTCTTCAATCTCAGGGCGGCCAATCGTTTTCTTCTGCTTAGACTTCGGCAAAATGCGCTGAGCTGCACCAGCCTCATCAATCACATCGATTGCCTTATCAGGCAAATGGCGGTCATTAATATAACGAGCAGAAAGTTCTGCGGCAGCCACCAGAGCGCCAGCCGCGTACTTCACGCTGTGATGCTCTTCAAAACGAGACTTCAGTCCGCGCAAGATTTGCACTGTCTGATCAACGGTTGGCTCAACAACATCCACCTTCTGGAAGCGACGTGATAGAGCTGCATCCTTTTCAAAGATGCCGCGATATTCAGTGAATGTAGTTGCACCAATACATTTGAGCTGGCCATTTGATAAAGCAGGCTTTAGAAGATTGCTGGCATCCAGTGTTCCACCAGATGCGGCACCTGCACCAATCAAAGTGTGAATCTCATCAATAAACAATACGCCGTGCGCATGGTCTTTTAATGACTTAAGAACACTCTTTAAACGTTGCTCAAAGTCACCACGGTATTTCGTGCCAGCTAAGAGCGCGCCCATATCCAATGAATAGACAGTAGCGTCCGCCAAAATATCGGGCACATCACCCTTCACAATTCTCCAGGCCAAACCTTCAGCGATAGCAGTCTTACCAACGCCAGCCTCACCTACCAATAGTGGATTATTTTTGCGGCGACGGCATAGAACCTGAATTACTCGCTCCACTTCGCTCTCGCGCCCAATTAATGGGTCGATCTTGCCCTGTCGAGCCATAGCATTAAGGTTCTGGGTGTACTGATCTAAAGGGCTTTCTTTGCCTGACGATGCAGCTTCTTCTGATTCCTGAGAGGCCTCAGCAGGTTTGACATGCTCCGCTTGATCTTTACGAACACCGTGGCTGATGAAATTGACAACATCTAAACGTGTTACTCCTTGCTGCTGCAAGAAGTACACCGCATGCGAATCTTTTTCAC
The DNA here is from genome assembly GCF_018688315.1 of Polynucleobacter sp. AP-Kolm-20A-A1. Classification (NCBI taxonomy): domain Bacteria; kingdom Pseudomonadati; phylum Pseudomonadota; class Betaproteobacteria; order Burkholderiales; family Burkholderiaceae; genus Polynucleobacter; species Polynucleobacter sp. AP-Kolm-20A-A1. The sequence continues at coordinate 1,609,577 of NZ_CP061315.1, forward strand.
CAAAGATGGCAACCAATACATTTGCACCGGTCACTTCTTTCTTTCCATTGGATGTGGATTGCACGTGCATGATGGCACGTTGAATCACACGCTGAAAACCTAACGTAGGTTGCGTATCCACTTCATCATTACCTGGCACCACTGGCGTGTTGTCATTAATGAAATTTTTAAGTTGAGCGCGTAGCTCTGCGATGTTGACTGCGCAAGCCTTTAAGACTTCTACGGCCGTCGCGTTATCCAGCAAGGCCGCAAGCAAATGCTCAACCGTAATGAACTCGTGTCGCGATGCCCTTGCGTCAACAAACGCCATGTGCAGACTTACTTCTAGTTCTTGGGCAATCATGCTTCCTCCATAGTGCACTGTAGTGGGTGACCCGCTTCACGGGAGAGTTCGATAACTTGATGCACTTTCGTGGCAGCGACATCGCGAGTAAATACTCCGCAGACACCTTTGCCGACTAAATGAACTTGCAACATGATGCGTGTAGCTGTTTCATGATCTTTATTAAAATACTCCTGAATCACCATCACCACAAATTCCATTGGCGTGTAATCGTCATTCAATAGTAAAACTTTATACATTGAAGGTGCCTTTACTTGCTCGACCTGCTTTTCGAGAAGAATGGTGTCCTCAATGTGAGGATTTCCTGGGATGCCAGTAGTGGGATTTTTTGGTGCGCGACTCATGAGAAACATTCTAAACACAGATATTGAAACTTTAATTTACTGGGGTCTTGTTGCGAAAACCACGCAAAAACCCCTCTTAAACCCATATTGGGGCATTTTTCGATAAAAAAAGGGGTATTTACTAGGGGGTAGGGGCATATAACTCCTTGACACCCCTCCAAAAAGGGCAAACAATCGGGGGGTAGGCTTCAAGAGAGGTTCTATTTAGGCGTGTTGTGGATTGAGACTGATTAAAAAGTATTTACCCTCATCACGGTTGTTTTAAGTTTATGTAATGGAGTTCGCATGGCGACCGGAATTGTTAAGTGGTTCAATGATGCAAAAGGTTTTGGCTTTATCAAACCTGATGATGGTGAAGAAGAGTTGTTCGCGCATTTCAGCGCAATTACTATGCCTGGGTTCAAAACCCTTAAGGAAAACCAAAAGGTAACGTTTGACATTACCCAAGGCCCTAAAGGCAAGCAAGCTACCAATATCCAAGCGGCTTAATAGTCCTTAGATCATTATTAAAAACCCAGGACTTGTTCCTGGGTTTTTTTTCGCCCTCAATTTACCTCGCATAAAATGCCCTTCATGCATATCCATAAAAACTTCCTAAGCAAATTCTTTGCGGCATTTCTTTTCATTGGTTCAGGTCTTGCGCAGGCACAGGTCAATGTTGGCCTGCCTACAGTTGAATTAAAAACAGGCATCTATCGTATTCAGGCTGAGCTGGCTGATACGCCGAAGGCAAGAGAGGTCGGGCTCATGAACCGCACCAGCATGCCGACCAACTCAGGCATGCTATTTATCTTTGAACAAAAAGCTGGTCATTGTTTCTGGATGAACAACACCAAGATTCCACTCTCCATTGCTTTCATAGCTGATGACGGGAAGATTGTGAACATTGAAGAAATGCAGGCAGAAACCACCAACAACCATTGCCCTAAGGCTGCTGTGCGTTACGCGCTAGAGATGAACAAGCAATGGTTCTCCGAGCGCGTGATTACGCCGGGCGCAGTGATTAGCGGGCTACCGAAAAGGTAATTGATCTAGCCGAGTTTTATCTTGAGACAATAAAAACGCAGACCGAGGTCTGCGTTTTCTTTAAGTGTTGCCGCGTTTACTCAAAGTGACAAACATAATGTACCGGTTGCTCGGCACGAATAATGAAGTAACCGCCCTTTTCCACTTCCCAGCTTTGGCCAGCCTTGAACTCTACTTCGGGGGCACCATTAATGCTCACAAAAGCATTGCCATCAACCACTTCCATAATTTCTTTTGTACTGAGATCGAAGCGCAAAGTGCTTGGTAATACAACGCCAACAGACTTACGCACGCCATTTGGCAATGTCACAGTATGTGAAACACACTTGCCATCAAAAAATACATTGGCTTTCTTGCCTACGGAAACTTGATCAAATTGCATTGCAGTTCTTTCTATTCGGTTTAGTTCTAATATTTTTCTTTATTGCTGAGTTGCTCAATCACTTCTTAGCGCGCTTGCGTCTAGCTGTTTCAGCAATACGCATACGCAAAGCGTTGAGTTTAATAAAGCCTCCAGCATCTGCTTGGTTATAAGCGCCGCCGTCATCGTCAAATGTCGCAATATTTTGGTCAAACAAAGTATTGGCTGAATCACGTGAAATGACAGAAACGGATCCCTTGTAGAGCTTTAAGCGCACAACGCCATTTACTGCTTGTTGGGTGTGATCGATCAAAGTCTGCAAAGCTAGGCGCTCTGGAGCCCACCACAAGCCGTTGTAAATCAAGCTTGCATAGCGTGGCATCAGATCATCCTTCAAGTGAGCCACTTCACGGTCCAAGGTAATGCTCTCAATACCGCGATGCGCCTTCAACAGAATCGTGCCGCCAGGAGTTTCATAGCAACCACGGCTCTTCATGCCAACAAAGCGGTTTTCTACAAGGTCAAGACGCCCGATGCCGTGCATGCCACCAATGCGATTGAGCTCAGCCAACAATTCATGTGGCTTATACGCCTTGCCATTGATCGCTACTGGATCACCAGCTTTAAATTCAATCTCAATAATTTCTGGAGCATCTGGAGCTTTCTCTGGAGAAACTGTCCAACGCCACATAGACTCTTCGGCTTCAGCATTAGGGTTCTCTAAATGACGGCCCTCATAGCTAATATGCAATAAGTTGGCATCCATAGAATAAGGTGAGCCACCTTGCTTATGCTTCATCTCCACTGGAATGCCATGCTTTTCTGCATAGGCCATCAACTTCTCGCGTGAGAGCAAATCCCATTCGCGCCAAGGAGCAATCACTTTAATTCCCGGCTCTAATGCGTAGTAGCCCAATTCAAAGCGCACTTGATCGTTACCTTTGCCAGTAGCTCCGTGAGATACAGAGTCAGCGCCGGTTAAGCGAGCGATCTCAATCTGACGTTTTGCGATCAAAGGGCGTGCAATTGAAGTGCCCAACAAATATTCGCCCTCGTAAATCGTATTCGCACGGAACATTGGGAATACAAAATCACGCACAAATTCTTCGCGCAAGTCATCAATAAAAATATTTTCTGGCTTGATACCAAATTGCAATGCTTTGGCGCGCGCTGGCTCCAACTCCTCACCCTGACCTAAGTCGGCGGTGAAGGTCACAATCTCACAGCCATATGTATCTTGAAGCCACTTCAAGATCACGCTAGTGTCTAAACCACCGGAATACGCTAAGACTGCTTTTTTAATATCAGACATGTTTTCTTATTCAATCAAAAATAAATTAAAACGACTTACTAAAACTGATTTACCGCTTTAATCCAAACGACCACAGAGTAAATACTCCATCAAAGCCTTTTGAACGTGCAAACGATTTTCTGCCTCTTCCCACACAATGCTTTGTGGGCCATCAATCACCCCAGCGGAGACCTCTTCGCCACGATGGGCTGGCAAGCAATGCATGAATAACGCATCCGGCTTAGCCAAAGACATTAACTCTTCATCAACCATCCAGTCTTGGAATGCATTCATGCGTGAAGTATTTTCAGCTTCATAACCCATGCTGGTCCAAACATCGGTCGTAACCAAGTCAGCACCTTTGCAAGCATCCTTAGGATCAGCACAAACCGTTAAGTGTTTCGATGCTTTGGCAGTCAACCGCGCTGGATCCAATTGGTAACCTTCTGGCGCAGAGAAGCGCAACTGAAAGTCTAAACATTCAGCAGCCTGAATCCAGGTGTAAGCCATATTGTTGGCATCACCCACCCAAGCAACCGTCTTACCTTGGATTGGACCGCGAGCTTCGACATAAGTGAAGATATCGGCCAGTACTTGGCAAGGATGAAATTCATTCGTTAAGCCATTGATTACGGGCACACGAGAGTTAGCTGCAAAACGCTCAATGATCTCTTGGCCAAAGGTGCGGATCATAATGATGTCCGTCATCCTTGAAATTACCTGCGCAGCGTCCTCTACAGGCTCGCCACGACCTAACTGAGTATCGCGAGTGTTTAGGTATACCGCATGACCTCCAAGCTGGTGTATGCCCGCCTCAAAAGAAAGGCGCGTACGCGTGGAGTGCTTTTCAAAAATCATTGCCAAAGTACGATCATGCAAAGGATGCCAGGTCTCGTAGCTCTTGAATTTAGCCTTGAGCCATGCTGATCTTTTCAGCAAGTAGTCATATTCTTCGCGAGTGAGGTCAGAAAACTGCAGGTAGTGCTTTACCTGACCGGGCACTTGGGGCTTTGCCAGAGATGTCATAGTTGAGCTTTCTACTAAAGTTTTGGCTTGCATTTTTTTCTTAAAACATTCGACTGCACGAAAATGGACCCTAAAGTCATATTACGTCCACCTCAGGCTGTTAAGCTAGAGGGCTTAGCAATACTGCTTCTTAACATCATTTGTACGCCAACTTGAACCACAAAAAGCTTTTCATTCAAGGCATTACCACTTCTGGCAAACCGTTTCGGCCCAGCGATTGGGCGGAGCGTCTGTGCGGGGTGATGGCTACTTTCCGCCCTCCCGGCGATTCCGGGGACCCTCGCTTCACTTATTCGCCCTATGTCAGACCAGTGCTTATTGCAAAAGTGAAATGCGTTGTTATCGATACCAGACTGGGTGACTTAGATCCAAGAGCGCTCGACTTTGTCATGAACTTTGCCAAAGACAACAGCCTACCGATCGAAGAGGCATGTGAGTTCAACCCAACATCCCCAGCCCAGCCTTAAAAACAAAAACCCGCTCTGATGAGGAGCGGGCCTAGGTCGAAACTACTTCGACCAGCCTAAAACTAATACTGTATTACGCTGCCATCGCCTTGATAGCTGCAGACAAACGTGACTTCTGACGAGCTGCAGTGTTCTTGTGTGCAATCTTTTTGTCAGCAATCTTGTCGATTGTTGCTTGAGCGGCTGTAAATACTTTTGCAGCAGCAGCTTTGTCACCAGTTTCAATTGCTTTACGAACTGCCTTGATGGAAGTGCGAAGCTTTGAACGCAAACTGGAATTGTGTTCGTTTTGTTTTACTGCCTGGCGTGCGCGCTTGCGCGCTTGTGCTGTATTGGCCATCTTTAAACCTTGCCTCTATAAATTGCAAAATGCGATTAGTTAAAAATCTCGTGGACTTGCCAATTTCATAAGCAAGCTCACCAAAACCCAAGATTTTACCTTAAAGGGGCAAAAAAGCCCAGTCCACCCATAAATAGGTGAAAATCGACTCATGAATCTGCTTTCTGCCGCCGCCAAGGTTAGCTCCCTGACCATGCTGTCCCGTATTACGGGATTGCTGCGGGAGACCCTCATAGCCCGTAGTTTCGGGGCTTCCGAGTGGACAGACGCCTTTAATGTAGCTTTTAGGCTACCCAATTTACTGCGTCGATTGTTTGCGGAAGGGGCCTTTTCCCAGGCTTTTGTACCAATTTTGGGGGAAATTTCCACAAATGAGGACCAAAACAAGGCCAAAATCCTCATAAATGCCGTCGCCACGCTCTTATTTTGGGCTTTGCTGCTTACGGTACTCCTGGGAGTGATTGGCGCCCCATTGCTCATTTTGGTCATTGCTACAGGCTTTAGCGGTGGCCCCGCCTATGACGCCAGCGTTGTGATGACCCGGATCATGTTCCCTTATATCGGGCTGATTTCCATGGTCTCACTATCAGCCGGCATTCTAAATACGTATCACCGCTTTGCAATTCCAGCCTTCACTCCAGTTTTACTGAATCTCGCCCTAATCGGTAGCGCCATGTTTTTGGCGCCGCATTTACAGCAACCAATTTATGCCCTCAGTATTGGCGTTCTATTGGGCGGTATTTTGCAACTAGCACTTCAAGTTCCCGCGCTTGCTCGTCTTGGTCTATTGCCACGCATTGGTTTATTGCCCGGCGCAATCAAGGCAGCCATCACCAACCCCGACGCAAGACGCGTTTTAAAACTTATGGGGCCAGCCGTGTTTGCTGTATCGGTTGCCCAAATATCTTTAATCATCAACACCAACATTGCATCACGCTTACAAGCAGGAAGCGTCTCCTGGCTTTCATACGCAGATCGCCTCATGGAATTTCCGACTGCATTGCTTGGCGTTGCCTTGGGCACCGTGCTCTTGCCAAGCCTTAGCAAGGCCAATGCCAAGAATGATTTAGTCCATGCTGGTGAATTGCTCATCTGGGGTTTACAGCTGACATTCTTATTGGCTGCGCCCTGTGCACTTGCGCTCTTTATTTTTGGCGAGCCACTAGCAGCCGTGCTGTACCACTACGGTAAATTCAACGCACTGGATGTGCTGATGACACAACGTGCATTGGCCGCTTATGGCGTTGGCCTGATTGGATTAATTTTGGTAAAGATTTTGGCGCCTGGTTTTTATTCACGCCAGGATATTCGCACCCCAGTCAAAATTGGCTTATTCGTTTTAGTTGCCACTCAATTAGCTAACCTTATTTTTGTGCCATGGCTTGGTCATGCCGGCCTGGCCTTATCCGTTGGCACTGGCGCATGCCTTAATGCTGCCCTCCTCTGGGTTGGCCTTCATAAGCGCGGCGCCCTACCAAGCTATGCTTGGCTCAAATACCTTGGGCAACTACTCTTTGCATTAATCCCCTTTTCTGCGGTCCTCATTTACGCAGCAGGCGCCCATAACTGGATTGCTTTACAAGCGGAACCATGGCTACGCATCGGCTTATTAGCCGCATGGTTAGGCATTGCTGCAGTTGTTTACTTTGGTTCTCTGGGTTTGGTGGGAATTCGCTGGCAAAAATTCTTGCGTCATGCAAAATAGCTCATATGCCAACACAACAACTCGACTATTTCACCTCCCTAGTTGCTGAAGACGAACACTTCCCTTTAACGGAAGCAGCAATTGCTGTTGCACAACACGCATATCCGGATTTGGATGTACAGGGCGTTTTAGATCAGCTCGATCAAATGGGCAACAAACTCAAAGCACGAATAACTCCAGATACATCACCCGTTCAGCGTCTGCAGATTCTGAAGCATTTCTTTTATACCGAATTGGGCTTTGGCCCCAATCCAAATGATTTTTATGCTCCCGAAAATTCTTACTTACATTACGTAATTGAGAATCGCAGAGGCATTCCAATCTCCTTAGCTATTTTGATGATGGAGTTGGGCAATCAAATTGGTCTCAAGATTCGCGGAGTCTCATTTCCGAACCATTTCATGATGCGCATCTCATTGCAGCAAGGCGAAGTCATCATGGACCCATTGACCGGTGAATCTCTCTCGAAGACTCAGCTGCAAGAGATGCTTGATCCGTACTTGGACGCCAAAGGTTATCGGGGTGAGCTCAGCCTGCCGCTCAATATCTTCCTGCGCGCCTCTAGCTCAAGAGAAATTCTGTCGCGTTTTTTAAGAAACCTCAAAATGATTTACTCAGAGCATGAGCGCTGGGAGCGCTTACTGGGGATTCAAGAGCGTTTAGTGATCTTGTTGCCAGACTCCATTGAAGAAGTGCGTGATCGCGGGTTGATCTTTGCACAATTGGAATATTTGCGTCCCGCTTTAGCAGACATGCATCGCTATTTGAGCGAGCTTCCCGAAGCAGAAGATGCTAGCGATATTCGCGAACACATTGCTACGCTGGAAAGCCAAACGAAGCTGCACTAAATTTTTAGCGGTCTTTACTGTTTCTTGCGCTGAAAAATTTTATAGGCGGCTGCAAAAACAACAGGAACGGCAGCAGCGCCAATCCCAACCAATACGATCACATTTAAATTCTGACGAATGATTGGAATATTGCCGAAGAAATAGCCGGCGATAACCAATCCAAATACCCAAAGAGCGGCGCCAGCGATATTAAAGAATTGAAAGCGCGAGAAGTTCATTTCTGACACGCCAGCAATAAAGGGTGCGAAGGTACGAATGATTGGCAGAAAGCGCGCAAGAATAATGGTCTTGCCGCCATGCTTTTCATAAAAGGCATGGGTTTTTAATAAGGCGCCTTGATCAATCCAACGAGATGTACTGCTAAAGATGCGTTTGCCAATCCAGCGGCCAATGAAATAGTTCACAGTATTGCCAGCGACGGCAGCAACCAACAAACCAATGCATAAAGTCCAGATATTGAAATGCTCAGTAGCGCAATACGCGCCAGCAATAAATAAAAGAGAGTCGCCCGGGAGGAATGGGGCTACAACTAGACCTGTTTCCGCAAAAACAATTGCAAATAGCAAGCCATAGGCCCAAGGTCCGTATTGTGAGATCACCACATCGAGATGTTTATCAATATGTAGCAATAAATCACTTATTTGCAAAAGGGTATCCATCAACTCGCTCTTTAACTTATGGTTTGTTGCGGATATTAACAGGCTCTTATAATTAGGCATGCAAACTGAACCCTACATTCAGCCTATGCATGCGCTAGAGTCGAATCCCATTCTCTGTATCGTGGGTCCCACCGGCGCAGGCAAAACTCATCTCGCTATGTCTCTGGCTGAGCATGCTAAATCTATTGGTTTATCCATTGAACTCATCAGCATGGATTCGGCACTGGTTTATCGAGGCCTAGATATTGGCAGCGCAAAACCCACAAAGGCTGAACAAGCAGCAGTTATTCATCATCTGATTGATATTCTGGAGCCTACTGAGGTTTATTCAGCAGCACGCTTTGCAAAAGATGCAACTCGCCTCTGTGCAGAAATTAGAACCCGAGGAAATATTCCGGTTGTCGTAGGTGGAACGATGCTGTATTGGCGCGCCTGGGCGCACGGGCTCTCCTCCCTACCACCAGCTAATCCCGAAATACGGGCACGCTTAGATGAAGAGGGCAAAGCTATTGGCTGGCCAGCAATGCATGAAAAACTTTCTCAAGTTGATCCAGAAACTGCTGCTCGCTTAAAGCCGAATGATTCTCAACGTGTACAACGCGCCCTTGAGGTTTTTGAAATTACCGGTAAGCCTATGTCAGCGCTATTGGCAGATTCGCCGAGTGAAGACGGACGCGAAGGTTCGGCTATCCCCCCTTGGATTCATCTCATATCTCTCGAACCCAGTGATCGCAAAAGACTTCATCAAAATTTAGAAAAACGTTTTGATGAAATGTTAGCTGCCGGATTTATGGATGAAGTTAAAAAGCTGCGCGCCAATTCAGAATTGCATGCAGATCTCCCTGCAATACGTTCAGTAGGCTATCGCCAGGCCTGGGAATTTCTGAATGGGGAAATTAACGCAGAGGATATGCGCTACAAGGCGCTCGCTGCGACAAGACAGCTTGGAAAGCGGCAGCTCACTTGGTTGCGAGCAATTGAGGGAAGAAAAATATTTGACCCCTTCAACCCAGATGAGTTAAAGGCAGCCCTAGATTTCTGCAAAAAGAACTTAACGAAGTGATCGTTAAGCCTTCAATCAAAGAGTCTTAGATAACGATTGTTTGTGGCGCGTCTTTCGGGCGCTCCACAACTTCACCAACTGTCCAAGCCTTAAGGCCTTGTGCGCTTAATGATTTGATTGCGGCGTCCGCCTGGTCTGGGGCAACAATCACCACCATGCCAATGCCGCAGTTAAATACACGAACCATTTCTGCATCGGCAACGCCACCCTTCATTTGCAACCAACGGAAGAGTTCTGGCATCTGCCAGCTATCGCGATGTAAAACTGCTTGAGTATTTTCTGGGAGTACACGGGGCACGTTATCTACCAAGCCACCGCCGGTGATATGCGCCATTCCTTTTACATTGATTTCAGAGATCAGCTTTAGTAAAGGCTTTACATAAATTTCTGTTGGCGCCATCACTACATCACCTAGTGGGCGACCACCCAAATCGTCAGTCGGCTTTGCGCCAGCACGCTCAATAATTTTTCGCACCAATGAATAGCCATTGGAGTGCGCGCCACTAGAACCGATCGCCAAAACTACATCGCCAGGAACGATTGTGTTTCCTGTAATGATTTTGGATTTCTCTACGGCGCCAACTGCAAAGCCAGCTAAGTCATACTCGCCTGGCGGATACATACCTGGCATTTCAGCGGTCTCACCACCAATCAATGCGCAACCAGATAATTCGCAACCTTTCGCAATGCCACCAACGACTGTGGCAGCGGTATCAACAGTCAGCTTACCGCAAGCAAAGTAGTCCAAGAAAAAGAGGGGTTCAGCACCCTGAACCAAAATGTCATTCACACTCATGGCGACCAAGTCCTGGCCAATGGTTTCATGACGATTCCACTCGAATGCCAATCTCAGCTTCGTACCAACACCATCGGTGCCCGACACCAACACCGGCTCTTTGTAGCGCTTAGGCACCTCAAAAAGGGCTCCAAAACCACCAATTCCAGCCAAAACACCTTCGCGCATGGTTTTCTTGGCCAGAGGCTTAATGCGGTCAACTAAATCGTCCCCAGCGTCAATATCGACGCCAGCATCACGATAGGAAAGGCCTTTTGAGGAAGAATTAGTAGATGAAGTCATGTCGGAGCCGGAATATTAGTAAAAAATGCTACTTCGTCAGTAGAATCATTGAATTCTAGAGGATTGAAGCAAGATGGCCGAAATTTTTACCCCTTTTTTAACCGCATTCATTCTGGCGTATGCTCTGCGCCCCGTTTGCCTGTGGCTTGAGAGGCATCACTTACCCCGAGCACTGGCTGCTGCCATCTCGATGCTGGTCGGTTTGGGCCTGGTTTTTTGCATATTTAGCCTCCTCATTAGCCTCCTCAGATATGAAATACCCCTAATTAAGGCTCAACTTCCCGACTGGATTGCCAACACCCAGGCTTGGTTGGGGCCAAAACTCAGTGAATTTCACATTAATTTTGATTGGGCCACCCTAAAGGCAAGCGTCACGCACAAAATCACAGAACACATTAACGAGAATGCTGACGCGTTAATGAGCTCCACCATTGAGACGGTATTAATGTCAGGAAGCTCAGTCATCGCCGGTTTTGTAAATGCCGTGCTGATTATTTTTGTAATGTTTTATTTGCTCATCGACTGGAATCATTTCTTTGGGCTAGTGAAACAATTAGTTCCAGTGCGCACCCAAGAAACCGTGCATCACTTAGCAATGCACACAGATGGTTTGCTTTCTCAATACCTCAGAGGAATGCTAATCGTGATTGCCATCATGGCAGTCTTTTACAGCGCAGGATTGAGTTTCATCGGCGTCAAAGGAGCTGCTGCTTTAGGTGTCTTTACTGCGCTCATGATCGTCATCCCTTACATCGGCATTACCTTGGGTCTCACGCTTGCTGTTTTATCTGCACTACTTCAATTTGGCCCTGGCACTCAAATCATCGGCGTTCTCATCTTATTTGGCATTGGCCAATTTCTTGAAGGCTTCTTCTTAACGCCCCGCTTGGTGGGCGAGCGCATTGGCCTACACCCAGTTGCAGTCCTATTTGCCTTGCTCTTATTTGGTAAGTTATTTGGTTTCTTTGGTGTATTACTTGCGCTGCCTATCAGCGCAGTCAGCTTGGTGCTGATGAAATATCTTTGGTCCGTTTATACGCAAAGCTCCTGGTATCAAAAATAATTTAGTTGTAATGAATACATCTCCGCTACCAAGACAATTCGCTTTAGACATAAGCCACACACCCAAAGCCAGTTTAGAAAACTATTTACCCGGGAAAGATCTTGCGCTTCTGTCTGCTTTACAGGACCTGCAAAAGACCTGGGCACAATCTGGCATAACTGCGCATTCCAATCCACTCAATCAACGCTGGATTTACTGGTGGGGACCCGAAGGTTCTGGTCGCACCCATTTACTCGAAGCAATGGATCTTGCGGCGCAGACTGCGGGGCTGGAGCATTTCAATTTAAATCCAAGTCAGCCGACCACATGGGTGAGACTTGAAGAAAGAATGGAACCCCTCTCGCAAAGTGATTTGCCATCCATCATTACGGTAGATGATGTTGATCGCTTAGACGAGCGCCTGGTTGGCGCACTCTTTCGCATCCTTAATCAGGTGCAAGCAAGCAAAGCCATCCATATTTTCATGGCCGGCAACGAGGCGCCAGCTAACCTGAAGCTGCGAGAGGACCTACGCACCCGCCTTGGCTGGGGCTTAATCTTCCAAACCCAGGTTTTGGCTGATGATGAGAAAATACAGGCACTAGAGCAAGCAGCAAAGGCTCGCGGTTTGGTGTTATCGCCCGATGTTTTGCCTTGGCTGCTAAATCGCTTTTATCGAGATATGCCGAATTTAATGGCTTTGATTGATGCTTTAGATGCGTATTCATTGGAAACAAAACGTGCTGTAACCTTGCCTCTTGTCCGCGAGCTCTTGCAGTCTAAATAATTTAATTCATATTCATTCGTGACCCAGTTAGCCCTTTTCGATTTAGATCACACCCTTCTACCTTGCGATAGCGATTACGAGTGGGGTCAATTTTTGGCACGCATCGGTGTAGTGGATAGTGCGTACTATGCAAAACAAAATGAGCGCTTCTATCAAGATTACAAAGATGGCAAGCTAGATATTCATGAGTTCTTACGTTTTGCTTTAAAACCTTTGTCCGAGCATTCACGAGTCCAACTCAAAGAGTGGCATGACCAATTCATGCAAGAAGTAATTAACGGACAGCTCCGCCAAAAAGCAATGGATTTAGTTAAGCAACATCAAGATGCCGGCGACTTATGTTGCGTGGTCACAGCAACCAATAGTTTTGTGACGCGTCCGATTGTGGAAAGTTTTGGGATTGCGCATTTGATTGCCACCGAGCCCGCCACCGCTCAGAATGAGCCGCTAGCCAATTACACTGGGGAAGTGAAAGGCATTCCAAATTTTCGTGAGGGCAAGATTCAGAATTTGCATGATTGGCTTACTACTCAAAACCTTAGCCTGGGCACCTTGCAAAAAAGTTACTTCTATTCCGACTCTATGAATGATCTTCCTCTGCTGGAAAAAGTCAGTCACCCAGTTGCCACCAACCCAGATGATCGCCTGCGCTCTGAAGCCAATAAGCGCAACTGGCCAATCCTTGAATTGTTCGCATGATTACCAAATTTATTAAACGCATTCTGCGCCGTGACCCGATGGTTAAGCACACGCAGGCAAACAATACTGGGGCACCTAAACGAATCTCAAAAAAATCGCATCGCATTGACCCTCACCTGCTTTCAAAAAATGCAGTGAAGGTTACCGATACATTGCAGCAAGCTGGTTATGAAGCATTTATTGTAGGTGGCGCCGTACGAGATCTTGCTTTAGGTATTAGCCCAAAAGATTTTGACGTAGCTACCAACGCCACTCCAGATCAAGTACAAAAACTCTTTCGCAAAGCACGCCTCATTGGCCGTCGCTTTCAAATTGTGCATGTCACCTTTTTTGGTAAAGGCCACCCTGAAATTATCGAGGTATCAACCTTCAGAGCCTTGCTAGATAACGCTGGAGACCATGTAGCGGAAAGTGGTCGAATCCTGCGCGATAACGTCTGGGGCTCTCAAGGCGAGGATGCTGCAAGGCGCGATTTCACAATTAATGCGATGTATTACGATCCATCTTCTGAGACAGTCTTGGACTATCACGGCGGCATGGCGGATATGCAAAAGAAAACATTGCGGATGATCGGCGATCCTGCCAAACGCTATCGCGAAGATCCAGTACGCATGCTCAGAGCGGTTCGCTTTGCAGCAAAAACTGGTTTTGATTTAGATAGCGCTACACGCGCGCCAATTGCAAAGCTTGGCAAACTATTAAACGATGTTCCGTCTGCCAGACTTTTTGATGAAATTCTCAAGCTACTCATGTCTGGTTATTCGTGGGCGGCAATACAGGGACTAAAAGAAGCGGGCTTGCATCATGGCCTATTGCCTTTGTTAGATCACATACTCGATGATGGTGAAGCCTCTAAAGGCGCCAATAGTTTTGTCAAACTCGCCCTAGCAAATACCGATCAGCGTATTCAATCTGGGAAAAGTGTGTCGGCTGGATTCTTGTTCGCCACCCTGCTTTGGCCAGATCTTTTAAAGAACTGGAAAGCGAATATCGCCAAAGGGGTTGCCAATATTCCAGCGCTGCACGATGCAATGGACGACACTATCGCCACTCAAAGCAGCGGTATGACTATTCAGCGACGCTTTGAAAGCGATATGCGTGAAATTTGGTCTATGCAGCCCCGTTTTGAAAGGCGCGTAGGTCGCTATCCCTACCGCCTGATTGAATCTCCTCGTTTTAGAGCTGGTTATGACTTTATGTTGCTTCGCTGCGCCACTGGAGAACTAAACCCTGCAATTGGCCAATGGTGGACCGACTTCATCGAGGCCGATACAGTCGGCCAGGACGAGCTCATGGCTAGCGTCAAAAATGAATCTGGCAATAATGCTAGCCCCACCAAGCGACGTCGTCGCAGAAAGCCAAAAGCAGCCCTGCCCCCAGAAGGTGCGTCGAGCTAAGCAGACTTAGAGAAATTTCGGTAAAGTAGTTTTATCTCTAGTTTGGAAGCATATGGCACGGGCATATATCGGATTTGGTGGCAATATTGGCGACACGCGACAGCTTATTACTGACGCGATTGTTTGCTTAGCGTTGCGCTCCGAACTACAAATTCTGGCAAAGAGTTGTTTTTATCAAAGCGCCCCTGTTGAGGCTACTGGCGGGGATTACATTAATGCCGTCATTGAAGTCGAGACGGAATTAACGCCCTACGGTCTTTTGCATGTTTGCCAAGCAATTGAACAAGAGTTTGGTCGAGAGCGCCCCTACGCAAATGCACCTCGCACCCTTGATCTTGATATCCTGTCATTCGAGGGAATTACCCAAAATGAGACCGAACTGATGCTCCCGCATCCAAAAATCGTTGAACGCTCATTTGTTCTGCTGCCACTCCTAGAAATAGCGCCTGATATCTTCTTGCCAAACTGGGGTGAACTGAAGGCCTATCTCCCCAATGTTGCCCACCAAAGAATAGAAAAACTACCCTGCAGGAACTGCAATTGTGGGGAAAAAGACGTTTATAGCCAATCGGCACATTAATTCATTAAACTCTCGCCATGGGTTACTTACAAGGCGACAAGCCAATCACAATTACTAAGCTCCTCGCGATGCATGCTGAGGGTGAAAAAATTACTATGCTCACTGCATATGACTCAACCATGTCCGCATTGTTGAATCGTTGTGGAGTTGAGACCATCCTGATTGGTGACTCGTTGGGCAATGTGATCCAAGGTCATTCAAGTACAACGCCCGTTACCGTAGAACAGGTCGCATATCACACTGAGTGTGTAGCTCGCGCCAACTCCCATGCTTTTGTAATTGCCGATCTTCCCTTTGCAAGCTATGGCGACCCTGTGCAAGCATTGGATTCTGCTGCAACACTAATGCGCGCTGGTGCAGATATGGTCAAACTTGAAGGTGGCGACTGGCAAGTCGAAATCATCCGTTATTTAGTTGAACGCAGCGTTCCAGTTTGTGCGCACCTTGGACTACTCCCTCAATCAGTTCATGTATTGGGCGGCTATAAAGTTCAAGGTAAATCTAAAGATGCAGCTAGCGTCATGCTCGAGCAAGCACTCGCTTGTCAGGCAGCTGGGGCTCAAATGGTAGTACTAGAAGCCATTCCTTCTTCATTGGGAGAAAGAATTACTGAAGAACTCTCCATTCCAACTATTGGAATTGGCGCGGGTTCCGACTGCTCCGGCCAAGTATTAGTACTGCAAGATATGTTGGGCATTAGCCCAGGTAAACCACCCAAGTTTGTCAAAAACTTTATGGATGGTCACCAGTCCGTCGAAGCTGCTGTCAAAGCTTACGTACGCGAAGTGAAGTCCGGCAAATTTCCCGGACCTGAGCACGGCTTCGCCGGCTAATTGCCAGCTAGCCCGCTCAATCAGTACTAGCTAAAGAAACTCTTTACGCCGTCAAACCAACCCTTTTGTTGAGGGCTGTGCTTATCACCGCCAGACTTTAAGCTGTCATCAAACTTCTGCAGTAATTGTTTTTGCTCGTCAGTAAGCTTGACAGGCGTCTCAACCAACACATGCACAAATAGGTCGCCTACCAAAGTAGAGCGCAGTCCCTTGATGCCTTTATTGCGCAAGCGGAAAGTCTTGCCAGTTTGCGTCCCTTCTGGAATCGGGAACTCAACACGCCCGGACAATGTTGGTACCTCGATTTCGCCACCAATAGTTGCTGTTGCAAACGAGATTGGCATTTGTACATGCAGATCACTGCCGTCACGTTCAAATACTTTATGAGGTTTAACGCGCACCTCTACATAGAGATCGCCAGATGGTCCGCCATTAATACCTGGCTCGCCATTGCCTACTGAGCGAACGCGCATACCATCATCAATACCCGCTGGGATTTTGATTTCCAGTGTTTTTTGTTCTTTATGTTTTCCGCTGCCATGACAAGTTTTACAAGGCTTAGGAATATATTCGCCCGTGCCGCGGCACTTAGGACAAGTTTGCTGCATTGAAAAGAAGCCCTGTTGCACGCGAACCTGACCATGACCATTACAAGTGGTGCATGTTTCAGCTTTCGACCCAGGTTCAGCACCCGTACCATGACATGGCTTGCAATTGCTCCAGCTCGGCACACGAATTTGTGTTGTGTAACCCTCAGCAGCTTGCTCCAGCGTAATGTCCATGTTGTAGCGCAAGTCTGCGCCTTTATAGACCTGTGGGCCGGATTGGCGACCGCCGCCTTGTCCAAAAATATCACCGAAGATGTCACCAAAGGCATCGGCAAAACCGCCGCCGCCAAAACCTCCTCCACCAAAACCGCCGCCCATTGAAGGATCAACACCAGCATGACCATACTGATCATAAGCAGCGCGCTTGTTTGGATCGGTTAAGGTTTCGTAAGCTTCTTTAACCTCTTTAAATTGGGCTTCGGCTGTTTTGCTATCGGGGTTGCGATCAGGGTGATGCTTCATAGCCATTTTGCGATAAGCCTTTTTTAGCTCTTCATCACTGGCGCCTTTTGCTACACCAAGCACTTCATAAAAATCGCGTTTACTTTTAGGCACGGCCTATTCCTCTCAACAACCTGAATGACACAAGTCGGCACGAGGCCGACTTGTTATTTAAGTACATCAAAACTACGTTAATGAATGTCTGATTTAAGAATTACTTCTTGTCATCAACCTCTTTGAAATCAGCATCAACAACATCAGCATCAGGAGCAGCACCAGGGGCTGCACCACCAGGAGCCGCGCCAGCGGCAGCGCCACCGGCTTTAGCTTGTTCAGCAGCCATGACCTTTTCGCCTAGCTTCTGACTTGCTTTGCCCAAGGCTTCTGTTTTTGCTTCAATCGCCTCTTTGTCGCTACCTTTGATCGCTTCATCCAACTCTTTGAGGGCTGCTTCAATCGCTTCTTTCTCAGAAGCTTCTAAGCTAGCGCCATGCTCTTCCAAGGCCTTCTTGGTTGAGTGAGCCAAAGCATCTGCAGAATTGCGCGCAGTTACCAACTCAAGCGCTTTCTTGTCTTCAGCAGCATTAGCTTCAGCATCCTTCACCATGCGTTGAATCTCTTCTTCGGTCAAGCCAGAGTTTGCCTTGATGGTGATCTTGTTCTCTTTGCCAGTAGTTTTATCTTTTGCAGTTACGTGCAAGATACCGTTGGCATCGATATCAAAGGTCACTTCAATCTGCGGCATGCCGCGTTGTGCTGGAGCAATACCTTCGAGGTTAAATTCACCAAGCAACTTGTTAGCAGCAGCCATCTCACGCTCACCTTGGAAGCATTTGATGGTTACGGCAGGCTGATTGTCTTCCGCAGTGGAATAAACCTGTGAATGCTTGGTAGGAATTGTTGTGTTCTTAGGAATCATCTTGGTCATTACGCCGCCAAGAGTCTCGATACCCAATGACAATGGGGTAACGTCCAAGAGCAATACGTCCTTACGATCGCCAGATAATACTGAACCCTGAATTGCAGCACCAACAGCAACCGCTTCGTCTGGGTTAACGTCTTTGCGTGGTTCTTTGCCAAAGATTTCTTTTACTTTGTCTTGAACCGCAGGCATACGTGTTTGACCGCCAACCAAAATCACGTCGTCGATATCAGCTACGTTTACGCCAGCATCTTTGATCGCAGTTAAGCAAGGACCAGCGGTACGCTTGATTAATTCCTCAACCAAAGACTCTAACTTGGCACGGGTCAACTTCAAGTTCAAATGCTTAGGACCGCTAGCATCAGCTGTCACGTAAGGCAAGTTGATTTCTGTTTGTTGCGCAGATGATAATTCGATCTTGGCTTTTTCAGCAGCATCTTTCAAGCGTTGCAATGCCAATACATCTTTACTCAGATCTACGCCTTGCTCTTTCTTGAACTCAGCAATGATCCAGTCAATGATGCGTTGGTCAAAGTCTTCGCCGCCCAAGAAGGTGTCGCCGTTGGTGGAGAGCACTTCAAATTGCTTCTCACCGTCAACGTTAGCAATCTCAATAATGGATACGTCGAATGTACCGCCACCCAAGTCATAGACAGCAATCTTGCGATCTACTTTGTCTTGCTTGTCCAAGCCAAATGCTAATGCAGCAGCAGTAGGCTCGTTGATGATGCGCTTAACATCTAAACCAGCAATACGGCCAGCATCTTTAGTTGCTTGGCGCTGACTATCATTAAAGTAAGCTGGAACAGTAATCACTGCTTCTGTCACTTCTTCGCCAAGATAATCTTCGGCAGTTTTTTTCATCTTGCGCAAGATCTCAGCTGAAACTTGCTGTGGAGCCATTTTTTTATCGCGTGCTGATACCCAAGCGTCGCCATTGTCTGCTTGAACAATTTCGTACGGCATAAGGCTAATATCTTTTTGCACTTCAGGATCCGTAAATTTACGACCCATCAAGCGCTTTACTGCGTAGATGGTGTTTTTAGGATTCGTCACTGATTGACGTTTTGCTGGCGCACCAACCAATACTTCGCCGTCTTCAACGTAAGCGATGATGGATGGAGTTGTGCGACCGCCTTCGGCGTTCTCGACAACTTTAGGTGCATTGTTTTCAACGACTGAAACACATGAATTCGTGGTTCCTAAGTCGATTCCGATAATCTTTCCCATAATTGCTCCAAAAAATTAAATTGTTTGTTGTACTAATGAATATTTCGATACCCAGTAAATGGGGTCTAAAAAGGGGATTTCAAGGGGATAAACAGCAAAAAAGGCAGAAATCTGCCTTTTTTATGCTTTTTTGGTGGTTTTGGCGCTTATTTTGGGGCGCTGACCGTCACCAAAGCCGGTCTAAGGACCCTATCAGCCACGGTATAACCCCTTTGAAGCACTGAAACCACTGTATTAGCCTCTTGTTCAGAAGGTACTGAAGCAATGGCCTGGTGGTGGTGAGGATCAAATTTATCTCCAACCGCAGGATTAATTTCGGTCATGCGACCTTTTTCAAAGGCGGACAGCAGCTGCTTCAAGGTGATCTCTAAACCCTCTTTGAAGGCCTTAGCATCACCAGCATCAGTGCTCAAAGCTGCATAGAGGCTATCCGTCACTGGCACTAAATGCTCAGCAAAACTTTCAATTGCAAACTTGTGCGCCTTGGCAATGTCCTCAACCGCACGACGGCGAATATTTTCACCCTCTGCTTTGGCGCGCAAGAAGTTATCTTGCAACTCGCTAATCTTTTGATTCAGTTCCGCAATTTCTTGCTCAGGAGTCTTGACAGCAGATTCAGCAGATGCAGCCTCATTTGCTTGAAGCTCAGCAGCTGGATTTTCTTGCTCTGGAGTTGGATTTTGATTTTCTTGTGTCATGGACGCTATTTTACTTTTCTATAAAGATTGGCTATTACTTTTCAATATGGGGTTGATTATTTCGATTTCAAGTCTTTGTTTTTTCAGCCAACTCCGCTCTTTCATTGCGCTTGGCTAGCTCAGCCTCAGACTCCACGCCTAATGTCCAGCCCTGCAAATGATGATGAGCAATATCGCCCAGAGCCCGAATCCACTTGGGGTTGCTGTTCAAGCATGGGATATAACGATAGTCTTTTCCGCCATGCTCCAAGAAGATTTCGCGAGCCTCCATGGCGATTTCTTCCAGCGTTTCTAAGCAGTCAGCTGGAAACCCTGGGCAAAAAATATCGATGCGTTGACAACCCTCTTTTGCCAGCTTTTCGATGGTTGGTGCCGTATACGGCTTTAACCATTCGGCCTTACCAAAGCGTGATTGGAAAGTCACAATGTATTGGCCTAGCTCCAAACCTAAGGATTCACCAAGTAAGCGACCTGTTTTTAAACACTCACAATGGTAGGGGTCACCCTTCATCAAATTACGCTTTGGTAATCCGTGAAACGACATGACTAAGCGGTCACCCCTGGAAAAATCAGGGCGTCCATCTTTATCCCAACTACTTAAAACTTGATCACGCAATGCGGAGATATAAGCTGGGTTGTCGTGATAGTGTTTCACAAGACGCAACTCAGGCTGATCGCGCCAAGTACTCAAGACGCGAAAGACTTCATCAAAGCTAGATGCCGTAGTGGTGGCCGAGTATTGTGGATACAAAGGCAATAGCAATAAACGCTCCATGCCCTGTGCCTTCAGCCCCTCTAAGACGGATTGCGTTGATGGCTCACCATAGCGCATCGCCAAATCTACCAAAACAATATGGCCTTCATTGGTAAATTTTTCACCAAGTTCTTTTGCTTGTAAACGTGAGTAATGCATCAAAGGTGAGCCTAACTTTGGCAACCAAATTGACGCATATTTCTTTGCAGAGGCACCACTACGAATTGGCAAAATAATGCCATTCAAAATGCACCACCAAATAATGCGCGGGATCTCTACGACACGAGGATCAGAAAGAAATTCTTTTAAATAGGCGCGCACTGCTTTCGCTGTTGGTGCAGATGGCGTTCCTAGATTCAGTAACAAGACCGCAGTTTTAGATGCGCGTAGGTGCGGATTCTGTTTCAAAGTATTTATCTCTGTTAAATGGTTTGTACAAATTTTAGTTAGGAGCTAAGCGCCCCAGACAATAGTTTAGAGGTGATATCTACAATAGGAATCACTCTGTCGTAGGCCATACGAGTTGGCCCAATAACGCCGAGGGTTCCTACTATCTGCCCATCAACGCTATATGGGGCGCTGATCACAGCTAAATCCTCATAGGGCAACAAATCACTTTCGCCGCCAATAAATATTTGAATGCCGTCAGCATGGCTAGACACATCAAGCAGTTGCATGAGCACTGATTTTTGCTCCAACATATCAAACATCTTGCGCAACTTATCGAGGTTGGAGCTTAAATCACCAACATTGAGCAAGCGACGTTCGCCCGAAAGCACCATATCTCCACCACTCATGTCGTAGTCAGCAACACCGCTTTGCAAAGCCAAAGCCATCAACCCGGAAATATCAGCGCGCAAATTATCTAAATCGGATTTCAAATGGAGGCGAACCTGATCAAAACTTTTTCCAGCAAACTGGGTATTGATAAAGTTACCAGCCTCAATGAGTTGGCTCGGCGTGTAATCTTGGGTCGTAGGCAAAATACGGTTTTGCACGTCGCCCTCTGGGGTAACCATAATCAATAAGATCTTGCCTTCGCCTAAGCGCAAGAACTCAATATGCTTAAACACTTGCGCACGCTTGGGCGTCATCACCACCCCTGCAAAATGGGTCAAGTTCGACAAAATCTGAGCGGCCGATGTAAGTACCCGCTGCGGGGAGTCCGGCAAAAGCCCTTTCTCAACCTCTCTAGCCGCCATTTCTTCCAAGGGGCGCACGGTCACCATCGTATCCACAAATAAACGATAGCCTCGAGGGGTTGGAATACGGCCGGCGGAGGTATGCGGGCTTGTTACCAAGCCCATCTCCTCTAAATCAGCCATGACATTGCGAATGGTGGCCGCGGATAGGTCTAAACCCGAGAATCTTGACAGCGTGCGGGAGCCAATAGGTTGGCCCTCCTCGATATAGCGCTCGATGAGGGTTTTTAGTAAGGCGCGGGAACGTTCATCCATGGTGGAAGGGATTTTATGCCTATGGTTTAATCGTCATATGTTAAGCCCATCCCCAAATTCCACCAAGAAGGCATTTAGCCGGGTTGCACTTGTCGGCAAATTCCAGGCTGATGGCATCGAAGAACACCTCAAAGACTTGGCTAAATTGCTCTCAGACTTGGGTTGCGAGGCCTTTATTGAGTTTGATACAGCCACCCACCTCGCTCTTGCTGGCTACCCCACCAAAACGGCGAAAGACTTTGCCGGATCAATTGATCTGGTTGTGGTTCTTGGTGGCGATGGCACCATGCTTGGTATTGCCAGACAACTTGCAGGTAGCAATGTTCCGCTGGTAGGAATCAATATGGGACGCCTGGGATATATGACGGATATTCCCATTCAGTCCGTTCACACCACCTTACCTAAAATCATTGCGGGCGATTATGAAGCCGATACCCGCACATTGTTAGATGCAGTGGTTATTCGTAATGGTAAAGAAATTAATCGCGCACTAGCGCTGAATGATGTAGTTGTAAATCGCTCTGGAATTTCAGGCATGGTTGAGTTGGCCGTTCACGTTAATGGTTCTTTTATGTACAACCAACGTTCTGATGGCTTAATCGTCTCAACCCCAACAGGGTCGACTGCTTATGCACTCTCTGCTGGTGGCCCCATTTTGCATCCTCATGTAGCTGGCATTTTATTGGCGCCGATTGCGCCACACTCACTGTCTAACCGCCCGATTGTTCTGCCGCAAGATAGCGTTACCGTAATTGAGGTGGTTGATGGACGCGAGGTGATTGTGAATTTTGATATGCAGTCTCAAACGAATTTACAAAGCGGTGACAAGATTGAAGTACGTCAATCTAATAAAACGATTGCCCTGCTTCATCCCAGCAATCACAGCGACTACAAAACCTTGCGCGAAAAGCTGCATTGGAATGAATATCCATCGACATTCTGATGTCGAGCTTCTTGCTACGCTAATACATGCTTCAAACTATCTCACTTCGTGACTTTGTCATTGTTGATCAGCTTGAATTAGATTTTTCTTCAGGCTTTACAGTGCTGACTGGTGAAACCGGTGCCGGTAAATCTATTTTGCTAGATGCACTTGGTTTGGTGCTTGGCGAGCGCGCTGATAGCAGCCAAATTCGTGAGGGTAGCAATCGCGCAGAAATCTCCGCCCTTTTTCGCATTGATCCTGAACAAGTTAAATCATTTAGCCAATGGCTTGATGAGCAGGGATTTCCGCTAGAGGATGATGGTCAAAGCTTATTGCTTAAGAGAACTGTGGAAAGCAATGGACGTAGCCGCGCTTTTATTAATGGCAGCGTTGCAACACTAGTCCAACTCAGAGAAGCCGGTGACCAACTAGTCGATATTCACGGACAACACGCACATCAGCTTCTATTAAAAGGTGGCGCCCAGCGCGAACTGCTGGATCGACATGCTGGATTATTGCCACTAGGCATTGAAGTAGCGCAAGCATTTAAAACGGTTGCCGATTCTCGCCGTCGCTTAGAGCAAGCAGAAAATGCGGGTCAAGATATTGAGCGTGAACGTGAACGTCTAGAGTGGCAGCTTGAAGAGCTTAATGAACTCTCGCCACAAGAAGGCGAATGGACGAGCATTCAAAGTGAACATGCAAGACTGGCAAATGGTGCCAAGCTGATTGGTGGCTGCCAAGAAGCAATTGAGATTTTGAGCGATGCAGATAACTCTCTCGAATCCAGCCTAACAAAAGTATCGGGCAATGTCAGCGCCTTGGCTGAACATGATCCAGCGCTTGCCGATATTAGCCAAGCCTTGGAGTCAGCCAGCATCCAGTTGGATGAAGCCATTCACGGCCTTAATCGCTACCTTCAAAAACTAGATCTAGATCCCGCCAGACTGGCGCAGGTTGAAGAGCGTATGCAAGCGCTTCATGGCACCGCCAGAAAATATCGCATCGAAGTTGAGGGCTTACCAATACTTCTTGCAGAGACAACAGAGCGATTAGAAGCGTTAACAGCCTCTCAAAATATTGATGCCCTACGCGAAAAGGTCAAGCTAGAAGAGGCTGCTTATCTCAAGCTAGCCAAACAACTTTCGCAAAAGCGTAGCAAGGCTGCATCCGAGCTGGGCAAACTCGTAACGGATGCGATGCAGGACTTATCAATGGCTGGTGGTCGCCTAGAAATAGCACTTACTCCATTGAGTGAAGGTGGCTCTCATGGTCTTGAACAAATTGAATTCTTAGTTGCTGGTCACGCTGGCAGCACACCGCGCCCACTTGCCAAAGTGGCATCTGGTGGTGAACTAGCCAGGATTAGCTTGGCGATTAGCGTTATCACCAGCAAAGCCTCATTCACGCCAACCCTGATATTTGATGAGGTAGATGCAGGCATTGGTGGCGCAGTTGCTGAAACTGTTGGCAAGCTCTTGCACCAATTGGGGCAATCCCATCAAATCTTATGCGTTACCCATTTGCCACAGGTAGCCGCCCAAGGCAATCATCACCTCAAAGTGAGCAAGTCACAAAATGCTGAAAAAACTGTTTCGCAAGTACAGATTCTTGGCAGAGCTGAACGAGTGGAGGAAGTGGCGCGTATGCTTGGTGGCACCACTATTACCGATACAACGCGTCGTCATGCTCGTGAACTACTTGAGCAGAACTAACAACACCCCACGCAATATCAATTCGTAGCGTCTGAAGGTGCTTTAAATATCTCTAACCAGAGTGCTTGAACTGCATCTCTTGCTTGAATAAGCTCAGGCTCATCATCTAGACTTACCCGAGTTTTATCGGCCCCATCTAATCGCAAGCGATGCTGACGAGATCTCAATAGACGATAGGCGTCACCAACGGCTTTGGCTGCTTGCCCAGAAATCAATCCAACCTCACTGGCAATCTGCAGCAAGGCGATATTTCCCAAGTTACCAATTAGACGAGAGTGTTGATGCGCATAGGCCAACACTAAAAATTGCACAATGAATTCAATATCCACCATGCCCCCGGCATCATGCTTTAAATCAAACTCGCTATTCCCATTGGGATGACCTGCATGCACCTTGTGACGCATCTCTAAAATCTCTTTACGAAGATGGTCCGCATTTCGTTTTTGACTTAATACCTCTGAGCGCACGGCGTCAAAGTACACACCCACCTCAGGATCACCCGCAGAAAAACGGGCACGCGTTAAGGCCTGGTGCTCCCATACCCAAGCGGCGTTGTCACCTTCACGCATTTGGTATTTCTTAAAAGCTTCCGCACTGGTTACTAAAAATCCAGCAGATCCATTGGGACGTAAACGGGTATCAATCTCAAACAAACTACCGGTAGATGTAAATGCTGTCAGCCAATTAATCATCCGCTTTGCAAGCAAGGCGTAAATTTCTTGAGCGGCATAATCTGCTTCATCCGCTTGATATAAAAATACCAAATCCAAATCAGAGGCATAACCCAATTCTTTGCCACCCAACTTTCCATAAGAAATAATCGCAAATGGAGAGTGCACATCTTGCGCAAGACCAAACTTTTGAGCTACTCCAGGCCAAACACGTTCGTAAGCTGTCTGCAAAATCAGATCTGCCAACGTGGATAGATGATCACTCACTCTTTCCACTGGAAGAGGTTTTGTCACACCAATACCCAAGTCTGTTAACAAGGTAATAAAGGTCTCGTTGTGATGTGTGACACGCAAAACATCCATTGCCTGCTCTGATCCATCACCATCAGCCATCACATCATCTAGGCGCATATTCAAGTGGGCTTTCACCTCAGACCAATACTTCTCGGGCTCTTCGATTAAGGCCTTCTCTGTTTGCGCATTGAGCAGATGGTCCAATAAATGAGGGTGGCGAGTTAAATACTGAGCACCCCATTGCGAGGCTCTCAGTAAATCCAGAATGTTAGAGAGAGCTTTGGGGTATTCAGCCAAGATCGAAAGATAGGCGCTACGTCTTGCAATAGCTTCCAGTAAATCAAAAAAGCGTAATAGCGCTTGATCCGCATGTCCCCCGCTAGCACTATCAGACTGCAAAACTTCGGCAGCCTTGCGCATCAAATTATCAAAAATCAGGCGACTTTTTTCAGGCAACAGTTTTTGCTTAGGGCTCTCTACCCATGCCGACCAACGCGCAGAAGACTCAGGAAAAAAGTGTTGGTCAGGAGCCCAGTCAAGCGCCAAGGGCGTCAATGCAAGGCGTGAACTATCGTCCAATAAAAATGCTTTTTCAAAAAGGGAGGCGACATTGTTCTGATGGTGCTCCAGGTTCGCCATGAACTCGGTGGACTTTTCATTTGAATCTTGCATTGCATCCGCAAGACGTAAACGCACCACCTCGTCATCAGAAAGATAGTGAGTCTGCTGGTCATCCCACACTTGAATGCGATGCTCTAAGCGCCTCAGAAAAATATAGGCAGCTTGTAATGCATCCACATCAGCAGCAGGCAATATGCCGCATTGGAGCACGAGATTCAAGACCTCTAGCGTGGGGCGGACTCTAAAGCGAGGATCCGTACCACCGCGCATCAACTGAAACATCTGCGCTAAAAACTCAATCTCCCGAATGCCGCCTCGCCCCAATTTGATGTCTCTTGAACGGCCTTGGTGACCAGAGGATCGCTTCTCAGCCTCACTCTGAATCTGTGCATGCAAATCTCTGATGGAAGCAATCACGCCGTAATCCAAATGTCTGCGATACACAAACGGGCGAATGAGTTGATCTAACTCTTTTTGGCAATGCGCAAAATCTGGGGAGCCTGGCAAGGGCGCTATTAACCGCCCCTTGATCCAGGCATAGCGCTCCCATTCCCTACCCTGCACTAGCAGATACTCTTCCAACATATCCAAACTGCAAACTAGTGGACCCGAATCTCCATTGGGTCGTAGCCGCATATCCACTCGAAATACAAATCCATTTTCATCATGCTCAGCAAGCAACTTAATTAAGCGCTTGCCCATACGAGCAAACCACTCGTGATTCGAAAGACTTTTCGGCCCTCCACTAGTCTCGCCCTCATGCTCGTATAAAAAAATTAAATCAATATCAGAGGAGAGATTTAACTCTAGTCCGCCGAGCTTACCCATGCCAACAACCATCAAAGACATTTCTGATTGGGTTGCGTTGCTCCAAGGTACTCCAAAGCGCTGTTTGAGATCCTGGCGGGTATAAGTAATTGCAGCAGAAACAACCAGCTCAGCAAAGTGACTTAAGGCATGAGTCACTTCATGTAAATCAGCCATGCCATTGAGATCGCGGAATGCTACCCAAAGCATCAAACGCTGTCTTGCTAGGCGCAAGTTAGCCATCCACAGGGCCTCATCCTGCTCGGAGCCCTTTAAGTCAATATCGCACTCCCTGAGCAACTGCTCAATACCCGGAAGATCAACCTTCCTCTGCCCTTTGATGCGCAACCATTCCACCCACTCGGGCTTGGCGTTTAGCCAGCGACGAGCGTAAGTGGAGTTCTGCTCTAAAAATGCAATTTGTCGGGAAAATTCATCCATTCCCCCATCTTAATCCGACCCAGAAAACCCCTTAGGGAAGATTGGCGATCGGGCGTGGGCTGACGGATAATAGAGCCCATGCTGCAAAAGATCATTCCGTCCCGCCTCAAGAGCGTATTTGCAAAGCGTCCTCAAGGTTCCGGTGGGCCTTGGCGCAAACGCGCCCTCATCTTGGTTGGTTTGACTGCGGTACTTTTTGTGCTTGGCCATCTCACCGTAAGGTTTGTTATATGGCCACAAGTTGAAAAATCAAAAGCGTCAATTGAAAAACTTATTGGCGCCCGCATTGGTGTCGACGTATCAATAGATAAGTTGCAAGTATCTTGGACAGGCATCAGACCAGATTTTGAAATTGAAGGTTTACGTTTTAATGGCAAAGGAAAAGTAGAGCCAACCCTTCAAGTGCAAAAAATTAGCGGGGAACTAAGCTGGAACTCTTTCTATCATTTGGCTCCTCACTTTCATGAGCTCTACCTCGAAGGAGCGCAAATTTATGCGCAGAGAAATCAAAAGGGGATCATCAGCATTGCCGGCATTACCACTGATAGCAACTCAACTGATTATGGCTTTGAAAATTGGCTTTTTTCTCAAAACAATATCGACATTAAAGATGTCAAAGTAATCTGGGATGATCAGCTCAATAAAAAATCGATTTCAAATATCGATATTCAAACGCTGTCCTTCAGCAATGGCATTCGCCGACATACTGGAAAACTCCAAACAACAACGCCCTGGACTAGCGGACCATTAGAGCTTGAAGTGAACTTTGCCCCACATCTTGGCGGCCAGGCCGGCAATTGGCGCGACTGGATTGGTACGGTCTCTTGGAATTTGACAGGGCTTAACCTAGATCGACTTGCCAAAGAATTTGCATTGCCCCTCAGCGCTCTTGAGGGAAAACTTAGTACAAATGGAAAGCTAAAAATTGACAACGGCAAGCCCGATGGTGGCGAAGCCTTCATTGCTGCTGACAACCTAGTTATTCAGCTATCTAAAGGTGAAGATGCTATCGCCTTAGGAAGACTAGAAACAAATCTTAGCCAAGAAACTGATAGTGGCCTTATCTCTGTCACCACTCAAAATTTTGCTTGGCGTGATATGGATAGTCCCAAAACAGCTCCACTAGAAAGCTTAAGTCCAATGACTTTCCGTTGGCGCCCCCCAGCGGCCGATGGAGAAATTAAAGAATTTGGTTTTTCATCACCAAAAATTTCTGTGGATGACGTAGCGCTATTTGCCTTAAATTTGCCTCTCTCTAAAAAAGTGCATGAGTGGATTAAAGCCTCAAGAGCGGATGGTGAATTGCAGAATTTAGATATCAGCTGGTCAGAAAGTAAATCCCCTTTATCGGCGCTCAACATTCCAGGCGGCTGGTTTAAGTCAAACAAGATCGACTTTTCAATTAGCGCTAAGTTGATTGATCTCAGCTTTGTTGGCATTAACAAATCAATGCCTACTGTTTCCAATCTTTCTGGCTTTCTAACGGCAAATCAGAGCCAAGGTAGTTTTTCGGTTAACTCCAGCAACCTTGACTTAGAAATCAATGGCCTGTTAGCAGACCCTAAAATTCAACTGGACCAAGCCAATGGTCAAATCAATTGGTCAAAAAGCAAGGGAAGTTGGGTCATTAGTACGAAAAAGCTTTCCTTAAGTAATCCCGAGATTTCTACGAGTCTTAGCATTAACTACGTTATTGGCGGGCCTAAAAATCCTGACTCGATGTCTTTGGATATGGATTTTTCTAAAGCAAAACTCGTTAGTGCATATCGCTATTTACCAGTAAGCATGGATAAAGATACTCAAACTTACTTAAGTAAAGCGTTTGCTGCTGGAGTGATTCAAAATGGCAGCTTGCATATCAAGGGAGATCCAAATGGAATCCCATTCCCCAAAGGAGTTGATGGTGAATTTTCTTTAAAGCTTCCGATTGCCGGAGCAACATTTAGTCCGGTACCCACTTCACCAGGGAACCAAGGTGCCTGGCCTGCATTCACTAACGTGAATGGCGTCATCGCCATGCAGAACTCAAACTTTACGGCGGACATTTCTAAAGCAAACTACAAGCAGGTCGCACTCAATCAATTCCACGCGGAAATTCCAAATGTTAGCGCAAACCAATTAGTGCTTTCTGTTAACGGCAATGCTCAAGGTGAGGCGCCACAGATGCTGGACTACTTGTTCGCCTCTCCGGTAGGTAAAAAACAAGTTAAGCTGGAAAAAAACTTGCAAATTTCAGGGCCGGCCAATCTTGTGCTGGGTTTAAAGTTCCCTCTCTCAGGAAGCGGGAACGGCAATACAGATATCCAACTGGACTTCCCTGGCAATAAGTTGCAATGGTCAGATTTGCCTCCTTTTGAGAATCTCAAAGGAAAGATTCGCATTACCGAAGTCAATCCAGAATTTGAAGATGTCACAGCCAATTTCCTTGGCGGCTCAATCAAGATCACAAGTGCCCCAAGGCCTCAAGGCAAGCAGAGTTTCAATATCTCAGGCGACATCGCTGCTGGCTTTATTAAGAATTATTTTTCTAATAATGCAAGCCCGCAATCAACTGCCTTATTGCAAGCAATGAATGGGTCTGCAAAATACGAAGGCACCATTAACTTCAATAAAGGCGGCAGTGAAACTAGTCTTAAATTGGATCTTCGCGACTGGGCTAGCAGTGCACCTGCCCCACTCAAAAAACCAGCAAGCTCACCAATGCTAGGCCAAGTCACTATTCGCACCAATGCCAGCTCAGACTTAAGTGCTGGTGCTGGCCGAATTTCTTGGAATGGAAAGATTGGTGATCAATACTATGTTCAGGGTGAATTGGGTAAGGATGATGAAATACGTCAAGCAATCGGTATTGGAGCGCCAGCAAACTTACCGCAGCAAGGCATTCAATTACACATCTCAAGTGGCGAGTTAAATCTAGATGCCTGGCAAGATTTTTTAAGCAGCCAAAATAAAAACAGTGCCACCCCTAAGAGCAGCAACCAAGGTGCAAGTAATCTTCAGATCTCAGGGCAAGTAAAAAAGCTCGGCTTATTTGATCGTATTTGGCCAGACTTCAATCTCAGCGCAAATAATAAAAATAATGCATGGCAGATCAAAGTGAGCTCTCCAGCAATTGCTGGAAATCTGCAGTACCAAGAACCTAGCAATACTGATTCAAGCGGCTTAATCAGTGGGCGCCTTGCGCACTTAAAAATTCCCGATGCAATCCCCAGTCCTATTAATACAAAAAAACCAAGCCCCAAAAAGACTTCAGGGGGCAGTAAGGTGGAGCCAAGCGCCATCCCCAGCCTAGACATCAGCATTGATGATTTTTTGTGGAGCAAAGCGCAACTTGGCCAGATTAAATTGAAATCCAAAACCAGCGGCAATCTTCTGAAGATTGAATCGCTTCAAATTAGCAACCCCCAGGGTAATTCAACCCTTTCAGGTCAATGGCGAGGCGCCACCCAAGCTGACGTTGAACGCACCGAACTGAATGCTAATTTGGATGTAAAAGATGCGGGGCAAATCATTGCGCACTGGAGTAGTCAAAAATCAGTAGAGGGTGGCCAAGGTCAAGTGGGTGCCAATGCACAATGGGAAGGCTCACCATTCACGCCTAAATACGAAACGCTATCAGGCAAAGCGAATTTAAATCTCACAAAGGGACGCCTGCTAGAGGTGAATACTAGTGGCGCAAAGCTGCTAGACGTTCTCAGTCTGCAAAGCTTGTTGCGATTTGCAACCTTTGATCTCAAAGGAAGTCTTGGAAACATTGTCACCAAAGGTACTCCTTTTAATTCGATTGATGCCGCATTTGATATCAATGCCGGTGTAGCTCAAACCAAACAATTCAACATGGTTTTAGATCAAGCACGTGTAGCAATGAATGGCCAGATCAATATTCCCAAGCAAACACAGGACTTACGTGTCACTATTTTCCCTACGATTGATGCCACTGCCGGATCATTAGCAGCCTTTGCAATTAATCCAATCGTAGGTCTTGGCGCTTTAGTGGGTCAGTACCTCATTACCAACCAAATTAATCGTAACTTGCAATCAGATTATTTGGTTCAGGGCTCATGGGAAAATCCAGAAGTCATTCCTCTAGATCAAAAAGGTCAGCCAATTGATTCCAAAACATTAGAGAATATTCGCAGCAAAGATTTACTGAAAGAGCAGGTCAAACCCAGCACTAACCCACCTTCTTCGCCAGCACCAAGCAGTCCTTCCAATCCAAGCAAATAAGTCTCTATGAGTACATCAGAACACTTCACGGAACTAAAGGTCGCCTCCATTCAGATGGTGTCGACCCCGGATTTGAAAGAAAATTTGTCGACAGCTAGTCGACTCATTAAGGCTGCTGCCAACGACGGCGCCCAAGTCATTACGCTTCCAGAATATTTTTGTCTTATGGGCCTCAAAGATACCGACAAAGTTCAAGCTCGTGAAAGCTTTGGAAGTGGACCTATTCAAGAACAGCTTGCCGCGTCAGCAAAAGAAAATGGTATTCATCTCATTGCGGGGACTATCCCCCTTAAAGCTAAAGATGAGAACAAGGTTTTAAATACCACTCTCGCCTTTGATCCTCAGGGCAAGACAATTGGTCGGTACGACAAAATTCATTTGTTTGGCTTCCAAACGCAAACTGAACGTTACCAAGAATCTGAAACTATTGAACCGGGAGAAATTCCAAGCCTTTTGAAAATTTCAGCTAATCAAGAAGTGTGGTCTTTTGGTCTGAGCATTTGCTACGATCTGCGCTTTCCAGAGTTATATCGCTCTCTAGGTCAAGTTGACTGCCACGTTATTCCTGCTGCCTTTACTTATACAACTGGTAAAGATCACTGGGAGATCCTCTTACGCGCCAGAGCTATTGAAAATCAATGCTACGTTTTGGCTTCAGCTCAAGGCGGCACACACCAAAACCAACGTCGTACTTGGGGTCATAGCATGTTGATTGACCCCTGGGGCGCAATCTTGGCCCAACTTCCAGAAGGCGAAGGCTTTATTTCTGGGGTTTTGTGCAAAGAAAAATTAAACGAGGTACGCTCTAAGTTACCCGCTCTTGCACACCGCAGGCTTTAACGAAAGATCACCTGAACCAGATGAATGCACCAGAAGCACTATTTCCAGCCAGCTGGACCAAAGCCAAAAAACAAGCAGACCTCATCAAACTAGCGAAGTCAATCCTGCTTGAACCAACAGGGTTATCAGAGCAAGATCTTCACCATACATTTGGCAACATGTTTACCCATCGCCTTGACGATGCTGACCTTTACTTTCAGCATACCCGCAGCGAAAGCTGGAGTCTTGAAGAAGGTATTGTGAAATCTGGCAGCTTTAATATCGACCAAGGTGTTGGTGTCAGAGCAATTTATGGTGACAAGACTGCTTTTGCCTATTCAGACGAAATTAATTTAGAGGCTCTGGATAAGGCTGCAAAAGCCACCCGAGTAATTGGACCTCAAGGCGGAAAACAAGCGGTTGCAAGCAAACTCTTTAATCCGGTTTCTAATAAGCTTTACTCCGATCTCAATCCTCTGGACTCCCTCCAGCCTAAGGAAAAAATTGCCTTACTTGAAAGTATTGAGCGTCGTGCAAAAGCACGTGATCCGCGCATCATTCAAGTCATGGCGAGTCTAGCTGGTGAATTTGACGTCGTCCTCGTAGTGAGAGCCGACGGCCTTCTTGCAGCTGACGTTCGTCCGCTAGTACGGGTTTCTGTACATGTGATCGCAGAACAAAATGGTCGTCGTGAATCAGGCTCTTCTGGTGGTGGTGCACGTCATGACTATCTTTACTTTGATGCCGAACTTATCAATCGCTATGTTGATGAAGCAGTAGATGGCGCACTAGTAAATCTAGAATCACGCCCCGCTCCTGCAGGACCAATGACAGTAGTCATGGGTCCTGGCTGGCCTGGCGTTCTTTTACATGAAGCAGTTGGTCACGGTCTAGAGGGTGACTTTAATCGCAAAGGATCTTCGGCTTTTGCTGGTCGTATCGGACAACGCGTTGCCGCCAAAGGTGTAACCGTAGTCGATGATGGAACTCTTTCTGGACGCAGAGGATCCTTAAATATTGATGATGAGGGCACTCCCACTCAATGCACTACCTTGATTGAGGATGGTATTTTGAAGGGCTATATTCAAGACAGCCTCAATGCTCGACTTATGAATATGCCTCTCACAGGAAATGGTCGTCGTGAAAGTTTTGCATCTCTCCCGATGCCACGCATGACGAATACCTACATGCTTGCCGGCAAAGATGATCCCCAAGAAATTGTGGCCAGCATCAAGCGAGGTCTCTATGCAGTGAATTTCGGTGGCGGTCAGGTAGACATTACAAGCGGCAAATTTGTTTTTTCCGCCTCTGAAGCTTATTGGGTGGAAAACGGCAAAATCCAATACCCTGTTAAAGGTGCAACCATTATTGGTAGCGGTCCCGAGTCCTTAAAACAGGTCTCTATGATTGGAAATGACCTCAAACTAGATGGCGGCGTAGGGGTTTGCGGCAAAGAGGGGCAAAGCGTTCCCGTCGGGGTTGGGCAGCCCACCCTGAGGATTGATAGCCTGACCGTGGGCGGGACTGCCTGAGATTGCCAAATTACGGCTTAAAATAGCCGTATGAGCCAACAAAATACAAACCCAGCTAATTGGTACTCCGCAGTCGACAAGACCTCGGATACCGACGATCAACGCATTCACAACATCTCTGTTCTGCCTCCGCCAGAGCATTTGATTCGCTTCTTTCCAATTTCTGGAACACCAACTGAAGCGTTGATTAGCAAAACTCGTCAAAAAATTCGCGACATTATTCATGGCAAAGATGATCGTTTACTCGTCATCATCGGACCATGCTCAATTCACGATCCAAAAGCAGCGCTTGAATATTGCCAACGTCTCTTGGCTGAGCGCGAGCGTTTTTCTGGTGAATTAGAAATTGTGATGCGCGTGTATTTTGAAAAACCGCGTACCACTGTTGGCTGGAAAGGTTTGATTAACGACCCATACCTCGACGAAAGCTATCGCATCGAAGAAGGACTCCGCCTTGCGCGTCAAGTATTGATGGAAATTAATCGCTTAGGCATGCCAGCTGGTAGCGAATTCTTAGACGTAATTTCTCCACAATATATTGCTGACCTGATTTCATGGGGCGCAATTGGTGCACGCACCACCGAGAGTCAAGTCCATCGTGAACTCGCGTCTGGTTTATCTGCGCCTATCGGATTTAAGAATGGCACTGATGGCAATATCAAAATTGCTACTGATGCTATTCAAGCCGCAGGTCGTCCGCACCATTTCTTATCTGTTCATAAGAACGGTCAAGTATCCGTTGTGGAAACCAAAGGAAATAAAGATTGCCACGTGATTTTGCGTGGTGGTAAAGAGCCTAACTATGAAGCAAAGTATGTTCAGGCAGCCTGCGCTGAGCTAGAAGCAGCAAAGCTTCCAGCCAGTTTGATGGTAGATCTATCTCACGCCAATTCAAGCAAGAAGCATGAGCGTCAAATCATTGTTGCTGATGATGTCGCACAACAAATTGAATCTGGATCCCATCAGATTTTTGGCGTAATGGTTGAGAGCCATCTAAATGACGGCGCTCAAAAATTCACGCCAGGCAAAGATGATCCAAGCAAACTTGAGTATGGCCGCAGCATTACCGATGCTTGCATTAATTGGGATGATTCAGTGCAAGTGCTGGAGCGTCTTGCAACCGCCGTTAAGAATCGTAGAAACAAGAAAAAATAACGCAGCCGAAATTACTCAGTAGCACAGCTAAAAGAGACTAATTTATTTAGTCTCTTTTTTTTCGTGCTTCCAAAGCACATCCGATCCACCAGCTGCACGATTGAGAATACGCGCAATAACAAAGAGTAGGTCAGACAAGCGATTGACATATTGACGAGGAGAATCGTATAAAGGCTCTTCCCAGCCCAAGCGAACA
Organism: Polynucleobacter sp. AP-Kolm-20A-A1; assembly: GCF_018688315.1. NCBI lineage: Bacteria > Pseudomonadati > Pseudomonadota > Betaproteobacteria > Burkholderiales > Burkholderiaceae > Polynucleobacter > Polynucleobacter sp. AP-Kolm-20A-A1. The sequence goes on from NZ_CP061315.1 coordinate 1,644,979, forward strand.
ATTGAACGCTCTGCTCTTCTGCAAACAGTACGACAAACATGGGCTTGCGCTGCGGCGCGAGTGCCGCCAGGCAAAATAAACTCTGTCAAAGGTGGTAACTGCTGGTTATATTTTTCTAGCCAAACATCGAGCTGGGCAACATGCTCAGGATTGAGTAGTTTGTAGTTGGGAATACATAGCTCTCCGCCCAAATCAAATAAATCATGCTGCACCTGCAGAAAAAGCTCGCGCATTTCGGCGGAAACGCTTTCCGGGATGTCTTCAGTCATCAAAACGCCGATTTCAGAGTTCAACTCGTCAACATCGCCCATGGCGCAGATCCGTAGGTGATCCTTCTCAACGCGACTTCCATCGCCTAAGCCGGTCATTCCTGCATCACCCGTTCTAGTGGCGATTTTTGATAGTCGATTTCCCATAAGCTTAATTATAGGTAAATGGCTAAAATGATTCTTATGAATATGGTGACCCCACCCCCCGATTTAGCCGCTATTAGCGCCCTTCAGTCCAAATTGGTTAAGGCATTACGCCCAATCCTTCCGGAGCATGCCCTTTTATGGGAGCCGGAGGACACCATTCCCTACGAATGTGATGGTTTAGCTGCCTATCGACGCATGCCTCTGGCAGTAGCACTTCCAGAAACAGAAGAGCAAGTCGTCCAAATTTTGAAGATTTGCCACTCGATGCAAATTCCAGTGGTTCCGCGCGGATCTGGAACTGGCCTCTCTGGTGGGGCAATGCCACTTTCTCAAGGCTTGGTACTTTCTTTGGCAAAGCTTAAAAAAATTATCAGCATCGATCCATTTACACGCACAGCAGTGGTTCAGCCTGGCGTTCGCAATCTTGCGATCTCAGAAGCGGTTGCACATCTTGGCCTGTACTACGCACCAGACCCTTCATCACAAATTGCTTGTTCTATTGGCGGAAATGTCAATGAAAACTCTGGTGGCGTGCATTGCCTTAAATACGGCCTCACTCTGCACAACGTTCTCCGTGTCCGCGGAATACTAATGAATGGTGAGATTGTGGAATTTGGCGGTCTAGCGCCAGATGCTCCTGGACTAGATTTACTAGCAATCATGATGGGCAGCGAAGGTATGCTCGCAGTAGTTACTGAAGTCACCGTGAAATTAGTTGCCAAACCAAAATTAGCGCGCGTGATTATGGCTAGCTTTGATGACATTGAAAAAGGTGGTAATGCTGTTGCCGCCATCATTGCTGCCGGCATCATCCCTGCTGGTTTAGAGATGATGGATAAGGCTACTACCCGCGCCGTAGAAGAGTTTGTACACGCAGGATATGACCTCGATGCTGCAGCAATTTTACTCTGCGAATCCGACGGCACTCCAGAGGAGGTTGCTGAAGAAATCGAACGTATGACCAAGGTACTCGAAGAAGCTGGTGCTAGCGGTATTCAGATCTCCAAGGATGAGAGTGAACGCTTAAAGTTTTGGAGTGGCCGCAAGAATGCCTTCCCTGCTGCCGGCCGCTTAGCACCTGATTACTACTGTATGGACGGCACTATTCCTCGTCGTCATATTGCCACCCTACTCAAACGCATTCAGGGCATGGAAGAAAAGTATGGTCTTGGTTGTTTGAATGTTTTTCATGCTGGCGATGGCAACATGCATCCACTCATTCTATTTAACGGCGCCGATCAAGAAGAATGGCATCGTGCCGAAGAATTTGGTACTGAAATTTTAGAAGCCTGTGTGGAGCTTGGTGGCACCATCACCGGTGAACATGGTGTTGGCATTGAAAAAATTAATTCAATGTGCGTTCAGTTTGGCGAGGGTGAGCGCGAATCTTTCTGGGGCGTGAAGAGCGCTTTTGATCCAGAGAAGTTACTGAACCCAGATAAAGCCATTCCAACATTGAATCGCTGCGCCGAGTACGGTCGCATGAGAATTAGTGGTGGCCAGTTGCCTCACCCAGAATTGGAGCGCTTCTAATGACAATCTCCAATCCGCAGATCAACGCATTCCGCGAGCAAATTCTAAATGCAGCCAAGAATAAGACTTCGCTTTCGATTGAAGGTGGCGGCACAAAATCTTGGTATGGAAATCCGAATGGATACGAAAAACTTGATGCACGCCCTTACTCAGGCATTCTGGAATATCAGCCAGAGGAGCTGGTAATCACCGCGTGTACAGGCACGCCTCTAAAAGAAATTGAAGCGGCTCTCAAGGAAAAAAATCAGGTGCTCGCTTTTGAGCCGCCTCATTTTGGTGAGAACGCAACTTTTGGTGGTGCAATCGCCGCAGGTCTTGCTGGACCTGGACGCATCACCGTCGGCAACTTCCGAGACTTTGTATTGGGAGCTCGTATTCTGGATGGCAAAGGTCAAGACCTTTCCTTTGGCGGCAAAGTTATGAAGAACGTTGCAGGGTATGACGTTTCACGTTTGATTCCTGGATCCCTGGGAACACTAGCGCTTTTATTGGAGGCATCAGTCAAAGTACTCCCAAAGCCAGCAGCTACCGCTACGTTACGCTGTCAGATTTCCCAAGAAAAAGCTCTGAAAGCTTTGAATCAATGGGCTGGTCAACCTCTACCTCTATCAGCAAGTTGCTGGATTGGCTCAGGAAAAGGTGGAGATGGAGAGTTAACTTTCCGTCTCGCTGGTGCAGCTGCTGCCGTTAAGGCCGCAATTCCATTGATGCGTTCTTTAATAAATGCCGCAGAACTCAACGCAGAAGTAGCTGAAAATTTCTGGGATGATTTGCGCGAACAAAAACTCGCTGCCTTTAATAATCTTGGTGTCGATCAAACTCTCTATCGCTTGGCATTACCTGCTGCGTGTGGACCCATCGCGATTACTGGCGCCAATGATGAAATTATTTTGGAGTGGCACGGTCAACAACGCTGGATTAAAGCGTCTGGTGATGAAGCCACCTTTAATACACTCAAAGCATTAGCAAACTCTCATGGTGGACATGCGACTCGCTTTAGACAGGGCGCAAACGTTGACCCTGCTTATCAGCGTTTTACATTGCTATCAGAACAATCCCATTCCAAAGCCCTCGAGGCAGTACAAGAACGCCTAAGATCAGCCTTTGATCCCGCTGGTGTATTTGCTACTAAACGTCTTCCATAAGTATTTCTATGCAAACTCAACTCGCCCCTCAATTTGCCAACACACCGGAAGGTATCGAGGCAGCCCGCATTCTGGGTAAATGCGTCCATTGCGGTTTCTGTACCGCAACTTGCCCCACTTATCAAATACTTGGGGATGAGTTAGATGGTCCGCGCGGACGCATCTATCTGATCAAGCAAATTGCTGAAGGTCAGGCCCCTACTGAAAAAACGCGTTTACATTTAGACCGTTGTTTAACCTGCCGCAATTGCGAGAGTACTTGCCCTAGTGGAGTGCAATACGGGAATCTAGTGGATATTGGCCGCAAGTGGGCAGAAGAAAATACGCCTGCGCGCCCAGTTACTCAACGCCTAACTCGTTGGGCTCTAAAAGAAGGTTTAACAAAACCTGCTTTATTTAATACAGCCATGACCTTGGGTCGTTTAGTGCGCCCATTGATGCCAAGTGGAATCAAACGCAAGATTCCACTTACCATTAATAAAGCCTTAGCCAGCACCACCGATGCCTATGCAAGACCCAGCGCAACTCATCAGCGCAAAATGGTTTTGCTTGAAGGTTGCGTACAGCCTGGCATGTTGCCAAACATCAATTCAGCAACAGCCCGCGTACTGAATGCTTTAAAGATTCAGTTAATTAGCGCGCCAAGCGCTACCTGTTGTGGAGCATTACGCTATCACCTAAATGATCAAGCTGGGGGGCTAGAGAATGCTAAGCAAAATATTGATGCTTGGTGGCCACTAGTTGAAAGTGGAGTTGAAGCTATTGTGATGACAGCCTCTGGATGCGGCGTCATGGTGAAAGACTATGGTCATTTATTTTCCAATGATCCAGTTTATGCAAGTAAAGCCAAAAAGATCTCTGAATTAACTAAAGATATTTCTGAGATTCTTCCGGCTCTTGAAAATGAACTCGTACAGTTGATTGGCACAGATCCAAAACCAGGCGTGGTGTATCACCCACCTTGCACTTTGCAGCATGGGCAACAAATTCGCGGCAAAGTAGAAGGCTTACTCTCCAGCATTGGTGTTGGCGTTCGTTTGTGCGCCGATAGCCATCTTTGCTGTGGCTCTGCTGGCACTTACTCAGTTACTCAACCAGAACTATCCGAGCAACTCCGCAGAAATAAACTGACTCACTTAAATGCGGCCTGCGTGGAATCTGGGGCGGAGGTCATTGTTTCCGGAAACATTGGCTGCATCACCCATCTTCAGCAAGATGACACTCCAGTAGTGCATTGGATTGAAATCGTAGATCAATTGATCAGCAAATCTTCTAAGGCCTCATGAATTCAATTGTTGTAAACCTAATACAAATTAGGGAACGTATTGAGCTTGCCGCTTTGACAGCAAAGCGCGAGCCTGAAGAGATTGAACTCTTGGCTGTTAGCAAAACCTTTCCTGCTTCAGTGGTCGAGGAAGCAATGCATGCGGGTCAATCGGCTTTTGGCGAAAACTATGTCCAAGAAGCAGTCGAAAAGATTGAAAAGCTTGCCAAATTACGCCCTTGGTTGATCTGGCACTTTATTGGTCCACTGCAAAGCAATAAAACTAGAGAAGTAGCAGAGCACTTTGATTGGGTTCATAGTGTCGATAGACTTAAGATCGCTGAGCGCCTTTCTGCACAACGCGGTGAATTTCCAGACTTGCCTCCTCTACAAGTTTGCGTACAAATAAACGTCAGTGAAGAAGACACCAAAAGTGGGATTTCACTGGCGGAAGTGGAAGACCTGTGTAATGCCATTACCTCTTTGCCAAACCTGGTTCTCAGAGGCTTAATGGCTATCCCCGCACCCAACCCAGACCCGATCGAGCAAAGGCAAGCTTTTGCAGCCGTACAGGATTGCTTTAAGAAAATTCAAACTGCTCATGCTACTGAATTGGGATACCAATTCTTTGACACTCTTTCGATGGGGATGTCGGATGATTTGGAGGCTGCTATTGCCGAAGGAAGCACTATGGTTCGTATTGGTACAGCCATTTTTGGGAAGCGCGATAAGATTAGCAAATGACTACAAACAAAACTGTACAAAACTCAACAAAAAAAAATAGCAACGCCCACATTACCTTTATTGGTGGTGGCAATATGGGACGCGCCCTCATTAGCGGTCTTCTTGCGAATGGGTTTGAGCCCAATCAAATTTCCGTTGTAGAAGCAAACGCCTCTACAGCCTTAAAACTTTACGAAGATTTTGGAGTGCAAGGCATTGGCGCTTTAGAGCAAATCGCTTTTGACTTCTCTAAAAATAATGTTGTTGTGATGGCAATAAAACCACAAGACTTCAATGTCGTTGCCAAGGGATTAGCCTCAAAACTAAAACATGCCAGCGCGCCAGGCCCACTAATTCTGAGTATCGCCGCTGGTATTCGTCTCAAAGATATGAGTCGTTGGTTAGATCATGCACGTTGTGTTCGCGCCATGCCAAATACCCCCGCTTTAATTGGCAAAGGAATTACTGGTTTATTTGCAGATGCTGCCGTTAATGAATCTGACCGAGCTTTGGCTGAAACCATTTGTAATGCAGTGGGACAAGCAGTATGGGTTTCAGAAGAAAAACTGATGGATGCAGTGACTGCTGTTTCTGGTAGCGGCCCCGCTTATGTTTTTGCCTTCTTGGAAGCCATGCAATCTGCTGGAGAGAAGTTGGGTCTTGATGCCCAGACTGCACGCAAACTAGCCTATGCAACCCTAGAAGGGGCCACACAGCTAGCCCATAACTCCGATGAGCATGCAGGCGTTCTACGAGAAAGAGTGACCTCCAAAGGCGGCACTACAGCAGCAGCTTTGGATGTGCTGAAGCAGCAAGGCTGGCATGAGATTCTGGAGAAAGCGATTGATGCGGCTAGTCAGCGCGGCGAAACTATGGGTGATGAGCTAGGAAAGAGCTAATTTAGGCTTAAACCTAAAACAATTCCTAGAAATAAAAAACCGCCTAACCAGTTATTGTGGCGAAAAGCCTTGAAGCAATCTTCTCTATTGCGAGTAGATACCAGTTTTAAGTGATAGATTGCGCAAGCCAATGCCGCAAACCAGCCGACTAGAAAATAATTACTGAGATTAGCTAATTGCGCCACCCATAGCTGGCTCAGAAAAAGCATCCCGTAGCTGATTGCGATTGCAACTACATCGAACTGACCAAAAGTGATAGCAGAGGTTTTAAGGCCCAAGCGCAAGTCATCATCTCGATCAACCATAGCGTAAGCGGTGTCATATGCGATTGCCCAAAATATATTCCCAATAAATAAGAACCAAGCCTCTAGGGGAATGAAATCCAGAATTGCAGCATAGGCCATGGGAATACCAAAGCCGAAGGCAATTCCTAAAATGGCTTGAGGAATTGCAAAGAAGCGCTTAGTGAAGGGATAAACAAAGGCGACTAACAAAGCGAATACTGACAATTGCTTAGTAAAAGCATTTAAGGGTTGAATCAAGAGAAAGGCCATCAAAGCCAATACGCCAGCCACTGCAACAGCCTCTTTGCCAGAGATTTTTCCACTAGTGACTGGGCGGCCTTGCGTTCTTTTTACATGGCGATCAAAATCGCGGTCCGCATAGTCATTCATTGCGCAACCAGCACTACGCATTAGAAACGTACCCACTACAAAGATGGTCAAGATAGATAAGTCAGGTGTGCCGCTACTTGCTAACCAAAGGGCCCAAAGCGTAGGCCATAAAAGCAATAAGGTCCCAATAGGCTTATCCAGCCTGATTAAATATGCATATGAAATTAAACGGTCTTGTAAATTCATATAGGAATTATCAAGCCTTTAGAAATTCTGCGCGAGATCCAAGCCAGCGCTCTAAATGTCGTTCAACCAAATCACCATGATCTTGGAGCAAACGATCCGCTGCCTGCTGAGCCAACTCAATTAACCAGGCATCCCGCTGCAAATCCACAAAGCGCAACATGGCATCACCGGACTGCTTGGCACCCAAAAGCTCTCCTGGACCACGAAGCGAGAGATCACGCTCAGCAATCACAAACCCATCCGATGTCTCGCGCAATGTTTGTAAGCGCTCCTTAGCCGCCATAGAAAGTGGCTCCGCGTACATCAAAATACAAACCGAATCCGCAGAGCCCCTGCCCACGCGCCCACGCAATTGATGAATCTGGGCGTAGCCAAAACGCTCAGCATGCTCAATCACCATCAACGCGGCATTAGGGACATCAACACCAACCTCAATAACCGTAGTGGCGACCAAGAGTTGAATCTCATTCGCCTTAAAGGCAGCCATTACTGCCGCCTTTTCATCTGCCTTTAATCTGCCATGCACTAAACCTACCTTAAAACCTGGTAGAGCTTGTGTGAGTTGCTCAAAACTTTCTTCTGCCGTTTGAAGCTGCAGCACTTCAGACTCTTCAATTAAGGGACAAACCCAATATGCTTGCAGCCCCTTAGAGAGCCAACTTTGCAAACCGCCAATGACTTCATCGCGGCGACTCGCTTTAACTACCTTGGTTGCAATTGGCTTGCGCCCAGGAGGCAATTCATCGATTACCGAAACATCTAAATCGGCGTAATAAGTCATCGCCAAGGTGCGCGGGATAGGTGTAGCTGACATCATCAATTGATGGCAGTAAAACAATTCAGATCCAACGCGTTGCTGGATTTCTAAACGCTGCCTAACTCCAAAGCGATGCTGCTCATCAATAACCGCTAGACCCAACTTAGCAAAGCTGACACTCTCCTGAATTAAGGCATGCGTACCAACAATTAACTGCGCCCGCCCATTTTCAATCATCTCTTGTGCAAGTCTTTTTTCTTTCGCTTTCAGGCTTCCCGATAACCAGGCAATTTGAACTCCTAGAGGCTCGAACCATTCCTTCATTTTGAGGTAATGCTGTTCTGCCAAGATTTCGGTAGGGGCCATGATGGCGGCTTGATAGCCATGGTCCATCACTCTGGCGGCAGCCAAGGCGGCCACCACTGTCTTACCACTACCCACATCGCCCTGAAGCAGGCGATTCATAGGAAAGGATTTGGAAAGGTCGCTGCTAATTTCCGACCAAACACGCTCTTGTGCGTTTGTTAATTTAAACGGTAAAACTTTGAGCAAGCCTTCTTCAAAACTTTGCTTTTTTTCCTTTTTATCTTTTATAAAGCTTGGGGCATGTCGCTCACTACGAATCGCATGTGCACGTTTTAAGGATATTTGTTGGGCCAGTAATTCTTCAAATTGCACTCGACGCCATGCCGGGTGAGTTCGCTCTAATAACGATTGGGTATTTGCATCTGCAGGTGGTTGATGTAAATAAGTAATTGCTGCCTGTAAATTTGGCCAATCATTACTGGGCAACAACTCTGCCATCAGTTTTTTGGGCAAAAATTCTGCCAAGCTATCTTGCAGACTTGGGTCACGCAAAGCTTGCGTCACCGCTTTACGAATAATGGTTTGCGACACTCCGACACTTGCGGGATAGACCGGAGTCAAGCTAGCAGGTAATGGAGCGTCTGGTGCTACCGCTCGAACCGTAGGGTGAACCATTTCTGAACCCTGAAAACCCTCGCGCACATCTCCGCGCACCCGCACATGGACTCCGATTGCCATTTGCTTTTGTTGGCTTGGGTAGAAATTCAAAAAGCGTAGATTTAAGGTTTCCGTCTCGTCTTCGATAGTGACGACCATTTGTCGCCTAGGCCGAAATAAGACCTGATTACGGATAACCACACCTTGAGTCTGGGCTGAGGCAAACCTACCCCGGGCAATAGCCTCCTCGATGGTAAGAAGCTCAGTCTCATCCTCATAGCGAGAAGGTAAATGCAAAGCAAGGGCCATTGGGCTGTCTAAACCCATCTTTTGGAGTGTGCTTGGCGCTTGTTTAGTAGTCATCGTTAAAATCTAATACCTGATGGTAATGCTATGCAACTCTCCGACTTCAATTACGAACTCCCACCCAATCTAATCGCCCAACATCCTTTGGCGAATAGGACTGATAGCCGCCTCTTAGAGGTTAAGGCTGACAGGGAAAAACACGTCCAATTGGTAGATCGACAGTTTAAGGACATTCTTAGCCTTGTGAAGCCTGGGGATTTATTAGTCTTCAACGACACCAAGGTAATTCCGGCGCGCTTACACGGCAAAAAGGAAACTGGCGGGGTTGTTGAGCTTCTCATTGAGCGCATTAGCGGCGAAAAGCAGGCTTGGGTTCAAATTCGAGCCTCAAAGGTCCCCAAAACCGGAATGATTGTCCATATCCATAACCAAGCAGGCGAAACCTTTCCTGTTGAGATGATTGGTTATGACGGGCGCTTTTATGAGGTTCGCTTCCCAGAGAATGTTTTTTCTTTATTAGAACGCTTTGGCGAACTACCCCTGCCTCCCTATATCGAGCATCAGCCTGATGGCGAAGATGCGCAGCGCTATCAAACAGTTGTAGCTAAAAATCCAGGAGCGGTAGCCGCCCCAACAGCAGGCCTGCATTTTGATGAGGCGATTTTGCAAAAGCTAAAAGAGGTGGGTGTAAATCAAGCTACAGTCACATTACATGTAGGCGCTGGAACCTTTACCCCTGTACGAGAAGAGGATCTCTCAAAACACAAGATGCACTACGAGTGGTATTCCATTCCTGAACAAACTCTGCAGGCTATCGAGGCTACTAAAAAAAATGGTGGAAGAGTGATCGCCGTTGGTACTACTAGCCTACGCGCCCTAGAAAGCCAGGCAGCTAGCGGGCAAAGTAGTGGCGAGACCAATCTATTTATTAGCCCAGGCTATCAATTTAAAACGGTGGATTGTTTATTAACAAACTTTCATCTGCCAAAATCTACCCTGTTAATGTTGGTTAGTGCTTTTGCAGGGATGGATAATATTCGCACTGCCTATCAACATGCCATTCATCAGAAGTATCGTTTCTTTAGTTATGGAGACGCGATGTTTCTTTGCCGACTCGAGAATATAAAGTTATGACCAAACCCGTTCACTTCAATATCTTGGCGCGCGACTCTCAAAGTCCGGCCCGCCTTGGTCAGCTTGACCTTCCTCACGGCAGCGTACAAACACCCATCTTCATGCCAGTAGGAACATATGGCACCGTCAAAGCAATGACACCACGTGATTTACATGAAGCCAAAGCACAAATTATTTTGGGGAATACGTTTCATCTTTGGCTGCGCCCAGGATTAGACGTTATTAAAAAACATGGTGGCTTACATCGATTTATGGGTTGGGATAAACCGATCCTAACTGATTCAGGCGGCTTTCAAGTATTTAGCTTGGGCGCCCTACGAAAAATTTCTGAGGAAGGAGTGACCTTCGCCTCACCGATTAATGGCGACAAACTCTTTATGTCTCCAGAAGTATCGATGGAAATTCAAGCGGTGCTCAATAGCGATATCGCAATGCAGTTTGATGAATGCACTCCGTATGAGATCAAAGGTCAACCCACCTCTGAAAAAACTGCGCGCGCCTCTCTAGAAATGTCTTTACGTTGGGGTGATCGTTCCCTAAAACGTTTTCGCGAACTTAATACCGGCAATGGACTTTTCGGGATTGTCCAAGGTGGCATGTTCGAAAATCTGCGCGAATTTTCTTTAGACGCCGTGAGTCAGCAAGGTTTTGATGGAATCGCCATTGGCGGTTTATCAGTGGGTGAACCAAAACCCGAGTTTGAGCGAATTTTGAATTTCACCGCGCCAAAGCTACCTGAACATATGCCTCACTACCTGATGGGGGTGGGCACTCCAGAAGACTTAATTTTGGGCGTCAGCCTGGGAATTGATATGTTCGACTGCGTGATGCCTACACGCAATGCCCGTAACGGATGGCTCTTTACACGTTTTGGCGACCTAAAACTACGCAATTCAGGCTATAAGGACGATGATCGCCCTGTTGACCCGACCTGCGCCTGCTATACCTGCCAAAACTTCACCAGATCCTACTTAAATCACCTCCAAAAGGCCAATGAGATCCTGGGATCCCAGCTCAATACCATCCACAATCTCTCCTATTACCTTCAACTCATGACAGAGGTACGCGAGGCCCTGAGCAAAGACCATTTTAGCGCCTATCGCGAGGAATTTCATAGCAATCGCCAACGTGGCGTTGAGCCTGGACAGGACTAATAGCCCTAAAGGGGGCAAGGCCCCCTGCAAATCACCTCCAAAGCCCCACACAGTTTAGAATTGCGGGTTACGGCCTCAGGTTTACAGGTCGAAAAACAAAGCAGTTTTTAATTAGCAATTAACGGAGGTTTTGTATGTGGATTAGTAACGCTTTTGCCCAAGCTCCAGCAGCGGGCGCAGATTCTGGTGGCTTGATGAGCTTCCTCCCATTGATCTTGATGTTTGCTGTTCTGTACTTCATCATGATTCGCCCACAAATGAAGCGTCAAAAAGAAACTAAAGCAATGCTCGAATCATTGGGTGTTGGCGATGAAGTAGTTACAGTTGGCGGCATCATGGGCAAAGTAACCGCACTAAAAGACCAGGTAGTTACAGTTGAAATTTCTGCTGGTACTGAAGTGCAATTGCAAAAAGGCGCCATCACTACAGTACTGCCAAAAGGCACGTTGAAGTCTGCTTAATGCATTTGCTTAATACGTCTTACTAAAAGTATCTCAATATGAATCGCTACCCTCTCTGGAAATATCTAGTCATCGCCGTTGCCCTACTGATCGGCGGACTGTATTCATTACCCAATTTCTATGGTGAGGCCCCAGCGGTTCAAGTCTCGTCTGCCAAACCAACCATCAAGGTTGATTTGGCAACGCAGTCTCGTGTTGAAAAAATTCTGACTGAAGCCAATATCAATAACACCGGCGTCTTCTTTGAGGTAGCTGGCAATGTTGGCTCTATCAAGGTTCGCTTTAATAACACCGATATTCAATTGCGTGCACGTGATCTCTTGCAGCAAAAATTGAACGTCGATCAGAATGATCCCAATTACACCGTTGCATTGAACCTACTATCCAATACTCCTGGATGGCTTAATGCAATGAACGCGCTACCGATGCCCCTGGGCCTTGACTTACGTGGTGGCGTTTACTTCCTTCTGCAAGTAGATATGAAGGGTGCCGTTCAAAAGAAGGTGACTTCTCTTGCAACTGATATCCGCAGTCAATTACGCGATAAAAGCATTCGCCATCAAGGTATTGAACGTGGCGCAGATTTCATCTCCATCAACTTTGGTAGCACTGATGATGCCAATGCTGCTCGCACATTATTAATGACAGCTCAGCCAGACCTCATTTGGCAAGTGAAGCCTACCGGCCTATCTCCAAAGTTGGTAGGTGAATTTAAGCCAGCTGCATTAAAAGAAATTCAAGATAACGCCGTTAAGCAAAACATCATCACCCTCAATAAACGTGTTAACGAGTTGGCGGTTAAAGAACCAGTGATCCAGCAACAAGGTGCAGAGCGCATTGTGGTGCAGTTGCCTGGCGTTCAAGATACAGCTCGCGCCAAAGACATTATTGGTCGCACTGCAACACTCGAGTCACGCTTAGCCGACCCCTTGGTCTCCACTATTGGCTTAGGCGAAACACCTCCTCCAGGCATGGATACCTTCCGCTTTGGCGAAAACCGTTTAGGTGTATTTAAAAAATCCGTTATCTTCAGCGGTGATCGCATCACCGATGCAAGCGCAGGCTTTGATCAAAACCAACGCCCCGCCGTAAACATCTCCTTAGATGCTGCGGGTGGTCGAGTAATGCAAGAAGTTACTCGTGAAAACATTGGCAAACCAATGGGCATGATCTTGTTCGAAAAAGGCAAAGGTGAGGTGCTCACAATCGCAACCATTCAAAGTGAGTTTGGTTCCAAGTTCCAAATTACCGGCCAACCAACTACTGAGAGCGCAAATGACTTAGCCCTTTTATTGCGCGCTGGCTCCTTGGCGGCGCCAATGGAAATCATTGAAGAGCGCACCATTGGACCAAGCTTGGGCGCAGAAAATATTGAAAAAGGCTTCAAGTCACTCTTAATCGGCTTTACTGCCATCGCGATATTCATGATGGCCTATTACCTTTTGTTTGGCACATTCTCCGTTGTCGCTTTGGCAGTGAACTTGCTCTTGCTCATCTCAGTACTGTCAATGTTGCAAGCCACTCTCACCTTGCCAGGTATCGCCGCGATGGCACTTGCTCTGGGTATGGCGATTGATTCAAACGTGTTGATCAATGAGCGTATTCGTGAAGAGTTGCGTAATGGCGCCTCGCCGCAAACGGCGATTGCAGTAGGCTTCGATAAAGCGTGGGCAACCATTTTGGACTCCAACGTCACCACCTTAATTGCGGGTCTTGCTTTATTGGCATTTGGTTCAGGCCCCATCAAAGGATTCGCAGTGGTTCACTGCTTAGGTATTCTGACTTCAATGTTCTCGGCTGTCTTCTTCTCGCGTGGCCTTGTTAACCTCTGGTACGGCAGACATAAGAAGATTCAAAAACTCGCTATCGGCCAAGTTTGGCGCCCACAGGAGAAATAAGCCATGGAATTTTTCCGAATTAAAAAAGATATTCCCTTTATGCGCCATGCGTTGGCGCTCAATGCGATTTCTTTAATTACTTTTTTAGCTGCAGTCTTTTTCCTCTGGCATAACGGCCTACACCTCTCCATCGAATTTACTGGTGGTACGGTCATGGAGGTCAGCTACCCACAAACTGCACCACTAGACTCTATTCGCACGAAAGTTGAAAAACTCGGCTATGCGGATACCCAGATTCAGAACTTTGGCAGCTCACGCGATGTGATGATTCGTCTGCCCTTGCAAAAAGATGCTGAAGGCAAGTTGATTTCCTCTGCGGATCAAAGTACTGCAGTAATGCAAGCGCTTGATCCCGCAACCACTGGAGTAAAACTGCAACGCGTAGAGTTTGTTGGACCGCAAGTTGGTCAAGAACTGGCAATTGATGGTTTAAAAGCGCTGATCTTTGTGATCATTGGCATTGTGGTGTATCTGTCATTCCGCTTTGAGTGGAAGTTTGCGGTCGCCGGCATTATTGCGAACTTGCATGACGTGGTCATCATCTTAGGATTTTTTGCCTTCTTCCAATGGGAGTTCTCCCTGTCGGTATTGGCGGCAGTCCTCGCAGTGCTGGGCTACTCAGTGAATGAATCTGTAGTGATCTTTGACCGTATTCGCGAGAACTTCCGCAAGTACCGCAAGATGAACACGCGTGAAATCATTGATAACGCTATCACCAGCACCATTAGCCGCACCGTAATCACCCACGGCAGCACCGAAATGATGGTTTTGGCAATGCTGATCTTCGGCGGCCCAACACTCTTTTATTTCGCCTTAGCGCTAACGATTGGTATTTTGTTTGGTATCTACTCTTCAGTTTTCGTTGCTGCAGCACTGGCTATGTGGCTCGGTGTTACACGTGAAGATTTGGTGAAGGGTGATAAAAAACCAGACGACAATGCTCGTAATGACGACCCGAACTTCGGGGCACGGGTTTAACGCAACAACTTTTAGTTCAGCGAAAAGTTTTGTTGGTCAAGGGCAACTAAGATTCTGTTGGTTGCGCCTTGATGTTCGACTGAATAAGTCTTAGCATCCCCACTCATCCTTGCAAGCTCAGTAGTATTTAAAAGCGACTCTTTCAAAGCCTCCATCAAGGCAACTGACTCACCTAGCAGCAAATCGCCAAAAACTCGCTTAGCAGCACCGGTTTCAATGGCATCTAATGCAGCCTGCTGAAAGTTATACGTATGCTCACCTAAAAGAACAGGGCATCCAGCAGCGCACGCTTCAATGAGATTTTGACCACCAAAAGGCAATAAGCTTCCACCCATCAACACCAAGTCAGATGCGCTGTAATACATCGGCATCTCACCCATCGAGTCGCCTAGAACGACATCCAGTCCCGCACACTCCTTTGGTGTATCGGGCCACTCACTACGGCGGCGAAACTTTAAGCCAGCAGCATTGATTTGATCTGCTACCTCCGTAAATCGCTCTGGATGACGCGGCACCAAACAGAGTAAGGGTGCAATTGCAAAAGCATTACTCAAGAGCAAGCCCTTCCAAGCCTTCAGAATAATTACTTCCTCTCCATCGCGGGTACTTGCCGCGCAAACCATCAAGCGATTGCCTGCATGTATGTCTTGTTGCCAATGCTTACCTTGTTCCACGAGATGTTGATCCAAAGGCACATCGAACTTTAAGTTGCCAACGATCTGAACGTTCGTAACGCCCAGGCTACGGTAGCGCTGAGCATCAAATTCGGTTTGAGCCAAGATTCCTGCAAACGCTTGAAACAAGGCGCAACCTGCTTTACCAAATCGATTGACGCGACGCGCACTTCGCTCAGAGAGTCGCGCATTTACCAAAAATAAAGGCAAGCCAATTTCTTTGCAACGAAAGACGACTGTTGGCCATGCTTCGGTTTCCATGAAGAGACCTAATTTTGGCTTAAACGTTTTTAAGAAATGCTCCACTGACCAACAGAGGTCATATGGCAAATAGACTTGTCGAATTTTTCCGGAAGCAATCGCTTGAGCAAATAATTGTTTACCAGTACGTCGACCATTGAGCGTCATGTGCGTCAATAAAATGGATTCACCCCTAGCCAAATAGGCTTCAATCAAAGGCTGGGCGGCGCGCGTCTCACCAACAGATACCGCATGAATCCAAATAGATCCCTGAGTAACTGGCTTGCTATAGCCGAAGCCTAGGCGCTCAGGAATGTGATGCATGTAGGAGAAGGCATGACGAGCACGCCAAGCCAGTCGAATGAATGCCAGTGGCAACAACAGATGCCACAGCAATTGATAAACAGCAAACCAGAATCGAGGACGTGCCCCGTATTCTGAATTGGTATTCAAACTCACTTTTTCAGACGTTCGGTCAACTCGACCGCCTTACCCAAATAAGAAGATGGAGTCATCTCCAGCAAACGTACCTTTGCATCATCCGGAATCTTTAAGCCACGAATAAAGGTTTGGAGATCCGCTTGATTAATACCCTTACCGCGAGTCAATTCTTTTAACTGCTCATATGGGTTCTCGATGCCATAACGACGCATAACGGTTTGCACAGGCTCTGCCAATACTTCCCAACACGCATCCAAATCAGCAGCGATTACCGCAAGATTCACTTCCAACTTACCAAGGCCGCGCAAGGCACTGTCGTAAGCCAATACGCTATGACCAAATGCAGGTCCTAGGTTACGCAATACAGTTGAGTCAGTAAGGTCACGCTGCCAACGAGAGATTGGTAATTTTTCAGCAAGGTGACGCAACAAAGCATTAGCCACACCTAAGTTACCTTCAGAATTTTCAAAGTCAATTGGATTTACTTTGTGCGGCATCGTGGACGAACCAATCTCACCCGCTTTAGTACGTTGCTTAAAGTAACCGACAGAAATGTAGGCCCAGAAGTCACGGTCCATATCCAAAAGGATTGTGTTGGCGCGAGCAATCGCATCGAAGAGTTGTGCCATACCGTCGTGTGGCTCGATCTGAATGGTGTAAGGATTAAAAGTCAGGCCAAGACGCTTCTCAACGACGTTCTTAGAAAAGTTCTCCCAGTCAAAATCAGGGTAAGCAGACAAGTGAGCGTTGTAGTTTCCAACTGCGCCATTCATCTTTCCCAAGAGTGGGACTGCAGCAATTGCATCGATTGCTCGCTCCAAGCGTTTAGCGATATTTGCAATCTCTTTACCAAGAGTACTTGGTGAAGCCGGTTGGCCATGGGTACGAGAGAGCAGGGGAACCTTGGCATGCTCAAGAGCTAGGTCAGTGAGAACAGAAAGAACCTTACGAAGTTGTGGCAACAGCACTTCATCGCGCGCACCGCGCAACATCAACCCATGAGAGGTGTTATTGATATCTTCGGAAGTACAAGCAAAATGAATAAACTCACTTGCCTTTAATAAGTCTGGGCGGCCTGCTACTTTTTCTTTCAGGAAATACTCAACCGCTTTTACGTCATGGTTGGTGACTGCTTCAATATCTTTGATGCGCTGAGCATCTGCGTCAGAGAAGCTTTCTGGCAACGAAAGTAAAAACGCTTCATCAGCAGCACTAATTTTTGGGACATCAGGAAGGCCGGCAGTTGCCAAAGCCAAAAGCCAATGAATTTCCACAAAAACACGTTGGCGCATAAAAGCCGCTTCGGAAAGCCACGGACGCAAAGCATCTAGTTTTCCGGCGTAGCGACCATCTAAAGGGGAAAGTGCATTAAGGGTAGAAAGCGGCTGACTCACGAATATTGCCTTTGCATTGAAGATGTCAATAAAAGCTAATTTTAATGTGTTTGGGAGCCCTGCAAGCGGGAATTAGGATCGCTATACTAGGCCCATGAAACTAATCGGATCCCTCACCAGCCCCTACGTACGCAAGGTACGCATTGTTTTTAACGAGAAAAAGGTCGATGTAGACCTCGAATTAGAGAATGTTTGGGCCGCAGACACCAAAATTGGGGTCAACAACCCCCTTGGGAAGGTCCCTTGCCTGATTTCTGACGATGGAGAGGCCATTTATGACTCTCGGGTAATCGCCGAATATGCGGATGGCCTAAGCCCTGTAAGCAAGCTCATTCCAGCCGATAACCGTGAAAGAGCTTCGGTTAAAACCTGGGAAGCCCTGGCTGACGGCGTTATGGATGCGGGCATCTTGGCCCGTTTG
This sequence comes from Polynucleobacter sp. AP-Kolm-20A-A1, assembly GCF_018688315.1. Taxonomy (NCBI): domain Bacteria; kingdom Pseudomonadati; phylum Pseudomonadota; class Betaproteobacteria; order Burkholderiales; family Burkholderiaceae; genus Polynucleobacter; species Polynucleobacter sp. AP-Kolm-20A-A1. The sequence goes on from NZ_CP061315.1 coordinate 1,662,640, forward strand.
GAGCGCACCCTCCGTCCAGTAGAACAGCAAAGCCAAACTTGGTATGACCGCCAAATGGGCAAGATTGATGCCGCCCTTCGCCAAATGTCTGAACAGCTTGGCGAAAACGCATGGTGTCATGGCAATCAAATTACTTTGGCGGACATTGCTGTCGGCTGCGCAATTGGATATTTATTATTTCGCTTTCCAGAGGTGAAATGGCAAACGCAATATCCAAACTTAGATCGTCTCTATCAAAAGTTATTGCAACGACCTTCTTTTATTGAAACTGAACCACCTGCTGCTTAATTAAAAATGCCAATCAAAAATGATTGGCATTTTTCTTTCTGGTGCTGGGCGATGAAACTTATGCGGAAATAATTCCGCCACCCAAACAAATATCTCCGTCATAAAGTACAGCAGATTGTCCAGGAGTAACTGCCCACTGTGCATCAGGAAAACTTAATTCGAAACCGAGTGCTTCAGTTACAGCGCTCAATGTACAAGCAGAGTCTGCCTGACGATAACGGGTCTTCGCTGAATAGTTTCCAGGCGCCGGCATCTCACCAGAAACCCAGCTTGCATCCATCGCAGCTAGCTTGTTAGCCAATAGCCACGGGTGTTCGTGGCCCTGCGCCACATACAGCGTATTGTTTGCAATATCTTTACGAGCAACATACCAAGCATCACCATTGCCATCTTGACTGCCGCCTAAACCAATACCTTTGCGCTGCCCCAAAGTAAAAAAGGCTAAGCCCATATGCTCACCAACGATCTTACCTTCTGGCGTTTTAATGGGGCCAGGTACGCGCGGTAAATAGCGGTTTAAGAACTCCCTAAAGGGACGTTCCCCAATAAAACAAATTCCAGTAGAGTCCTTCTTTTTTGCATTGTGCAAACCAATCTGCTCAGCAATTTTTCTGACTTCAGTCTTTGGAATTTCTCCAAGCGGGAACATGACGTTTGCCAATTGCTGTTGCGTTAAGCGATGCAAGAAATAGCTTTGATCTTTGCTCGCATCGACTGCCTTTAATAGCTGGACTTTTCCACCCTCGTGACGAACGCGTGCATAGTGACCAGTAGCAATCGCATCTGCACCCAAACTCATCGCATGATCTAAAAAGGCCTTGAACTTGATTTCGGCGTTACATAAGACATCGGGATTCGGTGTTCGCCCTGCAGCGTATTCACGCAAAAACTCAGCAAATACGCGCTCGCGGTATTCGGCAGCGAAATTGACTGCCTCCACATCAATTCCGATCATATCGGCCACTGAAACCACGTCTAGCCAATCTTGACGGGCCGAACAGTACTCATCGTTATCGTCATCCTCCCAATTCTTCATAAAAAGGCCAATAACTTCAAAGCCTTGTTCTTTGAGCATCCAAGCTGCCACTGACGAATCTACCCCTCCAGACATGCCAATAACGACTTTCTTGGGCCTGGAAGATGGGATTGCGGAAGAATTGAGCGGGATCATCAAAAAATGCGAGAATTCAATATAAGCTGACAGACCATATTGTAGAAGTCTTAGCCCAATTTCACAGAAATTTAGGCAAAAACCAAGCAAGCGGACTTAGGGGTAAGTAAATAGGTGAAATCAAGCCTATTTAACTAAAATAGATTTTTTTAAAAATTTTGCTTTTGGAGACATGCCATGCGCATAGGAGTGCCACTGGAAACAAGGCCCGGGGAAACTCGAGTAGCCGCCACACCAGAAACCGTTAAAAAATTAATTGGTCAAGGTCATACCGTAGTCATTCAAAAGGATGCCGGCGTAAAAGCCAGTCAACCAGACTCTGCATTTGAAGCTGTCGGCGCGACTATTGGTAGCGCAGCAGATGCATTTGGTGCTGAGATTGTTCTCAAGGTTCGCGCACCTGAAGCTGCTGAGCTCAAGCAAATTAAATCTGGTGCTGTACTTCTCGGCATGCTAGATCCATTTGATAACGACATGATTGCCGCAATGGCAGCGCAAGGCGTTACTGCATTCTCACTAGAGGCAGCCCCGCGCACAACACGTGCACAAAGCATGGACGTCCTATCTTCACAAGCCAACATCGCCGGCTACAAAGCTGTCATGGTTGCAGCTAATGAGTATCAGCGCTTTATGCCAATGCTGATGACTGCAGCGGGAACCGTTAAGGCGGCTCGCGTACTCATCCTCGGCGCTGGTGTTGCAGGTTTGCAAGCAATCGCTACAGCAAAACGTCTTGGTGCAGTAATCGAAGCTTCTGATGTTCGCCCTGCTGCTAAAGAGCAAATTGAATCTTTGGGTGCTAAGTTTGTTGACGTCCCATACGAAACCGATGAAGAGCGCGAAATTGCTCAAGGCGTTGGCGGTTATGCCCGCCCAATGCCAGAAGCTTGGATGAAACGTCAAGCAGCCTTGGTTGCCGAGCGCGCGCAACAAGCTGACATCGTGATTACTACCGCATTGATTCCTGGCCGTAAGCCACCAGTTCTTTTGCATAGCGACACTGTTTCCAATATGAAGCCAGGTTCTGTGGTGATCGACTTGGCTGCTGGCAAAGGCGATAACGGTTCAGGAAATTGTCCTTTAACGCAAGCAGACAAAATCATTGATGTGAATGGTGTGAAGATTGTTGGATATACCAACTTAGCAAGCATGGTTGCAGCAGATGCATCTGCTCTGTATTCACGCAATTTACTCGACTTCATGAAGCTCATTGTGGATAAAGACGCAAAGCTGGTTATCCCGAGTGATGACGATATCGTTACTGCTTGCTTAATGTGCCGTGATGGCCAAGCCGTCCGCAAAAACTAATAGTAAAAATACTAAGGAAACACTATGGATCTCGCTGCCTTTCAAAGCATCCTCACCGTTCAAAACATTACCGTGTTTGTCTTGGCCATATTTGTTGGCTATCACGTTGTATGGAACGTTACCCCTGCATTGCATACACCTTTAATGGCTGTAACGAACGCTATCTCCGGCATCATCATTGTTGGCGCACTGCTCCAGACTGAAGTAATCGGTGGCGATGAAATCACTCTCACCAGCATCATTGGTGCAGTTGCTGTTTTCCTTGCTTCTATCAATATTTTTGGTGGCTTTATGGTCACCCGTCGCATGCTTGAAATGTTCAAGAAAAAAGCCCCAAAAGCTGATGCGGCTGGAACTAAATAAAACCAGAATAAGACCAATATAGAGACCAAAACTATGTCAAACATAACCGCTATTTCCTATCTCATCTCATCGGTGTTGTTCATCCTCGCATTGCGTGGCCTATCCTCACCAACCACCTCACGCCAAGGCAACACCTTTGGCATGATTGGTATGTTGCTAGCAGTCATCACCACTTTCTTTATTCCTGACTTCAAGCCAGTCATCTCCCTAATTGGGGTTGCGATTGTTGGTGGCGCCATCATTGGAACCGTTGCCGCTAAGCGCGTGCAAATGACCAAGATGCCAGAGTTGGTTGCTTTAATGCACTCCTTTGTTGGTTTGTCAGCCGTATTGATTGCGATTGCCGCCGTGTTTAATCCAGCACATGACCATACTGGCGCTCAGAAGATCGAGCTCTTTATTGGCGCGTTTATTGGCGCAATTACCTTTACTGCATCAGTTATCGCTTTCGGCAAGTTGTCAGGCAAGGTTAGCGGCAAACCCGTTAGCTTCGCCGGTCAACATTTACTCAATTTAATCTTGGCTGTTTCAATGGTGGGCGCAGGTATTGCTTACTACATGGGTGATAGCCACGCAGCCTTCCTAGCAATGTGTGCAATTGCTTTGGTATTGGGTGTGACTTTAATTATTCCTATTGGCGGCGCTGATATGCCGGTAGTGGTATCTATGCTCAACAGCTACTCTGGTTGGGCGGCAGCTGGTATCGGCTTCACTTTAAACAACCCAGTATTGATCATCGCTGGTGCTTGCGTTGGATCCTCAGGCGCAATTCTGTCTTACATTATGTGTAAGGCAATGAACCGCTCGATTCTGGCTGTATTGCTTGGCGGCTTTGGCGCTGAAGCAGCGGCAGGTGGTGATGATGATGGCGGCCCCAAGAATTACAAAACAGGTTCAGCTGAAGATGCCGCTTTCCTTATGGAAAATGCTGACACAGTCATCATCGTTCCTGGTTATGGCTTAGCAGTTGCTCGTGCTCAACATGCCTTGAAGGAGTTGACTGAGAAATTAACCCATCATGGCGTGACCGTTAAATATGCGATTCACCCAGTAGCAGGCCGCATGCCTGGTCACATGAACGTTCTTCTCGCAGAAGCAGAGGTTCCATACGATCAAGTATTTGAGATGGAAGATATCAACAGCGACTTTGGTCAAGCTGACGTGGTATTAGTGCTTGGTGCGAACGACGTGGTTAACCCAGCAGCGCGCACTCCTGGCAGCCCAATCTTTGGCATGCCAATCCTGGAAGCATTTAAAGCAAAAACCATCATTGTGAATAAGCGCTCGATGGCAGCTGGCTATGCTGGTTTAGATAACGAACTCTTCTACATGGATAAAACCATGATGGTCTTCGGTGATGCGAAAAAAGTGGTTGAAGAGATGGTTAAGGCTGTGGAGTAAGCAAACTCCTTGTAGAAATAATCAATACTCAATAAAAAAACCCGCTTCGGCGGGTCTTTTTATTTCTAGTGAATCAGAAATCTCTTATTTCGATGACTTTCTGGGCTTACAAGTTTGAGAGCAAAGCTTCAAAATGTTTCTGCATTCTGAATTGAATGACCAAACAGAAGCACGGTCAATGCAGTAAGAATAGTTGTTTACGCAACTACTTGCGCAACCTGAATCTAAATCAGACAAATCAATATCGTTAATATTGACGCTATCCCCAGATGATCCAGCACAAGAGGCAAGTAAAAAAACTGAAGTAATAACTAAAAGTAACTTTTTCATAAACTACACCTTATTTGAGCACTGAATGCACTTGTTCTAGAGTAAATCATACAAGATAAAAGGTCGCCTACGGACAGTTTTGTATTGCGCTAAGATAGGCGCAAGGTATCCACAGAATGCCCAATAACGACAACACTAGAGACAGACAATGCATATCAAATCAGTATTGCTAACAATTATCCTTTCCGTGGCTGGGATTAACTCTGCTGGCGCCCAAAATAGCTACCCCAACCGAACTATTCAAACTATCATGCCGCTGCAGGCTGGCAGTGGGGTAGATATCCTAATGCGCCCTATTGTGCAAAAAATGGGGGAGAACCTAGGTCAGGCGATCACCATAGAAAATATTCCCGGAGGCGCAGGATTAATTGGTACGGCTAAAGTTGCTCAAAGTCCTGCTGATGGCTACACCCTAGGCGCATTTAATGACAGTATTTTGACGATGCTGCCAAATCTTTACAAAAAGATTGACTACGATCCCATCCAAAGCTTTACCCCAATATCTGAAGTTGCAGCCATTACATTTGTGATGGTGGCTAACCCATCCTTTCCAGGCAATACAGCAGCAGACTTAGTGCGAATTGCCAAGGAGCGTCCCGGAAAGATTGACTATGCATCTGGTGGCAACGGCTCACCGCAACACATTGGCATGGAGATATTTCGGCAATACACAGGCGCTCCAATAGTACATATCCCATATCGTGGCGCTGCGGCAGCGGTTACCGATGTGATGGCAGGACAAGTGCCAGTCATGATTAGCGCACTATCAGTCGTACTGCCGCATATTAGAGCTGGAAAACTCAAGGTCCTTGGTGTTGCCAGCAAAACGCGCTCTCCATTACTGCCAAACACTCCAACTATTAGTGAGAGTGTTAAAGGATATGAGTTTTCAACTTGGGGCGCATTATTAGCGCCCAAGGGCACGCCGGCTGCTGTTATTGATAAGCTAAATGAATCTTTGGCGCTTGCCCTCAAAGATCAAAAACTCAGAGAGCAATTAATTCAGCAAGGATTTGAATTTGTCCCGTTGGGCCCAGATCATTTAAAAGAAATGATTTCCCAAGGCTTAGTGAAAATGAAGAAAGTGATCAAGGACGGCGGCATACAAGCCGATTAACTATTAACGCCGCTGGTAACTATTCGATAAGTTGTCTTGCAACACATATGCAACACCATTGGCGACTAATGATAAATCTTGATCTAAAACCCGACTGCTGTAAACCCATCCTGCTGGAAGCTTGAGTTGCTTATCGAGGATCGGCAAGTCTTTTATATTTAATGCTGGGTTAACAATTTGCGAATAAGACTGCATCACATACACCTCACCAGCAGGTGAAGTTAATTCATAAATACTGCCCCCTGCCCTATATATGAAATTTGTAGTTCTGGAAATTTTATTGGGGGTGTAATGCTTACTACCCATCAACTGCTTTAATAAACTCAAATCAATAGTGGCGCGTAAGTTCATCTCCATGCCGCCAAAAGATTCTTTAACACTATTGACCGTTTCTCCTGCCGCCTGAATCTCATCCATCATCCAATAGCGAGGCCCATTGAGCACTACAAATGAAGCGTCATACGCCTTCTCGATAGACTCTTTAGATAACGCTTTCCATTGATCCTCAGGGCACAGGTTTAAACCCTGAGTATTAAATACTTTGACCTCTAAGTTAAGCCAGTGTCGCTTGCCATATAGGACCTCACAATAACGTTGTCCGCGAAGGTTCGAAATACTCCGCTTGAAATCCGGAGCAGGCTGATCTGCAGCCCCTGAAAAAGTGCACACAAAACTTAAAGAAGCTACCGCCAGCTTTAATGCTGTCATTACCATTTTGTTGCGCGACATTTTGGACGCCATTCATTTAGAGTGATGTAGAACTTCACTGTAACAAATAAAAAAAACGCCTAGTCTTTTGAACTAGGCGTTTTAGTTTCTACAGCCAGAGGGCTGAGGAAATTGACAGCTATTACATCATGCCGCCCATTCCACCCATACCACCCATGCCGCCCATATCAGGCATACCGCCACCAGCAGAGTCATCTTTTGGTGCTTCGGAGATTGCACAGTCAGTAGTCAACAATAATCCTGCAACAGAAGCAGCATTTACCAATGCAGTCTTAGTTACTTTGGTTGGGTCAATCACGCCTTGTGCAACGAGGTCACCATACTCGCCGGTAGCCGCGTTGTAGCCGTTATTACCTTTGCTTGCTTGCACGGCATTAACAACCACACCAGCGTCTTCACCGGCATTACTTACGATCGTACGTAATGGCTCTTGCATAGCGCGCAATACGATGCTGATACCAGCGTCTTGATCAGCGTTATCGCCTTTCAAGCCCTTGATGCCTTGCATTGCACGAATCAATGCTACGCCACCGCCAGGAACAATACCCTCTTCAACGGCTGCACGAGTTGCATGCAATGCGTCGTCAACACGAGCTTTCTTCTCTTTCATTTCTACTTCAGTAGCAGCGCCAACACGAATCACTGCAACACCGCCAGCCAATTTGGCTACACGCTCTTGCAATTTTTCTTTGTCGTAGTCGCTAGTTGCTTCTTCGATCTGAACGCGGATGTTTTTCACGCGAGCTTCAATTGCTTTAGCATCGCCAGCACCGTCAATGATGATAGTGTTTTCTTTGCCTACTTCGATACGTTTAGCTTGACCTAAGTGCTCAAGAGTTGTTTTCTCGAGTGTGAGTCCGATTTCTTCAGCGATTACTGTACCGCCAGTCAAAATCGCGATGTCTTCCAACATAGCTTTACGACGATCACCAAAGCCTGGAGCCTTAACAGCACAAGTCTTGATGATGCCGCGGATGTTGTTTACAACCAAAGTTGCCAAGGCTTCACCTTCAACATCTTCTGCAATGATCAACAATGGACGACCAGACTTCGCTACTTGCTCGAGTACTGGGAGCAAATCGCGGATGTTAGCAATCTTCTTATCAAACAAGAGAACGTATGGGCTTTCCAATACGGCAACTTGCTTTTCAGGCTGGTTGATGAAGTATGGAGAGAGGTAGCCACGGTCAAACTGCATACCTTCAACCACTTCGAGTTCATCTTCCAAAGACTTACCATCTTCAACAGTAATAACGCCTTCTTTGCCCACTTTTTCCATTGCTTCAGCAATGCGCTGACCAATGCTGTGGTCGCTGTTTGCAGAGATTGAACCTACTTGAGCGATTTCTTTGGTAGTGGTGCAAGGCTTACTAATTTTTGCGAGCTCTTCAATAGCGGCTGTAACAGCCTTATCAATACCGCGCTTGAGGTCCATTGGGTTATGGCCTGAAACAACATACTTCATACCTTCGCGAACGATAGACTGAGCCAATACAGTAGCGGTAGTTGTACCGTCACCAGCGATATCAGCAGTTTTGGAAGCAACTTCCTTAACCATCTGCGCGCCCATGTTCTGGAGCTTATCTTTAAGTTCGATTTCTTTTGCAACAGATACACCGTCTTTAGTGATTGTTGGTCCGCCGAATGAACGCTCGATCACAACATTGCGACCCTTTGGTCCCAAAGTTGTTTTAACTGCATTAGCAAGAATATTCACGCCTTCGACCATCTTGGTGCGAGCGCTATCTCCAAATACAACGTCTTTTGCTGCCATGATTAAATTCCTCTCTTAAATACCGAAATTACTTCTGTACAACAGCCATGATGTCGTCTTCACGCATCACAATGAGTTCTTCGCTGTCAACTTTTACTGTTTGACCTGCATATTTACCAAACAACACGCGATCGCCTACTTTGACGTCTGGTGCGTTTAATTTGCCGCTGTCATCACGTTTGCCTGGGCCCACTGCCAAAACTTCACCTTGATCAGGTTTTTCTGCAGCAGCGTCAGGAATGATGATTCCGGATGCAGTTTTTGATTCTTGATCTAAACGCTTGATGATTACGCGATCATGTAAGGGACGCAAATTCATCTCTTCTCCTATGTTAGTAAGTGTTAACTATTTAAATAAACCATATAAATCAATGCTTTACAATCTCATTACACGCAAAGCAAGGTAAATTTACTGATAAATCACCTGTTTTAGCACTCGCGTGTAGGGAGTGCTGATTATATAGGTCTGACTCAGCGGATTTCAAGGGCCGATCACCTTAAATTCTTTATGGATTTAAGCCCTATCTATACTGGGGACAGGTAAGTAGGTCTTTTCCTACAGATAAATCAGGCTTAAGCCCTTACCCCTCCAATCCGTCCTGCCTAGACTGGACAGTCACCGATTGGAGAATGCTGATGAGCCCGAAATCCCGGCTGTACACGCTTGTAAAGGCATGGAAGAACAAACCCTTCCAAGAAGTACGAGACGCCTGTGGCGCACCTTGGCTTGGCATTAGCAGCCAAGCCCTTGAAGAACACCAATCCTGGTCCAAGCGACAAGCGATTAGCCATGAACCCATATTTAATTGCAAGGGGACAAAACTGACCGGCTCTTTATTTAGACCATTAATCACTGCAACTGATATGCAGTTTCTACGGCTATTTATGGAAGGCCTAGATGCAATCTCTTACTGGCATCGTAGCGGAAGATTTATTCCCGGAATTTTGCCTGTTCCAGAGCACGTCATTGCCTCTAGCGAATATGTAGATGCCATGAGTGATCTGATTTTGAATTCACGCTTGCCAGTGGGTCTGGTTGCAATCGGATTACAGTCCATGCCAGAGCGCAGTATGTTATCTAAATACAAGGACGGCTTACTACGTATGCGTCGTTTAGGAACACTACTGCACTTACTCAACTTCTCTGGCTGCGCAGAACAATTGCAGTGGGTAGAAGAGATGCAAATGGACGGTGTTCATATTGATATGGCCCAACTCCGAAAAGAGTTACTACCTTTTGATGCACTGTCTCAAATAAGGCGGCCAACATATTCATCAACGCAAATTTACGCCAGCAATATTACGCTTGTAAAAGATATTGAAAATGCTGCCGAGTGGCAGATCGACCATTGCTATGGCGGATTAATGATGCCCCCATTAAGTAGGCACCAAACATTACAAATTAACGATAGCAGAATCGCTAAAGCCATTTTTTCGCTGCACCCTCATCAACACCCAAACCAAAACGGAGATAAGTAATGAGAAAACGCGTGATGTTGGTAGATGACCATCCAGCTATGCTGATGGCTCTAAAAAGTATGTTGCAAGATCAGTTGCTATTTGAAATTGTCGGACAAGCCCAAAATGGCGAGGAATGCCTAAGATCCATGAAAGAAGTAAATCCAAACATGGTGATTCTGGATTTAGATATGCCCAAGACGGACGGCTTTGATGTTATCCGACGCATTGGCTTAATGCATCCCGAAGTTCGCATGCTGGTGCTATCTAGCATGGATGAGGCGGTTTATGGAGGCAGAGTGCGATCTTTGGGTGGCCATGGGTTTGTGAACAAGACGGCTGGAGCCGATGTCATTCTGGCAGCTTGCGTTGCTATCTCACAGGGTTACAACTTTTTTACTCATGGGAAGAATGGCAATAGCTCTCTGAGCGATAACGATAAATTAGCCCTGATCTCTGATCGTGAATTGCAAGTCATGAAATATCTAGGCAAAGGTAATACCAATCAACAAATATCAGACATGCTACATATCAGCAATAAGACAGTTGCCACATACAAGACTCGAGTATTCGATAAATTAGGCATTAACAACATAGCTGACTTAATTTTGTTCTGCCGCATGAATAAGATCATCGAAAGCTAAAGCTAGCATGCATCGATTCATTAGCTCTTTAGTACTCCTTGCCTGCACTCTGGCAGCTGGAACTACCCACGCCCACTCTTTAAGTTATGAAGAGCAGCAATGGATCGATGCCCACCCAATTGTTCGATTTAGCATCCATGAAAAGTATGCACCTTATTTACAAAGCAAGCGAAATGGTACGGATGCCGGTGTATTTCATATGGTTCTTGAAAAGCTTGGAAACTACACTCGACAACAATTTCTGCCGACATGGAGAAAAACGGATAAAGAAGGCTTGCATCAGTTGGCTAAGGGTGAAGTGGACTTCATCATTGATCCGCCTGAGGTCGATGAGGAATATCTACGATTTGGCTCTTTATCGGAAGCCATTTTTTGGGGTCATGATGCCATCCTCGCCAACAAAAATAAAGGTCCGATTGATCCGAAGAATGTTGTGTACTTTGACCGCGGCTTTGAAAGTCCAATATTTACTGCTGAGCCAAAAGCAAATGTATCTAGTCAACTCGATAAGCTGACTCTAGATTTAATAAAAAATGATATTGATGCTCTAATTCTCCCGATTCGTCTGGCTCAGTATTGGGTAAAAAATCTGAACAGAGCAGAACTGCAGATTGACGGTCTTTACACTAGAGAACCATTTGCATACCGCTGGCTAATTTCGCATCAAGACGCTCCGTTAAATAATATTCTTAATCGCTTCCTGGAAAATCTCGATCCAATTGCGTCACGTCATCTATTTGCTATTCACCCGCTAGAGTCGCAGCCTGGTAATAATCTTCACCGGAATAATCTCGCTTGGATTTCAACACTCTTGCTGCTGATTGCCGGCACATTAATGATGTGGCGCTGGCAAAGAACAAAAATACTCCAGGAGCAAATCACGACAAACTTGATTTCCTCTAAAGAGACAGCAGAAAAGGCAAATGCGGCTAAATCCGCCTTCCTAGCAACGATGAGTCATGAGATACGCACGCCGATGAATGCTATTTTGGGGGTTCAAGAGTTATTACTTACAAGTCAGAAATTTCCCGCTAACGACAAATTACTTTTAAAGAGTGCTCATGCCTCTGCAGAATCTCTTTTAGGCATTTTGAATCAGGTCTTGGATCTTTCCAAAATAGAGGCAGGAAAATTAACGCTAAATTTAGAGCCCTACTGCCTCAATTCGCTTATTGACGATATTGACTCTACCTTCGCAACAGTTGCCAATAAACACAAGCTCTCACTGCACACCAGCAAAGATCCGCGCATCGCCCCTGTCCTCATGATGGATGCCTTGCGACTTCGTCAAATCCTGCAAAACTTGCTGAGTAATGCCATTAAATTTACCGATCAAGGTGAAATCTACTTCTCCATTAGCGTGTTAGCCGATGACCATGCTGGACAGCTGATTGAGTTTCGCGTTATCGATACTGGCGTTGGCATGGGTAAAGAAGAAATCAAACTCGCACTACAAGCCTTTGAACAATTACCAGGGAAAGCAGACCAAACCAATGGGACAGGGCTTGGACTTACCATTACCAACCATCTAGTTACATCAATGAACAGTCAACTCTATTTTGAGAGTGCCCCTGGATTTGGGAGCAATATTCATTTCAGCATTGCATTTCCTCGAACAAGCATGGCTGCATCTAAGGCCAGCACTGAAAATGACCAAGCATTACATTCTAAAAAAATTATCCCCAAAAACTATCTGACTGATAAGCGCCCACTGCAAGCATTAGTGGTAGAAGACCATCCAGCTAGCCGCCAGATCATATCCTTGCAACTCGAGGCATTCGGCATTGAGGTTGAAGTCTGTGAAAGTGCGTTCATGGCACTAGAGCTGCTTTCAAAACAACATTTTGATTTACTCATTACAGATCAATCCATCCCAGGAATGCAGGGGTCTGAATTAGCCAAGAAAATTCGTTCACAGGGATTTGCGGATCTCGTCATCATCGGAGTAACGGCAGATATCTATGCACTAGATTCTCGTCATCGATTTTTAGCGGCCGGAATGAACGGGGTCTTAATTAAACCTCTCAGCCTAATGGGCCTAGAAAACGAGCTGACCCGCTATTTCAAGATTATTGAGTTTAGCGCCCCAGAAGACTTACAAAATACCTTGGATGAATATACCTTTGACGCGTTCGCGAATCTCTTAAGAGATAAACCAAATCATATCGCGGTGATACTAGAGGAAATTAAAAAAGTGCACGATGAAGCCCTAGAGATATTGCATCTAGAGCCAGTAAATGAGGTCCTCTTAAAAAGCCTAATTCATAAGGTAAAAGGTGGCGCCCAGCTCCTAGGAGCTGAACGGTTTATTCAATCCTGCGACCACCTAGAGAATGAAGGCTCGCTATCTGAAAAAATAGACTCATTCCAAAGGGTGCTCAAGGAGCAGAACCAAAATATTCTGCGATACCTGGAGAAGTTTTCGGATTCTTAAGTAATTTTGATATCTGATAGCGGGGGTTTATTCTATGGGGGATGCGACACTTTTTTAAATGCCTTCGTAAACCCACTTTAGCAGCCCTAACGGTCTGCGCAGGCTTGCTCACCCCGCCAGTTCATGCGGATGATGTCAGCGTGTCAATTCCCAAGGCAGTAAGCAATAGCCTGGAGCGCAATCAAATCCCAAAAGACTCCATCAGTATTTCGGTTATTGAGATAGAACCAGGTCAATCAGGAAAACAGCTTGGCAAGAGTATTTTGGACTGGCGTGCAGCAGAGGCCATGAATCCAGCCTCAACCATGAAGCTGCTAACCACGCTTTCAGGTTTAGATATCCTGGGATCCAAATATCGCTGGCACACCAATATTTACACCGATGGTCTGATTCGCCAAGGAACGCTGAAAGGTAACTTGTATTTACAAGGCACAGGTGATCCAAAGCTCATTCCAGAAGAGCTGACTAAGCTCATGAAAGAACTGCAGAGTCTAGGCATCCAAAAAATTGATGGCAATCTATTCTTTGATCGTAGCGCCTATGCGCCAAGTGTCATGGAACACAATACGATCGACGGCGAGTCGCTGCGTGCGTACAACGTTCCACCAGATCCTTTGCTTTATGCATTTAGAACACTCTCCTTTCAGCTAGGTAAATCACGTACTGCTGACTTCATAGATATCAGCTATACACCCACGCTATCAGGCCTAAAAATTGACAACCAAATGCAATTGGTTGATAGGTCGTGTGACAACTGGAAGAGCAATATCCAATTTAATCTAGATCCTGAGAGTGGAAATGGCACAAGCCAACTCCTGACTGCACAATTCTCTGGCGCCTTTCCAAGCGCGTGCAAAGGGGTAAATTACAACGTAGTTGCGCTTGATGCCAATACATTTTTGACGCAAGGATTTGCCGCTGCCTGGGAATTAGCTGGTGGAGTATGGGCGCAGCCCCCGATTGGCAAAAATGGTACGGTGCCGCTTGCGGCTCGCTTACTACTGCAATTCGAAGGCATCACTCTGGGGGAAGACGTACAAGACATTAACAAGTACTCTAATAATGTCATGGCCCGCCAACTCCTTCTAACACTGGCATTAGAAAAAATGGGTAAGCCTGCCACTACTGCCAATGGAGAAATCGTTGTTCAGAGCTGGCTCAAACAGAATGGCCTTAACTTTTCTGGCCTAGTAATTGAAAATGGCTCCGGCCTCTCTCGCAATGAAGCAATCACAGCAGGAAATATGAACCAACTACTGTTAACTGCACGCAATTTACCAGTGGGCGATATTTTCTACAACAGCCTGCCAATTGCTGGGACTGATGGCACGATGCGCAATCGCTTAATGACGCAGCTGAGAAAATTTTTACATCTTAAGAAAAAGCCTGAGGCAAGAATTAAAACTGGTTCACTAGCAGATGTTCGCGCGATCTCAGGCTATGTACTGAGCAAATCCGGAAAAATGTATGCGGTCACCTCTTTTATTAACCACCCCAATGCATGGAGGGGTCTTGAGGCGCATGATCAGCTATTAACGTGGCTACTTGAGGATGGCCCAGAACCAAAGCACGCACGCTGAAGTCGATCTCTGACGCCGTCCCACTCCTCACCTGCAGGCGGCTCAGGAAACAGAATTAAATCCCAGCCCTGCTGATCTAAATCACGCAATGAACGATAAAGCCGGCTGGCAAAAGCTCCACTATCGCTAGGCAGCTCAACTTCCTCAAAGTACACCGATGGATGGCCATCCTCACCAAGCGATGACTCCGAGTCCCAAACCCCTACAGCTACACGAGACTTGGTATCCGGGAACTCGCTTAAGGCATCCAAAACGCGACCGGGTGCGTATAAACGCAATGGAGTTGTAGGTGCGTAATGCGCGCGCAAGCTTCCAGAAACTCTTGGCAAGCCTTCATCAGCATTACTTTCTGAATTCTCGCCACGCTGAATTACCTTAATTCCAGTCTTAGCGAGAATCTCACTTGGAGTTATTACACCGGGCCTAAGAAGGAGTACTCTGTCACCCGAAGATAAATCGATAATGGTGGACTCAATGCCGACCTCACAATCGCCGCCATCCAAAATCATAAGATCTAAAACGCCTTCAAATTCATGGCGAACATCTGCAGCACTTGTTGGAGAAACTTTTCCAAAGCGATTGGCAGATGGTGCAACTACACCGCCCTTAAATTTTCGTAACAACTCTTGCGCTATTGGATGTGCTGGCGCGCGTATGGCAACCGTATCCTGACCACCAGTTAATTCATTAAGAACACTTTTATCTTTCTTGAAGACCAGTGTTAGTGGCCCTGGCCAAAAGGCATTTATCAAACGCAAAGCATCTTCAGATATGTCCCTTACCCACGGAGCTAAGATAGAAACCCAATCTACTTGTGCCTGATCAAATTTATCCGGGGCTGCTAGATGCACAATCAATGGATGGTTAGAAGGTCGCCCTTTGGTGGTAAAGATTTTTTTGATGGCCTCAGAATTTTTAGCGTCTGCGCCCAATCCATAGACAGTCTCGGTTGGGAACGCAACTAAACCGCCATCACGTAAAGTTTGCACCGCTTCATTCATCACTGCGGAAGATTGCGGGGACCTACTATCAGCTGTGTCCGCAGACATTTCTAGGGCTCGATCCCTAATTCAGAGGCAACGGCTGCGCAATTTTGACGAGCCTCATTGAGAGCTTCACCTAAACAGTTGATGTGACCCATTTTTCTTCCGATACGCGGATCTGATTTACCGTAAAGATGGAGCTTTGCATCTGGATGTGCAAGCACCTTATTCCAGGCGGGTTCTTTTGCGCGATCCTCACTACCCTCAAACCAAAGGTCGCCCAATAGATTGAGCATTGATACTGGCGCCAACTGACGAGTATCGCCGAGAGGTAGGCGCGCCATTGCTCTCACTTGCTGCTCAAACTGACTACTGACACAAGCATCCATTGTGTAGTGACCGGAATTGTGCGGACGAGGCGCGATTTCATTGGCGACGATATCGCCGTTTTTCAATATAAAGAATTCGATACAAAGTACGCCAACATAATCAATCTTCCGAATCAGGGCTTTAGCAGCTTCAATGATTTTCTTTTCTTGCGCCGGCTTGAGGGATGGAGCCGGCACAGTCGAGGTATGCAAAATACCATCACGGTGAATATTTTGAGATACGGGATAAGCAACTACCGCATCGTCATAACCACGCACGACCAATGCCGAAACTTCAAAATCTAAATCCATGCGCTTTTCTAATACACAAGGTACGCGACCAAAATCATTCCAAACTGTTTTCAAACCTTCTGAGTCATAAACAGTGGCTTGACCTTTGCCGTCATAACCCATGCGCGCAGTTTTCAAAATTCCAGGGAAAAGATCTGCAGGGACATGATCGATATCGGCATCATGCTCAATCACAAAGTTAGGTGCGGGACCAATATTCGTTTCGGATTTCCAGGTGGCTAAAAATTTCTTCTCGGCTACCCGGTTTTGCGCTAAAGATACGCAGCTACTGCGTGGGGCGACAAAGACACCCAATGACTCGAGTTCATCTAGCGCCTGTGCAGGCACATTCTCAAACTCCGTACTCACTGAAGCGCAAAGCGAAGCCATCTCTTTTAGAGCGGCAGAATCCGTGTAATCAGCTTGGATGAATTTTTCAGCAATTGAGCCAGCAGGGCTATTGGATCCAGGATCCAAAACGCAAACTTTGTAACCCATTGACTGGGCGGCTTGAGTAAACATCCGACCCAATTGACCGCCACCTAATATTCCTAAATATGAACCCGGCAAAATGGGTTCCATACGATCTGCCATTACTTAATATCCCGGCAAATTCATAGAGCGCGCAGTATCAGACTGCTTAACGCGGAACTCTTCTAAACGCTTAGCCAAATCTGCGTCATGCAAAGCCAAACCAGCAATCACATGCAAGGCAGCATTAGCGGCGCCCGCTTCGCCAATAGCAAAAGTTGCGACAGGAATGCCTTTAGGCATCTGCACAATTGAATACAAGGAATCTTCGCCACGCAAATATTTACTTGCCACAGGCACGCCATAAACAGGAACGATTGTCTTGGAAGCGAGCATGCCTGGTAAATGGGCTGCGCCACCGGCACCTGCAATGATTGCCTGCAAGCCATTGCCTTGTGCTTTTTCTGCATATTGGAACATGTCATCGGGCATACGGTGCGCCGAAAGAACTTTGGCCTCATGGGCAATTCCAAACTGCTCAAGCATTTGGGCGGCATGTTGCATGGTATCCCAATCCGAATTGGAACCCATCACTATTCCGACTATTGGCTTTTTACTCATTTACCTCTCCAAATGCCTTCAATATCAACTCAATACTTTCGAAGACTATATTATCCCTGAGTTAAGCGAGTCAGGGCTTCACGATACTTTTGAGCAGTCTTTTCAATGACGTCAGCAGGCAATTGCGGCGCTGGAGCAGTCTTAGGCCACAGCTTGCCGTTTACTTCAGCAGTTTCCAACCAATCACGAACAAATTGCTTGTCATATGACGGAGGGTTTGAGCCCACATAATAGGTTTCAGCAGGCCAAAAACGAGAAGAGTCCGCAGTAAGAATTTCGTCCATTAAGACTAGCTGCCCAGCATCATCCAAGCCAAACTCGAACTTGGTATCGGCAATGATGATTCCGCGAGTGGCGGCATACTCAGATGCCTCCTTATAAAGACGAATGCTAACTTCACGGATTTGATTGGCGAGCTTCTCACCAATTAATTCGATGACTTTTTCAAAAGAAATATTTTCATCATGCTCGCCCACTTCAGCTTTTGCAGCTGGAGTAAAAATTGGCTCAGGCAGCTTTTGTGCATTCTCCAAACCTGCTGGCAGAGCAATGCCGCAAACTTTGCCAGTTTCTTTGTAATCTTTCCAACCGCTACCGGCCAAGTAACCACGCACCACTGCCTCAACCAAAATAGGCTTTAAGCGCTTAGCAACTACTGCACGGCCTTTTACCTGACTTACTTCATCTGCACTCACAACAGTAGAAGGATCAATGCCGGTTAAATGATTGGGGATGACTGATGCCAATTTCTCAAACCAAAAATTAGCCATCTGATTCAGCACAACGCCCTTTTCAGGAATCGGCTCGCCCATTACGACATCGAATGCAGACAAACGATCAGTGGTGATCATCAATAACTTGTCATCACCCAGGGCGTATACATCGCGCACCTTGCCTTTAGATAGCAAAGGTAATGACTTAATAGAAGTTGCGTATAAACCAGCCATATTTAAATCACTTCACGATCTGAGTTAGTTTGCCGCTCTTATAAAGTTCAGCCATTTTTTCTAGGGAGATAGGCTTGATTTTCGAAGCCTGGCCAGCAGAACCAAAAGCTTGAAAGCGTGCAATACAAACTTTTTTAGCCGCCTCACGCGCTGGTTTCAAGTAATCACGTGGATCAAATTTACTTGGATTCTCAATAAAGTAGCGACGAATAGCACCCGTCATCGCCAAACGAATATCAGTATCAATATTGATCTTGCGAACGCCATTCTTGATGCCTTCTTGAATCTCCTCAACTGGTACGCCATAGGTTTCTTTCATATCACCACCAAACTCACGAATCTCAGCAAGCAGCTCTTGTGGAACGCTGGATGAGCCGTGCATTACTAGGTGGGTATTTGGGATGCGCGCATGGATTTCTTTAATGCGATCAATCGCCAAGATATCGCCAGTTGGTTTTTTGCTGAACTTATATGCACCATGACTAGTGCCAATTGCAATTGCCAAAGCATCACATTGGGTTGCCTTCACAAAGTCTGCTGCCTGCTCAACATCCGTCAACAACTGTTCACGAGTCATCTTGCCGTCAGCACCATGACCATCTTCTTTATCACCTTGCATAGTTTCCAGGGAACCTAACACTCCAAGCTCAGCTTCCACAGTGACTCCGATGGAGTGAGAAAACTTCACAACCTCTTTGGAAACATCAACGTTGTATTCATAACTTGCAACCGTCTTACCATCGGCCTCGAGAGAGCCATCCATCATGACACTAGTAAAACCACTTTTAATTGCAGCCATACACACCGCTGGGCTTTGGCCATGGTCTTGATGCATGACGACTGGGATGTGTGGGTATGCCTCTACTGCTGCGGAAATGAGATGGCGTAAAAATGCTTCGCCAGCATATTTACGCGCCCCAGCAGATGCTTGCATGATGACTGGAGAATCGGCCTCATTGGCCGCTTCCATAATTGCAGTAACTTGCTCTAAGTTGTTTACGTTGAATGCTGGCAAGCCATAACCATTCTCTGCTGCATGATCCAAGAGTTGTCGTAAAGATACTAAAGCCATGATGTTCTCTTAATTAGTGTTGTGTTTAAAGTGATAAATAGATTGTGAATTACTTCACGTGAATAATTTTGAGGCTATTCGTTCCACCAGGCTCACCCATCGGCTCGCCAGAAGTTAAGACCACCGTATCGCCCTTGTTTACTGCGCCAGCTTTTTTCAAGCAGGCCTCAACTTCTTGCAAAGCGGTATCGCGATCCTTGGTGTAATCGAGGCCAATTGGCGTCACATTGCGATAAGTACTTAATGCGCGCTGTGTTGCAATCTTGGAAGTCAGAGCAAAAATAGGCACATGAATGTTGTGACGGCTCATCCAAATGGCTGTTGACCCAGAATCAGTCAAAGCAGCAATCGCATTGGCATGTAAGTGGTGAGCGGTAAACAAGGCTCCCAATGCAATAGTTTGATCAATACGCGTAAAGGTTTGATCCAGAAAATCAGTATCCAACTTAACGGGATCTGACTTTTCTGCTTCGATACAAATTTCTGCCATCGCTTTAATTGTCTGGACAGGATATGAACCCGCAGCAGATTCGGCAGAAAGCATCACTGCATCAGTGCCATCCAAAACCGCATTAGCAACGTCGCTGACTTCTGCGCGAGTAGGTACAGGAGCATTAATCATGGACTCCATCATTTGTGTAGCAGTAATCGTAAATTTATCTGCCTCACGTGCCCACTTAATCATGCGCTTTTGCAGAGCAGGCACTGCTGCGTTACCAACTTCAATCGCTAAGTCACCACGCGCAACCATGATGCCGTCACTCTCAGCAATAATGCTTTTAAGGGCATCTGGCTCAATAGCTTCTGCGCGCTCAACTTTAGCAATAGTGCGAACCTTACCAACGCCATACTTTGCACTGGCTGCATCCGCCAACTTACGAGCATAGGCCATGTCAGCGCCATCTTTTGGAAAGCTAATCGCCAAGAAATCGACGCCCATAGCAATAGCAGCATCTAAGTCAGCGATATCTTTTTCGGTAAGAGCGGGTGCAGTTAAACCACCACCGGCACGGTTAATACCTTTGTTGTTGGAGAGTGGGCCACCTTGCTCTACGAGAGTAAAAATCTCTCCGCCTTTAACGCCTTCGACACGCAAAACAACCAGGCCATCATTCAATAACAGGCGATCCCCAGGCTTAACATCATTTGGCAACTCTTTGTAATCTAAACCAACCCGACCTTGATTACCTAGTTCACATGCCACATCCAAAATAAACTTTTCACCTTCTTTAAGAAGGATCTTGGTGTCGGCAAATTTACCCACACGAATTTTTGGTCCCTGCAAATCGGCCATGATGCCAACTTCTTTGCCCGCTTCAGCAGAAATACTTCTCACCAAATCATGGCGCGCTTTATGGTCAGCAACTGTGCCATGAGAAAAATTCATGCGCACTACATCTACGCCTGCACGAATCATGTCACGCAATACCTCTGGTTTTTCTGATGCAGGACCAAGAGTTGCAATGATTTTTGTTGCTCGAAGCATATTTAGTCTTTCGCCCGTTCGGCTAATACTGCAAAGGCTGGCAAAGTTTTACCTTCGAGGAATTCCAAGAAAGCGCCGCCGCCAGTTGAGATGTAATCCACTTGATTTTCAATACCGTATTTAGCAATCGCCGCCAAGGTATCGCCACCACCAGCAATAGAAAAAGCTGGTGAATGCGCAATGGCTGCAGCAAGCATCTTTGTGCCGCCACCAAACTGATCAATTTCAAATACGCCCAACGGGCCATTCCAAACAATCGTGCCTGCATGCGCAAGCATGATGGATAGTCTCGCAGCCGTCTTAGGGCCAATGTCCAAAATCATGTCGTCTTCAGCAACCTGATCCGCAGGAACGCGGTTTGCACGTGCGAGTGGTGACAATTCATTTGCAACAACTACGTCCTCAGGAATGGGCACATGAGCGCCACGCTTTTCCATGAGCGCCATAATTTCTCTGGCTTCATCAACTAAGTCTGGCTCAGCAAGTGATTTACCAATTGGCAATCCTTTAGCCAACATGAAAGTATTGGCAATGCCGCCGCCAACAATGAGCTCATCTACCTTTTCTGATAACGCTTTCAGAATGGTGAGCTTAGAAGAAACTTTAGAGCCAGCAACAATTGCTACGAGCGGCCGCTTAGGGCTTGCCAGTGCACGGCTCAAAGCATCCAATTCTGCGGCCATCAATGGACCTGCGCAAGCAACCGGAGCAAACTTCGCGACACCATTGGTTGTTGCTTCTGCACGATGGGCAGTACCAAAAGCATCATTTACATAAACATCACACAAGCCAGCAATCTTTTTTGATAGCTCGTCATTATTTTTTTTCTCACCAACATTCAAGCGACAGTTTTCTAGCAAGACCACTTCACCAGGATTTACTTCAAAGCCACCATTTACCCAGTCGCTAATTAAAGGGACTTTACGGTTGAGTAATGTGGCGATGCGATCTGCCACTGGAGCAAGGCTATCTTCAGGCTTAAATTCACCCTCGGTTGGGCGTCCTAAATGCGAAGTGACCATTACAGCAGCACCAGCATCAAGACACATTTGCACGGCAGGCATAGAAGCGCGAATTCGAGTGTCTTCGGTAATATTTCCAGCCTCATCTTGGGGCACATTCAGGTCGGCGCGGATAAATACTCGCTTTCCCTTGAGTTGGCCTGACTGGGCTAAATCGCTTAAACGCTTAACTTTGAATAATGATTCCGGCATGAGATTAGGGCAAATATGGTGGTTTATGGGGAATGCTCCATTCTAAATGCTCTGGGCTACCAAAACCAATGGAATGGGCCGATCTGACTGCGCTGCCTGCTCTACAATAGAGACTTGGACGCATTTTGGCCCCAGGATGAATAAACCCCTAGCCTAGCGCCCCGATTAACCCGGTTTAATAGATATAAAAAGGTAGAGAAAATGTCGATGTCCGACCGCGATGGCTTTATTTGGTCCGATGGGAAGCTGATTCCCTGGCGTGAGGCCAATGTTCATGTCCTAACCCATAGTCTCCACTACGGAATGGGTGTTTTTGAGGGTATTCGAGCCTACAAAACCCCCCAGGGCACAGCCATTTTCCGCCTCCAGGAGCACGTAAAGCGCCTTTTCAATGGAACTAAGATATTCCAGATGAATATGCCTTACAGCCAAGAAGAGATCACCAAGGGCATTATTCAGGTTGTTAACAGCAATAAGCTGGAATCTTGCTATATCCGCCCAATTATCTTTATTGGCTCCCAGAAGTTAGGCATCTCTCCTAAAGGCAACAGCATCCATACAGCGATTGCAGCCTGGGAATGGGGCGCTTACTTGGGTGAAGACGGCTTAAATAAGGGCATTCGCGTAAAAACCTCCTCCTTTACACGCCATTTTGTAAATTCTTCACTGGTTCGTGCAAAAGCATCTGGCTATTACATAAATTCGATTTTGGCCAATCAAGAAGTAACTGCAAACGGATATGACGAAGCTTTATTACTCGATACAGAAGGTTACGTTTCTGAAGGCTCTGGCGAAAACCTTTTCATGGTTCGCAATGGCATCGTTTACACACCTGATCTTGCCTCTTGTCTTGATGGCATCACACGTGACTCAGTCATGCAGATTGCAAAAGATCTTGGCTACGAAGTTCGTGAAAAGCGTATTACTCGCGACGAAGTGTATTCCGCTGACGAAGCTTTCTTTACCGGTACCGCCGCTGAAGTAACGCCCATTCGTGAACTCGACGATCGCACCATTGGTGATGGCAAGCGTGGCCCTATCACTGAAAAAATTCAGAAGACTTATTTTGATGCAGTCTACGGCAGAGATAGCAAATACAAAGCGTGGCTTACTTACGTTAAGTAATTAGGAAAAGAGATATGACTCAAGCTCAAGTAACAATGGTGGATGGCAAAGATTTGCCATTGCATTGCCCCACCAATAAAACTCCAGCCTGGAATTCGCATCCACGCGTCTTTCTAGATATCACTAAAACCGGTGAAGCGAAGTGCCCATATTGCGGTACTGAATATAAGCTGATTCCGGGTACCAAACCACACGGCCACTAAGCCTTATCAGCGCCCTCAGGGGCGCTGAGTCGGGATACATCTCATGCGCAGTATTCTGATCATTGCCCCAAACTGGATTGGGGATGCGGTAATGACGCAGCCTTTACTGGCAAGCCTCAAGGCTCTATATCCAGAATCCAAAATTGATGTTCTTGCGAGTAGCTGGGTTGCACCGATTTATCGCGCATGCTCAGAAGTACATGAAGTCATCGAGGCAAAGTTTGAGCACAAGAAATTGCAATGGGGCATGCGCAAACAACTCGCGCAAAAATTAGCAGCAAAACACTATCAAGCTTGTTTTGTATTGCCCAATAGCTTTAAGTCCGCACTCATTCCTTGGTTGGCAAATATTCCATTTCGCATTGGTTACCGTGGTGAACTACGCTATGGATTAATCAACCTTTCATTAGACAACCCGAGTAAAGTGAATCGACCCCCAATGGTTGATCACTATCTTGCCCTCAATCAACTACTCAGCGATCACTCTGAAAAAATTGCTACTGATCCGCCTGCGCCAAAATTAAATGTTTCCGCTCTCGCAAAAAGAGTTGTAGAGAATAATTTAGCGGCAGCAAATATCGCTGGCTCAATTTACGTAATGTGCCCCGGCGCTGAATATGGCCCTACGAAGCGCTGGCCAACAGAGCACTTTGCAAAACTTGCTCAATCTCTAATAGACGACAATTCCGATAATCACGTCATTTTGCTTGGTAGCAAAAGTGACTCCGTACTTGCTCAAGAGATCCTCTCCCAAGTTCCCAGCTCAAGAAAACTTCATAACTGGTGCGGCAAAACCTCGCTCGATGAAGCCATTGCCTTGATTAGCCTAAGCCAAGCAGTGGTCAGCAACGACTCTGGATTAATGCATATTGCTGCCGCCCTTAAGGCGCCACAAGTTGCCATATTTGGATCTAGCGACCCGTCACACACCCCGCCTCTATCGGAAAAGGCTAAGGTCATTTGGCTAAATTTGCCATGCAGTCCATGCCACAAGAGAGAGTGCCCTCTGGGTCACTTGAAGTGCCTAAAAGATATCCTCCCAGAGCAAGTTTTAGCTACACTCAATACCTTGCACTAGTCATCCAAGGAACGTAAGCCATGCCAAAACTTGCCAGACTCTTTCACAATGCTGATGATGTTGTAGAGGCTTGGCGCGAGGCCTTACGTCATCGTGATGTAAAGAGTGCCCTGGATATTTGGCTTGATGATGATTCAATCACTTGCGTTCTTCCAGAGGGACATCGCTTAAGTGGGCACGCAGAAATTCGTGAAGGCTTGGAAAGACTCTTAGCCAAACAACCTTTATTCCTAGAACCCATTGCTTGTATCAGTCACTCTGTTTTGGGCGCAGCCGTATATGACACAACTGAGGCAGTACACCTTAGAGCAGATCAAATTGAAGCTGAGTTTTTTCTCAACATTACGCTCGTTCTTCTACAGGACAGTCAAGGATGGAGAATTGCCCATCTTCACGCCAGTCGCTCAACCGAAGATACATTTGACGCCCCTTCCACGCCACACGGCCTGCATTAACTACAGATATGGATGAACAAGTACTGCGGTCACTAGCAAAGTGGCCAAATGTGCCTGATTGTTTTGGTTGGCTTGCTTTAGATCGTCGCGGTCAATGGCGGATGCGCGATGAGTTTGCGCAAACAAATAAGTTACCAGGCCAAGTCATAGAGCATGTGGCATTCAAAGAATATATCTCCAGAAATTATTCGCGCGACTCCATGGGACGGTATTTCTTCCAAAATGGTCCGCAAAGAGTTTTTGTGACTCTAGATGCAACACCTTGGATCGCCAGAATTACTCCCTCTAACGATGGTCTACAGCTGATGACGCAATGTCACAGTAGCATTGAACCAAGCGGCGCTTTAAGTGATGAAAACGGCAATATTTATATTGTTGGTCTGGTAAAGCAGGCGACATATCAAGATCCTCAAAACCACTCGTTTACCCAGCAAAAAAATCTGACTGTTGCCCTGCTGCATGACCACGACTTAGACCATTTCTCTGAGTTGGCGAGTTTGCGCGAGGAAGCCTGTAGTTTTGGTGGCTCATGGAACTGGCAGGGAAAACAACTACCTCTAGACCCAATACATTCAGGTGAGCTCGCCACTCAATTCCACTTTGTAGCTACACCCAATCCAAATAGCCAGGCTTAGCCCGGCATTTGCTTGCCCTGCTCCTTGAGCTCATCCTGATATTGCCTTTGCATTTCGCGAAGACGGGCGTCAATGCTAGATCCTTGATAGTAATCAGCGCCGCCAGCCGAGCGCGCGATCTTAAGTTGCTCAATTGCTGAAGGCCAAGCTCCCTCAAGAGCATATTTTTCTCCAAGTGCGTAATGCCGCATGGGGATATTTTTTGCCTGGTCATAGGACTGCGAGAGCAAGCTCCACCACACAATTTCATTTGGCTGAGATCTGGTGCGCGCCTTAAGCCATGTAATTGCGTCATTGGTGCGACCCAATCTGAGATCGGCGTTAATCATGGCAGCACCTGCAGCATAAGACTGTGGAAAGGCTCTTAAAGTTGCCTGAGCAATCTGCAAGGCCTCCTCACCCTTACCTTTAGCTAAAGCCAATTCGGAAGAAGTGATATCAAGCGAGAGGCTCTGCCTTTGAATAGGCGAACCTGGGGCGCTAGCAGGCTGGGCTAAATTGCGAGCTTGCTGTAAGTAGGTTTCTGCTTGATCTATTTTCCCCTGACGCTGCGCAATGAGAGCGAGGCCATAAAAACCTTCCATCTGCTTACCAATGGGCGCTTGCTTACTTAAGCTCTCAAAGGTATTTTTTAAGTCGTACATACCACTTGATGTGCCGGATTGCTCCATGCGCGCCCTAGCCTTAATAAAATAAAACTCAACAGAAGTTGGCACATTACGCGAGGCAACAGTGCGCACCCTATCTTGCATATCTGCAATACGATCAGTCGTTAATGGATGGGTACGGACATAGGCCGGTACGCCTTTATCCATAATGCCGGTGATTTTTTGAAGACGCTGAAAAAATCCTGGAGCGCCGTTTACATCATAGCCACTGGCATCCAAAATCTGGAATCCTATGCGATCTGCTTCTCGCTCTGCATCTCTTGAGTAGGAGAGCTGATTATTAATCGCTGCTGCCTGACCACCTTGCATGAGGCCTGCACCAGCAGATGGATTACGTGACATAGCTAAAGCACCAAGCACCATGCCCGCAAGAGCAATCATTGTGTTGGTAGCTTGTTTATCCATTTGGCGCGCCAAGTGCCTTTGCAAGACGTGACCCGTTTCATGCCCCATGACTGAAGCCACTTCGGAATCCGACTCTGCGCTAACAATCAGTCCAGTATGAAAACCTATAAAACCACCTGGCAATGCAAACGCATTGATACTGGTATCTTTAACAGCGAATACTTCAAAGTTGTAAGCGCCGCTACCTTGCTCATTGGCGCCGCCTAGCTGTAATTTTTTAGCAGCCTGCAATAAACGACGCTCCATTTGATTAAGATAGTCATATAGTGGCAAGTCATTGGAATAATCTGGATCAGGCCTTATCTGGCGCATGATCATCTCGCCATACTTGCGCTCATCCACTCTACTGAGAGTGTCGCCCCCTGGATCACCCATATCAGGCAAGATAATATTCGGCTGAGTCTGGAGAGTATTGCGTGTGGGCAACTTAGATGATCGAGCATCGGGCGATTGCATTACCCGGCCAATATTTTGAATCGCGGCAGAGTTCCCATCAACTGTGACATCGCCAGTGGCTGCAGCTGCAAAAGCAGGAGTAATACCCGCACAGCCCAGGGCTAATATCAGCTGCGCAGCCAATAGGCGCTGCGAAAAAGAGGGTTTTTTAACTGACTTTATGTCTTGCATTCCTATATGGTAAAACTAATCCCATGAACAAACTAACCCATTTTGATGCCAGCGGCCAAGCCCACATGGTAAATGTCGGCGATAAGCCCAATACTCATAGAGTAGCTGTTGCTACGGGCACAATTTCGATGCTACCCGAAACCTTCAAAATGGTTGAGGCAGGAACCCATAAAAAGGGGGATGTCTTGGGTATCGCGCGTATTGCCGGCATTCAGGCATCCAAGAAAACATCCGATCTTATTCCTCTATGTCATCCATTGGCCCTGACTCATGTTGGCCTGGAATTTAATCTCAATCCCAAAGATAGCAGCGTCACTTGCCAAGTTAAAGCAGAAACCACCGGGCCAACCGGTGTTGAAATGGAAGCCCTCACCGCAGTCCAAGTTGCCCTTCTCACTATCTACGATATGTGCAAAGCAGTAGATCGAGGCATGGTGATGGGTGATGTGAAACTCTTAGAGAAGAGTGGCGGTAAGAGTGGTGAGTGGAAAGCAGGGAAGTAAACAACAATTTCTGTGATGCTGGGCTAGTGGTATTCACCCTGAAAGCAATGTCGAACTTCATGTCCAACGGTATCGTTATTAGTCTTTTTGGTGGTGAAAATTTGACAGGTTCTTTTAATTTTTCCTGACCAGTCTTTTGCATCATCCCAAAATGAACAAGCATCCAGGGGGTACGAAAAGCCATTATTCCCCCTTCTTTTACTCTCAGTCTCACAAGATTTTTGAATATCCCTAACACTTACCCACCTAATGGTGACTTCATTTACTTGGTTTTTACTAGTGCTATATAAGCTATAGGCATCATCCTCAAGCACTGCATTAGCCCCAAAGCTAATTAAGCCTAATGAAAAGAATATGGCAATATATCTAAACATATAAAAATAAACAAAATTGGGGGGTGTAAATTATGTGGGGATGGTCACTTCTCGGAGGAATGGTAACCAGTATTTTTGGGCTCATTGGGTGGTTTGTTGGTATAGCAATAGTTCTTTATATCGCTTATGAGCTTTTCAAGGAGCTATTTTTTGTTGGCATTTTTCTTCTTGTAGTGGGTTGCGGCTTTTTAATTATGGAGATGATAGCAAAATGATTAAATTACTTGCTTTCATGCTGGCATTGATTTCACTGCCTACCGCACAAGCCCAAACTAGCGAGCAAGTATTTATTGAAAAAATTAAAATGGCAAATAAATCACTTAAAGACGCTGAGAAGACAAAGGATTATGGAGGCGCTTGTTTGATGTTTTATTCAGCCTTAATGGAGCCTTATGCGAAAATAATCCTAGCGTCTATAGACAGACTGCAGACCTAGCAAGAAGATCTTGCAATGCCGCTGGAATAAAAGGGCTTACTCCTTAATTAAATTCAACATATTTTTGAATTGCATTAAATACTCGCCAAACAATCTCCAGGGCAAAAAGCTGGTATTTCCCCTGGCTTCATTTCTGAAGCCACTGCATAAGAAATTCATTTTTACTGAAATCTATCTACAGAAGTTTCTAATAATTGCTTTAGCTTGGTCATTGGCCTGCGCCATTGTGACTAAGCCACCACCAGGTAGTTGTTCGGCGGGTCCATTCCCGTAATACTTCTTATACGAATAGTTTGTATATATCTGTATTGTTTGATTTGTGCAATTGACAACACTTTCTTGAATTAATGAAGCCCGTGCATTAGGGTTGAGTTCGAGAAGGCCTTTGTAGTTTGTCATTGTTTCAACAAGGTAGCCACCACCAGATGGCTTTGTAAAATTTTGATTGAAGAATAGTTCTGGCACCCCGTCATAAACAATTCTTTTCCAATTTGGTTTTGTGCTGGCCATTTGAGCGGTCTCAAATGGAATACCTTTCTCCATATTGCCAACATAAGCATCAACAATGCCATATACGGGAGTTGAAACGGTGCAAACGGTTAAGGTAGGGGTATCCCCTTCGACTGATTTGCCGTTTGAAACTAGAGTTTGACCATCCCTAGAACGCTGTATTAGCCTCGCCTGTTTTCCGCCGGTATACCAATACCAAATGTCTGAATCCCCATTTGACTGCATAAACGTGTATTGCCAAATATCGTCCGCTACCTTTGTTTTTGAAGATGTGTCTTGATAGCGCAGCATGTCAGGCTTTGCACCTTTACCTGCAAGGTACCTTATAGTCTTGCCGTTATTATCACTTCTGAACATGACTCCCCAGCCATTTTGACAGTCGGTAGCATAAACTCGCCCCTCGTAATCCATTAATGCCAGAGCATTTGAGCTTAAGAAAAGTGTCGCTAAGAGAGTGAGTAATTTTGTCATCATGGGGGGGGTAATTCGCTTATTAAAAATAGAATAAATATTTGCTGATGAATATAGCACTTCTATCAATATTGCAGTGCATACATTTTAAGAAATAGCCTAGCATTCCATACATCCTTGTATTTACATTGAAATCTGAAAGCTATCTCTACCCCATCCCGTTTCGGATTCAGCTAACCTCCCAAGAGCCTTGAATTCTTGCTAGATTCTTGCTCTAATGAAGTCTTCTTCGCCGTGATGCTCGCAATAAAGTCAGCCATTAATCATTACCCCCCTCACAATCTACGATATGTGCAAAGCAGTGGACCGCGGCATGGTCATGGGTGACGTGAAGCTACTTGAGAAGAGTGGTGGGAAATCAGGAGAGTGGAAAGCGGAGAGCTAATCAACACCTAAACCAAGATAATAAAAAAACCACCCGAAGGTGGTTTTTTTATAAAGCATTAAAACTTCAATTAGAACTTGTAACCCACACCAACCAATATTTGGTAAGCGCTCGGGGCTCCAGGGTTGAAGTTAACATTAGTGCCAGCAGCAATAGAACTAGTCATTTGCGGCTTGCTGTAACTCATGTAGTTACCTTCAGCAAAACCATAAATTCCGCTAGTAATCATCTGCTTGTAGCCTAGGCCAACGATATAGCCGCTTGCAGTAGCAGTGTTGCTGTTAGAACCACCGCCGCTGACTTTAGCTTGAAGATTCTCCATGGAATAACCAGCTTTTAAATACACCAACGCATCTTTATTTAATACATAACCTGGGGTTACGTAAATATTTGCACGATTAGAGATTTGATAGTTGTAATTGCCGGAATTACCTGAAGCACCGCCAGTCCAGTTGGTCGAGATATTAGAGGTATTTTGATTTAAAAATGAATAATCTGCGCCAAGGCCAAGAGTGTATTGAGGGGTCAGTGAAAAGGTATACCCAAGACCAGCGATCAATGGGACATTACCGTTGCTCGAAGTGCCAGTGCCTTGCCCGGTAGCCGAGATCTGACCAGTAATAGTCGGGCTGCTATTGGCAATCGTGTTATTTTCATAGCCGGTAGATAACTGACCATAAAAACCTTGAAATACGCTCTGAGCAGATGCGGTTCCTGCCAAAAGACTAACTACAACAGATGCTAATAATCGCTTTTTCATTTATTTAATCCTTTTTTATTAAGTGCAGCTTGATTGATTATATTTACCTTAATGAGGGCATGTCAGCTAAATGGTTACCCCCCCTCAATAAACACTTAAATAACTGATTTTGTTGGGAAAATACCACCTTAAGTAACTTAGCCTAACAATCAAACAATAAACTTTAATGCTTAACAGGAAAATTTAGTATTCCATCTTTTACTGCGGCATCTACAAAATACAGCGAGCCCTCTTTAGATAAGTGAGAAGTATCAATTCCAATCGGACTAAGAAGATTAGTTGAGGTAGAAAGTAGACACCCTTCGGAATTGCATAGAACCCCAATAGGCGAGACAAAATTAATTCCTAGTTGAGAAGAAATATTCATCATTCTGAGGTCTGCCTCCCTGGACAAAAAATTAAATCTTTTAAATGTTCTGACCTCTTTACCC
Organism: Polynucleobacter sp. AP-Kolm-20A-A1; assembly: GCF_018688315.1. Lineage (NCBI taxonomy): Bacteria > Pseudomonadati > Pseudomonadota > Betaproteobacteria > Burkholderiales > Burkholderiaceae > Polynucleobacter > Polynucleobacter sp. AP-Kolm-20A-A1. The sequence continues at coordinate 1,693,756 of NZ_CP061315.1, forward strand.
TCGGAAAATAATATAGAGGCTAATCTAGGTTGATAGACATCAAATACTGGAAAATTTCCAATCAAGGTTATATTTTTGACGCTAGCCTCTCTAAGGACATCTACAGTACTCCGAATATTCATATCGGTTAATTTATTAAATTGATTTATTCCGTCATATTGAGTCCAATTGGCAGCCAATATGACCATCTCTGGATGATTTCTTTTAATCGATTCGAGAATAGTTTTATTGTGGTTAATGCAGATTTTATTTTCCGCCAGCGCTTCTGATCTCTCTCCTCTAGGCTCAAATAAAAGCAATGGCGGACATGCTGACAAGCTGGCGTCATATAGATGAAATCCACGCAATTCAGACTGCGCCTTTAGTCCCGCATAAAGATGGCCAGCATGCGAGTCCCCCCAGAGGTAAATAATTGGCTTTCTATTGACCTTTTCTAGAGGTAAATCCTTGCAATTGGACTGACAATAAGCAGAATCTGATTGAAAATTAAACTTATCTTGGGCAACATTCCTAAAAGGATAGCCTTCACGGTCAAATACATTAAGACCCGCAAAACCAATCAAACCCATTACTAAAACCAAGAATGTGGCCCTTGATTTTAAAGGGGCATGCTTGAGGGGTTTTTCGATATAGGCATAGGTGGCCCAAGCCAAAATTACCGAGCCTATTATTAGAAAAATATAGGTCGATGCAGATGGCTCCTGAATGTGACTCATTCGCCAAAAGGTAAGGACTGGCCAGTGCCACAAATAAAGTGGGTAACTGATAAGGCCAACCCACACAAGCAAGCGATTGGATAGTATTGCGCAATTCACCCATGACTTTTCGGATGCAATCAGACAGGCTGCACCAATAACAGGAATTGAAGCCCACCAACCTGGAAACTGCTTATTTGCACTAATTAGAGCGAGGCCCATGAGAAGTAAAAATACTCCCATCCACGAAAGCAACTCCTTAAGCTTTAGCCATTTTTTACCAGTAAAAAGGCTAGTGATTTGACTCAATAAAGAACCAATTAAAATTTCCCACACTCTAGAAATAGGGGAATAAAAATCGGTGGATAAATTTTCTGTAGAAAAGTAAATATTTACCGCAAAAGATAAGGTGATGGCAATCAGAATAATTTTAGAAAATGAAATATTCCATTTTCTAAAAATCCAAAAAATGAGTGGGGAAAATAGATAGAACTGCTCTTCAACAGCCAGCGACCAAAGGTGCAATAACGCTTTCGTCTCGGCAGAATTATCAAAATAGCTAACTTCTTGCCACAAAACTAAGTTGGAAATAAAGCAGGCTCCTGCTGCAATATGTTTTCCAAGCTGCGAAAACTCTGCAGTACCATATTCCAGCCACCCACAAACATACGCGAATGCCAGCACGACAATAAGGGAAGGGAAAATTCTTGCAACCCTTCTACAGTAAAAATCTATGAAGCTAAATGTATGCTGATTTAAATTCGAAGTAATAATTGATGTAATAAGGTAACCAGAAATTACAAAAAAAATATCGACCCCAATAAATCCGCCATTCAAGAATTCTGGAAATACGTGGTAGATAACAACAAATAAGATAGCAAGACCACGAAGGCCATCAATATCTGGTCGATATTTAAGGTGTAATTGAGAATGCGGATTTAACATGGTCGGCAATAAGAATTGCTTATCTAAAATATAGTCTTTATGTAATAAATAATGATTATAAATACCCAGACCCCTGAAAAGGCTAGGTTGAGAAGCCCTCTGAATTGAGGGCTTGATCAAAAGCACCCCCCCTCTATGCAGCACAAGAATGTGCTCGCCTTACTTAGAGCCATAGATCAAAATTTGCAGGTCTTCATTCACTAAACATGCTTTATATCTAGCATCTAAAAAATATGGGAAGAATCTAATTGGAATGTAAAAAAATAAGCCATCTAATGACGGCTTATTCGCTATAGCTTTAATTATGATTTTTTTATTTTCCAATCCTGCATTCTGAAGGCAGCAATTGTGAGATTAAATTTGTCTCTGTGGATCTACATGACCATCCGCCTGCCCAAGTCGAACCCTCTGGCTTAGATAAATCAATTGGTTTCGGTGAATTTGCATCGGGCTCATTTGTTGGCACTAGATGCAAAGTATTCTTTCCCTCAGGCGCAACGGCTACCTGATAGTCAATTGCAATTGCTCCTGATGGTGTGATTTCAATTAACTTCACACTGCGAGTTGGCGTGAAGGTAAATGCCCCGTGGGTTGCCTCATCCATCGGTACAGTGCCACGACTAGCAAATGCCTCTGTCACGGCTAGCTTTGCGCTTGAGGATAAATTCATCCCCTCTACAACACGACTGCGTGCAATGTAATCCTGGTACTGCGGAACAGCTACCGCCACCAAAATTCCAATGATGGCCACTACAACCATGACTTCAATCAGCGTAAAACCCGCCTCTTCATTCTTCCCATGATCTTGCTTTAGGTGTTCTTGATTTATGTTTTGCATGTAGTTTCGCTCCCGAGGTGAAATACCTCATCTTCCAGTCTATGCCCTTAAATCACAAGGAAGCTAGAAGTAAAAAAGCCGGCTTTAAAGGCCGGCTTTTCTGATTTGATGCGGAGTAATTACGCCGCTTCTTTATGCTTCTGCTTCTTTTTGAGATAAGTGCCAACTAAAAGCACAATCGCAACCCCGATTCCTTCAAAAATCATATGAGCATCTTCAAAAGCTGCTTGCATAGACTCTTTAATTGCTGGATCTTCTACCAGCATTCCACCAGCCAGCAAGCCCAATAGGCCAGCACCTAAAGTGATGATGATCGGGAAGCGATCCATTACCTTTAAGAGCAAAGCGCTACCAAAAATAATCAAGGGAATAGATAAACCCAAGCCAATGATGAGTAATACCAAGCGGGTTTCTTCTGGACCCTTTTGAGCGGCAGCAGCCACAGCCAAAACGTTATCCAAACTCATCACCAAGTCAGCAACCAAGATTGTGCGGATTGCGCCCCAAATATTTGGGTGTGCATGCATATCTTCTTCTTCACCACTATCAGCCAATAGCTGTACGCCAATATAAAGAAGCAAAATTGCTCCAATGATTTTGAGATACGGCAATGTCAGCAACTGAACAGCAGTAATGGTTAAGACCACACGCAAAATAATCGCTGCAGCGCTACCCCAAAAAATGGCTTTCTTTTGTTGAACTGGCGGCAAATTACGTGACGCCAATGCAATAACTACAGCGTTATCGCCAGATAGCAAAATATTCGCAACAATAATTGATAAAAGAGCAGCCCAGAATGCTGGCCCTGAAAATACTGATAAATCCATGATGTCTCCCTACGTTTTTTTATGTTTTAACTGCTTTTTTTCAATACCAAACACTACAAAAAAAGGGTGCTGTTTTATCAGCACCCTTTTTCTCATTACTAATTACAACATGGCTTTCAACAAAGCAGCCATTTCTGATGGGTTCTTTGTGACTTTGAAGCCACACTCTTCCATCACAGCTAACTTGGCATCAGCAGTATCGGCACCACCAGAAATCAATGCGCCAGCATGGCCCATACGTTTGCCTGGAGGCGCAGTTACGCCAGCAATAAAGCCAACTACCGGCTTCTTCATGTTGTCTTTGCACCAGCGAGCAGCTTCAGCCTCATCTGGACCACCGATTTCGCCAATCATGATCACAGCATCAGTGTCTGGATCTTCATTGAACATTCTCATGATGTCGATGTGTTTCAAACCGTTAATTGGGTCGCCACCAATACCAACCGCTGTGGATTGACCTAGGCCAATAGATGTTAACTGACCAACCGCCTCATAAGTCAATGTACCGGAACGGCTAACCACACCAATACGGCCTTTCTTATGAATGTGGCCAGGCATGATGCCAATCTTGATTTCGTCAGGAGTAATAATGCCTGGGCAGTTAGGGCCAAGCAACAAAGTTTTCTTACCACCAGCAGCTTCTTTTGCATGCATCTTATTACGCACTTCAAGCATGTCACGTACTGGAATGCCTTCAGTAATACAGATAACAAAGTCGAGGTCAGCTTCAACCGCTTCCCAAATCGCAGCAGCTGCACCTGGAGGCGGAACATAGATTACAGAGGTGGTTGCACCAGTTTGCTGGGCAGCCTCTTTAACAGTTCCGTAAATTGGAATATTAAAAATGGATTCACCAGCTTTTTTAGGATTTACACCGGCAACAAAACAGTTTTTGCCGTTTGCGTATTCCTGACATTTTTCAGTATGGAACTGACCGGTCTTACCAGTAATACCTTGTGTAATGACTTTGGTGTTTTTATTGATCAAAATAGACATATTGAAATTCCTGGATTATTTGTTTTTGGCAACAGCAGCAACTACCTTGGTAGCAGCTTCAGCCATTGAATCGGCGCTAATAATTGGCAAACCAGAGTCTGCAAGAATCTTCTTGCCCAACTCTTCGTTTGTGCCCTTCATACGCACAACCAAAGGTACTGTGAGGTTTACTGCTTTACATGCAGTAACTACACCGTCAGCGATCACGTCACAACGCATAATGCCGCCGAAGATGTTAACCAAAATCGCCTCAACACTCTTGTTCTTCAACATGATCTTGAATGCTTCAGTTACTTTTTCTGCTGTAGCACCACCACCAACGTCCAAGAAGTTTGCTGGCTCACCGCCGAACAACTTAATGGTATCCATTGTTGCCATTGCCAGGCCTGCGCCGTTTACTAAACAGCCGATATTGCCATCTAATGAGATGTAAGCAAGGTCAAATTTAGACGCTTCGATTTCTGCAGCATCTTCTTCGTCGATATCGCGGTAAGCAACGATTTCTGGATGACGGAACAATGCGTTTGGATCAAAGTTGAACTTTGCGTCCAATGCCTTGATCTTGCCGTTACCCTCAAGAATCAATGGGTTGATTTCAACCAATGAAGCATCGGTATCCCAGTAAGTCTTGTAGAGGTTTTTGAATACATCGCGAGCCATCGGAATAGACGCCTCTGGAACGCCAATGCCTTTAGCAACAATGTCGCAGTCAGCATCTGTTAAACCAACCATTGGATCAACAAATACTTTAATAATTTTTTCTGGATGAGATTCGGCAACTTCCTCAATATCCATGCCGCCTTCGCTAGAAGCCATGATCACATTCTTCTGTGTTCCGCGGTCTGTAACGATACTGAAGTAATACTCTTTTTTAATGTCAGCGCCGTCTTCGATTAAGAGGCGATTTACTTTTTGACCTTCTGGTCCAGTTTGATGTGTCTTGAGTTGCATACCCAAGATTTCTGAAGCGTATTTTTTCACTTCGTCCATGCTTCTAGCCAACTTCACACCACCGCCTTTACCGCGTCCACCAGCATGAATCTGTGCTTTGACAACCCATACTGGGCCACCGAGTTTTTCAGCAGCTTTAACTGCCTCATCAACACTGAATGCAGGAATGCCGTTTGGAACAGGCACATTAAATTGGCGAAGAAGTTCTTTGCCTTGGTACTCGTGAATTTTCATAATTACTCCGAAACGGTATCTTTTTTAGCAAGCGATGAGGATTAGTAAAACCGATGTCGCCACAAATCTCATACTTACTCTGGAAATGGCTAAAAACGCCAAATTTGAATAAATGCGAACGGCTTGACCGACTCCATAAGTCTATCATGCTGCAACGCCGCAAATGGCCCTTACCGATCCGTAATTGCCCTAATCAGGCCTCTGACCGCCAATGATCTTGGCCACCACTTCTGAGCCAAAGCCCTTGGAGGCCAAGAATCGATATTGCCTCGCTCGCTCCTTCTGGTCCTGGGCGCGCTCCCCGTATTTCCTGGTCCACAGCTCATAAGCCCTCTGAAACTCAGTCTCTTTTAAAGCCACAAGCAACTTAGCCGATTGCTTGGAATCCACGCCAGCCCTTTCAAGCTCATCGGCAATCTTTCTCATGCCATAGCGCTCGCTGCGTCGACGGACCAAAGCCTCGGCAAAGCGCTCATCTGAAAGCCAGCCGCGGGCCTCAAAGTCGTCCAAAACGGCCTCGATCTGAGAGTCTCTTAATGCTGGAGTCTGCTCAGCCTGCTCCCCGCCCAACTTACCCCATCTTGCTTCTGACTCCGCCAACTTTGCAGCCAAACCCTTACGACTATATTCACGCAGGGACAAAAGGCGCAAAGCCCGAGCTTTGAGACTCGGGCTTTGTTTAGGCTTTTTACTACTTTGCTCAGACATCGAATTATTCGACTTCCTCTTCCTCGCTCAGCACATCAGTAACCACTGCTGAGCCCGCTTTCACCCCAAGCTTCTCACGAATCTTTTTCTCGATATCTTGAGCGATAGCTGGATTCTCTTTTAAGAACTCACGAACATTGTCTTTGCCCTGACCAATGCGATCGCCGTTATAGCTATACCAAGAGCCTGATTTCTCAACAAGGTCAGCCTCAACACCCATATCAATGATTTCACCTTCTCTAGAAATTCCAGCGCCGTACATGATGTCAAAAATGGCTTCGCGGAATGGAGGAGAAACTTTGTTCTTCACAACCTTCACACGAGTTTCATTGCCAACAACCTCATCGCCTTTTTTGATGCTGCCAATACGGCGGATATCTAAACGCATAGAAGCATAGAACTTGAGTGCATTACCGCCAGTAGTAGTTTCTGGAGATCCAAACATCACACCAATCTTCATACGAATTTGGTTAATGAAGATCACAGTCGTATTTGTACGCTTAATCGCGCCAGTCAACTTACGTAAGGCTTGACTCATCAAACGAGCTTGCAAGCCAGGTAAGGAATCACCCATATCGCCCTCAATCTCCGCCTTTGGAACCAAGGCAGCAACTGAGTCGATCACGATCAAGTCAATCGAGCCTGAACGAACTAATGCATCAGCGATTTCTAAAGCCTGCTCACCAGTGTCAGGCTGTGAAATCAATAAATTATTTACGTCAACACCAAGACGTGATGCGTACTGCACATCCAATGCGTGCTCAGCGTCGATAAATGCGCAAGTACCGCCAAGCTTTTGCATTTCTGCAATTGCATGCAATGTCAAAGTTGTCTTACCGGAAGATTCTGGGCCGTAGATTTCAATCACGCGACCACGTGCAAGGCCACCAACTCCAAGTGCAATATCCAATCCCAGGGAACCGCTAGATACCACCTGAATATCTTGGCTAATTTCAGCATCGCCCAATCTCATGATTGAGCCCTTACCAAACTGCTTCTCGATTTGTGCCAGTGCTGCTGTTAATGCTTTTTGCTTGTCTCCGCTCATTCCCTCAAATTCTGAGGAGGCTGATTTTCTTTTGTCATCCAAGGCCATTTTTTATTCCCTTTTCGCTATGTACTGGGCTTTTTCCCGAAGTTTTATCTACTGTTTAACAACTTAGGAGTTACTGTATATAAAAACAGTAGTCTTGGCAAGCGACTTTTTAACGGAATTTACGTATTTTTTACTAGGCTGCGTTCGACTGGGGTGCGATCCCAGTAGAAAAAGAGGGGAATAGCAATGGCCCAGACCACCCCAACCAAGATAAATCCAATGGTTTGACCTCCAGGAGGCCACGCTCCGGCACCCATTCGAATGCCTGCTTCGTAAGACATTGGACCGCAAATCGCCCCTAAAACCGCGCCTAACACTGGTCTACCGCGTAGCCAAGATAGAGAGCCATTAATCGTGGTGGCCACCAAAACCCAAAGAACCCACATCCAAACCGGCGATAAATAGGTTGAGGGCCATGGGTCCTGAAAATCTAAATAGCCTAGATGCACGATCAGGGTATCGACCACAACCCCATAAATAAGAGCTCTAGTCAGCAGGTGTAATGATCTTTTTGGTTCGTCTAGCCGCCAAATATGGAAGGCTATATAGGCCATAGTGCCGAGAACTGCCCAAAATACCTGTTTATTGGCAGCGCCTAATACACAAGCAAACCAACCTAGCTGGAAAAAGACAAAGTTCCAAAATTTACTCATACCAAGCGCCTAGCGAGCCTAAGAAAAAAGGCCACTGCCGCTGGGCAATGGCCTTTAGATTTGGTGGCGAATCAGGGATTTGAACCCCGGACCTGCGGATTATGATTCCGTCGCTCTAACCAGCTGAGCTAATTCGCCGAACTCGCTATTGTAAATGATCGGAATCCATCTGTCTAAAGGAATGAGCCTTTTGAGGTTTGGGGCCATATGGGCTCTTATTTGATCTGAAATACGCTAACAGCCTCTTCTCGGCCATAGAGGACATTAAATTCAATCTTTTTTGCCAAAAAGAGCTTTTTGAGTACCTCATCCTTATTGTCAAAAACAATGGCGGTTTGCTCGGGATAACGAGAAAAGGGGTCGCTAGTGACATCTACCGCCACTCCATCAATCTTGATTTGCTTAATAGAGCGCTTATAAAACCTATCTGGGCGGATAAAAATGAGGCGCTTTACATACTTATCCAACACGAGCTTTTGACCTTGCTCATTGGTCTTAAAGTAGTAAACCAACTCCTCCTTGCCATTCGCAGTCATGTCACGCTCTTCATCCCATTTAGCGTAAGCTGCTGGATTAAGAATTAGTACAAGCAATGTTGCGGCAAGCAATCTATAAAAGTGCATTATTTACTTTCCATGATTTATCGTTTGATCTTATCAGCCATTCACTCTTATGCGCCTTATCTCCATCTCCGCAGGAAAAGTAGCTCCACTATTTGGCAATCATCACCCTAACTACAAATCCGTTGCCTCGGCGATTCGAAAAAATGTAGTGAGTGATTTAGAAAATCCTATATCCGTAGAAATTACTGCACTTGGAGTTTTGGGCGATGAACAAGCGGATTTATCTGTGCATGGTGGCATAGAAAAAGCGATTTATGTTTATCCCTCAGAGCACTACGCTTTTTGGAACGAACTACTGACTCGTGAAACTAAGAAACCCGTTGATCTACAGCGTGGTGCTATTGGCGAGAACTTCACTATTGAAGGTTTGGCAGAAACCGAAGTATTCGTTGGCGATCGACTGCAAATTGGCGTACTAGAATTTGTCGTTGTAAAGCTACGCGAACCTTGCTTCAAATTTAATGCTGCCATGGGCTATAAAGGCGCAAGCAAAGCGATGCTGCAGTCTGGCTTTAGTGGCTGGTATTTGCGTGTTTTAAAAACAGGCGCATTGAATGCCGGTAGTGTCATTACGGTCATCCCCGGCTCTAGAGAAACTTCTATTGCCCAGCAAAATCAAAAACTATTAAACAATCGCAATCAAAAAGATTTGTGGGAATAAAAAAACCCGACCATTTCTGATCGGGTTTCTTATTTGATGCAGACTAAAAATGCTTAGTCACGTGCGTAAATATCTACGTCTTTAGTTTCACGTACAAACAGCGTACCGATTACCAATGTCATCGCAGCGATGATGATTGGGTACCAGAGACCGTAGTAAATGTTACCGTTTTGCGCTACCAAGGCGAAGGAGATCGTTGGCAACAAGCCACCGAACCAACCGTTACCAATATGGTATGGCAAGGACATAGAGGTGTAACGAATACGAGTTGGGAACATCTCAACCAGCATCGCAGCGATTGGGCCATAAACCATGGTTACCAAGATCACCAAGTACACCAACAAGAGCAATACAGCTACGTAGTTGATGCCAGCTGGATCAGCCTTAGCTGGGTAACCAGCAGCATTCAACGCATCACGAATTTGCTTTTTGAACTCAGCATCTTTTGCTTTTGCATCTGCTGGAGCCATACCTACTGGTGTGTAGCCAGTGATTTCTGTATCACCAATCTTCACCACAGCCAAACCACCTGCAGGACCAGCAATAGTGCTGTAGCTAGCAGAGTTTGCAGCCATCACCTGTTTTGCAATATCGCAAGAACTTGTGAACTTCGCCGTACCTGTTGGGTTGAACTGGAATGTACATTCATTCACGTCAGCAGTAATGGTTGCTGGTGAAGTTGCCATTGCCTTTTCCAATGCTGGGTTAGCAAAGTGTGTCAAAGCATTGAACACAGAAACTGGAGTGTTAGGGATGTAAGTAATTACAGCCAATAACAAACCACCCATGATGATCACTTTACGGCCGATCTTGTCAGACAAGCTACCGAAGATCACGAAGAATGGTGTACCGATTACCAATGAAGCAGCAATCAACAAGTTCGCAGTCTTAGCGTCTACTTTCAACACTTGGGTGAGGTAGAACAAAGCGTAGAACTGACCTGTGTACCAAACCACTGCTTGACCTGCAACCAGACCAAACAATGCCAAGATAACAATCTTCAAGTTCTTCCATTGACCGAATGACTCAGACAAAGGAGCTTTAGACAATTTGCCTTCTTCTTTCATCTTCTTGAAAGCTGGTGATTCATTCATGGACAAACGAATCCATACAGAAATCGCCAACAATGCGATAGAAACGATGAAAGGAACGCGCCAGCCCCAAACGTCAAAGTCTGGACCAGTGAATTCACGTGTGAACAAAATCACGAGCAAGGACAAGAACAAGCCAAGAGTAGCTGTTGTCTGAATCCAAGCTGTGTAAGCACCACGACGACCATGAGGAGCATGTTCTGCAACATAAGTAGCAGCACCGCCGTACTCACCGCCCAAAGCCAAACCTTGAAGCATACGCAATGCGATCAAGATAACTGGAGCAGCAACGCCGATAGTTGCATAGTTAGGCAGAATACCCACGATGAAAGTCGCACCACCCATCAATAAGATGGTTACCAAGAAGGTATATTTACGACCAATCAAATCGCCTAAGCGACCGAACACCAACGCGCCGAATGGACGCACGATGAAACCAGCAGCAAACGCTAACAAAGCGAAAATGAAGGCAGAGCCAGCATCTAGGCCAGAGAAGAATTGCTTAGCAATAATTGCCGCAAGTGAACCGTAAAGATAAAAGTCGTACCACTCAAAAACCGTACCTAAAGATGAAGCAAAAATAACTTTGCGTTCTTCAGCGGTCATTGGGGCTGCTTTAGTTGATGTTGACATCAGTAGCTCCTAACTATTTTTATTAAATAAAAAACAACGGGTTGATTATGCTTTGAAAAAAATCAAAGAAATCCACTACTTAGGGTAATTCCCCATCAAATAGACTCGGGGTTTTCCCGAGAAATGTGGATTTGATGCAACGCATTTAAGCCATGATGAGGCAAGGGTTTAGCACTAACTTGAAGCAATACGCCCAAGTGAGGTGCATTTCTGTAAATCAGGGTGCAACCCTCTCGAATCAACCTTGTCGCACTTAGCTTTAATTGGTCTAGAAGTTAGCAAAAAGGCATAAATAAAAAATGTCATCAAATAATTACTAAACAAGGAGCAAGGCAAATGAAAAGACGTGACTTTTTAGGTAAGGCCGCAGTTGGCGCGGCCGCAGGCGTATTGGCTGCACCAGCAATTGCACAATCCATGCCAGAAGTGAAGTGGCGCTGTGCATCTAGCTTTCCAAAAAGCTTAGATACTATTTATGGCGGTGGCGAATTCATCTCTAAACGGGTAGCAGCTTTAACGGACGGCAAGTTTCAGATCCGCATCTTTGGCGCCGGTGAAATCGTTCCAGCTTTTGGTACGGTTGATGCAGTGCAGCAAGGAACTGTGGAGTGCACCCACACTGCTGGTTATTACTTCGTTGGTAAAAACAAAACTTTTGCTTTTGACACCACCGTGCCTTTTGGTATGAATCAACGCCAGCAAAATGCTTGGATGTATTGGGGTGGTGGCTTGAAGCTCCAACGTGAATTCTTACGCGACTACAACATCATTTCTTTCCCAGCAGGAAACACCGGAACTCAGATGGGCGGCTGGTTTAAAAAGCCAGTGAAAACTGTTGCAGACCTTAAAGGTCTCAAAATGCGCATCGCTGGACTTGGTGGTGAAGTCATGTCTCGCCTGGGCGCAATTCCGCAACAAATTGCTGGTGGCGATATTTATCCAGCGCTTGAAAAGGGCGTGATTGATGCTGCTGAGTGGGTCGGTCCATACGACGATGAGAAATTAGGCTTCTACAAAATTGCTCCTTATTACTACTACCCAGGATGGTGGGAAGCTTGTTCGATGTACTCCATGTACGTCAACATCAAAGAATGGGAAAAACTACCTAAGCAATATCAGGAAGCCTTAGCCTCAGCATGTGCTGAATGCAATATCGACATGATGGCTGAGTACGACTACAAAAACCCAATTGCCTTGCAGAGCTTGATTAAGAATGGCGTCAAGCTGCAGTCTTACTCCACAGAAATTATGAAAGCCGCATCAACTGCAGCGTTTGAAATGTATGAGGAAGAAGCTGCCAAGAATCCATCGTTCAAGAAAATTTACGAGCCTTGGAAAAAATTCCGTAACGATCAGATGTTGTGGAACAAGGTTGCAGAACAAACTCTCATGAGCTTCATGCTAACCAATCCTGTCAAATAAAATTTAAGCGAGTAACTGAAATGCCAAAACAATTTTTAGTTTTTGCAAATTTCGTTGATCGCCTAAATGACCGTTTTGGTGTTTTAGCAAGTTGGATGGTTCTTATTGCCGTACTGGTCAGCACAGCAAATGCGCTGATTCGGTACGGCTTTAATATCAGCTCAAACGGTTGGTTAGAAGCGCAATGGTATTTGTTTGCCGGCATGGTAATGTTTGGTGCCGCCACTACTTTTCGCATGAATGAGCACGTGCGGGTTGACGTGCTCTATGCCTTATATCCCAACAGAGTTCGCCTCTGGTTAGATTTCTGGGGCGGCATTGTTTTCTTTTTACCAATGACCATCATTATTGGTTACTACTCTTGGGAATTTTTTATTACCTCGGTAATTCAAAATGAAACCTCGAGTAATCCAGGTGGTCTTATTCGTTGGCCAGTGCGCGGCGTGATTACTTTGGGCTTTTTCTTATTAACACTCCAAGGTATTTCAGAAATCATTAAGCGCTATGCAGCTTTGACTGGCATGATTCAAATCGATCCTAAATACGAAAGACCTCTCCAATGATTAGCCAAGATTTAATGGCCCCCATCATGTTTGGGGGTCTGATTGTATTTTTATTAATTGGATATCCAGCGGCGTTTTCTTTAGGTGCTGTTGGCTTATTTTTCTCGTTCATTGGCATCGAGATGGGCATGTTTCAGCCCACCTTCTTGCAGGCGCTACCAGATCGAGTGTTCGGCATCTTGTCGAATGACCTTCTACTCTCCATCCCATTCTTTACTTTCATGGGCGCCATTCTGGAGAAGTGTGGGTTGGCAGAAGACATGCTCGAAGGCTTAGGTCAGTTATTTGGTCCGATCCGCGGCGGCTTAGCCTATGCCGTGATTATTGTTGGTGCGATCCTTGGTGCAATTACCGGAACCGTTGCGGCCTCTGTGATTGCCATGGGATTAATTTCTCTGCCAATTATGTTGCGCTATGGATATAACCCGCGCGTAGCAACGGGCGTGATTGCAGCCTCCGGAACGATTACCCAACTTATCCCGCCTTCACTTGTCTTAATTGTGTTGGCCGACCAATTGGGTAAATCTGTTGGCGATATGTATGCAGGCGCTATCGGGCCTTCGATCATCCAAGTGGTGTTGTTCTGCTTGTTCATTTTCTTTTTATCCATTTTTAGACCGCAAGATGTACCAGCACTTCCCCCGGAAGCGCGTCCGAAAATTGACTGGAAATTGTTCAAGAAAATCCTTTGGGGCATTGTTCCTTCGATCGCTCTGATCTTCTTGGTGCTTGGAACCATTTTGATGGGCCTGGCAACACCAACTGAAGGTGGCGCTATGGGCTCAGTTGGAGCATTGGTTCTTGCGGCAATGAACAAGCGCCTACAAAAGCCTTTGGTCTGGGAGGCAATGACTTCCACCATGCGTATTAATGCCATGGTGATTTTCATTCTGATTGGATCAACCGTCTTTGGTTTGGCCTTCCGCGGTGTTGATGGCGACCTATGGATTGAGCATCTATTGTCAGGATTGCCAGGCGGTCAAATTGGCTTCTTAATTGTGGTGAACTTGTTTGTATTCTTTTTAGCCTTCTTCTTGGATTATTTTGAAATTGCCTTCATCATCATTCCACTATTGGCTCCTGTTGCAGACAAGCTTGGCATTGATCTGATCTGGTTTGGCGTGCTTCTCGGTGCCAATATGCAGACCTCATTCATGCATCCGCCATTTGGGTTCGCCTTATTCTATCTTCGCGGAGTGGCGCCTAAATCGCTTAAAAGTTCCGATATTTACTATGGGGCTTTGCCATGGGTTGGCTTACAGCTTATCTTGGTTGCGATCATCATCTTTATCCCAGAAACTGTTACTTACTTCATTGATAAGCCTGCGGTTGCAGTTGATGTGAATGCCATCTCCGTTGATCCGCTTGAAGGCGTTCAACAAAATGAGATCACTGTAGACTCTAGTTCGGAGATCGAGCGTCAATTGCGAGAAAATAAATAGCTATAACAAATAGCAAAATAAAAAACAGAGGGGATTTACGATGCAAGCAAAGTGGGGTATTCGAGGGATGGCGGTTGCGCCGCACTCCCTCGCTTCTGAATCAGCTTTAGCAGTCTTACGCGAAGGTGGCAATGCATTGGAGGCGATGGTGGCTGCAGCTGCAACCATCGCCGTAGTGTATCCACACATGAACTCCATTGGTGGAGACTCCTTCTGGGTGGTGCACTCTCCAGGTAAGGCCATGGGGGGCATTGATGCCTGTGGTGCAGCAGCGGGCTTAGCAACCAAACAATGGTACGCGGAACGCGGTATTACTAAGGCCATACCTTTTCGCGGTCCAATCGCTGCCAATACGGTTGCTGGAACTATTTCAGGCTGGGGTGCTGCACACAAACTTTCCAAGCAAGGTTTGGGCGGCAAGATTCCACTCTCTCGTTTATTGGCTGATGCAATTCATTACGCAGAAGCAGGCGTACCCGTTACCTACAGCCAATCTAGTTTGACCGAAAAAAAACGTGCAGAACTCAGCTCTATTCCTGGTTTTTCTAAAACTTTTCTAGTGAACGGCAAAGCACCAGCAGTCGGCAGTATCTTTAAACAAGAACGTCTTGCAAAAACTTTGCGCCAAATTGCAGAAAAAGGAACGGATGACTATTACCGCGGAGATCTTGCGCAATTACTTGCAAAAGAATTAACGGACATTGGTAGCCCCTTACGCCTAGATGACTTACACCGTCACCATGCCAAGCTGATTGACCCCTTGGAGCTCAAACATAGCTTGGGTAATGTGTACAACATGATTCCACCAACTCAAGGTGTTGTCTCCTTGATGATCATTGGCATCCTAGATCAATTGAACTTAAAACGTTTCAAAGTAGATAGCGCTGAGTATGTACATCACTGCGTTGAAGCTACAAAGCAAGCTTTTAAAATTCGCGATCAATTTGTGACAGACCCTGCGTATATGACAAAAAATGCGCAGTCTTTCTTATCGCCAGCATTCCTCAAAAAACTGGCTAAAAATATTGATCCAAATAAAGCTTTGCCTTGGGGTCAGGGAAAGGGGCCGGCCGATACCATTTGGATGGGCGTGATTGATGGTGACGGTAACTGCGTCTCCTTCATTCAAAGTATTTATCACGAGTTTGGTGCCGGTATTGTTCTACCCAAGTCTGGAGTCAATTGGCAAAACCGCGGATGCAGCTTCTCCCTAGATCCAAAAACCCTGAATCATCTAGAGCCCTATCGCAAACCATTTCATACCTTGAACCCAGCGATGGCGCTATTCAAAGATGGTCGCTCGATGGTTTACGGAACGATGGGTGGCGATGGTCAACCGCAAACTCAATGTGCAGTCTTTACCCGCACCGCTACTTACGGCCTTGACCCGCAAGACGCCATTAGTCGTCCGCGCTGGCTATTAGGCAGAACGTGGGGGCAAACGAGTGACAGCCTGAAATTGGAATCGCGCTTTAGCCCTTGGGTTGCAAAAGAATTGCATGCATTAGGTCATGAAATTGAAATGCTCGATGCATTTGATGAGACCGTTGGTCATGCAGGCTGCATCATCCGCGATCCTTCCGGCACCTTGCGTGGCGGCTGGGACCCTCGCAGTGATGGCGCAGTTAGCGCGTTTTAGTAATAAACATTTTGGGTACGCGCAGATCCCAATGAATAGCGGCTGCGCGTAGTCCAAAAATTGCCAGCATGCAAAGGACAGATCCTTCAAGTACATATTGCGGCAAGAAGTTCAAAACCAATACATAAGCACAGCAACCTAAGGTGACAGGAATGGCATAAAGCTCATGCGACATGATGAGCGTTTTTCTGCCCGCCAAAATATCTCGTATCAAGCCACCGCCAATCGCTGTAATCACACCCAGAATGACAGGGGCAACCGGTAAGCCATAACCCATACTCCAGGCTTTATCGGCCCCCTGAATTCCGAAGAGAGCTGCACCAAAACCGTCGATATATAACATCCAGCGATAAATTTGCGGCTGGGTAAAAAAGGATTCGGCCACGAAGGTCAAAACGCTTGCGCCCAATGCAAGCCAAACATAAATCTGGTTTTCAGACCAAAAGACTGGGGCCTCCAAAATGATGTCGCGAATCGTGCCCCCGCCAATGGCAGTGATTAGTCCGAGCACCAAAACACCAAAGAGATCAACGCCACGATCCGCAATCGCGAGCACGCCAGTCACCGCAAATGCCATGGTTGCAATGATGCCAATCCAAAATTGAATCTGTTCCATAGCAGCCAGTCTAATGCAATTTAGATTGACGCAAGCCTGATTTCGGAGTCATCAATATACTAATGAGAACGGATCCACGAAAGCCCTTCATGAATGCAAAACCTAAGCTGTACAGTTTCTGGCGAAGCTCTGCCGCATTTCGCGTTCGAATTGCTTTGAATCTGAAGGTTATGGATTATGAAATCATTCCCGTGCACCTGGGTAAAAATGGTGGCGAGCAAATGAGTGATGAATATAGCAATAAGAACCCCAATCGTTTGGTGCCTTTGTTTGATGATGGGAAAAATACCATCCATCAATCACTTGCCATCATTGAGTACCTTAACGAAATAGAACCAGAACCGCCATTGCTGCCAGACTCAGCGATAGATCGCGCCTGGGTGCGCGCACTTGCAATGGACATTGCCAGCGACATTCACCCTATCAATAATTTAAGGGTGCTGCGTTATCTCATTAAACAACTAGGCGTCAGCACGGAGGCAAAAGACATTTGGTATCAACATTGGATTGAGCTTGGATTGGCAAGCTTAGAAAAACAATTAAGCAATGATTCAAGGGTTGGAAAATTTGCCTATGGCGATCAACCAGGTTTAATTGACATCTGCCTCGTGCCGCAAATGTTTAATGCCTTAAGTAGCAAAATGGATGTAAGCCCCTATCCCACAATCATGAAGATCTTCAATGAGTGCATGACATTACCCGCCTTCATTAACACCTCATGGGAAAAGCAAATTGATGCCGAGGGCTCAAACCCTATTGCCCCACCACAAAAATAATGAGAGCGATAACAAAGAACCCATAGTAGTGATCAATACCACTCGAGAAATCACGCTACCATCCGCTTTGTAATATTGTGCCAACATAAATGGGCCGGTACCGGTTGGCAGGGCACACAAAATCACAATGGCTGTTACCCACAAGCCGGGCAAATCCAAAATGGGGCTGGCAATTATCCAAGCGATTAGAGGCTGAACAAAGAGCTTGGCAAAACTAATGCCCCATGCCTGACTTGCTGGAGCATCACTTTTTTGCAATAAAAATAAACCGATTGAAACCAATGCGCACGGCGTTGATGCAGCAGCCAAAAAGGCAATCACTTGTGCAATCGGGTCATACATCTGTAGATCACTTACAGCCCACAATAAGCCAGCTACTGGCGCAATGAGCAAAGGATTGGTACATAAGGACTTTGCCACACTCAAAATAATTTCATGGGACTTTTTGTGAGAAAGAATGCCGATTTCAATAAACACTGTTGCCAAGGCAAACATCACGAAGACGATAAAGGTAGAAATAATTGCAGGTGCTAAACCATCTTGGCCGAGCGCTAATGCACAGAGTGGAATACCCATGTAACCAGTATTGGAGTACGAGGCGCTTAATCCATTAAAGCTAGCTGCCGCCAAATCCCCTGTCCGATACCAGCTGATAAATAACACCAAAGCAAAGACCATCAAACAGCTTAAGAAAAAAGCACCGATAAATCCTGGTTGCCAGAGAGTTTGCCAACCACTGTTAGCAGCAAAGTTAAATAGCTGCGCAGGTAAAGCCAACCAGACAACAAACCGATTTAATTCGATAGAGGCACTTGCGCCTAACTTGCCCGTGCGCCCACATAGATACCCAATCAATATGAGGGCAAAGACTGGTAGAACTACATTAAATACGTAGAGCACTTTTTATCAATACTTAAGAGATTTTTTTCAGGGTCTTGTTATAGCGCTGAGCATTTTTGACATAACGTCCAGAAATATCGTGGATGCCAGCAATCTGCTCTGGGGTGAGCTCCTTAACTACCTTGGCAGGCGTTCCCAAGATCATTGATCCATCTGGAAATTCTTTGCCCTCTGTAACGAGAGCGCCAGCACCGACCAAACAATTTTTGCCAATCTTTGCGCCATTCAAAATGACTGCGCCAATGCCAATCAGACTGCCATCGCCAATCGTGCAGCCATGAAGCATGACCTGATGACCTACCGTGACATTTTTTCCAATCGTTAGCGGAAAGCCAGGATCGGTATGCAAGATTGAAGTGTCTTGCACATTGCTGCCTTCACCTATTTGAATGAGATCGTTATCGCCACGGATAACAACCTTGGGCCAGACACTCGCATTTTTATGAAGTTCGACCTTGCCGATGACTTCGGCACTTTCCGCTACCCAAGCACCCTCAGCCAGCTGAGGTGCGTTTCCGTCTAGTTCATATATAGCCATGACTCATTATAGGTATGAATCAGGCTATATATTGATCTGCAGAGAACTACCAGTTAGGTTCGCGGTCTGGCGTAGAAGAAATGCGATGGACGCTCAAGTCAGCGCCTTCAAACTCTTCCTCCTGTGACATACGAATGCCGAGCACGGCTTTTAAAGTGCCGTAGACCACAATTCCGCCGACTAGGGCAATACCAACGCCAAGCGCACTACCGATGAGCTGCCCAGTAAAAGTAACCCCACCAATTCCACCAAGCGCTTTAGTACCAAATATGCCCGCAGCCAAACCACCCCAGAGACCGCACAAACCATGCAAAGGCCATACACCTAAAACATCATCAATCTTCCAGCGGTTTTGCACTAGCGTAAACATGTACACAAACAAAGCGCCTGCTACTAAACCAACGAACAAAGCGCCAACTGGATGCATTAAGTCAGAGCCTGCACAAACCGCTACCAATCCAGCTAGCGGGCCGTTGTAAGTAAAGCCTGGGTCATTACGACCAACAACCCACGCTGCCAAAGTACCGCCAACCATTGCCATCAATGAATTGATTGCTACCAAACCACTAATCTTGTCGATGGTTTGCGCACTCATCACATTAAAACCAAACCAACCTACCGCCAAAATCCAAGCGCCCAATGCTAGGAAGGGAATGCTTGATGGAGGATGAGCAGAGATTTGCCCTTCCTTGGTGTAGCGACCACGGCGCGCACCTAAAAGAATCACAGCAGGCAGTGCAATCCAACCACCGACTGCATGCACTACTACTGAACCTGCAAAGTCATGAAACTCTTCACCGGTCAAACCCTTGATCCACGCTTGAATCCCATAGTGTTGGTTCCAGGCGATACCTTCAAAGAAGGGATAGACAAAACCAACCAATACAAATGTCGCGATCAGTTGTGGATTAAATTTAGCGCGCTCAGCAATGCCGCCAGAAATAATCGCAGGAATCGCTGCAGCAAATGTCAGCAAAAAGAAAAACTTCACGAGCTCATAGCCATTTTTCTCAGCCAACAATTCAGCGCCTGAGAAAAAGTTCACGCCATAGGCAATGCTGTAGCCAATGAAGAAGTAAGCGATCGTTGAAACCGCAAAGTCGACCAAGATTTTGACAAGTGCATTGACTTGGTTCTTTTTACGAACCGTACCAAGCTCTAAAAATGCAAAACCAGCATGCATCGCCAACACCATGATGGCGCCAAGCAGAATGAATAAAGCATCACTACCGGATTTCAGAATTTCCATGAAATTTCCCCCCTTATTTTTTGCATCATTATGGGGAATCAAAAAACCCAAAAAAGTGCAGATTGCACCTATTTAGGGCATAAAACTGCCCTATTTATCGTTTATGATGAATTTACATACACTTAAGGGAGAACCCATGAAGAAATTCCTCGTTGTTTTAGTCGCCCTTGCGACATTTGCCGGAGTTGCGCAAGCCCAAGAATCCATCAAAGTAACTAGCACCCAGGAACTCGCAAATACCTGCAAGCTCCCAGCGAGCCCAGAATCACGTAGTTTCTGCATTGGCTTTACTACTGCCGTTTATGAAACCTATTTGGCAACCCGCCACCCACAACGTGCCAAGCCATTTATTTGCGTGAAGCAACCAGCACCAGCTCGCGATGAAGTGATCGGCGATTTTGTGAAGTTTGCACAAAGCACTCCACAAGTTGCTGACAAACCAGCGGCAGGCGTTTTATTGGGCTTCTTGGCTACACGTTTCCCTTGCGCAAGAAAATAATCCAAACAACTTAGCCAAACTAATACATATTTAAAGGATCAGTTGAGATGAAAAAAATTATCGCGATTACAGCAGCAACTTTGGCAATCGCTGGTTGCTCAAACATGAGCAACACAGAACAGCGCACACTCTCAGGGGCTGGCATTGGCGCAGCAGCTGGTGCAGTTGGCACTGCCATTTTCCACGGCAACCCAATCTGGGGCGCAGTAGGTGGCGCAGCAGTTGGCGCGGCATCCGGTTATGTCTACGACGCGTACAAGAAAGAGCAAGCTTCTGAGTACAACTCTGGCTATAACGCCGGTAAAAGCAATCAGCCAGCTAAAGCGCCTAACTAAGTTTCTTGGTTAGGCCTTTTGAGGTCGCAGTACAGCACTACCAAACCCAGCTCGTATTAATTTACCAGCTGGGTTTTTATTTGGATCTCGCCAGCTAAGGCTTTGTGTATCGGGCACTTATCGGCTATTTCTAATAAGCGCTCTTTTTCTTCAGCAGTTAAATTTCCCATCAATTGAATATCGCGAGAAAATTTTTCGACATTGTCGACTCGCTCGATATCCACAGTCACAATCGCATTTTCTAATTTCATATCTTTGCGACCAGCGTACATTTTTAAAGTCATTGACGTACAAGCAGCCAAAGCTGCACCCAGATATTCATGGGGGCTTGGCCCGGTTCCGGAGCCTCCCTTTGAAACCTCTGCATCAGATAGAAAATGCAAGTCACCGGTAGTTAATTTCTGCTGAAGCGGACCTTGGCCAAATTGCGAGATTACTTTTCTCATATATATCCTAAAAAATGAACTCTATTAATTGCATGACAAATTTACTTTAACTGGAGTGGGGCTTGCTTGCTTTTTCCGCTATAGGTAGTTGGGCTTGCCTCCACGCGCTAAAGCCGCCCTCTAAATGACAAATATTTGGCACGCCCATTCTTTGCAAGGTTTGGGTTGCTAAGGCTGAACGCCAAGCAGAAGCGCAATACAGAATGAGTTTTTTGCCTTCGCCAAACACAGGCTTGTAATAAGGGCTTTCGGGATCAACCCAGAACTCCAGCATGCCTCTTGGTGCGTGTAGGGCATTGGGGATCATGCCCTCTCGCTCCAATTCACGGACATCACGAATGTCAACAAACACCACATTGGAGTCCTCTAATAGTTGCTGAGCCATTTCCGCTGGAAGAGTCTCAATTTCATTCATAGCATCCTGAATGAGCTCTTGATATCCAATCTTTAATTTCACCAAAATCTCCTAAATTAACAAAGCATGCTTTTAATCAAGTACCTGCTACCATTCTGCTATGAACTTTACCCCCACAGAACTTGGCGCAAGTATTATTTTTGCAATTGCCGTTTTGCATACCTTTTGCACCGGTTATTTTGAATCTATTGCCAAAAAATCTCCGCGACATGCTGGGTTATGGCACCTCCTGGGTGAAGTAGAAATTGTTTTTGGGTTTTGGGCTGCTGTACTGGTTATTTTTATTGGCTTTAAAGATGATCTAAGTACAGCAAAAGAGTTTCTGAATAAACGCAATTTCACGGAGCCGCTCTTTGTTTTTGCCATCATGATCGTTGCTGGCACCAAACCAATTCTCTATATCTCTACCCAAGCACTTCATGGGCTCGCAAAAATATTACAGACCATATTGCGCATCAAGAGTGCGCCCGCTCTTTATTTCTTAACCCTAGGCGTCACGCCGCTCCTAGGATCCTTAATTACTGAGCCTGCAGCAATGACCTTGGCAGCCTTTCTACTGCGCGACCTGGTCTATCGCCACAAGTGCTCTAAAGCACTCTTGTTTGGCACGCTTGGTGTTTTGTTTGTCAACATATCAATTGGCGGCACACTAACCAACTTTGCAGCCCCGCCAGTTTTGATGGTTGCTTCCACCTGGGGCTGGAGTTCAGCATTTATGTTTGCGAACTTTGGCTTGGAGTCCTGCATAGCAATTCTCATCAACGCGTTTGCTGCCACTCTTTTATTTCATCGCCAGCTAATTGAACCGAACACCGACAAAAAAGAAGTGAAGCTACCTCTAGCGGTTATTTTTATGCACTTGCTATTTTTGTGTGGTGTTGTTGTCTTTGCCCACGATCCCATTATTTTTATGTGGATACTTTTATTCTTCATTGGCTACACCACCGCTTACCCAAAACATCAAAGCCCTCTTATATTGAAAGAAGCACTATTGGTTGGATTCTTCTTGGGCGGTTTAGTAGTCTTAGGCGCACTGCAGGGATGGTGGCTACAACCAATTTTAGAAATGATGAGTCCTACGGCAGTCTTTTACGGCAGTCTTGTTCTCACCGCATTTACAGATAACGCGGCACTAACGTATTTAGGCTCCTTGGTTACAGGAACATCACCAGAATTTAAATTGGCTCTTGTTGGTGGCGCAGTTGCTGGTGGCGGCCTTACTGTTATTGCGAATGCGCCAAATCCTGCAGGTATTGCGATCTTGAGGCAGCATTTTCCAAACGGTGCGGTATCGGCTCTCTTTCTATTAATAGCCGCAATACCTCCAACCCTGGTCGCCATCCTGGCCTATAGGCTCATCTAAAGCCCACAAAGGCCTTAGGCAGTAAAATCTGAGCTTCGCCCCCAGCTATAAACCTGAGAACGGCATATGAAAAAGCTCTATATCAAAACCTTTGGCTGTCAAATGAACGAGTATGACTCGGGCAAGATGGCCGACCTCTTGCATGCCGATGAAGGCATGGTCATGACAGATAGCCCCGAAGATGCCGACGTTGTTCTTCTGAATACCTGCTCTATTCGTGAAAAAGCAGAAGACAAAGTCTTCTCCGATCTTGGGCGATTGCGTGAGCTTAAGAAAAGCAAACCAAATTTATTGATTGGCGTGGGTGGTTGTGTTGCCAGTCAAGAAGGCCAGCAAATTGTGAGTCGCGCACCTTATGTTGATGTTGTCTTTGGGCCCCAAACATTGCATCGCTTATCGGATCTCATTGCACAGCGACGCAAAACTGGCCTTTCTCAAGTAGATATTTCATTTCCAGAAATTGAAAAATTTGATCATCTACCTGCATCACGACAAACACGCGGCTCTGCATATGTTTCCATCATGGAAGGGTGCTCTAAATATTGCAGCTACTGTGTAGTGCCCTATACGCGTGGCGAGGAAGTATCACGCCCCTTTGACGATGTTCTAACCGAAGTTGCCGGCTTAGCAAGCAAAGGTGTTAAAGAAATTGTTTTGCTGGGACAAAACGTTAACGCCTATCTTGGCAAGATGGGTGACACCGAAGAGATTGCTGACTTTGCCCTACTCATTGAATATATTGCTGAGATTCCTGGTGTTGAGCGCATTCGTTTTACTACCAGCCATCCAAAAGAATTTACGCAGCGCCTCATTGATGTCTATGCCAAGGTACCGAAGCTGGTGAGTCACCTCCATCTACCTGTGCAGCATGGCTCTGACTCTATGCTATCAGCCATGAAGCGTGGTTACACTGCTCTCGAATTTAAAAGTATTATTCGTAAAATGCGTGCCGTTCGTCCAGACCTCACTCTTTCAAGTGACTTTATTGTCGGCTTTCCAGGAGAGACTGAAGCTGACTTTGAAAAATTATTGAAGATGGTGAAGGATCTGGAATTTGATAACAGTTTTTGCTTTATCTTTAGCCCACGTCCAGGCACTCCTGCTGCGAATTTAAGTGATGACACACCCTACGAAGTAAAACTCAAACGCTTACAAACACTTTTAGCGCTAGTAGAAAGTCAAGCCAATCAAATCAGTCAAAAAATGTTGGGCAAGACTGAGAGGGTTCTCATTGAAGGCCTTGCCAAAGATGGCGTCAACTTACAGGGTCGCTCTGAAAATAATCGCGTCATTCATTTCACGGCCCCCGATCAAGACATCGATACCCTTATTGGGCAAATGGTCGATATTCGCATTACCGAGGTCCTAAATTACACCTTAAGAGGTGAACTGGTTGAAGCCCATGCCCACTAAATCGAATGCATCAACATTAGTCATTGATATTCAATGCGCTACACCGGCACTTCAAGCCAGCCTTCATCAAGCAGCAAGCTCGAACGTCATCAAAAAATGGGTTAAAGCAGCAATACCCGGTAATTGCTTATTAACACTTCGGTTTGTAAATGCAACCGAGGGAAAGAAGTTGAACCTGGCCTTTCGTAAAAAAGATTACGCGACCAATGTTTTAACTTTTCCATATGAGCTCAATAAAAATTCCTTGGTGGCCGATATCGTTTTTTGTTTTCCCGTTATACAAAAGGAAGCAAAAGAGCAAAATAAAGCCTTAAAGGCACACTTAGCGCATTTAGTAGTTCATGGCTGCCTTCACGCCAAGGGTCACGATCATGAGATTGAAAGGGACGCCAAAAAAATGGAGTCTCTTGAAATCAATATTCTTCAAAAATTGGGTTTTGCCAACCCCTATTGATTCATTGCCTTATTTCTGCGCTATTCTTGCTATATGCCCGACCCCACTAAATCCCTTTTAGACCGATTAGCTGATTTTTTAACACCTCAGCCAACCAATCCTAGCGAGCGTCGCCAAGAGTTAATAGACACTCTACGTGAAGCACAAGCCGAGGGCTTAATTGATGCGGATGCGCTATCAATGATTGAAGGCGTATTTCAAGTGGGGCAATTATGTGCGCGAGATATTTTGGTGCCACGCGCCCAAATTGACTGGATTGACATCAACCTGCCTTTATCCGAAATCATTAAGAGTGTGATTGAGGCAGCCCATTCGCGCTTCCCAGTATTCGAAGGATCGCGAGATAACGTCATTGGCATCTTACTGGCCAAAGATTTACTGCGACATGCAACAGAAAAAGATTTTCAAGTGCGTGACTGGCTTCGTCCAGCGGTATTTATTCCTGAATCAAAACGCTTAAGCGTTTTATTGCGCGACTTTAAAGATAACCGCAATCATCTCGCTGTTGTGGTTGACGAATACAGTGGGATTGCCGGCATTATTACGATTGAAGATGTTCTCGAACAGATTGTTGGCGACATTGAAGACGAACATGACATTGATGAAGAGGCGGATAACCTGATCGCCCTAGATAATGGTGATATTCGCGTCAAAGGCATTACTGAGCTTGAGCAATTTAATGAAAAACTCGGCACCCAGTTTGAAGAAGATGATATTGAAACTGTTGCGGGGCTAGTTATTCAGCACCTTGGCAGAGTCCCAAAAATGGGAGAGCTCGTGATGATTGATGACATTGAGTTTGAAATTCAGCGAGCAGATCCTCGACAAATCCACATTTTGTTGGCTCGTCAAATCCCCAAAAAATCTGACTGAGATCTGCCTTGGTCATCTTGCACTCTATTGGGCACCGCCGCAGCATTGATGCACTCATTCTTTTTGCATTAGGTGCGCTGCTTGCTGTTGTTGCAGAGCTACCTTATGGCGGCTGGCTTCAGATTCCATTGCTGAGCATTGTTTGGTGGCGACTCAATCTTGAATCCAAATCCACGCTTAAATCTTTTTTGAGTTTTGGCTTAATTTTTGGATTGGGCTACTTTGTAGTTGCTCTGTGGTGGCTTTATATCAGCCTGCACGATGTTGGCGGAATGAACAGCCTGTTTTCTTGCATGGCTGTTTTTTTACTGTCTGCATACGTTGCGCTGTACTTTTCCGCTGCCACCCTTGCAATTCGCTTATTCAAGATCTCGCGCCTTCAGGGTCTTTTGCTTGCTGCCAGCTGGGTGATCATGGAATTCTTACGCGGCTACATCTTTACCGGCTTTCCTTGGATGGGTTTTGCAGAAGCGCAATTTAATGGGCCCTTTGCACCAGTTGCCCCATTCTTTGGAGGTCTGGCCTGCACGTTTTTAGTGATATGGACCTCTTGGGAAATTACCCAAGTACGCAAACAGGCAATCTGGAGTGTCCTCAGCATTATTTGCGTCTTATCCATCGCGCAGCTGGCAAGCCTCGTCAGCTTTACCAAACCCACTGGCGAACCAATTAACGTAAGGCTCATTCAGGGAAATTTTGAGCAGCGCTTAAAGTTTGACCCGTCAGCAATCAACCAGCAAATTAATTTTTATACTGCAGAAATTAAAAAATCAGCAGCAGATCTCATCATCATTCCTGAAACTGCATTTCCTTGGCCACAAAATAATTTGCCAGTTGGTTTAATGAACTATCTGCAAGATTTTTCAAATGCCAGTTCAAGCAACCTACTATTAGGATTGATTGGTGAGGTGCCTGGTGATAAAGCAATGCAGTATTCAAATCGTGCCACCGGTTTATCACCCAACACAGCTCCATATAATTACGACAAAGCCCACCTAGTACCATTTGGCGAATTTATTCCACCGGGTTTCCATTGGTTTGTGAGCGCATTTCATGTGCCAATGAGTGACTTTGCAAGGGGTAGCCTAGATCAATCTCCCTTCAAGATTGCGCGCAAAGATAAAGCCGATGTTTATGCCGCAATCACCATTTGCTATGAAGATGTCTTTGGTGGTGAGCTAGCCTCACGAATCAAAAATAGTGATCAGCCCGTTAATCTTCTGATTAATATGACTAATCTGGCATGGTTTGGAAAATCCCAAGCGTCTACCCAGCAGCTAAGACTTTCTCAATTGCGATCTTTGGAAGCAGGTCTGCCTGCGTTACGCGCAACCAATACTGGCATCACGGCAGTACTTGGTGCCGATGGGAAAGTACTGGCAAACCTGCCAGAATTTACCCAGAGCACCCTAGTCACGCAAGTACAGGGCTATGCAGGCAAAACACCCTTTGTCATTTGGGGAAATTTGCCAATTTTGAGCATTTCATGCCTCTTGTTGATATGGGGCTTCTTGCGTCACAGACGTTTTTAGAGATTTTTAGCTTCAGACCGCTCTAGCCATGTAAAATCAATGGCTTAGCCAGGTTAATCATGCTTACTTTTCAGCAAATCATTCTAAAACTTCAAGAGTATTGGGACCAACAAGGTTGCGCCCTATTACAACCCATCGACCTCGAGGTAGGCGCCGGTACATCCCATACCGCAACTTTCTTAAGAGCCATCGGCCCAGAGCCCTGGAAGGCCGCCTATGTTCAGCCATCCCGCAGACCTAAAGATGGTCGCTACGGTGAAAATCCAAACCGCCTACAACACTACTATCAATACCAAGTAGTTCTTAAGCCTGCCCCAGAAAATATTCTCGAGCTTTATCTTGGATCTCTCGCGGCCTTAGGTTTAGACCTAAAAGAAAATGATGTTCGCTTTGTTGAGGACGACTGGGAAAACCCAACGCTTGGAGCATGGGGTTTAGGCTGGGAAGTTTGGCTTAACGGCATGGAAGTAACGCAGTTCACTTACTTCCAACAAGTTGGTGGCCTTGACTGCAAGCCAGTGCTTGGTGAAATTACTTACGGCATCGAACGCTTGGCGATGTACATTCAAAATTGTTCAAATGTTTACGATCTCGTGTGGGCTGATGGCATCTCTTATGGCGATGTCTACCATCAGAATGAAGTAGAGCAGTCTTGCTACAACTTCGAGCACTCCAATACTGACTTACTTTTTGCCAACTTCACGAATTATGAAGGCGAAGCAAAGCGTTTGATGGAAGTTCCTCTTGCTTTACCCGCATATGAAATGGTTCTCAAAGCTGCGCATACCTTTAACTTGCTGGACGCCCGCGGCGCCATCTCTGTAACTGAGCGTGCTGCCTATATTGGGCGCATTCGCAACCTCTCTCGTGCAGTTGCTCAAGCTTACTTTGAGTCCCGCGAAAAGCTGGGCTTCCCTATGTGTCAACGTCAGGCTAAAGCGCAGGCTTAAGCACATCGAGATTTTTGCAATCTATTTATGAGCACATCTAATTCAAAACCTCAATTAGCCACTTTGTTGATTGAGGTGTTTACAGAAGAGTTACCTCCAAAGTCTTTGCGTCGCCTAGGAGATGCATTTAGCGAAGGCATTTTTGCGGCGCTGAAAGCAGCGGGCCTGACATCAGATTCATCTAAAGCAACAGGCTTTGCTACACCACGCCGCTTAGCAGTTCAAATCACCGATGTATTGAATCAAGCATCAGACTACCCTGTACGCGAAAAATTATTACCTACGAGCATCGCATTTGATGCTGAAGGAAAAGCAACTCCGCCTTTGCTTAAAAAACTAGGGTCTCTTGGTTATGCTGATGTTGATCCCACCACTTTAGAAAAAGCTGGTGAAGGTAAAAATGAAGCGCTTTATCTCAATGTAGTTGCTAAGGGTGCGGTGCTTGAACCAGCTGCTCAAACAGCACTAGAGCAAACACTCAATAAACTACCTATTGCCAAAATGATGCACTACCAAGTGCAACAAAAAAATGGTCAATTAGCAGACGTCCAATTTGCCCGCCCTGCTCATCGTATTGTGGCTTTGCATGGAAATACAGTCCTCAATATCAGCGCCTTAGGCATTGATGCGCACAATCAAACTGAAGGACATCGTTTTTTGGCCCCGGGTAACGTTACGATCAGCAATGCCGATCAATATGAATCTGATCTAGAATCCAAAGCCAAGATTGTTCCGAGTTTTAATAAGCGCCGTGCGCAAATTGAAGCTGCGCTTCTCAAGGCAGCTGGCGATGACTTGGTATTAATGCCTGATAGCCTTCTAGATGAAGTCACTGCCTTGGTTGAATGGCCAGCTATTTACGAATGTCATTTTGACCAAGAGTTCTTAGAGGTCCCGCAAGAGTGCTTGATTTTGACAATGCAAACAAATCAAAAATACTTTGCATTGACCGACAAACCCGGTAAGTTGCGCAATCGATTCCTGATTGTTTCTAATATTGAAACCAATAAACCGGACGCCATCATCTCCGGCAATGAGCGTGTGGTTCGTCCACGCCTTTCAGATGCTCGCTTCTTCTTCCAGCAGGATCAAAAGCGCCCGCTAGGCTCGCGTGTAGTTGACCTTGGTAAAGTGGTTTATCACAACCAACTAGGCAATCAACTTGATCGAACCAAACGCGTTCAGGGAATTGCTGCTGGTATTGCCAAAAAGCTCAACGCTGACGAAACGCTTGCTCTTAGAGCAGCAGAAATTGCTAAGACAGACCTTCTAACTGATATGGTTGGTGAGTTTCCAGAGCTCCAAGGAATTATGGGGCGCTATTACGCCAACCATGATGGCGAGAATGCCGAAGTTGCAGCAGCATGTAGCGAACACTATATGCCACGCTTTGCTGGCGATGCACTACCAAAAACCCAAACCGGAACAATCCTGGCAATTGCTGACAAATTAGAAACTCTCGTTGGCATTTGGGGGGTAGGCCTTGCTCCAACAGGAGATAAGGACCCGTACGCTCTACGTCGTCACGCCCTTGGTATCTGTCGTCTCTTAGCGGAAAATAATCTGTCATTAAGTCTGCCTGAGTTAATTGACTTAGCTCGCGCACAGTTTTCACAGAAAGATGTTCAAGAGAAGGCTAAGGGTGCAGATATCTATGCATTCATCATTGACCGTCTGCGCGCATATTTACGCGATCAATCAGTGGCTGGAAAACCATTTACTAGTGCTGAAATTGATGCTGTGCTCAGCCAAGATCCAGCACAAATTAATGACCTAATCGCACGCTTAACCGCACTTCGTGAATTCAATGCTCTTACGGAAGCCGCACAACTGGCTGCTGCTAATAAGCGTATTAGCAATATTCTCAAAAAGACTACTACTGCCATTCCTGCAGCTTGCTCAAAGCAGTTATTACAGATACCCGCTGAAACTGCTTTACATCAAGCCCTGGAAGCGATCGCACCTGCATTAAATACTGCTTATGAGAAACGTCAATTTGTGGAGCTCTTAAAAGCGCTAGTTGCTTTGAGTGCGCCAATTGACCAATTCTTTGCCGATGTAATGGTGATGGATCCAAATCCCGAGCTACGTGACAATCGTCTAGCACTCCTGCAACAACTTCACCAGAAAATGAATCTCGTTGCCGATCTCGGCAAATTAGCATGAGCCATAGCTCCTCCAAGCTAATTATTCTTGATCGCGATGGAGTGATCAATGAAGATCGCGATGATTATGTGAAGTCTGTAGATGAGTGGATTCCTTTGCCGGGAAGCCTAGAGGCCATTGCACTACTCACACAAGCAGGCTATCAAATCGCAATAGCAACCAATCAATCAGGTCTATCGAGGGGCTACTTCACCATTAATGACTTGCACTCGATGCATAGCAAAATGGAGTTGCTACTCAAGCCGCTAGGCGGACATATAGACAGCATCTTTTTCTGTCCACACGTCGATTCTCACCAGTGCGATTGTCGTAAGCCAGCCCCTGGCCTCATGAAAGAAATTGCTCTGCGTTACAAGAAAAATGACAGCGTCAACCCTCTAATAGGGGTGCCGATCGTAGGCGACTCTTTGCGCGACCTTCAAGCAGGTATCGCCTTGGGCGCTTCGCCGCATTTGGTTTTAACAGGCAAGGGCCAGAAAACCCTTACCAAAGGTGGCCTGCCCGAAGACACACAAATACATGCCGATCTCATGGCTTTTGCACAAGCAATTTTAGAAAACAAGGTCTAAGGCAATCATGATTTATGTCCGCTCGATTCTATTTGCATTATTTTTGCTGATCTTTACGCCGATTTGGTCGGTTTTGTGCATGCTGGCTTTCCCATTTTTAAGCCCTGAAAATCGTTACCGTTTTATTGGTCTTTGGAACAAAGTGGTGATCTGGCTGTTATGGCACTTGTGTGGAATTCGATATGAAATCCGCGGCATGGAACATATGAAGGCAGTCCTGAATGAGCCAGTTGTGATTTTGAGCAAACATCAATCAGCCTATGAAACTATTGCCTATATTGCCTTGCTACCAAAACAACTGTGTTTTGTATTTAAGCGCGAATTACTGTGGATACCATTCTTTGGTTGGGCTCTCGCTTTACTAAAAATGATTCATATCAACCGCTCCAACAAACAGACTGCTGCACTTTCCGTTGCAAGTCAGGGTCGCAAACGATTGGCAGAGGGCAAATGGATCATGCTCTTTCCGGAGGGAACAAGAACACCTACCGGTTCGAATAAGCCCTACCGCAAGGGTGGCGCACGTCTAGCAAGCGCTACCGGCGCATTAGTAATTCCTATCGCGCATAACGCTGGTCGTTACTGGCCTAAGAATGGATTTTTAAAGCACCCGGGTACCGTGATCTTTTCAATTGGTCCTGCCATTGCTTCCACGGGGAAATCTGGCGAAGAATTACAACAAGAGGTGGAAGGCTGGATTGAAGCGGAAATGCGCGTCATTGATCCAAGCGCATATCAATAACTAAAGGCCTAGGCAGTGATGATCTTCGCCCATTCGATATAACGCGCTACCGAAATATCTTGGGCTCTTGCTTTAAGCTCTACCTCAGTCAAGCTAAGCCTATCTGCAAAAGCCTGTAAATTGGTACGCAGCATTTTTCTTCTCTGTGAGAATGCGGCTGCAACTACCTTCTCTAAAGAATGCCACTGTGCATCACTTAAATCAAAATCTCTTCTGGGGATCATGCGAACCACAGCAGAATTTACCTTAGGCATTGGATCAAAAGCCTCAGGAGGCACCTCTAAAACTAACTCCATATCGTAGCGCGCTTGAAGCATTACGGATAATCGACTGAAATCTGAGCTTCCCGCCTTAGCCACCATACGCTCTACGACTTCCGCCTGCAGCATAAATACTTGCTCATCAATTTCCTTTGCTGCTGACACCAAGTGAAATAGTAATGGTGAAGAGATGTTGTAAGGAAGGTTACCAACTACCTTACAAAGACCCCTTTTATCAGCGCGATTTCTAGCCCACTCCAAAAAATCAAATTTCAGAGCATCGCCTTCAATTACTTTTAAACCTTTTAGGTTTTCTTGATTCCAGTAAGCCACTAAGTCACGATCGATCTCTAAAAGATCTAATTGATCAAGATTACTCAGTAAGGGTCTAGTGAGTGCACCAAGACCAGGGCCAATCTCAATCACATGCATGTCTGAGCTAGGATTAATCAAAGCCACTATGGAATAGATAATCCCATTGTCTTGTAAAAAGTTTTGGCCAAATCGTTTACGTGCGCGATGCATTTATTTAGATTGCTCTCTCTGATTTATTGCCAATTGATAGGCTAAATGTAGAGCTTCAAGCATGCTGCCGGAATCTGCAATGCCCTTACCTGCTATATCCAAAGCCGTACCGTGATCAACCGATGTACGAATAATTGGCAAACCTAGGGTGACATTGACGCCACCACCAAAACTTACAAATTTAAATGGGGCTAAGCCTTGATCGTGATACATCGCTATATAAGCATCAACACTTGCTAGGGAGGAGGCATCAAACATCGTGTCACCTGGATAAGGCCCCATCACATTAATACCCATCTTTTTTGCCGCCTCAATAGCGGGAGAGATGAATTCAATTTCCTCGCGCCCAATATGGCCAGACTCTCCCGCATGAGGATTTAAACCGGCGACACGTATGGCCGGCTTAGAAATGCCAAACTTATTCTGTAAATCAGCATGCACTATTTGAATAGTCTCTAGAATCAATTCGTAGCTTAGGGTTGATGGCACATCTCTTACCGGAAGATGCGTGGTTACTAATGCAACCCTCAAATCCCTGGGTGATTTAAGTCCTAAGAAACCCATCGGCAACTGGGCGCACAACATCATGACAACGTGCTTTGCATTGCAACGGCGCTCCAAATATTCTGTGTGTCCTGTAAATGGAATACCGCCCTCATTAATAATGCTTTTTTGTACCGGGGCTGTCACCATGGCATCGAACCGGCCATCAAGACAGCCGTCTACAGCATCATTCAACAACTGCAATACATATTGAGCATTCGCTGGATTTAAGGTACCAGGAGTTACGGGTGCGGAAAGAGAGATTGCTTCTATCTTTAGGCGATCCGATAATTTGGTATTACTTGCTTGATGGGATAGCAATAAATCAGCATCTCCAAGCAAAGTGATTTGCACATCTGGATAATTCTGCAAAAAATCTTGTGCAGCAGCTACAGAAACCTCAGGGCCGACACCGGCAGGTTCGCCGGTAGTAATGGCCAGCTTAACGAGGGGCACTTGTTGCTGCATCTTCCACATTCAGAATCTTGACGGTTGCAGTATCGCGCAACTCGCGCAACCAATCCTGATATGCCTGCTCAAACTTTCTTTCACGAATAGCTGCACGTGCAAACTGTCGCTGCTTTTCAACAGTCAACTGGGCTTCACGGCGCTCCAATACCTGAATTAAGTGCCAACCAAACTCCGACTTAACGGGATTACTAACCTCACCAATTTGCAAGCGGTTCATAGCTTGCTCAAACTCAGGCACCAAATCGCCAGGCCCCATCCAGCCTAAGTTTCCGCCACCCGCAGCAGAACCATCTTCGGAGTACTTTTTGGCAAGCTCACCAAAGTCTGCCGTTTTAGCGCGAACCTGGTCTCGATAGCCCTGTAGGCGTCTCTCGGCATCTTGGTCAGTTAAGCCAGGACGACTACGCAAAAGAATGTGGCGCGACATTGTTTGCGTGACCATAATATTTTGTGGGGTAGTAGAAGCGGCTTCCTGCGGCGCTGCCTGAGGCTCGGGAGCTGCTCCAGCAACAAGTGCACGACGATCCAATACTTTGAGCACGTGGTAACCCGCAGGACTCTTAACGATGCTGCTAGCAACCTGGCCACCGCCAGTATTTCTGATGGCTTCATAAAATAATTGAGGCAAACGATCTGGAGTTCGGTAGCCCAGATCTTGAAACTTAATATTTGGATTATCTTTAGCTGCCATTGCGCCTAGTTGCATAAAATCAACATCGCCACGGGCTTGACGCAATAAAGCATCTGCAAGTTTTTTTGCCTCAGCCTGGGTGCCGGCTCCGGCTCCCGCATTTACTGGAATAAATATCTGCGCTACATCGATTTCTTCTGGAGCGCCTTTTGCTGCAGGTGCAGAGCGCTGTACCCCGCCTCCCGTGATTGCAGCTCTGCGATCGGCAATAAAGTTATCAATTTCAGCATCGGAAATTTTAATCTTGCCCTCAACCTCGCGCTCCCGATAACGACTCACAATAACGTCATCACGCAACATTTCTTTGTAACGCGCAAAAGTTGTTCCCGAGGCATCAACTTTTGCCTTGAATTCGGCATAAGTTAATTTATTTTTTGCCGCAATATCACCAATGATCTTGTTCAGCTCTTTATCGGTAACTTTTATGCCATCCTGATCAGCATTTTGGAGTTGAATTTTTTCAACAATTAAACGCTCGAGAATGACTTTGCGTAAAGAAGCGTCATCCGGTAACTTTGCCCCCTGCTTTTTAAGAGCGGCAATTCGATCATCAATTTCTTTGCGTGTAACGTAGCCAGTATTGACAACGGCTGCAACCCCGTCAATATTTCGAACCTTGCTATCGACAGCACCAGTACTGCGAGCAGAGTCTTGAGCGGTACTAAGACTAGCAAATAAAGCAAAGCCGCCAAATAAAATTGCGGTGCTAATGTGTTTAAAGCGATTCCTACAAAGCATCATTGATAGTTCTCATAAATTGAGGGGGGGATTGGCTTAGAGGTGGGCATATATCCAGGGACATTTAACTTCATAATATCAACTGGATTGCTTCCTGCGCTAGCAAAGCCTCTAAATTCTATTTGGAATAGGATTTGGGTGGTGGTTATCTGTGATGTATTGACCACTTGAGAGTACGCCCCACGGAAAGTCCAGCAATCACGAGTCCACTCTAAAGCCATTAAAGTATTTAAGGTTTTAGTAGCTAAAGCATCATATCCCCAACGTCCCAGCACCGAAACTTCACGGGTAAGCGGCCACTGTCCAGAAATATTGTATTGATCGGTTGTTGTAGCAGCCGGGACAAAAGTTTGATTGTTTTGCACCGAAGCCTGAACTGGTGGTGACCATACATTGCGATAACCAAAATTTAAACTTCTACCAGGAGTTGGTCGCCAACTACCACCAACAGTACTTTGAACAAATTTATTTAACTGAGTGTTGTACTGTCCAAATACATCCGCACTGAAGTTACCAAGCAAACGAATCGATCCCGACCCCAAGGTATCTGAATAAGTGGTGGGATTCGTAATATTTCCATTCAACCCAACTCTTTGGCCTGTGAATTGCTGCTTCTGAGCAAGCGTAACGTTCGCACGTTCAGCACCAGTATTGGCCTCAATCATGCGGCTAGTTAAACCCAGCGTTGCAGCGTTGCTATCTGCAATACGGTCATTACCAACGAATGTGTTTTCACTAAAGATTTGAGAGACGCCAAAACCTGCATCAGCCGTATCGAAGATTGGTGTTTGCGCTTGACTTTGATACGGGGTATATAAATAAAATGCGCGTGGCTCTACTGTTACCAACATATCGCGACCATAAAAACCTTTTAACTCGGCTGCCTCACGCTCAAGAGCTAAACCGGAATCTAGACTAAAGGTGGGGATAGTAAAGCCCTGCACAATGGGGACGGTGCCTGTAGTAAATTGCGTTGCGTTATAGGTGTTTGACTGAAAGCTCACCTTAGGCGTTAAGTAATAACCTGGAGTCACTTGTGGGAGTGACATTGCACCCTTAAGAACGGTTCTATCAGCCTGACTGTAAACACCAGGTGCTGTTGCTGCTAAATTGCCACCAATGTTGTAAGAAAAGCGTGTGAAATCAGACGAGAAAGTGGTAACTGGTCCACTTGGCAAAGCCAAATATTTTCCGCTTGCATCTGCGGCAGCTGGGGTCATGCGGTTGTTATATGCAGCAGTGATATTTGGCAATATGTTGTATGGGGCCTGTACCGTGACAGTTGGATCGGGCTGCAAAGTTTGGAATGTTGCCGCTTTAGCACCCACAGTCCAGTTACTTAAGCTGCCTGTAAGATTTTTGGTGGTTCCAGCTTCCTGACGAAACTGACTTGTAACAGCTCCAGCAATACTTTGTGAAAAATCCGTTGGATACATATTGTCGGAAACCCTCGACATATTAGCGTAGCCCGTCCAGGCACCGGGAAGTGGAACACCGCCATACCCCATGCCACCACTAAATATCTGTCGCTGTTGCCAGTCGTACTTCCAGCGATCTGTACCTGTCTTCTTATCGTAAGACATGAATTCACCCATTGCAGTGCCGGAATACTGGCTATCCAAGAATCGATACTGAGCTCCGAGCATAGCGCCCCGTTGATTCATATAACGCGGCAATAAAAGCAAATCACGATTGGGGGCAATGTTAACGTAATAGGGCTGAGTAATATCAAGGCCATTATTAGAGCTGTAGCCTGCTACTGGAGCAAGCAGACCTGAGCGACGTTGGCCACCAGTTGGCGCCGTGAAATACGGCACATAAGCAATGGGTACATCGAAGAAACGCATGACACCATGTGTGCCAACCATTTCTTTTTGCTCGTTATCAATCTCCATCGTGCTGACAGTGAAATACCAATCCATGTTTTCCGGGGTACACGTCGTGTAGGTGGCCTTATCAAATACAAATACATCAGCGCTTTGTACAGTTAATTTATTGGCTGACCCATTGCCACCGTTATCGCGCAATAGATACACAGGAGTCTCCATTGCACCTTCGCGCGCATCTACTTTGAATTGTCCTTTAGGACCCTTAAAGGTCACATTGCCTTTTGACAATTCAGCATTACCCAATAGATCAGCAACATCGGTGTCTGGGTCATAAGTAATTTCGTCCGCTTTTAATACTGCGCCATTACGACGAATTTGCGCACGGCCTTTTAGATGCATATCACGATCCACGACACCATCAATAGAATCGCTAGATGTAAACGTAAGTGCCTTGCCATCACTAATTGGCTGACCAACACGCAACTGATCATCTAACTTTAAAATGGTCACATTGCCGCGATCGGGAAGCAAAATAGTATTAGCTGATTGCTGCCCAAGAGGGGGTAATGGGGCTGGTGCTTGGGCATGCCCCGGAAGCACGACAATAAGGGTTGCCACCCCCATCATTACGCGCAGGGTTGCAGCTATTAAAAGAGGGGCGCAAAGGCCGGCGCGACGGCGATAATGACTCATAGATCCAGACCCGCCTTATTATACGAATCGACCATGACTGACTCTCGCTTAAATACCCTTCGCAGCTGGCTAAAAGGCCTACAAGCTAACTGGCAATTAGATCTCGACACTTTGACCCCCGCATCAGCGGATGCCAGCTTTCGACGGTATTTCAGGATTGAGTCCAAAAAGGTAGATTTTCCAACCTTGATCATCATGGATGCCCCTCCGCAGCATGAGCCTTTAGATGCCTTCATTCAAGTCGATTTATTGCTCTCCGAGGCAGGTCTAAATGTCCCCAAAATTCTTGAACAAGACCTTACCAACGGCTTCTTATTATTAAATGATCTTGGCAACAAAACATACCTTGCAGAGCTCAATAATGAGAGCGCAGATCATCTTTATCAAGCTGCAACACATGCGTTGGTAGAAATGCAACTTGCGAGCAAACCCAATGTATTGCCAAACTATGATGAAGCACTCTTACAACGTGAATTAGATTTGTTTCCAGAATGGTATCTAAAGAAGCATCTCAATATTCAACTAAATGGTTTGCAAGAAGCGCAGATCAAAAAATCATTTGAACTCATTATTGAAAATAATTTGGCGCAAGCAAAAGTCTATGTGCATCGTGACTATCATTCACGTAACTTGATGGTGACTGAAAAAAATAATCCGGGCGTAATTGATTTCCAAGATGCTGTCTATGGCCCCATTACTTATGATGCTGCTTCGCTCTGGCGCGATGCTTACATTGCCTGGCCTGAGGAACGCGTAATTGACTGGGTTATTAAATTTTGGGAAGAAGGTCGTAAGGCTGGGCTTCCCATGCCGAATGACTTTGGTCAGTTCTACCGAGATTTTGAATGGATGGGTTTGCAGCGCCACCTGAAGGTTCTTGGTATTTTTGCAAGACTTTTTCATCGTGATGGAAAAGATGGCTACCTCAAAGACATTCCATTAGTTCTTGAATATGCCATTGCCTGCGCCAACCGCTATATTGAATTAAAACCATTGGCACGAATTTTAGAGGCCACTCGCTCATGAATAAGCGCTTGCTGATTCCCTGCTTTCTGCTGGCTGCAGGTAGAGGTGAACGGATGCGCCCTCTTACGGATGATCTACCAAAACCCCTCTTAACAATCCAAAACAAATCTCTATTGCAATGGCATATAGAAGCATTAGCGAAAGCTGGAATTCAAAACATCGTTATCAACCACGCTTGGTTGGGTGAAAAAATTGAGAAGGTCTTGGGTGATGGCAGCCAATTTAACCTACACATCAAATACTCCCCCGAAGAAACGGCTTTAGAAACTGCTGGCGGAATACGCCAAGCGCTTTCCATCCTGAATCCAGGGGAATACTTTTTAGTAATCAATGGGGATGTATTTAGTCCAAACCTGCCAATTTCCCAGCTCTTGGATACTGCCGCCAAGATGGGTTTGGATAGTCATCAGCCTTTGGCCCACCTCCTGATGGTCCCCAACCCCGTCCAGCACCCCGAGGGAGATTTCTACCTCCAGGGCTCGTCCGTAAAGAATTCAGCAGCACCCAATGCTGAAAAGCTCACATTCTCAGGAATTGGCATTTATCACAAAGACTTGTTTAAAGGTCTGGAATATGGTGCTCCAGCTAAGCTAGCCCCCTTACTAAGAACTGCCA
This sequence comes from Polynucleobacter sp. AP-Kolm-20A-A1, assembly GCF_018688315.1. NCBI lineage: Bacteria > Pseudomonadati > Pseudomonadota > Betaproteobacteria > Burkholderiales > Burkholderiaceae > Polynucleobacter > Polynucleobacter sp. AP-Kolm-20A-A1. The sequence continues at coordinate 1,733,000 of NZ_CP061315.1, forward strand.
TGGAGCAAAATAAAGTGTCCGGTGAAAAATATGTCGGCCCATGGCACGATGTAGGTACGCCACAACGCTTACAAGAGCTCAATGCAGCATATGAATAAAAACGATATTTATCAGCTTCGTAGAAATGCCCTAGCAAAACAAATGCTTGCCAAAACTGGTGGCGGCATCGCTGTGATCTCGACTGCACCAGAGCTAGCTCGCAACCGCGATAGCGAATTTCCCTATCGTCACGATAGTGATTTTTTCTACTTAACGGGTTTTGAAGAACCTGGAGCCACGCTTGTCATGAAGGTTGATGACGACGCAGGAAATGCTCAACTTCAATCTCATTTGTTTTGCAGACCTAAAGATCTTGAACGAGAAATTTGGGATGGTATTCGCCTTGGTCCTGAGGCGGCTCCAAAAGTTTTAGGTCTTGAATTTGCTCACAGCAATCAAGAGCTCGATCAAAAGCTTGGTGAATTATTGGCTGATCAAGATGCAGTCTATGTACGCCTGTCAGAAAGCGCTGAAGCCGATAGACGCTTGCGTCATTGGATGAAACAAGTGCGCAGTCAGGCACGTTCCGGAGTAAACCCGCCCTCAGAATTTCATGATGTTGAAGCACTGATACATGAAATGCGTTTATTTAAGGATGCGCATGAAATCGACATCATGCGTCGTGCTGCAGCCATCTCTGCGCGCGCCCATATCCGAGCAATGCAAATTTGTAAGCCTGGCATGCGTGAATATCAACTCGAAGCAGAATTACTCCATGAGTTCCGCAATAGTGGTGCACAAAGTGTTGCATATAACAGCATTGTTGCGGGCGGCGAGAACTCTTGCATCCTCCACTATCGTGCTGGTGCAACTGAATTGCGCAGTGGTGAGCTATGTCTAATTGATGCCGGTTGTGAGTTGGATGGCTATGCTTCAGATATCACCCGCACATTTCCAGTGAATGGAAAATTTACCGGGCCACAACGCGCTTTATATGACATCACACTAGCAGCGCAAGAAGCTGCTATTGCAGCAACCAAAGTAGGCAACACTTTCATGCAACCTCATGAGGCGGCACTCAAAGTTCTCACTCAGGGATTGCTAGACGAGAAGTTACTCAAGCTCTCTGAATTAGGCTCTTTGGACAACGCCATTGAAACAGCGGCTTATCGCCGCTTCTACATGCACCGCACCTCTCATTGGCTTGGCATGGATGTTCATGATGTTGGCTCATATCGTGAAACATCACAAGATATATCCGGCACAGAAAAGCCTTGGCGCATGCTCAAAAGCGGCATGGTCATCACAATTGAGCCGGGTCTATATGTCAGACCCGCGGACGACATTGATGAGGCCTTCTGGAACATTGGGATTCGCATTGAAGATGATGCCGTAATCAATGACTCAGGATGTGAATTGATTTCACGTGGCGTACCGGTCAAAGCAGATGAGATTGAAGCGCTCATGAAAAACTCATAAAAATAACTAAAAATGAGTTCGTCCAATTGCGATATTTTGATTCAGGGAGGTGGTCCAGTAGGATTGGCTTGCGCCGCCTGGATATTGCAAAAATTTCCCGATGCAAGTGTCATATTACTTGATCGAAATCCCGTAAATGATGAAGATCTTGTAAACGCAGACAGTCGCGGTATTGCGCTCTCGCATGGCAGTAAGCTGTTGCTCGACACCATTCATGCTTGGCCAAAAGAATTTGCGCAAATTCATCGAGTACATGTTTCACAAGCTGGGCGCTTTGGCCGTGCACTAATGACGCGTGAAGAGCTCAAGCAGGATGCCCTTGGACACATCATTCGCTATCGCGATATTCATGTCACGCTTCGCCAAGCCTTAAGGGCGATTCAAACAAAAAGTAAAAACTTCGCGTGGAAGCATATTAGCGAAGGTGTCGAAGAAAATATCATTCAAGCTAAATGTGTTGTGCACGCTGAAGGTGGATTATTTAAGAAGCAGGACTGGGTCGAATCTGGTCGTGATTATGGCCAATCTGCTTTAGTTGGCCTAGTAGAAGTAGAAAATGCAGCGCCCCACCAAGCCTGGGAACGTTTTACATCAGAGGGCCCTCTAGCAGTTCTGCCAAGTCACTATGGTTCTAACATTCTGAATCTCGTTTGGTGTGGTTCGCCCGCTTCATCACAACACCACTTACAACTGAGTGATGCAGATTTTTTAGATGCATTACAAAATGAATTTGGTTCACGCATTGGACGCTTTTTAAAAATTCAAGATCGTCGCTTATACGAACTCGGCCTGAACTACCGCAAAGAGATTGCTAAGGACAATGAAGTTTGGATTGGCAATGCTGCCCAAACTCTGCACCCTGTGGCAGGGCAAGGTCTGAACTTAGGGCTACGTGATGCCTATCTCTTATCAGAAACATTGGTTGATGTATTTTCCGGATCCGAGCAATCCTCCATCGAAATCCAAAACGCCCTCCAGAGTTATGCCCAAAGTCGCAAAGCCGATAGAAAAGCTACTATTGGGCTAACAGACTTTATGGCCAGAGTATTTACATCGAATCTAGCCCCAGTTGTGGTCGCTCGCGGACTGGCTTTATCGGCCCTTCAGTGGGTTCCGCCAATCAAGACAGCCTTAGCCCGCCAGATGATGTTTGGCAGGCGCTAAAGGGCTTAAATCACCCTCAAAATCCAAGCGCTCACCATTTGATCTAAAACAAGCAATCTGCCTAAAAAATAGGCAGATTTAGGGTCGATTGTGCTAAAGTGTCATGCTTTCCGCCCAAGCCCTTTTAGATGAACATTGGTCCTCACCTCCTCGCAAATAAGCTTTTTGTAGCCCCTATGGCTGGGGTAACAGATCGTCCTTTTAGGCAGCTTTGCAAGAAATTAGGTGCTGGCTATGCCGTTTCCGAAATGGTGGCATCCAATGCTCTGCTTTGGAAAAGTGAAAAAACGCAACGTCGAGCAAATCACGTTGGCGAGTTCAAGCCGATCGCTGTGCAAATTGCAGGTGCCGATCCCGCCATGATGGCGGCTGCTGCAAAAATCAACGTAGATCACGGCGCCCAAATTATTGATATCAATATGGGCTGCCCAGCAAAAAAAGTTTGTAATGTTGCCGCGGGCTCTGCGTTATTACGTGACGAACCTCTGGTACAACAAATTTTAGAGGCAGTCGTTAATGCCGTTGGAGTTGGTCCAGATGCGGTACCGGTAACCTTAAAGATTCGCACCGGCTGGGATCGTGAACACAAAAATGCAATTGAGATTGCGCGCTTAGCAGAAAAAAGTGGCATCTCCATGTTGACCGTGCACGGTCGCACTAGAGCCGATCTATATCACGGTGAAGCAGAATACGAAACAATTACCGCCGTTAAAAATAGTGTGAGAATACCGGTGGTGGCCAATGGCGACATCAATAACCCTGAAAAAGCAGAGCAAGTTTTAAAGGTCACCGGTGCAGATGCCATCATGATTGGTCGCGCCGCACAAGGACGCCCTTGGATTTTTCGTGAAATTAATCATTACCTAGAAACTGGTGGCAAGCTGCCGACCCCGGAGATCAATGAGATCCAGGCCATCATGAATGCCCACCTTTTGGATCACTATGAGTTTTACGGCGAGCACATTGGCCTTCGCACCGCACGTAAGCACATTGGCTGGTATTGCAAAGGCTTACGTGACTCGCATGCTTTCCGCCAACGCATGAATACTGCCGATGATTGCAAGACGCAATTGCAAATGGTGAATGATTATTTTGATGAGATGAAATCTCATTCTGATCGTTTGCTGTTTTTAGAAGCCGCTTGATTATTTTTTCTTATATTTGTTTTTGTATTGATAGATTGTTATGACCAATAAGCACCCAATTACTGAATGCATTGAAACCCAATTACAAGGTTACCTAAATGACCTTAAAGGAACAGCACCTACTGATATCTATCAAATGGTATTGGCTGTTGTAGAAAAGCCGATGTTGGAATTAGTGATGCAACATGCTAAACACAACCAGTCCCTAGCAGCACAATACCTTGGCATCAATCGAAATACCCTTCATAAGAAGTTAGTTGAGCATCAACTACTGAAATAAGAATCAACAGTCTTTAACGTAATTTTTAATTAAACCCTCCGAAAAATATGATCCGTACAGCCCTTCTCTCCGTCTCCGATAAAAATGGCATCGTGCCTTTTGCTAAAGCCCTTCATGATCAAGGTATCAAGCTAATTTCCACCGGAGGCACCGCAAAGCTCTTGGCTGAGAACAGTTTGCCTGTTGTAGAAGTTTCATCCCTGACTAAATTTCCAGAAATGCTTGATGGCCGCGTTAAAACGCTCCACCCCATGGTGCATGGCGGTCTACTAGCGCGCAGAGACTTCCCGGAACATATGGCGGCGCTTAAAGAGCACGGCATCGACACAATCGACATGCTGGTAATTAATCTGTATCCATTTAATGAGACTATTGCCAAGGAAAACTGCTCATTTGAAGATGCGGTTGAAAATATTGATATCGGCGGTCCAGCCATGTTACGCGCTGCCGCCAAGAATCATCAAGACGTTACCGTACTGATTTCACCCGAAGATTACGCCCCAGTCTTGGCTGAAATGAAAGCCAATAAGAATGCTGTTTCATACAAGACTAATTTGACTTTAGCCAAAAAAGTATTTGCCCATACAGCTCAATATGATGGTGCAATTGCCAACTATCTCTCAGCATTAGGTGATGACTTAGACCATAAAGCTCGTTCTGCCTATCCAGAAACTCTGCATCTTGCTTTCGAAAAAGTACAAGAGATGCGTTATGGCGAGAACCCACATCAATCCGCTGCTTTCTACAAAGATATTTATCCCGTAGATGGCGCACTTGCTAACTACAAACAGTTACAAGGCAAGGAACTGTCATACAACAATATTGCTGATGCTGATTCGGCCTGGGAATGCGTTAAGAGCTTTACCGGCAATGCTGGTGGCGCTGCTGCGTGCGTCATCATCAAGCACGCCAATCCTTGCGGCGTTGCTGTAGGCTCAACAGCGCTTGAGGCATACCAAAAAGCATTTAAAACTGACCCCAGCTCTGCCTTTGGCGGCATCATTGCATTTAACGTTCCATGCGATGGCGCTGCAGCTGAAGCCATCTCCAAGCAGTTTGTGGAAGTATTAATCGCCCCTAGCTTTAGCGATGAAGCAAAAGCAACTTTTGCTGCCAAACAAAATGTTCGTCTTTTGGAAATACCACTAGGTGCTGCGTTTAATACATTTGATTTCAAACGCGTAGGTGGTGGCTTGCTTGTGCAATCTCCTGATGCGAAAAATGTTCTTGAAAATGAGATGCGTGTTGTGAGCAAGCGTTTGCCAACTCCAAGCGAAATGCACGACATGATGTTTGCATGGCGCGTTGCTAAGTTTGTAAAGTCCAATGCAATCGTATATTGCGCAAATGGCATGACACTCGGAATTGGTGCAGGTCAAATGAGTCGCGTGGACTCCGCCCGTATGGCTAGCATCAAGGCCGAGAATGCTGGTCTAAGTCTGAAAGGCTCTGCAGTGGCAAGCGATGCGTTCTTCCCATTCCGTGATGGCCTAGATGTTGTCGTTAATGGTGGCGCAAGTTGTGCAATTCAACCGGGTGGCAGCATGCGTGATGATGAAATCATTGCGGCAGCTGATGAGCATGGCATCGCCATGATCTTTACTGGCACCCGTCACTTCCGTCACTAAGCAAACTTAATCTGCATGCGCTGGATAGGAATCGACCCAGGTCTTCGTACTACTGGTTTTGGCGTCATTGATGTTGACGGCCAAAAACTGACCTACGTTGCCTCCGGCACCATTGAAAGTGGAGATCCAGCTAAAGGGCTACCTGAGAGATTAGGGGCACTCTATGCTGGCGTGAAAGAAGTTTTGGAAACCTATCATCCAGAGTCTGCGGCGATTGAGGAAGTCTTCTTAAATGTGAATCCTCGCTCTACCCTGATGCTGGGACAAGCTAGAGGGGCAGTCATTGCCGCCCTGGTTTCTCAAAAACTTCCTGTAGCGGAGTACAGCGCTTTAAGAGTCAAACAAGCAATCGTAGGCACCGGTCGAGCGGCTAAACCACAGGTTCAGGAAATGGTGAAACGCCTTCTCAGACTAAATCGCGCCCCAGGAACCGATGCTTCGGATGCGCTCGGCGTTGCTATCTGCGCAGCCCATCATGCGCAAATACCAAAAGCAATTAGCGCAGCCACTGCAGCTTTAAGCCCCAAGAAACGCACTAAGTAAAAATATACATCACAGGTTAAGATCTCTACATGATTGGTCGCATACAAGGCACTCTCGTTTCCGTTCACCCTCCTCGACTTCTGGTTGATTGCCATGGCATTGGTTACGAGGTAGATGTGCCGATGAGCACTTTGTATCAACTGCCTTCGGCTGGCGAAAAAATTACGCTTCTCACGCACTTTCAAGTTCGTGAAGATGCGCAGCAACTTTTTGGCTTTGCTACTGAAACTGAACGTGAAGCATTTAGACAACTCATAAAAATTAGTGGTGTTGGCTCCCGTACGGCACTAGCAGTGCTCTCTGGCATGAGTGTTAATGAATTAGCCCAAGCAATTGCGCTGCAAGAGGCCGGTCGACTAACCCAAGTTCCAGGTATCGGCAAGAAAACCGCTGAGCGCCTTTGTTTAGAACTGAAAGGTAAGCTAGCGCCAGACCTTGGCATTACTGGCGGCAAGCCACAAGCAATTGAAGCAAGTAGCGAAGTCCTACAAGCGCTCCTAGCATTGGGCTACTCAGAAAAAGAAGCTTTATTGGCACTCAAACAAATCCCACCAGATACCAGTGTTTCAGATGGCATTCGTATGGGCTTAAAGTATTTATCTAAAGCCTGATCGTAAATAGAAGTAATCCTCAATAAGCACTACACTTGTAGCATGGCAATTCATACCGACGATCTAAGCTCAATTCCCGAAGATATCCCGGAAGGTAATGACCGCATTGTGAGCGGCGCAGCCGGAAACGCAGAGGCTGTATTTGAAAGAGCCTTGCGACCTAAGCAACTAGACGAGTATGTTGGACAAACTAAAGCCAGAGCACAATTAGAAATTTTTATTAGTGCTACCAGAGCACGTCAAGAAGCCTTAGATCACGTCCTGCTATTTGGACCCCCCGGCCTTGGCAAAACAACGCTTGCCCACATCATCGCCAGAGAGCTTGGTGTAAATCTCCGCCAAACCAGCGGACCCGTTTTAGATAGACCCGGTGACCTCGCAGCCTTACTCACGAATCTAGAAGCAAACGATGTGCTGTTCATTGATGAAATTCATCGTCTCTCTCCAGTCGTAGAAGAAATTCTGTACCCTGCACTTGAGGACTACAGCCTAGACATCATGATTGGCGAAGGCCCTGCAGCACGCAGCGTCAAAATTGATCTCAAACCTTTCACACTGATTGGCGCAACTACCCGTGCCGGCATGCTCACCAATCCATTGCGTGATCGCTTTGGTATTGTGGCCAGATTAGAGTTCTACACGACAGAAGAACTCACCAAGATCATTAATCGCTCTGCTAGCTTATTAAAGGCAAACATCGATCCAGAGGGTTCTATTGAGATTGCAAAGCGTGCTCGTGGCACTCCGCGTATTGCTAACCGCCTACTCAGAAGAGTGCGTGACTATGCAGAAGTTAAAGGCACCGGCACGATTACTAAAGCCATGGCGGATGCTGCACTCAAGATGCTCGATGTGGATCCGAGCGGCTTTGATGTGATGGATAGAAAATTACTAGAAGCTATCTTGCACAAGTTTGATGGTGGCCCAGTGGGTATCGATAACTTGGCGGCAGCGATTGGCGAAGAGCGCGACACTATTGAAGATGTACTGGAGCCATATTTGATTCAACAAGGCTATCTACAAAGGACCTCGCGCGGCCGAGTAGCTACTCGCCAGGCTTATGAACACTTTGGGTTAACGCCGCCTAGCGGTAGTGCTAGCTTAGATATTTAAGCTAGCGTCACCTTCGCAAACTTACGTTTGCCAACTTGCACGACGTAAGTACCAGCTTCAATCTTTAACTGCTTATCAGTAATTGTTGCGCCGTCAATCTTTACACCATTTTGCTCAATATTACGATTAGCTTCGGATGTTGATGGTGCTAAGCCTGCAGCCTTCAAAAGGCTGGCGATTTGCATTGGTGCACCCGAGAGATTGACTTCTGGAATGTCATCCGGCACGCCACCTTTAGCGCGGTGATTAAAGTCTTCTAATGCTTTTTCAGCTGCCGCTTGTGAGTGAAAACGTGCCACGATTTCTTGTGCGAGAAGTACTTTGCAGTCCTTTGGATTGCGACCGGCAGCAACCTCTTGTTTCATGAGATCAATTTCAGCCATTGGCCTAAATGAAAGCAATGTGAAGTAATCCCACATCAATTCATCGGAGATGCTCAAAAGCTTGCCAAACATCTCGCCAGCAGGTTCGCTGATGCCAATGTAATTGCCTTTTGACTTGCTCATCTTGTCCACGCCATCTAAACCAACCAGCAGCGGCATTGTCAAAATACATTGAGGCTCTTGGCCATATTCACGCTGGAGCTCACGCCCAACTAAGAGATTAAATTTTTGATCTGTACCGCCGAGCTCTAAATCACTCTTGAGTGCAACAGAGTCGTAACCTTGCATCAATGGATACAAGAACTCATGTACAGAAATGGGTACGCCACTACGGTAGCGTTTTGTAAAGTCATCGCGCTCTAACATTTGTGCAACGGTATATCGCGCTGCCAACTGAATCATGCCACGCGCACCCAAGGGATCACACCACTCACTGTTGTAGCGCACTTCAGTTTTAGCAGGATCAAGCACCATGCTTGCTTGACGATAGTAGGTCTCAGCGTTGACGGCGATCTCTTCAGCAGTCAAAGGTGGGCGAGTAGCATTGCGGCCGGACGGATCACCAATCATGCTGGTGAAGTCACCAATCAAGAAAATAACGGTATGACCCAAATCCTGTAGCTGGCGCAATTTATTCAAAACTACCGTATGACCAAGATGAATATCTGGAGCCGTAGGATCTAGACCCAATTTAATTCTGAGCGGGGTATTGGTTGCCTGGCTACGAGCCAACTTCTGAACCCAATCGACCTCCACCAATAGCTCATCGCAGCCACGTTTAGTGACCTCGAGTGCCGCAAAGACTTCTGGGGTCAAAGGATATTTTTGTTCTGGTTTAGCCGTCATGCTGATTCGGGTTACTGATTCAGTTAAATTAGTAGTTAAATTGCTAAAGCATAATTGTCGCATTCCTGAGAACCACATGAACAAACCCCATTCCCTCTATATCGGCCTCATGTCTGGCACTAGCCTGGACGGGATAGATGCTGTTCTAGCCAAGATTGGTGGCAATGGGGAGGCAACCGCTCTAGAGGCAATCAGCACAGCTTTCTCACCAGCGCTCCGCAAGGCCTTATTTGAGCTTCAAAGCACTGGCCCCAACGAGCTCCACCGCGAAAAGCAGGCGGGCAATGCGCTAGCCCTAGCTTATGCGGATGCCGTTGAACAGCTCCTGAAAAAGGCCAAACTCCAAGCTTCAGATATTGCTGCTATTGGTGCGCACGGCCAAACCATTCGCCATCAACCCCATCTGGGCGATATGGCTTACACCCACCAAACATTAAACCCAGCTCTCTTGGCAGAAAAGACTGGTATCGATGTCATCGCCGATTTTAGAAGTCGTGATTTAGCTGCTGGTGGTCATGGAGCGCCTTTAGTCCCAGCGTTTCATGCGCAGCAATTTGTAGAAGATAAAAATATAGCAATTCTCAATATTGGTGGCATTGCCAATCTCACCCTACTTCCTAAAAATGGTGAAGTGACAGGCTTTGATTGTGGCCCTGGAAATATGTTGATGGATGCCTGGATACATGAGCACCAAGGCAACGCGTTTGATGCAAATGGTCAATGGGCATTGCAAGGCAAAGTCAATGAGGCATTGCTTACAAAAATGCTGACTGATTCTTTCTTTGCAAAAGCGCCTCCCAAGAGCACCGGTAGAGACGACTTTCACCTGCATTGGCTGCAAGAAAAATTGGGGGGTGAAAATTATCTTTGTGAAGATGTGCAAGCGACCTTGCTACATTTGACAGCGCACTCCGCCCTCGAAGCTTTAGCCCGTCATGCCCCGCAAACCCAGAAGCTGATTGTCTGTGGAGGCGGCGCCCGAAATAACGCCTTGATGAATTTATTCAAAGTCAAAGCACAACATTTTTTAAAGCAGCCTTTAGAAATTACTACTAGCGACTCTGCCGGTATTGATCCACAACTTGTTGAGGGCCTTGCTTTTGCTTGGCTTGCATGGGCTCACAAAGAAAAACGGCCAGCAAATTTGCCAGCCGTTACGGGAGCGAAGGGTCCTAGAATTCTAGGCGCTTGCTATCCAGCTTAAGTCGATAAACCTTTCTCTCTTTAAGCAGAGAAAGAAGATCCACAGCCACAAGTAGTTTGGGCATTTGGATTTTTGATCACAAACTGTGAGCCATTGATATCTTCTTTGTAATCAATCTCAGCGCCAACTAAATATTGGAAGCTCATTGAATCCACCAACAAAGTAACGCCATTCTTTTCAAAGAGAGTGTCATCTTCATTTACAGCATCATCAAATGTGAAGCCATACTGAAATCCTGAGCAACCACCGCCTTGTACGAATACACGGAGTTTTAACTCTGGATTACCTTCTTCAGCAATCAAGTCCGCCACTTTTGCAGCAGCACTATCTGTGAACACCAATGGGGTTGGTGGCTCAGCCAAGTCTTCTACAGGTTTTGTCGCTAATTCGGTCATGATTTACTCCTAATTCAAAAGGCAATGTCTTATTTTAGGCTTTTAATGTCCAGTTTGCTGAAGGGTCATTACGCCCTGATTACGGTGATACAGCGATCTGGGTAAGGCCTGTAGTCTCTGGCAAGCCAAACATCAGGTTCATGCACTGCACGCCTTGGCCCGAAGCACCCTTCACCAAATTGTCCTCAACCACCAAAATAACCAAAGTATCACCGCCACCTGGACGATGGATCGCAATCCGAATGCCATTGCTGCCCCGCACAGAGCGAGTCTCTGGATGACTGCCGGCCGGCATGACATCGACAAACGGCTCATCCTTATAGAAGCTCTCATAAAGTTTTTGGTAATCAACATCTTTACCAGCATCAGTCAAACGAACGTACAAAGTCGAATGAATACCTCTAATCATTGGCGTTAAATGTGGCACGAAGGTTAAGCCAATTTGATCATGGCCAGCAATTGCTTTTAAGCCTTGCTCAATCTCGGGCAAGTGACGATGGCCTTTAACGCTATACGCTTTGAAGTTATCACTTGCCTCAGACAAGAGGGTACCAATCTCGGCTTTACGCCCAGCACCTGAGGTGCCTGACTTCGAATCAGAAATAATATGTGAACCATCGATGAAATGCTTCCCACCCGTTGATTTTGGCGATAGCAAGGGTGCAAGTCCAAGCTGCACAGAGGTTGGATAGCAACCTGCCAAACCTACTACACGCGCCTTTTTAATTGCATCGCGATTAATCTCTGGCAAACCATAAACAGCCTCAGCCAAAATTTCTGGGCAGCCGTGCTCCATGCCATACCATTTTGCAAACTCTTTGGTGTCCTTCAAACGAAAGTCAGCAGCAAGATCCAAAATTTTCACATTCTTAGCGAGTAATTCTTTTGCTTGCGCCATAGCAACCCCATGCGGTGTTGCAAAGAACACCACATCACAGTCACCGAGCTTAGCTTCATCAGGCGTTGTAAATTTCAGAGCAACGCGACCACGCAAAGATGGGAACATCTCAGCTACTGGCATGCCAGCTTCTGTACGAGAAGTAATTGCAGTGAGCTCTACCTCGGGATGCTGCGCCAATAAACGTAGCAATTCCACTCCGGTATAGCCAGTGCCACCTACGATGCCAACTTTAATCATGCCATTCTCCAAAATACCAACAGATGAATTTTATTTCTTTAATACCTAGATTGTAGAAACAAAAAGGGCCGCTTGCGCGACCCTTTCGATAAAACTTAAGCGACTGAAAGAATTAGCGCTTGCTGAACTGCTTACGACGACGCGCGCCGTGCAGACCAACTTTTTTACGCTCAACTTCACGAGCATCGCGAGTTACCAAACCTGCTTTAGACAGAGTTGGCTTCAAAGCGTTGTCGTAGTCGATCAATGCACGAGTAACTCCGTGACGAACTGCACCAGCTTGGCCAGTTTCACCGCCACCAGAAACGTTTACTTTGATATCAAAGGTCGTTAAGTGGGCTGTGAGAGCCAAAGGCTGACGAGCGATCATGCGTGATGTTTCACGAGCAAAATATGAATCGATAGGCTTACCATTAACAATGATTTCGCCTTTGCCAGATTTAATGAATACGCGCGCAACAGAGCTCTTGCGGCGACCAGTACCGTAATTCCAATTTCCGTAATTAATAGCCATTTGGTTTCCTTAAATCTCTAACGCTTTTGGCTGTTGAGCCGCATGCGGATGATTGGCGTCGCCGTAGACTTTTAATTTCTTAATCATGGCATAGCCTAGTGGGCCTTTTGGCAACATACCTTTCACAGCCTTCTCCAAAGCGCGACCTGGGAAACGGTCTTGCATCTTGTCGAAGTTAGTCGAGCTAATACCGCCTGGGTATCCGCTGTGACGGTAATAAATTTTGTTCAAGCCTTTAGTGCCTGTGACACGTAGCTTAGAAGAGTTGATGACAACAATAAAGTCGCCAGTATCAACGTGTGGGGTGTATTCAGGCTTGTGCTTGCCGCGTAGACGGAGTGCCACTTCACTGGCGACACGACCGAGGACTTTGTCCGTAGCGTCAATCACGAACCATTCATGCACTACCTCATGGGATTTTGCAGAAAAAGTTTTCATGATTTCTCAAATTGTTATGGTCAATAAAAAATTACCCCAACCAAACTACATCCACCTTGGCCCTGCTTATGTTTGCAAGCTCGCAGATTCTGCAATTTAACTGGTACTACAAATTACCGCTGACCGGCTCGGTAATTCAGTAAAGCCTTGAATTGTAACCTAAAAAAAACCCAGGAACGAGTCCTGGGTTGGAATCCACCTATGTTTGGGTGGAGGAGACACTGGGAGGTAAGTCGCAGTCTTATACAAGACTGACTACCAATATGGTTATTCTACACAAACAATATGGTGCAACGCAAGAAAATTGACCAAAATCAATTTTTTTCTATTTTTTAGTTGTTTTTATTGCCAAACCAAAACCCGTAAATATTGGTAAACTATTGATAATATTGATTAATTTAGTAAGTTAGGGGTCACTAATATGGATTGTCGAGTATCTTGGTTGGGTAATGGCGGAATGGCTTTTTCAGCCGAAACTGGCAGTGGTCACCAACTCAAAATGGACGGGCCGCCAGATGCTGGTGGCCAAAACAGTGCCCCAAGGCCTATGGAGTTAATTTTGGCTGGAACAGGGGGCTGCTCTGCTTTTGATGTGGTTTTAATCCTACAACGCGCAAAACAGGCTGTGAGTGCCTGTGATGTAAGGTTGGTTGCCGAAAGGGCGGAAGTAGAGCCAAAAGTCTTTACCAAGATCAATATGCACTTCACAGTCAAAGGCAAAGACTTAGAGCGGTCAAAAGTGGAGCGTGCCGTCAAACTATCACACGAGAAATACTGCTCAGCAACCACCATGCTGGCAAAGACGGCTGAAATCACCTACAGCATCGACATCGTTTCAGAATAAGTGCAGAGTCAATCGATAAGCCGGATTCTGTCGCCTAGATTTGCATCTAGGGGCAATCATTCCTCTAGGCCGGCAGTTACCTGACGGCTCAAGCTCCCTACCCGCAGACTCAGCGGGACGCCTCATCGCCTGCTTACTTGGGATTGCTCCAGGTGGAGGTTACCGCGTTTCACCGTAACTAAATACGCTCGTCTCTGTGGCCCTATTCCTCACGTCGCCGTGGATGGCCGTTAGCCATCACCCTTCCCTATGGAGTCCGGACTTTCCTCCCCCTCAATAAAGAGGCGGCGATTGCCCAATTGACTCTGCGCCTGCAGTCTAACGCAGTCAGAACAATTTGGCTAAGAAAGCAATGATTTGAGTTTTTTAAACGAGTGACCAAGCAATCGTTTCGCCAGCACGTAGCGGAACAATGGTGGCATCGCCTAATGGCAATTCTGCGGGTATGTTTTGAGCTTGCTTTGCCAAGGTAATGGTTTTGCTATTGCGTGGCAGAGAATAAAAATCAGGGCCGAAGAAACTAGCAAAGCCTTCCAACTTATCAAGCTTGCCAACACTCTCAAACGCTTCGGCATATAAACCCAATGCGTTAAATGCGCTGTAACAACCCGCGCAACCACAGGCAGCCTCTTTAGCACCCTTCGCATGAGGCGCGCTATCGGTTCCCAAAAAGAAACGAGGGTTGCCGCTAGTGGCCACCTCTAATAATGCAACGCGATGTTCTTCGCGTTTAAGTACTGGCAAACAATAATTATGCGGACGAATACCGCCGGCAAAAATCGCATTGCGGTTCATTAGTAAATGCTGAGGAGTGATGGTTGCCGCAATGGTATTTTTTCCGCCGGTTCCTGCATCACGCACATAGTGTGCAGCCTGCTTAGTCGTAATGTGCTCAAAGACAATTTTGAGTTCAGGAAATTTTTTGCGTAATGGCTCCAGTACTGTATCGATAAATACCGCTTCACGATCAAAGATATCGATTTCAGAATTGGTTACCTCGCCGTGCACCAAGAGTGGCATACCGACAGCTTGCATCACCTCCAAGGCTGCATGGCAATGCTTCAGATCACTAACGCCAGCGTCACTATTCGTAGTTGCACCTGCTGGATACAACTTAAATCCTACGATGCCTGCAGCCTTAGCCTTACGAACCTCGTCCGCAGAAGTATTGTCAGTGAGATACAACGTCATCAAAGGAGTAAAACTACTTACTCCTAAAGACTTTAAATTCGATTCAATACGTGATTGATAAGCTTTAGCTAAATCCACAGTTGTCACTGGTGGCTTGAGATTGGGCATGATGATTGCGCGGGCAAATTGACGCGCGGTATCCGCTAATACATCCTTCATGACTTCGCCATCACGAATATGCAAATGCCAATCGTCTGGCTGAATCAACTGAATTTGAGAAGGTGTATTAGACATATTTATTTATCAAGCAAGATGATGCGGAAATCATTCACATTCGTAAGTGTAGGGCCAGTTTCCACCAAAGCGCCAAATTCCGCAAAGAAGCCATAACAATCATGCGCTAACAGGAATTTTTCTGGCGCAAGGCCTGCCGCCTGGCTGGATTTACGAATATCACCATCAAACCAAGCCCCTGCATTCTTTTCGCTGCCATCAATACCATCAGTATCTGCCGCTAAAGCCGAAATATTGGGTAAATCAGAACTGGCTGCAAATAGGGAGAGTAAATATTCACTGCAACGACCGCCACGTCCTTTAACACCAGCCGGAATAGTCACAGTACATTCACCGCCGGAGATCAAGGCTAGCGGCTTATCAATCGCTTTGTTCAAATGGTCACGCACTAAAGTGGCCTGCTCGACACCAACCTCTTGTGCTTCACCAGTAATCGTGTCGCCCAAAATAATTGGCTCATATCCATGGGTGCGTACAAAAGCAGCAGCAGCCTCTAGACTTTTATATGCCGTTGCAATGACATGATTGGTCACTTTGGCATTCACCAAATCAACGTCTTTCAGAGTCTCTGGTTTTTCACCAGCTAAACCTTGCTTGAGATGATTGCGCACGGATGCAGGAACAGCGGATCCATCTAAATCATATTTTTGCAAAATATTGAGCGCATCTAAATATGTAGAGTAGTCAGCTGCGCAAGGACCACTGGCAATATCTGCAGGAGAATCGCCAGTGACATCAGAAATTAATAGCGCTTCTACTCGTGCACCACGAGCAATTGCAACTCTGGCCAAGTTACCACCTAAGATTGCGGATAGATGCTTGCGAACTACGTTCATTTCTTCAATTGGAGCACCACTACGCAATAGCGCTTCGGTTGTTTGGCGCATGTCATCAATCGAGATACCTTCTTGTGGCAAGGTCAATAAACTTGAACCACCACCAGATACCAAGGCAATCAGTACATTGCCTTGCTCTAGTTGATTTGTGAGCGCTAAGATTTCTTTGGCACCATCCATACCCGCCTGATCAGGCACTGGGTGCCCAGCCTCAATGATTTTGATGTGCTTGGTAGGTGAGTTATGCCCATATCGCGTAAGAACAACGCCCTTAATTTGTGTTTGCGGCCAATGTGCTTGCGCATAAGACTCTAGAGCGCTAGCCATAGATGCGCTGGCTTTGCCGGCACCCACCACCAAGCACCGACCCTTCGGCTCCTGCCCTTTTGGAAATATCTTGGCTAAATATTGCGGAACAATTACTTGTGGATCAGCAACCGCCACGGCAGCAGCAAACGCATTTTTAAGGATTGTCTCTTTAGTTGCCGACATGGAAGGTGAAAAGCTATTTTGAGTCATCAAGCTATTCTAATCAAGACTGGCGCGCTCTTGCATTTGCCACATCTCTGCATATTTGCCTTTAAGCGCAAGTAACTCCATATGGGTTCCTCGCTCCACAATTTGCCCATGATCCATCACCAGAATTTGATCTGCATGAACAATCGTTGAAAGTCGATGCGCAATGATCAGGGTTGTACGGTTCTTCGCCAAACCAAGCAACTCCTCCTGAAAAGCGCGCTCGGTTTTCGAGTCCAAGGCTGAAGTGGCCTCATCAAAAATTAACATAGCCGGCTTTTTAAGAAGTGTTCTAGCAATTGCCACCCGTTGTTTTTCACCGCCAGAGAGCTTTAAACCTCTTTCACCTACTTGCGTGTCATAACCATCCGGCAAGCGTTTAATGAAGCCGTCAATTTGAGCCGCCCTTGCCGCTTCTTGCACTTCTTCAATTGTTGCCGAGGGATTGCCATAGGCAATGTTGTAGCCAATCGTGTCATTGAATAGAACAGTGTCTTGCGGAACGATACCAATAGCTTTACGCAAGCTAGCCTGCGTCACATCCTGAATGTTCTGTCCATCAATTTGGATTTTTCCTGACTGAACATCATAAAAGCGAAATAACAGTCGGGCCAAAGTACTTTTACCAGCACCGCTTTGACCTACTACTGCTGTAATTGTTCCTGCGGGAATATTAAAACTCACATCACGCAAAATCTCACGCTTGGCATCATAGTGAAAAGATACGTGCTCAAAGCGAACATCAGGGCCATCGCTTTGGTTTTGAACTTGCAATGGCTTTGCATTTAGTGAATCTGCAATTTCTTTATCTGTATTGAGTAAAGAGAACATACGATCCATATCAGTCAACGACTGTTTGATTTCTCTATAAATGACACCCAAGAAATTGAGCGGTATATAGAGCTGGATCATTAAGGTGTTAACCAGCACCAAGTCACCTAGGGTCATTGTGCCGTTGACTACGCCTACGGTCGCACGCCACAAAATCAGCATCAGACCAACTGCAATAATGATCTGCTGCCCAAGATTAAGGAAGGCCAAGGTCTTTTGTGATTTCACCGCCGCCGCCTGATAGCGCAGCAGATTTTCGTCGTAACGACTAGCTTCAAAGGCTTCGTTACCAAAATATTTCACTGTCTCAAAATTCAATAGAGAATCGATGGCCTTCTGATTAGCCTTTGAATCCATATCGTTCATGGTGCGACGATAGTGCGTACGCCATTCTGTCACCACAATCGTGAAGGCAATATAAAGAACCAGGGCAGCTAGAGTAATGGCAGCAAACCAAATATCGTATGAATATGCAAAGTAGCCCAATACCAAACAAAACTCTATGAGCGTTGGCAAGATGCTATACAGCGAATAAGAAATCAGCGACTGAATACCTCGTGTACCGCGCTCAATGTCGCGACTAACGCCGCCAGTCTGACGCGCTAGATGAAAGCTCAACGCCAAAGAATGTAAATGCTCAAACACCTGGAGTGCAACTTTGCGAACGGCGTTCTGTGTGACCTTTGCAAACAATGCCTCGCGCAACTCCGTAAATAGAGAAGCAGAAATTCTTAGGAGACCATAGGCAACAATAATCCCCAGAGGGACAACCAGTAGGACTGTTGGGGAGCTAGCTTTGATATCTAAAGAGTCTATTAACTCTTTCATGACAATGGGAATACCAAGATTGGCAACCTTAGCTGCCACCAAGCAACTCAAGGCGATGATTACCCGAAAGCGATACTCTAGAAGATAAGGCAGTAGGTCGCGTATAACGCGCCAGTCACCTCGTTGAGGCGTCTTTGAATCTGCGTTACCGTGATGATGTCCCGATGAATGTCTCATCGCTCTATCTTATTCCTAATTAGAAATTGGATTTGGTTTAACTTGCTGAGAACAGCTTCAAAATAGCTTCGCCGTTGCTACGAGAAAAACATTTCCTAGCGGCTTCTTGATAGGGCAGCCATTCATAAGCTACATGCTCTCTTGGCGCCAACTTAACCACCGTGTCCTCGGGGACTTGCAGCGCAAACCAATGTTCAATATTGCGAGTTACGCCAGGGGCATACCGAAAACGCCACTCAGGATAAATCTCATATTCAATTTGATGATGCATATTTTGCAAGGCATCTTTGGGTAAGGAATCTACCGCAATACCGGTTTCCTCAGAAACCTCGCGGATAGCAGCCAGAGCAAGATCTTCGTCCAGGGCATCAAGGCTGCCGGTTACTGACTGCCAGAAACCAGCGCGATCAGCACGCTCTATTAATAAAACATCCCTATTCGATTTATAGATAACTACTAAAACCGAAATAGGGATTTTCAAAGGAGTACTGCTGTATTTGTATTACGCGGCAGGCGTAGCTTGACGTAAGCGGATATGCAACTCACGCAACTGACGCTCGTCCACTGGACTAGGAGCCTGAGTTAATAAGCACTGTGCACGTTGCGTTTTAGGGAAAGCAATCACATCACGAATTGATTCTGCACCAGTCATCATGGTGACGATACGATCCAGACCAAACGCGATGCCACCATGAGGAGGCGCGCCATATTGGAGTGCATCCAACAAGAAACCAAACTTCGCTTGAGCTTCTTCTGCATCAATCTTCAATGCACGGAATACCTGGCTTTGAACTGCTTCTTGGTGAATACGTACAGAACCGCCACCAATTTCACTGCCGTTCAGAACCATGTCATAAGCTTTGGCTAAGCACTTGCCTGGATCGGTTTCCAAGTACTGCATGTGCTCATCTTTAGGGCTAGTAAATGGATGGTGGCAAGCAACCCAGCGCGCTTCACCTTCGTCGTAATCAAACATTGGGAAGTCAACAACCCACAATGGCTTCCAACCTTCCGTAAAAAGACCATGCTCTTTACCCCAAGCGGATTGACCAATGCGCAAACGTAAATTACCAATGGCATCGTTCACCACTTTTTCTTTGTCGGCACCGAAGAAAATAATATCGCCATCTTTTGCGCCAGTGCGCTTTAAGATGCCTTCGATCGCAGCGTCATGCAAATTCTTGACGATTGGTGACTGCAAACCATTGCGACCTTCAGCAACAGAGTTCACTTTGATCCAAGCCAAGCCCTTTGCACCGTAGATGCTGACGAACTGAGTGTAGTCATCAATTTCGCTACGGCTGATTTCAGCTCCGCCAGGAACGCACAATCCCACTACACGACCACCAACTTGATTAGCAGCGCCTGAGAAGACCTTGAAATCAACGTCTTTCATCAAATCCGTTAATTCCGTGAATTCGAAATTCACACGTAAATCTGGCTTGTCAGAACCAAAACGCGCCATACCTTCTGAATAAGGCATGGTTGGGAATGGGTTAGGCAACTCTACATTCATCGTCTTCTTGAAAATATGACGAATCATGTTTTCAAACAAATCACGAATTTCTAATTCGCTCAAGAAAGCTGTTTCACAGTCAATCTGTGTAAATTCTGGCTGACGATCCGCACGCAAATCTTCATCACGGAAGCATTTTGTAATTTGGTAGTAACGATCAAAGCCGGCCACCATCAACAACTGCTTAAATAATTGAGGAGATTGTGGCAATGCAAAGAATTGACCATCATGCACGCGAGATGGAACTAAATAGTCACGCGCACCCTCTGGAGTGCTCTTAGTGAGCATTGGTGTCTCGATATCGATAAAACCAGCATCATCTAAATAACGACGGCATTCCATCGCTACGTTGTAACGCAAGCGCAAATTCTTTTGCATTTGTGGACGACGCAAATCCAGTACGCGATGAGTCAAGCGAGTTGTCTCAGATAAATTCTCATCATCAATTTGGAATGGTGGAGTTACTGAGGCATTCAAAATCACCAAGCTATGGCAAAGAATCTCAACTTTTCCACTGACCAAATCGGTGTTTTCAGTACCGGCAGGACGGGCACGTACGAGACCTTTGATCTGAATACAGAACTCGCTACGCACTTGCTCAGCAAGAGCAAACATCTCAGGACGATCTGGATCGCAAACAACCTGCACAAAACCTTCGCGGTCACGCAAGTCAATAAAGATAACGCCTCCGTGATCGCGGCGGCGATTAACCCATCCGGAGAGGGTGACTTCTTGACCAATGAGTGAATCGGTTACCTGACCGCAGGTATGGCTTCGCATCGACATAACAATTTCCTATAAATCAAAAATGGTGTGGCAACTGGGATGTAGTTAAACCACTAGAACTATTGGGTGGAACAGAGCCCATTGAAACAATGTGCTTCAGAGCCTCTTCCACACTCATCTCCAATTCAATCGTTTGTGCACGTGGCACGATCATGAAAAAACCAGAGGTGGGGTTTGGAGTTGTTGGCAAGAATACGTTAACGTAATCTTCACCTAATTTTGCTGTTACTTCTTTTGCAGGAGTGCCCGTTTGAAATGCGATCACCCATGAATCAGCATGAGGATAGCGAATCAATAATGCCTTACTAAAAGCTTGGCCGCTTCCAGAAAACAAAGTGGATGAGACTTGCTGAACGCTAGAGTAAATAGAGCGCACAACTGGAATGCGATTAATCTGCTTATTCCACATCCGCACCCACCATTGACCCGCAAAGCTAATTGCCACTAGACCTGTGAGCATGATGACCGCAATCACAATCAATATGCCAACACCAGGTAGATCACGGAAATTCTGAACATCAACTGCAGCATCATGGGGAAGAACCACGATGATGGCGTGCATCACGGATCCGAATACACCATCGAGCAAACCCAAGCCCCAAGCAATCACCCAAACGGTGATCGACAATGGTGCCCAAACGAGGATGCCTGCGATAAAGTATTTTTTCATGTCTTCTGCCTAACCCGCTATTTTAGCGGGTTAGCGGCCAACCAGCGAGAGACTAATAAATGCCTAGGCCGATGATCAAAATTCCAGCCAAAAACCCGCCTGCAAAGAGTAAAGCACCCACTAAAAGGCGATGTGTACGTCTTTCCTGGAGCAAAAGGGCTTTTAAGACCTCTAATTCGCCATTTTGGTCTTTTGTTTGAACCCGACTCTGGGCCAGACTATCTGCAATTAAGCGGGGTAAGGTTGGGAGGATTTTGGCCCAAGTTGGAGCCTCTTCCTTCAGGCCATCCAGTAAACCGCGCCAACCCAACTGCTTGCTCACCCATTTCTCCAGAATTGGCTTTGCCGTTTTCCAAAGATCTAGATCGGGATCGAGCTGGCGAGCTAAACCCTCCACATTGAGGAGGGTTTTTTGCAACAAAGTCAGTTGAGGTTGAATTTCCACCTTAAAACGACGCGATGTTTGGAACAAACGCATCAAGACAATACCCAAGGAAATTTCTTTTAGCGGGCGATCAAAATATGGCTCACAAACAGAACGTACTGCACCCTCTAATTCCTCAACCCGTGTATTGGCAGGAACCCAACCGGACTCGATATGTAATTCAGCAACACGACGGTAATCGCGATTAAAGAATGCCAAGAAATTAAGCGCCAAATAATTTTTATCTGACTCACTCAAAGCACCCACAATTCCAAAATCAAGCGAGATGAAGCGGCCAAATGTTTCTGGCTCCAAGCTAATCATGATGTTTCCAGGATGCATGTCTGCATGAAAAAATCCATACTCAAAGACTTGCGTAAAGAATATTTCCACACCATCTGCAGCTAACTTTTTAAAGTCAACACCAGCCTCTCGCAGGGCTGCGGTTTTACCAATGGAGATGCCATACATTCTCTCCATGACGATCACATTGGTATGGCATAAATCCCAATACATCTCTGGAATCATTAACTGCTTCGAGTCTGCAAACTGCCTGCGAAGCTGACTTGCATTTGCTGCTTCTCGCATGAGATCTAACTCATCATGCAAATAAGTATCAAACTCAGAAACGTTCTCACGCGGCTTCAAGCGGCGGCCATCCTCGGAACTTTTTTCAATAACTTTAGCCAAGTCATACATTAAGGCTAGATCGCCTTCAATCACCGGCAGAATGCCAGGGCGCAAAACCTTAATAGCGACTGCGCGCCCTTCCCACTCAGGGTGTTTGGCTGTGCCACGCAAGACTCCGAAGTGCACCTGCGCTACCGAAGCACTAGCTACTGGCGTTGCATCGAAACTAATAAAAACTTCTTCAATCGACTGTCCTAGATCCTGCTCTATCAAGCGACGAGATTCTTCATTCGAGAATGGTGGAACTTGGTCTTGCAACTTAGCCAATTCATTTGCAATATCTTCAGGCAATAAATCACGGCGCGTAGAAAGAACCTGTCCAAACTTCACAAAAATAGGACCGAGAGCTTCTAGTGTTAGACGAATGCGCTCGCCCCTAGGCAAGTGACTGCCTGGAGAAACCCAGCAAAGAACCGTTAAGAAACCGCGACGAATTCCAGGCTTTAAAAGATCGCGTAAAAGCGGTAACAGGCCATAGCGCCAAGCGGTAAAGAAAATGAAAAAGAGACGAGCAATTCGACGCACGATTTATTTAGCCTTTTGCTCTAAGAATTGAATACGTTTTTCGATGCGATCGACAGATTCGCGCAACTCACTTAATTCAGATTTACGCACCATAAAATCTCGTTTATTTAAAAGTACTTTCTTTTCTTCACTGACATACTCAACTACATTGTCCAGTAAATCAGTGGCAGCAGAACGAGTAGCAGATACGAACTTTTTACCTTGCCTCACAGCAAAATTTGCAGGCGCATCACCTACAAAACGAGCCAAATCTTCCTCATACTCCCAGCGCAGCTGGCCAGCCAAACGACCCAATAACTGAGCAAGGTCCGCATCACCAGTAATTTTCACGGCCTTAAAAGCCTGTTCTCTCAAGGAACCAGAGCTGCCAGCCAACTCACTTAATGCTGCAGCAGAGACTTCTAAAGTAAGTGAAGGGGAGTCGATCTCTTTCAAGCTAGCCAACAAACCGTCAGGCTTTATCTCAAAACAAAGGTTGCCTAGGGGCAGTTGCAACAAAATAGTTTTACCCGCATGGCGAGCCAATTCAGCAGATGCCCAGGGCTCACTCCCCAAAACATGGTTAATCCCCCGGCAAGCAGCGCCAGAAGCAATGGTGTGGGTAGTCGAAAAATGTGTATTCATGAGTGTAAAAAACCCGCACTAGTGCGGGTTTTCCGACGGCAAGTACCTAAAGCTTAAACCAACTGGGAGATACCCGCCAGTACCCAGCCGCCAGGCCCATCTACCGGCTTACTTAAATTCCAGATTTCAGAGAAATCACTCGCAGGAGCGCCTTGTTGCTCTCGAATCATCCCGCTGAACTGAACGCTACAGTAATAGTGAGCATCTGCGGTCTCAATTCCTAAAAGCTGGGCATTGATAGTGACAACATCGGTTTGATTGCTGCCATCAGTTCGGCCCGCCAAATCCTGTTGAATCGTTGCAAACATCTCAGGCGTTGTAAATTCACGTAAAGATGCAAGATCACCTTGGTCCCAAGCTTTTTGCAAAGTTACAAAATACTGCTTTGCATTTTCTAAAAAAGCTTGCTGATCAAATCCAGGCGGCAAGGTGGACTGGAATGGTTCTGGAGTAGCGCCAACACCACCAAATGCATTGGCTGCAGGAGTAAATGCCGGCTCCTGTCTTTGGATCTCTGTATTACTACGCTGCATACCCTGTGATGGGATGTTCGAATTCTGACCAGCGCCAGACATTGCAGGCAACATTTTGCGAATCACAAACATGATTGCAAAACCAGCCAACATCGCAATGAGCAAACCAGTGATCAAAGAAGAAGCTGCCTCACCCAAACCAAAATGGGACAAAAGGTAGCCGATACCTAAACCAGCTGCTAAGCCGCCCAAGATGCCACCCATGCCACCAAAGCGACTTGGCGCAGGAGCCTGAGGAGCTGAGGCTGGAGCTGCAGGTTGAGCTTGTTGTGCAGGCTTTTGAACTGGCGCGGCTTGTTTTTGGATTGGAGCACTAGGTGCACGTCCGATACTTTTGCCGCCACCTAAACGCGCAGCCTCAACATGGCCAACCGTTGCAAATACCAAAGTCAGACTTAAAAGCGTAGCTTTAAAAAAATGTTTATTCATTAATCTTTACCCCTTCTTATAACTACTCAACTTCTTTAGTTTTTAAGACTTTAAAAACTATACAACTATCAATATTTAATACCAATATGTAAGGCGACGATACCCCCAGTCATTCTGTGGGTTTCCACTTCATCAAAACCCACTCCCAACATCATTTCTTTGAGGGTTTGCGCGTCAGGATGCATGCGAATGGATTCTGCCAAGTAGCGATAGCTCTCTGAATCTTGAGCAATCTTCTCGCCCAACCATGGCAAAACCTTAAAAGAATAGGTGTCATATACCGGCTGCAAAAAAGCATCTGGCTTGGAAAACTCCAAAACCAAAACTCGGCCACCCGGCTTAATCACGCGACGCATTTCACCCAAAGCAACATCTTTATGAGTCATATTGCGCAAACCAAATGCCACTGTCACCACATCAAAATGATTATTTGGGAAAGGGATCTTCTCAGCATCAAACTGAACACAAGGCAGAGCCATGCCACGATCCAATAAACGATCACGGCCAACTCCCAACATAGAAGCATTGATATCACTTAACCAAACTTGAGCATCTGGATTGCGGCCCCAGTCCGCAGCTTTAGCAAACGCAGCCGCTAGATCGCCAGTACCGCCAGCAATATCCAATACTTTTTGGCCAGGACGAACATTTGCTCGGGCAATCGTTATTTTTTTCCAAAGACGATGTAGCCCAAAAGACATCAAGTCGTTCATCACATCGTATTTACTGGCTACCGAATGAAAGACCTCAGCAACTTTGCCGGCCTTCTCAGCCTCATCAACACTTTGATAGCCGAAGTGCGTTTTACTCATTAGTGACTTCCACAAGAATGGCCATGCGCATGTCCAGCCTGCACCATAGGCGCATCTCGATCAAGACCTGCAGCAGCCAATTTATCTAAATGCTCTTTCCATAATTGCTCCTGGTTCTCACACAAGAACAATAAGTAATCCCATGTATACAACCCAGAGTCATGTCCATCTGAAAAGCTAGGCTTGAGCGCATAGTGCCCCACTGGCTCAAGATGAGCAATCAGTACATCGCGCTTACCAGTTTGCAATGTTTCTTGTCCAGGTCCGTGACCTTGTACTTCAGCGGAAGGAGACAGCACTCTTAACAACTCAAAAGGTAGGCGATAAGTATTGCCATTCTCATAAGAGAGCTCTAAGACTTTAGATTGCTGATGCACAACCACATTACTTGGAATCATTAAACGAGAACCCTCTCGATACCACCTTGGTTTGCCTTGGCTACATAGTCTTGCATCCAGTCTTTGCCAAGTAGCTTCTGAGCCATTTCAACCACAATGTAATCAGCTGTTGTATCGCTATCAGCATCAAAGCGTGTGAGACCTTGCAAGCAGGATGGGCAGCTAGTTAAGACTTTGACATCACCAGTGAAATCACCTTTGCGCAAATCATTGGCTGCTTTCTCCATCTCAATCTGCTTACGGAAGCGCACTTGAGTAGAAATAT
This sequence comes from Polynucleobacter sp. AP-Kolm-20A-A1, assembly GCF_018688315.1. Lineage (NCBI taxonomy): Bacteria > Pseudomonadati > Pseudomonadota > Betaproteobacteria > Burkholderiales > Burkholderiaceae > Polynucleobacter > Polynucleobacter sp. AP-Kolm-20A-A1. The sequence goes on from NZ_CP061315.1 coordinate 1,758,989, forward strand.
CAGGACGTGTCACGGCAAGAGTTCCAGACTCCCCACAGCAACGATCATTCTTCTGAATAGATTTGCCATCTTCTAATTGAATAAGCTCATTAACCGTCTTCAATGGATCTTGCAACTTCATTGGAGAGTGGCAAGGATCGTGGTACATATATTTCACGCCTGTAACGCCAGAGAGCTTCACGCCCTTCTCGGCCAAGAACTCATGAATATCAATAATGCGACAACCTGGGAAAATCTGCTCAAACTGATAGCCAGCCAATTGGTCGTAACAAGTGCCGCATGAAACAACTACGGTCTTGATATCTAGGTAATTGAGCGTATTGGCAACGCGATGGAATAACACACGGTTATCCGTAATCATCTTCTCGGCTTTATCAAAGTCACCATTTCCGCGCTGTGGATAGCCGCAGCACAGGTAACCTGGAGGAAGAACAGTTTGCACGCCAACATTCCACAACATAGCTTGTGTAGCTAAGCCAACTTGCGAGAACAAACGCTCAGAACCACAGCCCGGGAAATAAAAGACAGCCTCAGTATCTGCAGAAGTTGTCTTAGGATCACGAATAATCGGCACGTAATTCGCATCTTCAATATCCAACAAAGCACGAGCTGTTTTCTTCGGCAAATTACCAGGCATCTTCTTGTTCACAAAGAAAATTACCTGTTCCTTCACGCTTGGCTTACCCACTGTTGCCGGTGGATGGGCAGTTTGTTGTTTTGCAAACTTACGCAGCACATCATTGCCCAAGCGCTGCAACTTATAACCCCAGCCAATCATGGTCTTGCGCGCAAGATGGATAGATTCTGGGCTAGTCGCGTTGAGGAAGAACATCGATGCTGCCGTTCCTGGATTAAAGCGCTGCTGACCCATTTTGCGCAGAAGATTGCGCATATTCATAGTCACATCACCAAAGTCAATCTTGACCGGGCATGGTGTTAAACATTTATGACAGACTGTGCAATGTGCGGCGACATCATCGAACATTTCCCAGTGACGAATCGAAACACCGCGTCGGGTTTGCTCTTCATATAGGAAAGCTTCAATTAATAGTGAAGTGGCCAGAATCTTGTCACGTGGGCTGTAAAGCAAGTTGGCGCGCGGCACATGCGTTGAGCAAACAGGCTTACATTTACCGCAACGTAAACAATCTTTAACGCTATCGGCAATCGCTCCAATATCGCTTTGCTGCATGATGATGGACTCATGGCCCATCAAACCAAAGCTTGGCGTGTAGGCCATACTGAGATCCGCATGCGGCATCAACTTGCCTTTATTAAAGCGGCCTTCAGGATCAACGCGGTTCTTATAGCTACGGAAGTCTTTTAATTCAGCTTCAGTTAAATACTCTAGTTTGGTAATACCAATACCGTGCTCTCCAGAAATGACGCCATCTAGTGAGCGAGCTAATTTCATAATACGATCGACTGCGCGATGAGCGTCTTGCAACATCTCATAGTCATCAGAGTTCACAGGAATATTTGTGTGAACGTTGCCATCACCAGCATGCATGTGCAAAGCCACAAATACACGCTTACGCAAAGTATTTTTATGGATTGCTTCAAGCTCAGCCAGGATGGGTTCGAATGCAAGACCGCCAAAGATGATGCGCAACTCAGAACGCACTTCTTCTTTCCATGAGGCGCGCAAGCTGTAATCCTGCAATCGCGGGAAATAAGAGTCCATCTCAGTGAGCCACTCAGCCCAACGCCCGCGCACCTTCGCAATAAGCTCTAAAGCCTGCTGAACTCGGTCTCCCAAGATTTCTGCAGTTGGAATCTCATATTCCTCGTCACTCTTACCCAACGGCAAAGCACTCTTTTTCAAGAAAGCTTCTAGACCATCAAGTACTTGCAGCTTATTTTTAAGAGAGAGTTCAATATTGATGCGATCAATGCCATCGGTGTACTCTCCCATACGTGGCAAGGGAATCACAACGTCTTCATTGATCTTAAATGCATTGGTATGACGGGCAATTGCAGCTGTACGGGCGCGATCAAGCCAGAACTTTTTACGAGCTTCAGCACTAACGGCAACAAAGCCTTCACCAACCCGTAAATTTGCCATGCGCACTACTTCACTAGTTGCAGCAGCAACTGCTTCTTCATCGTCACCAGCAATGTCGCCAATCAGCACCATCTTCGGCAAGCTATTGCGCTTAGATTTAGTGGAGTAACCCACCGCCCTTAAGTAGCGATCGTCTAAATGCTCTAAGCCAGCCAAAATTGGGCCGCCTTGCTTACTTAAACCATCTAAGTAAGCTTTGATCTCCACAATACTTGGAATAGCTTCTCGCGCTTGGCCAAAAAACTCTAAGCAAACAGTACGCATGAATTTTGGCATGCGATGCAATACCCAAGTTGCGCTGGTAATCAAACCATCGCAACCTTCTTTTTGAACACCAGGCAAACCAGATAAAAATTTATCTGTAACGTCTTTGCCTAAACCTTCTTTACGAAAACGCTTACCCTCTACTTCTAGCAATTCTGTTTTAAGAATGCGTTCACCTGGCTCACTATTACCATCAGACCAAGTTAATTGAAAACGTACTGTGGCCACATCATGAATCTTGCCCATGTTGTGATTCAGTCGCTCAACGTCTAACCAATTGCCTTCAGGATCAACCATGCGCCAGCTGGCGAGATTGTCCAAAGCAGTTCCCCAAAGAACAGCTTTCTTACCACCAGCATTCATTGCAATATTGCCGCCAATGCAACTTGCATCAGCAGAAGTAGGATCTACCGCAAACACTAGGCCGGCATGCTCAGCGGCATCAGATACCCGACGAGTAACAACACCTGCACCGGTAAAGATTGTGGATACTTCGCGATCAAGCCCAGGCAGCTTCTGAGACTTCACGCCACCAATATCTTGCAACTTCTCAGTATTAATCACTGCAGACATTGCATAAAGTGGAATAGCGCCACCGGTATAACCTGTGCCGCCTCCACGAGGAATAATCGTGAGGCCTAATTCAACACAAGCTTTGACTAAGCCCGGGATTTCGGATTCGTAATCAGGCTTTAAAACTACAAGTGGAAACTCAACGCGCCAATCAGTTGCATCAGTAACGTGTGCAGCACGAGATACACCATCAAAACAAATATTGTCTGCAGCAGTGTGTCGGCCCAACTCTTTGCGAGCGCGCTTGCGAATTTGCTCAACCTCTTTAAAGCCATTCTCAAAATTTTCGATTGCTCGATAAGCGGCACTCAACAAGACCTCTACTTGCTCGGTTGAGTCACCAATATTTCTTTTCTTAACTTCGCCTAAGCGATGCCATAGCGCATCGATCAGTTGCTGACGACGTTTAGAACTATCTAATAAGTCATCTTGCAAAAAGGGGTTGCGTTGAACTACCCAGATATCACCTAGGATCTCGAACAACATTCGCGCAGAACGGCCGGTGCGACGCACGCCGCGTAGGTCATTAAGAACGCGCCATGACTCCTCGCCCAACAAGCGAATAACAATCTCTCGATCAGAAAAGGAGGTGTAGTTGTAGGGAATTTCACGCAGACGGGGGGAACCTGCCTCAGCGTCCAACAACTGGTTCAAAGCTAATGGGGCGTTCATAGCGACATATTTGATAAATAAGCATTTTAATTGAGCAAACCTGATACTGGCAGGATTCCTGGAAAGTTGCTCCCGAAACAGATAAACCCTTGCAAATCTAAGGGCTTAGAAGCCATCCGTGGTACGCTCATTAGATGGCAACGAACTATTTAAAGAAAATTTTATCGGCTCGCGTCTATGACGTAGCCAGAGAAACCGAGCTCCAGCTCGCCCCTGAACTGACTAAACGTTTGGGCAACCAGGTACTCCTCAAAAGAGAGGACAACCAGCCGGTTTTCTCATTCAAACTCCGTGGCGCCTATAACAAAATGGCCCATTTACCCCCAGAAGCCCTAAAACGGGGGGTAATTGCCGCTTCTGCAGGCAATCATGCCCAAGGCGTCGCCCTTTCCGCAGCCAAAATGAAGTGCAAAGCTGTCATCGTGATGCCGGTGACTACTCCAAGCGTCAAAATTGATGCAGTAAAGGCCAGAGGCGGATCTTGGGTAGAAATCATCCTTCATGGCGAGTCTTACAGTGATGCCTTTAAGCACTCAGAAGTTTTGGGCAAAAAACGGGGTTTGACCTTTGTTCACCCATTTGATGATCCCGATGTTATTGCGGGCCAAGGAACAATCGCCCATGAAATCTTTACTCAATACGAAAAACCCATCGACGCTGTATTTGTAGCCATTGGTGGTGGTGGTTTGATTGCAGGCATTGGTGAATACATCAAAGCCGTCAGCCCAAAAACAAAAGTAATCGGCGTGCAAGCTTCAGATTCGGATGCAATGAATCAATCACTCAAAGCAAACAAGCGCATTGAGATGAAAGACGTGGGTTTGTTCTCGGATGGCACTGCTGTGAAATTGGTTGGCAAAGAAACATTCCGTATTTGCAAAAAAGTAGTGGATGAAATTATCACTGTCGATACCGATGAAATCTGCGCAGCAATTAACGATGTCTTTACTGATACTCGCAGCATCCTTGAGCCTGCTGGCGCGCTAGCCATAGCGGGCATGAAGAAGTATGTTGAGAAGAAGCGCATCAAGAAGAAAACCTTGGTGGCTGTGGCTTGCGGGGCTAATATGAACTTTAGTCGCCTTCGCTTTGTGGCCGAACGTGCAGATGTTGGCGAGTTCCGTGAAGCAGTATTCGCAGTAACCATTCCTGAAGAGCGTGGCTCATTCAAACGCTTTTGCGAACTTCTTGGAAAACGTAACGTTACTGAATTTAATTACCGCATTGGCGATCAAAGTGAAGCGCATATTTTTGTTGGCATCAGCACACAAAAATCTGGCGATAGCGAAGTCATCGCAAAACATTTCCGTAAAGCAAAGTTTGCAACGATTGATCTCACGCATGATGAACTGGCTAAGTCGCACTTACGTCATATGGTTGGCGGACACTCTGCACTTGCTAAAGATGAATTGCTATATCGCTTTGAATTCCCTGAACGCCCAGGCGCTTTGATGAAGTTCTTAACCAGCATGGCGCCCAACTGGAATATCAGCTTGTTCCATTACCGCAATCATGGTGCAGACTACGGTCGCATTTTGGTTGGCCTGCAAGTTCCGAAGAATGAGCAGAAGAAATTCCAAGGCTTCTTGGCTGGCCTGGGCTATCCGCACTGGGACGAAAGTAATAATCCCGCTTATCGCCTGTTCCTCAAATAGGCTTCAGCCACAAGATGTCATATACGCTCACCGGAAAACTTGTCGTTGCGATCTCATCGCGCGCCCTGTTTGATTTTGAAGAAGAAAATCGCATTTTCGAATCTGCCGACGACAGCGCATATATGAAGTTGCAGCTTGAGCGTCTTAGTGAGGCAGCTCAAAAAGGGGTTGCATTTCCTCTAGTAAAAAAACTATTGGCGTTTAATGATGAGGGTGAACAACGAGTTGAAGTGGTGATCCTCTCCCGTAATGACCCCGTAAGCGGCTTGCGAGTCTTTCGCTCTGCTGAGCACCACGGCTTACATCTTGAGCGTGGCGTATTTACTAGAGGCCGTCCGCCCTACCATTACCTGCGATCGCTACATGCCAACCTCTTCTTATCTGCGAATGAAGATGATGTGAGGGCGACTATTGATGCCGGCTTTCCAGCAGCACGTGTTTACCCAGAGTCCAGCAAAACCGCTGAATCTCATCCCAATGAAATCCGCATTGCATTTGACGGAGACGCAGTACTGTTCTCCGATGAAGCTGAACAAGTTTTCCAGAAAAAGGGTTTAGAAGCGTTTGTAGATCACGAAAGCAAAAAGGTCGACATTCCACTGCCTCCAGGCCCCTTTAAGCCTTTGCTTGAGGCTCTTCATAGGCTGCAGCGCTCCACTAGCGAAAACGGTATGCGTATTCGTACTGCGCTGGTAACTGCACGCTCAGCACCTGCACACGAACGTGCCATTCGAACCTTGATGGCATGGGGTATTGATGTAGATGAAGCCATGTTCTTGGGTGGCCTCTCCAAGAGTGAGTTCTTGCGAGAATTCGAGCCCGACTTTTTCTTTGATGATCAAACTGGTCACTGCCAATCGGCTGCATCAGTTGCACCCACCGGCCATGTTGTATCAGGTGTATCCAACAAACCTAAAGCCAAGTAATAGAAAAATAAACAAAGTTATTTATGGCAACGTTACCGCTCGGTCAATCAACACAATACCCAGATCAATACGATCCGAACTTGTTGTTTCCCATTCCAAGAACAGAGAACAGAAAGAAGTTGGGGCTGATAGAAGGTCAAGCACTGCCCTTTGTTGGTGTTGATATTTGGAATGCCTTTGAGCTGAGTTGGCTCAATAAAAAAGGAAAGCCGCAGATTGCATTGGCGGAGTTTCAAATTCCTGCTGACTCACCAAACATGATTGAGTCAAAATCATTCAAGCTCTACCTCAACAGCCTCAATAGCGCGCGCTTTGAGGATGAGAACGAAGTTAAAGAGAAACTCATTAGTAACTTATCGGCAGTTGCTGGTAGCAAGATAACTACTCGTATTAACCCAACGGAATCAATCTCCAAAAAAGGGATGCAGGAGATGAGCGGGATTTTGATGGATAGATTGGATATTGAAGTAGATCCCAGTCTGGCTGCAGACCCAAGCCTGTTGGGCGTGAACGAATCCTTTGGCCCGATTGAGCAATGCTTAGTCTCACACCTTCTGAAATCTAATTGCCCTGTAACTGGCCAGCCAGATTGGGCTAGTGTGCAAATTCGCTACCAAGGCCGGCCTATTCTTGAAGAAGGCTTGTTGCGTTACCTCATTGGCTTCAGACAATTAGGTGAATTCCATGAGCATTGTGTTGAAACTATCTTCACGGATATCAAGCGCCAGTGCAAGCCAGAAAAACTTTCTGTGTATGCCCGTTACACAAGACGCGGTGGCTTAGATATCAACCCATTTCGCACTGACTACAACTCGCCTTGGCCAGAAAACATTCGGCACGCACGGCAATAAACTCTTCCAGAGAATAGGCAAAGAAAAACCCCTTACAGGAAATCTGGAAGGGGTTTTTGCTATGTAACCCACCAGCTTATGGCCGATGAATTATTGGTTAGTACTTAAAACGGAATATCGTCGTCCATTGCGCCCAATGACGCAGCATTTGAGGCTGCTGGAGCGGACTGCTCAGCCGGCTTTGAGCGGCTATAGCTTTCGCCACCATCACCACTTCCGCCTACTGGCTTACCACCAAGCATTTGCATTGTCTCTGCAACGATCTCAGTGGAATACTTTTCTTGGCCACTTGCGTCAGTCCATTTGCGTGTACGCAAGCGACCTTCAACATAAACCTGTGAACCTTTTTTGAGGTACTGACCAGCGATTTCTGCGAGCTTGCCAAAGAATGCAACGCGATGCCATTCTGTGGTTTCTTTCATTTCACCAGTTTGCTTGTCTTTGTAGCGATCAGATGTTGCTACTGAAATGTTTGTAACGGCGTCGCCGCTTGGCATATAACGCGTTTCTGGATCACGTCCTACATTACCTACGATGATGACCTTATTTACCGAAGCCATGTTGTCTCCCGAAGAAAAATACTGCTGTTATTACTACTAAAAATAAACTGCTCGCTGAAATTAAATTCATGAAGCTGCGGTTATGTCTTTGTGGCTACATCCTTTGATTCTGTTGCTCGCGTTGGCATTTCACCCATCGACCAAGCAATTATAAGCCAGCAAACTAAGAGTGCTGCACCCATCGCAAAGACCGATAAATCACCATGGCTATCCATTAAATAACCCCCAATTACAGCCCCAGAAAAGAGTCCTATTGATTGAGTTGTGTTGTAAACACCCAGTGCGGTGCCTTTAGATTCTTTTGCAAAACGCGACACCAAGGAGGGTTGTAATGCTTCAAGTAAATTAAAGCCTACAAAATAAATCAGTAACGCTGTCGCAATAGCCATCACAGATGAGGCTTGTGTAAATAACGATTCAGCAATTAGCAATAAAACGATCGCAACTAACAATACTGTTCTTAATTTCTGCTTCTTCTCGCCGTAAATAATCGCAGGTGCCATAAAGACAAATGAAAGCAGCACGACAGGAAGATAGATTTCCCAATGCGAAGAAAGTGGCAACCCTGCCTGCACCAATAAACGTGGAACTACCAAGAACATCGCAACCTGGGTTGCATGCAATACAAATACACCTAGATTTAGGCGCATTAATTCAGGCCTAAAGAAAACTTCTTTTAACGAAGCTTGTTGAACTTTTGCTTCAGGCTTGGTTGTTGGTAAAAGGTAATATGTCACGAACATGGCAATAACACCCAATGCTGCCAAGACAACGAAAATTCCACTAAGACTGATCACGCGATAAATGGGGGCGGCGATCACTAGAGATAAGGCAAATGAGAGGGCAATGCTGCCGCCAACCAAAGCCATCGCCCGGGTACGCACTTGTTCGCGAGTTAAATCTGCCACCCAGGCAGAAATGGCGGCTGATACCGCTCCAGCACCCATAATTCCCCGGCCAATGGCAATCCATAGCAAATCATCCTTGGCAGCGCAGATCAGGGCGCCAGCAACAAATAAGGATAGCCCCCACAAAACGACCGGTTTACGGCCAATTCGGTCAGATAAACGACCTAAAGGGATATAAAAACAGGCTTGGACGATATTGAAGATGCCAAGGGTCAAACCCACCCAAAGAGCGTGCTCCCCACCCGGCAAGCCCCGCGCATGAATGCTAAAGATAGGCAATAGCAAGAACAGGCCCAGCATGCGTAGGCCAAAGATGCCTGCTAAGGCCAGAGTAGATCGGAGTTCAGAAGGATTCATGGGAAAGAGCTATATTAACAAGTTACGCTAAAAAATCATGAATAACGAAATCAAGATCCGCGGTGCCCGCACCCACAACCTCAAAAACATCAATCTAGACATCCCTAGAGAGAAACTCGTCGTCCTTACTGGCTTATCAGGTTCAGGCAAAAGCTCATTGGCTTTTGACACCCTCTATGCAGAAGGTCAACGTCGGTATGTTGAATCTCTTTCAGCTTATGCCCGCCAGTTTTTGCAACTTATGGAAAAGCCAGATGTCGATACGATTGAAGGTCTTTCACCTGCGATTTCGATTGAGCAAAAAGCTACAAGTCACAATCCACGATCTACTGTTGGCACTGTTACAGAAATTCACGATTACCTGCGCTTGTTATTTGCGCGCGCAGGAACGCCACATTGTCCGGATCACGATCTGCCACTAGAAGCGCAAAGCGTTTCTCAAATGGTCGATACCGTCCTTTCAATGCCAGAAGATACGAAGTTAATGATTCTGGCTCCAGTAGTAAGCGAGCGCAAAGGTGAGTTTGTTGACCTCTTCCAAGACCTGCAAGCACAAGGCTTTGTGCGCTTTCGTGTGCGCTCGGGTGGTGGCACTGCAAACGTAGCTAAAGCAGAAATTTTTGAAGTCGATCAATTACCAACGCTCAAGAAAAACGATAAGCATTCGATTGAGGTAGTTGTTGATCGAATTAAGGTGCGCCCCGATATTCAGCAACGGCTCGCCGAGTCTTTTGAGACTGCCTTACGCCTAGCGAATGGCAAGGCCATGATTGTGGATATGGATACCGGCAAAGAGATGATCTTCTCAAGCAAATTTGCTTGCCCAGTTTGCTCATACTCCTTGCAAGAATTAGAGCCGCGCCTCTTCTCCTTCAACAACCCAATGGGCGCCTGCCCTTCTTGCGATGGACTTGGGCATCAATCGTTCTTTGACCCAAAGCGCATCGTCGCCCACCCAGACCTATCGCTAGCATCTGGAGCCATTAAGGGCTGGGACCGTCGTAATCAGTTTTACTTCAAGCTACTTCAAACCCTAGCCAAGCATGGCGGTTTTGATGTGGAGAAGCCTTTTGAAACACTATCTAAGAAACAACAAGATCTCATTCTTCTGGGCTCTGGTGATATCACCATTCCATTTGAATACATCAACGAGCGCGGCAAGAACAGTATTCGTGAACATGCTTTTGAGGGCATCGTTGCTAACTTTGAGAGGCGTTATCGCGAAACCGACTCCATGACTGTGCGCGAGGAATTATCTCGCTATCAAAATGTACAGACCTGCCCCGAATGTAACGGCAGTCGTTTACGCAAAGAAGCACGCTTTGTCAAAGTAGGCGAAAAGAAACAATCACGCGCTATTTATGAAATCAGTGCACTACCCCTCAAAGAAGCCAAAGAATATTTTGAGGCACTCGAACTTAAAGGTGCTAAACGAGAAATCGCCGACAAGATTGTCAAAGAGATTAGCGCACGCCTACGCTTTTTAAATGATGTGGGCCTGGATTACCTATCGCTCGAGCGTAGTGCCGATACTCTATCTGGCGGTGAAGCTCAGCGTATCCGCCTAGCAAGCCAGATTGGCTCAGGCTTAACGGGCGTGATGTATGTTTTAGATGAGCCATCTATTGGATTGCATCAACGCGATAACGATCGACTGATTGGCACCCTCAAGCATTTACGTGATTTAGGTAATAGCGTATTAGTAGTTGAGCATGACGAAGATATGATTCGCGCTTCTGACTGGGTAATTGATATTGGCCCAGGCGCAGGCGTTCATGGTGGCGAAGTAGTTGCCCAAGGCACTCCAGCAGAGGTTGAAGCCAATCCAAACTCGTTAACCGGTGCATATCTTGCTGGACGCGAAGCCATTGCCGTTCCCGACAAACGCATTCCAGTGAATGATCGCTTCTTAGAAATCATTGGCGCGCGCGGTAATAATTTGCAATCAGTGCACGCAAAGATTCCGGTTGGGTTGTTAACTTGCGTAACCGGGGTATCGGGCTCAGGCAAATCCACCTTAATCAATGACACACTGCACCACGCTGTTGCCCAACATCTTTATGGCTCAAATGCAGAGCCAGCAGCGCATGATGCAATCAAAGGTTTAGAGCATTTCGATAAAGTCATCAGCGTCGACCAATCTCCAATTGGAAGAACACCACGCTCTAACCCGGCCACCTACACAGGCTTGTTTACTCCCATTAGGGAGCTCTTTGCTGGTGTTCCTGCATCACGTGAGCGTGGCTACGAAGCTGGTAGATTTTCTTTTAACGTTAAAGGTGGCCGTTGCGATTCTTGCGAAGGCGATGGCGTTCTTAAAGTGGAGATGCACTTCTTGCCAGACGTCTACGTGCCATGTGATGTTTGTCACGGCAAGCGCTATAACCGAGAGACCTTAGATATTCGCTACAAGGGCAAGAATATTCATGAAGTGCTGTCGATGACCATCGAACAAGCTCATGAGTTCTTTGAAGCAGTACCAGTTGTGAAGCGCAAACTCAAAACACTGTTAGATGTTGGCCTTGGCTATGTGAAGCTTGGCCAGAGTGCTACCACCCTATCAGGCGGCGAAGCTCAACGCGTCAAACTTTCTCTTGAGTTATCCAAACGCGATACTGGCAGAACTTTATACATCCTGGATGAGCCAACTACTGGCCTGCATTTCCATGACATTCAGTTATTACTAACAGTTATCCAAACACTCAAGAAGCAGGGCAATACGATTGTCATCATTGAGCACAACTTAGATGTCATTAAGACCGCAGATTGGATTATTGATCTAGGACCTAAAGGCGGTGCTGGTGGTGGACAAATTATCGCCACTGGAACACCAGAGGATGTGGCCAAGAATGAAGTAAGTTTTACCGGCCACTACTTAGCACCCTTGCTGACACGCAAATCTCCTGCAGTCAGCAAGAAGAAAAAGTAAATTCTGAAATAAAGTTTTTGACTGATCTCAGAGTAATTTGGCTTCAGCTAAATCGGTTGCTTCTGAATTGCCTGAGATCACCAAAATATCATTGGCTTCCAGACGTAAATCTGGTTTAGGGTCTAGCTTCACATAATCGGCATTCAGCCCCTTCCGACGTACCGCCTGAACATTAACGCCCTCCTTCTCAAGATCTAGATCACCCAAAGTCTTTCCAATAGCCTGAGAATGGGGCAAGAGGGTAATGGCATGCAGCCTCCAAGATTCATTAGAGCCAAAGTCATCATCAGCTGAACCCCGGAAGTAACCTCTTAATAAGCTATAGCGCTCTTCCCGTGCTGTTGTGATGCGCCGTACTACTTTGCGCATCGGCACACCCATGATGAGCAGCACATGAGAAGCAATCATCAAACTGCCTTCAATCAACTCCGGGATAACTTCGGTAGCACCAGCGGCTTGCAACTTAGCAATATCTGCATCATCTCTTGTACGAACCAACACCGTCATACCGGGACGTAAGTGCTCAACTTGACGAAGTACGCGCAGACTCGCTCCAGTATCAGCGTAGGTAATCACCACTGCTTTTGCTCTAGAGAGGCCAGCGGCCACCAAATAATTTTCGCGGCTCGCATCGCCATAGACAACATTGTCGCCAGCAGCCGCAGCTTCTTTGACGCGATCAGGATCTAAATCCAAAGCAATGTACGGAATTTTTTCTTGATCAAGCATGCGAGCCAAACTTTGGCCCGACCTTCCAAACCCGCAAATGACCACATGGTTTTCATTGCGAACACTTTTTGCGGCAACACGCGTTAAAGCAAGTGATTGCAATAACCACTCATTGCTTGAGAAACGCATTGCAATGCGATCGCTATATTCAATTAAAAATGGTGCGCAGAACATCGAGAGCAACATTGCCGCAAGAACTGCTTGACTTAAGGTGGGATCAATCAAATCTAAACCATCGATTTGATTAAGCAATACAAACCCAAACTCACCCGCCTGGGCAAGGCACAAACCGGTTCTGATGGAGATGCCTGGGCTTGAACCAAACACCCGAGAGAGCAAGGCAATCAGTCCAAACTTAAAAACCAATGGGCCAATTAATAGCAAGAGCACTAACACCCACTGCTGACCAATGACACTGAAGTCGAGCAGCATACCGATCGTAATAAAGAAGAGTCCCAACAAAACATCGCGGAACGGCTTTACATCCTCTTCCACCTGGTGACGATAAGGCGTTTCTGAAATCAGCATGCCGGCCAAAAACGCGCCAAGTGCCAAGGACAAACCAAAGTGCTCAGTCAATCCCGCCATGCCCAGCACAATCAATAGAAGATTGAGCATGAATAATTCTTGTGAGCGCAGCTTTGCTACCAACTTAAACCAACGGCTCATCAGCGTTTGGCCGATGAAGAAAATTAATGTCAATGCAATAGTTATTTTGATCGACGCTGCAGTCAGAGCAACAAAAAGATCTTTAGGATTTTTTCCAAGTGATGGCAACAGAATCAGCAAGAAAACCACCGCCAAATCTTGAAATAACAAAATACCCACTACATTGCGACCGTGCTCGGTTTCTAATTCCGCGCGATCCGAAATCAGCTTTGTCACAATCGCGGTAGAAGACATGGCTAAAGCGCCGCCTAATGCAATCGCAGCCTGCCAAGAAATAGGATAAATCCAGTTCATCAGTAAGCTGGCCGGAATTGCCAGCAACATCGTTAGGATGACCTGACTACCCCCAAGGCCAAACACGATATTGCGCATTGCCCTGAGCTTATGGAGGTTAAATTCCAGGCCAATAGAAAACATCAAGAAAACGACCCCAAATTCAGCCAAATACTTCACGGTGGCTGAATCATTCGCTATACCCAGGGCATTTGGCCCAATCAGCACTCCAATAGCCAAATAGCCCAAAATCGGGGGGAGTCCAAAATAGCGGAAAATAACCACTCCGGCCACACCCGAGGCCAGAAGAATGAGGGTTAATTGAAGGACTGACGGCATATACTTACTTGATGATAGCTAAGACTCGTGAACGTACCCTAAAGCTTGCGCGCGACACCCTCTCAATTGAGGCTGCTGCACTGCAAACCATGCGCGATCGCCTTGAAGGCGTCAATGCTGATGCCTTAGTGCTTGCAGTTGAGCTTTTACATGGCTGTAAGGGCCGAATTGTGGTTTCCGGAATCGGTAAATCCGGTCATATTGCCCGCAAAATTGCGGCAACATTTGCTTCAACCGGATCCCCTGCTTTTTTTGTTCACCCTGCTGAAGCCAGTCATGGCGATTTAGGCATGGTGACTAGAGACGATGTTTTTGTTGCACTCTCCAATTCTGGCGAAACGGACGAGTTGCTCACCATTGTTCCGATCGTGAAACGTACCGGCGCAAAATTAATCGCCTTAACTGGTGCGCCAAATTCTTCACTCGCCAAACTGGCTGATGCACATTTAGATACCAGCGTGGAAAAAGAAGCTTGTCCTTTAAATCTTGCGCCAACCACCAGTACAACAGCCGCTCTCGCTATGGGCGATGCACTGGCCGTGGCATTACTCGATGCTCGAGGATTTCAGGCGGAAGATTTCATTCGCTCACATCCAGGTGGCAGACTAGGCCGCAAACAATTAATGCATGTTAGCGAAGTCATGCGTAGCCTTGAAGATACGCCAAAGATTTCAGTCGACGCTTCTTTGCAAGACGCCCTACTAGAGATGACCTCCAAGCGCATGGGTATGGTGGTCATCTTAGATGCCAAACAAAAAGTATTTGGCATCTTAACTGATGGCGACTTGCGCCGCCTTTTAGAAAAAACTACTAACCTTGGAGATATCAAGCTCGCCAGCGCAACTACGCCCGATCCACGCACCATCCCAGCAGAGCTCCTGGCTGAAGAAGCAATTGAAATGATGGAAAAGCATCGCATCAATCATCTAGTGGTTACTGATAGCAACGGACACTTACTTGGCGCCCTCAATCTACATGACTTATTCGCAGCAAAAGTTATTTAACTCTGTACGAAAACTGAATTGAATTTTTATGCCAAGTGCTTTTAATACCCACAACACCAATCCTTTGACTCAGCACCCACAAGCCTGGGAGCGCGCGGGTAAAGTGAAGTTACTAGTATTGGATGTAGATGGCGTTTTAACAAACGGAAAAGTTTGGATTGGCGCCGATGGTAAAGAATCGCTTAAAGCTTTTGATATACAAGATGGATTGGGTATCAAGCTTTTAGAGCGATGCGGCATTCCAACTGCCATCATTACTGGCAGAAGCTCAAAAATGGTTTTAGCCCGTTGCGAAGAATTAGGAATTAAGCATGTACACATGGGCGTAGAAAACAAAGCTATTGCTCTAGAACAAACTCTGAAATCTTTAGGACTTACCCCAGCAGACTGCGCCGTTATGGGCGATGACTGGCCAGATTTCCAAATGATGAAAAATGCTGGCTTAAGAATTTGCCCCGCACAAGGTCATGAAGCGGTAAAAGAATTTGCTCACTTTGTTACAACTCTTGGTGGCGGTAAAGGTGCCGTTCGCGAAGTATGCGATCTCATCCTCAAGGCGCAAGATCGTTA
The DNA here is from genome assembly GCF_018688315.1 of Polynucleobacter sp. AP-Kolm-20A-A1. Classification (NCBI taxonomy): domain Bacteria; kingdom Pseudomonadati; phylum Pseudomonadota; class Betaproteobacteria; order Burkholderiales; family Burkholderiaceae; genus Polynucleobacter; species Polynucleobacter sp. AP-Kolm-20A-A1. The sequence goes on from NZ_CP061315.1 coordinate 1,774,333, forward strand.
CAACGAACTTCTTATACAAGCACGCGCCTAAGCAATGCAACTAAATCCTCAGCAAATCAAACTTAGCATCGGGCGCACGATATTGCGCCTAATGCCTTTGATTCTGATGGGGGCGCTTACCTTGGCTACCTTTTGGTTGGTGGAAAAAAATACACCTCCAGAAAAATCTCCCTTGGCACGAGTACGCCTACATGAGCCTGACTACACCATTAAAGATGGCGCCCTTTCTGCTTTAAATGAATTGGGCAACACCAAATATCGAATTCTCGGCGTTAAAGTTACTCACTATGACGATGACGCTTCGATTGACATCCTTACGCCTCGCATGCGTTTATTCCAAGCTGAAAAAGCGCCTGTTACTGTGAAATCCGACACCGGACATCTTGATGGCGATCTCACAATCCTAGACTTATTTGATAACGCATCGATCTTTCGTCCAGCTCAAGCGGCAAGCGCGACACAACCTGCGACCTTAAGAATGCTTGCTAGCTCCAACTACTTTAAAGTACTCATCAATGATGACATCGTTGAAACAAATACACCCATCACGCTTGAGCAAGGTATGTCCATCATGAGCTCTACTGAAGGTGGGGTGTTTAATAATGTTGAGCAGAGCATGACGCTCAGAGGCCAAGTTAAAGGTCGTATCGAGCGAGCTCCTCGCAGCACCCAATAAAATGTTATCTACTCGTTACCTACCAACCTGTCGCGCAATACTTTGCTATGGCGCTCTGGCTGCGGCTCTTGCTGGCACTGCACATGCAGAAAAAGCTGACCAAGATAAGCCGGTAATCCTCGAGGCTAAAAAAGTTTCTGTAAATGATGTTCGGCAGGTTTACGACCTTAGCGGACAAGTGCTCCTAATTAAAGGTAGCATTGTGGTTACTGGGGAAGATGGCCACATTGATGTGGATCCTGAAGGCTATGAATATGTAGATGTAAAGGGTTCGCCTGATTCAACAGCAAGCTTCAGACAGCGTCGCGAAGGGCCGGCCGATGAATTCATGCAGGGTCGTGGCGCCCAAGTGAACTACAACGCTAAAACTGAAGTACTGACAATCACTGGTGATGCCAGCCTCAAGCGTTTATTGAATATGCAAATGCTCGATCAATTGCGTGGCTGGAAAATTGAGTACGATGATGTAAAACAGTACTATCGTGTCATTCCACCTGAAGATGCAAAGCCTGAAGATTTACCTTTAGCCAGAGCAATCCTTTCACCAAGAAGAAAAGCCACATTAGAGAAATGACAGCGGATTTAGCTCAAACCACAAGCCCAGCAACACTAAGTGCACATAACCTTCAAAAACGTTATGGCTCTAGAACCGTAGTGCGGGATGTTTCCATACAAGTCAAATGCGGCGAGGTAGTAGGCTTGTTAGGCCCAAATGGTGCTGGTAAAACGACTTCTTTTTACATGATTGTTGGCCTGGTACCGCTTGATGGCGGAAATATTGTTTTGGATGGAGCTGATATCACCCATCTGCCAATTCATGAACGCGCCCGCATGGGTCTTTCTTACTTACCCCAAGAGGCTTCTGTTTTTAGAAAATTGAATGTTGCTGAAAATATTCAAGCCGTACTAGAGCTGCAAGTACAAGGGGGCAAGCCATTATCCAAAGCGGAAATAGCCCGTCGACTGGATGAGCTCCTAGGCGAACTACAGATTAGTCATCTTCGCAATAATCCTGCGCTTTCACTCTCTGGTGGCGAGCGCCGCCGCGTTGAAATTGCCAGGGCTCTAGCCTCCCAGCCAAAATTTATCCTGCTCGATGAACCCTTTGCGGGGGTTGACCCTATTGCCGTTGGGGAAATTCAGCGGATTGTACGTTTCCTGCGAGATCGTCAAATTGGCGTACTGATCACCGATCACAATGTACGTGAAACCCTAGGCATATGTGATCACGCGTACATCATTAGCGAAGGTAGCGTCTTGGCCGCAGGCAAGCCAGATGAGATCATCCAAAACGATGCTGTTCGCAGAGTCTACCTAGGCGAAAACTTTAGGATGTAAGCTAGCCGGGCCATCTGTCCGGATAAGTAACAAAAATTCCAATTCCCTCTTGGTTTTCAGCAAATTCGCTGATACGCTGGAGGCTCATGGATTATTTTCCAAAAAAAAACAGTTCAAAATTTCAGGGGCTTGCTGCGCACCCCCAGGCATGCCCATGCGCACGCGTCTATAAAAGGAGTTTCTGATGAATTTGAAAATCAATAGCCGTCATGTAGAAGTTACCCCTGCTATGCGTTCGCATCTAGAGGCGGGATTAGCCAAAATTCGCAAGCACTTTGATCATGTTATCGACGCCTCCGCCTTTCTGGTTGTAGATAAGGCCAAAGAAAAAGATTTGCGCCAAAGCGCTGAGATCACCATTCATCTAAAGGGAAAGGATTTGTTCGCTGAAGCACACAATGCCGACCTTTACCATGCAATGGATGCAGTGGTCGATAAACTCGAGCGCCAAGTCGTAAAACATAAAGAAAAGATTCAAGATCATCATCACGAAAAGCATTTTGAGTAATCTTGTGTGTCAGGACACCTATAATCAATTCACATGAATGCCCTGACTAATCTTTTCACCCCCGACTGCATTGCATTAGATAACCCTGCCAAAAACAGGTCCGATGCATTTGCAGCCGCCGGGGAACTCTTCGCTCAACGAGTTGGCATTAATGCCGCTGAAGTTGTTGGCTTTCTAAATGCTCGCGAAGACTTAGGTTCAACTGCCCTTGGTGCTGGCGTAGCAATCCCTCACGGTCGCGTCAAAGGCCTTAAACAGCCATCAGCAGCAATGATGAGACTTAAAGATCCCATTGAGTTTGCAGCGCCTGATGGCGAACCTGTATCTACCCTGATATTTTTGCTGGTGCCAGAAAAAGCAACGCAACAGCATCTAGAAATTCTTTCCTCAATCGCGCAATTATTGTCTGATGCGCAAGCGCGTCAATTGCTAAGCACTGCTGTAGATCCAGTTAAAGTATGCGAGCTATTGCAGCAGTGGGGTAGCACAAAATGACTCAGCCATTACTCCTAGACGGAGTAACTGCTCAGCAGATTTTCGATGACAACGTCTCAGATCTAAAGCTGTCTTGGATTGGTGGTCTTGAAGGTGCTGATCGTACCTTTCCACCAGAGGCAGTGAAAGCGGCTGCCGCCAGCTCAGACTTAGTTGGCCACTTAAATCTCATTCACCCAAGTCGCATTCAAATCTTTGGTGAACAAGAGGTTGACTATCATGCGATGCTAGAGCCCAAGCAAAGACAAGAGCAAATTGCGAGTTTGATTTCCAAAACGCCGCCATGCGTCATTGTTGCCGATGGAAAAGCCGCCGATCCAGATTTGCAGCTGTTTTGTCAGCGCTCATCCACACCTTTATTTACTACAGCCATTTCTGCTGCAGAGGTCATCGATCACCTGCGCACGTATTTGACCAAAATTGGCGCCCCTCAAATCACCATGCACGGCGTGTTTATGGACATCCTAGGCTTGGGCGTTCTTCTCACCGGTGAATCTGGTCTTGGCAAAAGCGAGTTAGGGCTTGAGCTTATCTCTCGTGGGCATGGCTTGGTAGCTGATGATGCTGTGGATTTTGCCCGCCTTGGTCCAGACTACATTGAAGGACGCTGTCCAGTGATTTTGCGCAATCTGCTTGAGGTTCGTGGCCTGGGTTTATTAGATATTCGTACTATCTTTGGCGAAACGGCTGTGCGTCGCAAACTAAAACTTCGCCTCATTGTTCAATTGGTTCGTAGAACTGATGGTGAATTCGAAAGATTGCCGCTAGAGGCACAGCACGTAGATGTATTGGGCATCCCGATTCGCACCGTCAAAATTCAAGTAGCCGCAGGCCGTAACTTAGCAGTGTTAGTAGAGGCTGCGGTACGAAATACTATTCTGCAATTACGCGGCATCGATACATTAAAAGAATTTATCGAGCGCCAACGCTTGCAAATGAATGTCGAAGCAGATTCCATCAAATCTCAAGGGCGCCTACTTTAAGCCATGCAAATTAATCTGATTACCGGAATCTCAGGCTCAGGTAAATCAGTAGCCCTAAGGGCTTTTGAGGACGCTGGTTATGATTGTGTAGATAACTTACCGGTATCACTTTTAGAAAACCTCATCAGCACTCTTGAGAAAGAAAAAAGTGAGCGCATTGCCGTCGCAATTGATGCGCGCCGCGGACAATCAATTGCAGACCTGCCATCGATCCTCGAGAACTTACGCAAAAACCATCAAGTAAGAGTCGTTTTTCTCAATGCGGATACCAACACTTTGGTGCAACGGTTTTCTGAGACACGTCGACGTCATCCGCTCTCTACAAATGCCAAGCAGTCTCAGTCGGCGACATTAATCGAGGCAATTGATAGCGAACGTAGCCTAGTAGAGCCTTTGCGTGCTCAAGCACATAGCATCGATACCAGCAACATTCCTGCTCATGCCTTGCGCTCCTGGATCCAAGACCTTCTCAAAGACAAGCCTGCTGGCCTCACTGTGGTGTTTGAATCCTTTGGCTTTAAAAAAGGCGTTCCCACCGAGGCAGACCTAGTTTTTGATGTGCGCTGCTTACCGAACCCCCACTATGACAAAGCCTTAAGACCACTTACAGGCAATGACAAGCCCGTCAAAGAATTCTTAGAAAAAATTCCAGAGGTAGTTAATATGGAAGCGGACATCACGCAATTTATTCATCGCTGGCTCCCGCATTACATTGCAGATGGTCGCAGTTACTTAACGGTTGCTATTGGATGCACGGGGGGCCAACATCGCTCGGTCTATCTCGTGAATCGTTTAAGCGAATACTTTCGCAACCAAAAAGACTTCAGCAACCTACAGCTTAATTTTCTAAACCGCCACCGCGAACTAGACTCAATCCCTGTAACAAAATCTTAATTGGCTGCGGTAGACCATAGCGCCCTAACTGGCTTAAGGGCACCCACTTTAGATCTGGATTTATAAACTGCAATTCTTTGGAGCAATTTGTTTGCCAAATATGCATCCATAAACGGCGATGCGTAAATACATGCTTGATTTCTCTAGTCTTCTCTAAGGCTTTGCATGACTTCATATACGTACTAGATTTTTCGTCAGGCATTGTCAGCACAAACAAGTCTTTCAAACTCAAATGAATACCCGCATCGGCAGATAACTTGGGCGTCCAAGCAGACTCGGGAAGAGACCAAAGGCCACCCCATATCGCTTTACTTGGGCGCTTTTGTAGCAATACAGAATTGCCAGATCGAATAAGGAGCATATTGCAATCAAACTCAGGGGACTTTGTTTTCGCCGTCTTCTGAGGAAGTAAAAGGACCTGATCACTCAAGTTGGCCTGACATTCTTTTGCAAAAGGACATTTCTTTTCGCCAGATAAACATATTGGCTTACGCGCTGTACACCAAGTTGCTCCAAAGTCCATCAAGGCTTGCGTGTACACCGGCATATCCTGCCTACTGATAGGCAGCAACTCTTTTGCCAAGGCCCACAAACGGTCATTGACGGCCTTGTCTTGAATAGACCCCTCGATAGCAAACAAGCGTGCCAAAATCCGCTTTACATTGGCATCCAAAATTGGGGCTCGCTCATGAAAAGCAAATGCGGCGATAGCTCCAGCAGTAGAGCGGCCAATACCTTTTAACCGTTCGAGCAATAAAGGATCACTTGGAAACTTTCCAGCAAAGTCTGTCATCACCGCTTTTGCACAGGCATGTAAATTGCGTGCACGCGAGTAATAACCTAGTCCAGCCCACTCAGCTAACACTTCATCAATGTCGGCACCGGCTAATTTTTTCACCGTTGGAAAACGTTTCATAAAGCGGGGGTAGCGCTCCAGAACCGTGGATACCTGAGTTTGCTGCAACATGATTTCAGATACCCATACTGCATAAGGATCGCGATTGTTTTGCCATGGCAAACCCGATCGTCCACTCACGCCATGCCAAGCAATCAGCTTCTTGGCGAACGTATTAATCAGCGCTTTTGACATTGAGGACAAAAATAAGTGGATCGTTGACCCTGCACGATTTGTGCAATCGGTGTTTTACAAATCTTGCACGGTAAGCCTTTGCGATCGTAGACTTTAGTTTGCACCATGAAGTGGCCAGGATCGCCTTCACTATTTACAAAATCTTTTAGAGAGCTTCCTCCAGCATCAATTGCTTTTTTGAGAATCTGTCTAACTGCAGCCGCCAAACGCATACACTGCGGGCGCGTAAGCTTACCAGCCGCTTTTGCAGGATGAATGCCCGCATCAAACAAACTTTCTGAGCAATAAATATTGCCAACTCCTACGACGGCCTGACCAGCCAATAAAAACTGCTTTACTGCTACGCTACGTTTTCGAGAGGATTGATACAAAATATCCGTACCATGTTCGTCTGCAAATTCAGGTGAGAAAGGCTCCACCCCAAGCTTTTGCAATAAGGGATTCTTTTCAACAGGTCCTTTTGTTTTTGGATGCCATAAGACTGCGCCAAATTTTCGGGGATCATGCAAACGCAAACTCAATCTACCAAATTCAAAAATCACGCGATCATGGGTTTTTAAAGCCTCACTACTTGGCAAGACTCGTAAGGTTCCCGTCATACCCAAATGAATCAGCAAGTGGCCGGTATCCATCTCCAGCAACAAGTACTTGCCTCGTCTTTGGATGGATTGCACTTTTTGCCCTGGGAGGGTTTTTGGCAAGCTACTGGGCACAGGCCAGCGCAAGCGACCATCCAGCACTTTGACGGCGCTTACTTTCTTACCCTCAAGATGTGGGGCAATTCCGAGACGAGTGACTTCTACTTCAGGAAGTTCTGGCATAAATGGATTGTAGATTCGCGGATTAGAATGTGCTTATGAGCAAATTCCTACTCAAACCCTTTTTGAAGGCATTAGCCTTTGCAACGCTTGCTGGGGGTGCCTTCTTGTCCGCGCCCGCTCACGCCCAGACGAATGGCATCCAGTCAGGCGAAGCGATCTTTGAGGTGCTTGCGTCCGAGATTGCACTGCAACGGGGTGAAGCAGGCCTGGCGTACAACACCTATATGGAAATGGCGCGCCAATATCAAGATCCGAGACTGGCACAGCGGGCAATGGAAATTGCGATTGCGGGTGGATCTCCGGACCTAGCTTTACATGCCGCCAAGAGCTGGGATGAACTCTCCCCGCCCAATCAAACCAAACCTAAAGAAGTGCTGATTACTCTTCTTATTTTAAGTAATCGCTGGAACGATGCCGTTAAGCCAGCGATCGCATTACTGCGTCAGCAAAATCCAGCGCAACAAGAAAATACCCTCTTGCAATTGCAGGCGCTGCTTGCAAAGGCGAAAGATGAGTCAGAGGCAATGCGCGCATTCTATGAAATTTCCTCCACAGCAAAACCTCAGCCTAAAGATTTAGGCCTGCTGTATACCTATGCTATGTCTGCTGAAAAAGCAGGCCACATTGATGTCATGGAAAAAACACTGCGTGAAATTTTGCGTAGAAATCCAAATGATGCGAATTCTCTTAATGCATTAGGTTATTCATTGGCAGATCGCAACCTCAAATTACCAGAGGCATTTGCACTCATCAGCAAAGCACACCAACTCTCTCCAAAAGATGCATTCATTTTGGATAGCTTGGGCTGGGTCAATTTCCGTATGGGGAAAAATACGCTTGCATTAGAGCAACTACAGCAAGCATTTTCTATGAAGCCGGAAGCAGATATTGCCGCGCATGTCGGAGAAGTGTTGTGGGCGATGAACCGTCGCAGTGAAGCTGAAGAGATGTGGCACCAAGGTCAAAAAATAGACGCCAACAACGCCACATTAAGAGAAACTCTGCAACGCCTTAAGCCTGACTGGTCAAACACGAATCAAGCCGCTAGCGGCGCATGGGATGGTCGTTTTGCCGTGAAAGTTACTGGGCTTACAGACAGTCAGAACCAAGGTGGATCTGGTGGCTTTAGCTTAACGCAAGAATCTTTAAAAGACATTCTAGAAATTCGCAATCCAATGGGTGGCTCTATTGCAAAAATCATCATTACGCCAGGCGAAGCAACACTTGAACGCGATGGTCAAGTGGTCACTGCAGTAGATGCAGATACCTTAGTGCAAAACACGCTTGGTCTACCGTTGCCAGCCCGCGGTCTGTCAAACTGGTTAAGAGGTGAAACACGAGCGGGCAGTGAAGCAAGTGTTGAACGAAATGCCAAAGGACAAGTTAGTAAAATTAATCAAGATGGTTGGAGTTTGGCTTACATCTGGAGTAACTCCAATCGCCTAGAAAAACTCACCATGACTCGTAGCTCCAATATTGGGTCTATTGATATTCGCTTGGTATTTGATCATCCGAATGAGTAATGAAAATATAAAATCGGATTACCTATCACTCCGCTCTCCAGCGAAGCTCAATCTATTTCTGCACATTGTTGGTCGCAAACCAGATGGCTACCATTTACTGCAGTCTGTTTTTCAACTGATTGACTGGTGTGACACGATTACCTTAAAACCCATTTCACCAAATGAAGTGCGTCGAATAAATCCAATTCCCGGTCTTTTATCAAAAGATGATTTGGTGGTGCGCGCAGCAAATCTATTAAAAGATTTTTGCAAGATAGATGCCGGCGTTGAAATTGATGTAAAAAAAGAAATTCCAATGGGCGCCGGCATGGGAGGCGGATCCTCGGATGCTGCCACCACCCTAATTGGTCTTAATGTCCTTTGGAATCTCAAGCTCGATAAAGAAGCCCTTTGTAATCTGGGTTTAAAACTTGGGGCGGATGTGCCATTTTTCATTTTTGGCCAAAATGCATTTGTAGAGGGTATTGGCGAGAAGATTCAAGAAATTTCCCTTGAAAAACGTGACTTTTTGGTTATTTTCCCCAATCAGGGCATTCCTACCGTAAGCATTTTTCAAGACCCTGAATTGACCCGAGATCACGCTCAGATTACAATTGATGGCTTTCTTGCATCGTCATGGTCGGATCTAACGAATGATTGTCAGGCTGTAGCGATGCGGATTTGTCCTGAAGTGAAGCAAGCTTTGGATTGGATTACCCAGGCAGTACCGGGCTCAGCGCCCAGAATGTCTGGCTCTGGAAGTAGCGTTTTTGCTGTCTTAGACCCTAAGACCGACACCGCGAAACTAGAAAATCTTTTACAAAATCTTCCTAAAGGATGGGTAGGTCGGGTTGTTCGGGGGCTAAATAAAAATCCCGCTTACAATTTGATTTCTTCAGATTGACCTGTAGGGGAATCGCCAAGCTGGTTAAGGCACTGGATTTTGATTCCAGCATGCGAAGGTTCGAATCCTTCTTCCCCTGCCAAATACTGTAGAAACGACAAAGATAACCTTTTGACCCCTCAATACCCTTAAGACTATGTCCTCCATAAACGCTGATTTACTGACACTTTTCACAGGCAACGCAAATCCCGTTTTGGCTGAGGCTGTAGCCAAAGAACTCAAACTCCCAATGGGGAAAGCCTTTGTTGGCCGCTTCTCTGATGGTGAGATCCAAGTAGAAATTCAAGAAAACGTCCGCGGCAAAAATGTCGTAGTCATTCAATCAACCTGTGCGCCAACAAACGACAGCTTGATGGAACTCATGATCATGATTGATGCCCTTAAACGAGCATCTGCAAGCCGCATAACCGCAGTGATTCCTTACTTCGGTTACGCCCGTCAAGACCGTCGCCCTCGCTCTGCCCGCGTTGCCATCTCTGCCCGCATTGTGGCAAACATGCTGCAATCGGTAGCAGGTATTGAGCGCGTGCTGACCATGGATCTTCATGCAGACCAAATTCAGGGCTTTTTCGATATTCCAGTAGACAACATCTACGCTTCCCCAGTGCTATTGGCTGACCTGCAGGCTCAGAAGACTCAAAAAGACCTCATCATCGTCTCTCCTGATATTGGTGGCGTAGTGCGCGCCCGTGCGATGGCCAAGCAATTGGGCACCGATTTGGCAATTATTGATAAACGTCGCCCTAAAGCAAACGTCTCCGAAGTAATGCACTTAATCGGTGAAGTAGAAGGCCGTCATTGCGTGATCATGGACGACATCATCGATACCGGCGGAACCCTCTGTAAAGCCGCTGAGGCGCTTAAAGAGCGTGGTGCTAAGGGCGTTACCGCATACTGTACTCACGCCGTGCTCTCAGGCGGTGCTGTGGCCCGTATTGCCGCCTCCGAACTGGATGAGTTGGTTGTAACGGACACCATTCCCCTGACCCCAGAGGCAATGAAAGTCGCCAAAATTCGTCAATTGACTGTAGCCCCCCTGTTGGCCGAGACTCTCTCGCGCATCAGCAAAGGCGACTCAGTCATGTCCATGTTCGCCGAATAAGCCAAAAACGCTGTTTTACCCCGCTTTTTGGCAGTTCAAAGCCTTTTCTAGGCAAAAACACCCTTTCCCACGATATAATCGAAGGCTTTTCTGTTTGGTCGCGAACGGAAATTAACCTTAACTAGGGAATTTATTATGAAAGTAGTAGCTTTTGAAAGAAGCGTACAGGGAACGGGTGCGAGCCGCCGTCTGCGCAATGCCGGAAAAACTCCAGGCATCGTTTACGGTAGTAAAGATCCAGCCTTGGTCATTGAGTTAGACCATAACGCGTTATTCCATGCTCTCCGCAAGGAAGCGTTCCACTCATCCATTTTGGATTTGGAAATTGGCGGCAAAACACAAAAAGTGTTGTTGCGCGATTACCAAATGCATCCATTTAAGCCATTGGTATTGCACATTGACTTCCAGCGCGTATCCGCGACTGAGAAAGTTCATATGCGCGTTCCATTGCACTTCACAAACGCTGACACTTCAGACGCAGTGAAATTGCAAGGCGCAGTTGTTAGCCACATCGCTACTGAACTCGAAGTGTCTTGCTTACCTGCAGACTTGCCAGAGTTCATTGAAGTGGACTTGCAGAAAATTGAAGTGGGTCACTCTATTCACGCTAAAGACATCGCATTGCCAAAAGGTGTTAGCTTGGTATTGCATGTTGAGCAAGAGAACCCAGTGCTTGCAAACGCACGTATCCCAGCAGTTAAGGCTGCTGAGCCTACAGATGCGCCTGCAGCACCAGCTGCTGCAGCTCCTGCTGCTGAAGCACCAAAGGATAAAGCTTAATTATTTAGCTAGATCGCTTGTACTAGAAGGCCTGCGCAAGCGGGCCTTTTTTATTGCCACAAGTTTTCATTCTTTTTTGGCGAAATACTTTTATATCTTTAAACTCTCGATATGACTAAATTAATTGTTGGCCTAGGCAATCCTGGAGATGAGCACGAAGAAGATCGGCACAATGCTGGCTTCTGGTTCGTTGACGCGCTAGCAAAACAATTAAACACTCGCTTTGAAACTGAAAAACGCTTCCATGGAAAAGTTGCAAAAGCGAAGTGGGAAGGTGAAGAACTCTTTCTACTCAAGCCAAGCACTTATATGAATCTCAGTGGACAAGCTGTTGGTGCTCTATGTCGCTTTCACAAAATTACACCTGCAGATATTTTGGTAGTTCAAGATGAGCTTGATCTCAAGCCCGGGACTGCTCGCCTAAAGCTAGGCGGGGGCACTGGTGGTCACAATGGTCTCAAAGATATTCAGGCGCATTTAAGCACTCCGGATTACTGGCGTTTACGCCTTGGTATTGGTCACCCTAGAGATTTGGCTGGCGAAGGACGGCCTATGGATGTTGCTGATTATGTTTTAAGAAGACCCCAATTGGCCGAGCAAAAACTGATTGATGCCAGCATTGAAAACAGCTTGCAAAGCTTGCCGATCTTCTTAAAGGGCGACACCCAAACCGCGATGATGGAGCTGCACTCCAAGGGCTAACAAAGTAAAGCGCTCAGTTAAGCTGGATTTGCTTTTTTGATAGCGGTGAGTTGACGGTATTTAGCCATCAACTGATCTTGGGATTCCACAAATTCTGGATTAAAAGGGATGCAATCCACCGGGCAGACTTGACGGCACTGGGGAGCGTCATAGTGCCCAACGCATTCAGTGCATTTGCCTGGATCAATCTCGTAAATCTCAAGACCCATATAAATCGCATCATTCGGACATTCAGGCTCACACACATCACAGTTGATGCATTCGTCCGTAATCATTAAGGCCATGCTTTACTCGCTAGCCTTATTCTTTATTCTGAGCGCCAGAAGCGATCTTCTCTACCAACCATTTTTCAACGGATGGGAATACAAACTTGCTAACGTCTCCGCCCATAGAGGCAATCTCACGTACAAAGGTGCCAGAGATAAATTGATATTGATCTGATGGCGTTAAAAACAAGGTCTCAACATCTGGCAATAAGTAACGGTTCATGCCGGCCATTTGAAATTCATATTCGAAGTCAGAGACTGCGCGCAAACCACGCACAATCACGCGCGCATTATGCTCACGTGCAAAATCTTTTAACAAACCAGAAAATCCAACAACTTTAACGTTGGAGTAATGACCGAGCACTTCTTTCGCAATATCAATACGCTCTTGCAATGTAAAAAATGGGCGCTTGCTACGGCTATCAGCCACACCCACAATTAACTCCTTAAAAATGCTGGATGCGCGGCGAACCAAATCCTCGTGCCCACGGGTAAATGGATCAAATGTTCCTGGATATACAGCGACAGTCATAACTCTCCTAAGGCTTTATCAGCTACAGGCAAGAGTTTAGCCCCTTCCACCCCGAAATAGACAGGCTTTTACCTGGCCAGCCTCTAAGTATTTTCCACAATGCCAGCCCGGCAGAAGGGCCTCTACCTCCTCACGCGCACGACTAGAGGGAAATTCAACATAAATACCACCCCCAGCAGAATCGTCACATACTCTGCCCGCCTCAATGACCACTTGATCAAATAGGTTGACCTCCTGAAAAGGGGGATCAATAAAAATTAAGTTGCTGGAATGATCCGCCTGTTGTTTTAGATACTCCAAACTATCTCTATGCAGCATCTCAACGATTCCAGAGGCAGGCGAAGACTGCAATAACGCAAAATTTGTTTTTAGGTTTGCATGGGCCTTTTTATCTTTTTCTAACAACACTACTAAATCAGCACCTCTTGAAGCCGCCTCAAAACCCAAGGCGCCGGTTCCCGCAAAAAGATCAAGGCAACGCAATCCAGTTAAATCTTGCCCAAGCCAGTTGAATAATGTTTCTCGAATACGATCCGTGGTGGGACGTAAACCTGGAAGATCAATTACAGTCAGTAAGCGACTGCGCCAATTACCACCAATGATACGAATCTTTTTAGGCGGCTCAGTCTTTGAGCTCTTGATAGGCTTATTTATTTTGGGCTCCCAACACAACAATCTTCATGCGATCCATTGCAAGATATTTTTGGAAAGCGGCTTTTACTTGCTCCAAAGTCACCGCCTCAACTTGCTTAGTCCAAATCTCCATCGTATCGAGCGGCAAATTATTCCAAGCAATCGATGAAACGTTATCAAGCAACTTGCGATTGTTATCAATTCGCAATGGATAACCATTCACTAGATTTGCTTTGGCAGCAAGCATCTCTGTTGGAGTGGGGCCATCAGTAATAAATTGCGCAATGGTAGAACTCATCACATCAAGTGCCAAGGCAGCTTGATCACTCTTGGTCTGCAGGCCAGCCTGAAAAATACCTGTGTCTTTTCCGGGGGCAAAGTAACTAAACACGCTATATGCCAAGCCCCGTTTTTCACGCACCTCTGACATTAAGCGAGATACAAAACCACCACCTCCCAAGATGTAATTACCCACCAATAAGGGAAAGTAATCGGGGTTGTTACGTGTCACCGCCGTCATACCCATAGCAATATGAGCTTGCTGTGAATCAAAAGGAATTTGAATCTCTCTCTGGCTTAATGGCTCAACAGGTGATCGCATGAACTCCGGAAGACTGGCAATAGGTGCGCCTGATTGTGGGATCTGCTTGAGTAAGGCCCGCACAATTTCATTGGCTTGAGCACGATCAACATCACCAACAATGCTCACGATCATACGATCGCCACGATAAAACTGTTTGTGAAACTGCGTTAAATCCGCAGCACTAACCGCAGCAACAGTCTTCACGGTTGGGGCATTAGCTAATGGGTAGCCTCCATAAACTGATTTTTTAAAGCGTCGCTCAAGAACAAATTCCGGCTTGGTTTCAGCCTCAAGCAAGCTTGTAATAGTTCTCTGTTTTTCACGTTCAACAATTTTGGGGTCATACGTTGGCGCACTCAACATTGCAGATGCCAGTTGTACCGCTCTATCACGCAAATCTTTTCTACTTAAGCTGCGAATGCGCAAAATCGTGCGCTCATCACCCACTGATAAACCTATATTGGCACCTAAATCTGCGATTTCATCGGCAATTTGTGCCTCGGTTAAGGGGCCCTCACTGCCTCGCGCCCCATAATGCATAAGGCCTGCAGCCATATCGGCAAGCCCGTTTTTACCCAAAGGATCATATCGATCTCCAGCATCAATACTGATCTCAATATCCACCATAGGCAAAGCCTTGGTTTGTACTAAATAAGCTTTTGCGCCTTTATAAGAATCTAGCGGCTCAATCGGCAAGATTGCATGAGCGAAGCCCGCGTAAGCAAAAGCCGTCCAAAACATCAAAGCACATTTATTGAGAGCTTTCATTATTTGCTCTCCTTACTTGCAGCGGATTTACGCGCTTGAGGATCTAAAACAGCAATTGTTAAGCCCGCATCTACTAGATACTTTTTCGCAACTGCCTGCACTTGTTCTGGCGTGATGGTTTGCATCTTCTCCAACATATAGTCAATGTCTTTCCAAGAAAACCCCGCCATCTCAGTGCTGCCAATTTCCATCGCCTGGCCGAAGATGGAATCACGCTTATAAATTTGGTCAGACAGAATGCGCACCTTTATTCGCTTAAGCTCAGACTCCAAGATCCCTTTTTGCTTTAGCTCATCGAGCGCTTTACGAATACTTGCTTGTGCTTGCTCAACGGTTTTTCCCTTAGCCATCGTCGCGCTAATTAAAAATAACTCAGGCCCACGGGAGATCATGTCGTAGCCCACACCAACGTCATTTACTACCTTTTCCTGTTTAACGAGTGTGCGATTTAGGCGGGCATTGTCATAACCATCCAGAACTGCTGTCAACAACTCCAAGGCATAGGGCTCAACATCATCCAGCCTGCCAGGCTCAAGGCGTGGGACTTTCCATGCCATAGCCAATTGAGCGCTATCTGCCGGGGCCTTTACCTGCACCTGTTTGATACCTTTTTGAGGAGGCTCTATTTGGGGCTTACGAATGGGCAACTCATGTGCAGCAATTGCGCCGTAGTATTTTTGTACCGCACTCAGAATTTGCTTGGGCTCAACATCGCCACTAATCACTACTGTTGCATTGTTAGGCTTGTACCAACTACGATACCAATCACGCGCATCAGAAGCAGTCATATTTTGCAGATCATTCATCCAACCGACTACTGGATGGCGATAGGGAGAGCTCATAAATGCAGTTGCCATCAACGATTCATTGAGAAGGCTGCTTGGGTTATCTTCCGTCCGTAGACGACGCTCCTCCATCACCACCTGGATTTCTTTTGAGAATTCCGCATCATCAAAATTGAGGTTAGACATGCGATCTGCCTCAAGCTTCATAACCTCTTCTAGCTTTGATTTTTCAACTTGCTGAAAGTACGCAGTGTAGTCGCGCGAAGTAAACGCATTTTCGCGCCCACCTACCGCAGCCACTAAACGCGAGAATTCCCCGGCCTTTACCTTATGAGTTCCTTTGAACATCATGTGTTCTAGTACATGGGCAACGCCAGTTCGGCCGTTTGTCTCATCCATGGATCCCGCGCGATACCAAACCATATGGGCTACCGTTGGAGCGCGATGATCTTCTCTCACAATCAATTTGAGGCCGTTACTCAATTGATATTCGTGTGTATCTGGAGAATCACCAGTAGCTGCCCAGGATATTTGGGCAAATAGGATGAATAAGAAGGAAATTCGAAGTAAATTGGAAAGCATCTGCTAAATCACCATACCTTAAGAATTAAATTGATAAGATGCATGTTTTAAATTGTATCGATTATGTTCGGCTTACGTAAAACCCTAGGATCCCTTTTTAAATCAAGCAAAGTTGATGAAGCTTGGTTTGATCATTTAGAAGAATCACTGATTCAAAGTGATGTGGGTCTACCTACGACTGAACAACTCATCAACAAGTTACGCAAAGCAGCAAAATCTGAAAAAGCTTCAAGCCCTGAAGAGTTGCAAGCGCTCCTTATTCAAGAAGTAAGCTCACTTCTCGCAGCCATTGAGCCTTCGCCAAACCCCCTCTTTATAAGCCAGAAAGCCAATACACCAGAGGTATGGTTGGTTGTAGGGGTAAACGGCGCAGGTAAGACAACAACGATAGGTAAGCTTTGCAAACTCTTTCAGTCTCAAGGTAAATCGATTCTCTTGGCCGCTGGCGATACCTTTAGAGCTGCCGCCCGCAACCAATTGCAAGAATGGGGTGGTCGCAATCAGGTAGACGTTATCACCCAAGATGGTGGTGATGCCGCTGCAGTTGCGCATGACGCTATTCATGCAGCGGTTTCTCGTAAAAATGACATTCTCATTATTGATACCGCAGGCCGTCTTGCCACGCAGGACAACCTGATGGAAGAGCTGAAGAAGGTAAAGCGCGTGATCGGCAAAGCACTCCCTGGTGCGCCACACCACACTCTGCTTGTTTTGGATGGCAACACAGGGCAAAACGGCTTAAGCCAGGTCAAAGCCTTTCATGCTGCCCTGGGCCTAACTGGGATCATCGTTACCAAGCTGGATGGGACTGCCAAGGGCGGTGTTATCTGCGCCCTTGCCCACACCCTACAAGATGGTCCAAAACCCGCTGTGCTAGCCCTAGGAAAGGGCGAAAAAATTGATGATTTAGCCCCCTTTACAGCAGGGCAATATTCATTCGAATTATTCAATTAAATCAATAACTTACATTGCTTTAAAACCATTAGCACTCTCTTGACAAGAGTGCTAAAATAGACTTCTATTAACACCTCATATTTATAAGAAAAAATGGTTCAAAAGAAATCTGACAAACCGAGCATGCAAACACTGCCAGTCGCGCAGACTGCAGCGGCGTCTGCATTTCCAATGCTGCCAACTCTTGGGGTTGGCACTCTCGATTCCTATATTGCGTACGTTAATCGCGTGCCAATGCTCAGCGCTGCTGAAGAGTTACATCTTGCGCAGGAATTTC
This sequence comes from Polynucleobacter sp. AP-Kolm-20A-A1, assembly GCF_018688315.1. Taxonomy (NCBI): domain Bacteria; kingdom Pseudomonadati; phylum Pseudomonadota; class Betaproteobacteria; order Burkholderiales; family Burkholderiaceae; genus Polynucleobacter; species Polynucleobacter sp. AP-Kolm-20A-A1. The sequence continues at coordinate 1,791,508 of NZ_CP061315.1, forward strand.
GTCGCACTGAAAATGTTGATGCCGCTAAAACTCTAGTGCTCTCACATTTACGCCTAGTGGTTTCTGTTGCTCGCCAATATCTTGGCTACGGTATTCCACACGCTGACTTAATTCAAGAAGGCAATATTGGCTTGATGAAAGCTGTTAAACGCTATGATCCAAACAATGGTGCGCGTTTAGTGTCTTATGCAATTCACTGGATCAAGGCAGAAATTCATGAGTACATTCTCAAGAATTGGCGCTTAGTTAAAACAGCAACCACTAAAGCGCAACGCAAATTATTCTTTAACTTGCGCAGCAATAAACCTACATTAAGCGCACTTACTCCGAGTGAAGTAGAAGCTTTGGCTAAAGCACTCGATGTAAAGGGTTCTGACGTTAAAGAAATGGAAATGCGTCTTGCTGGTGGTGATGTTGCGCTTGAAGGCGACGATGGCGATGATGATGCGGCTTACGCACCCATTCAATGGCTAGCCGATAACACTCAAGAGCCAACTGCTCGCATTGCTAGTGCTGAGGCTGATGCCTTGCAAGGCCCTAAACTCGATCAAGCCCTGATGGCTTTGGACGAGCGCAGCCGCGATATCGTTCAGTCTCGTTGGCTGGCAATGGATGCCGAAGGCAATGGCACTAAAACATTGCATGATCTTGCCGCTGAATACGGCATTTCTGCAGAGCGTGTCCGCCAAATCGAAACCGCTGCCCTCAAAAAAATGCGTGGCCTGCTACAAGCAGCCTAAGCAGCGCAGCACTTTCTCTTACTTTAGCAATTCTTTCAAGTCATGTGCCAAGGTCTCAGGGCCTTGAGCGTGCTTGATATATAAACGCAAACGTCCCTCGGGATCAAAAGCGTAGCTACCAGCGGTGTGGTCCATCGTGTAAGTGCCTGGCTTAGTACCTGGAACTTTCTTGTAGTAAATCTTAAAGTCTTTAGTGACTTTCTCCAAAGCAGCCTCATCCGCAGGACGAAGACCTAAGAAGCGCGGATCAAATGCAGGAACATACTGCTTGAGAATTTCAGCAGTGTCTCGCTCGGGATCAACCGTTACAAAAAGTACCTGGACTTTATCCGACTGAGGACCCATCAGCGCCATCACTTGCTGCATCTCTGTCAGCGTTGTTGGACAAATATCAGGGCACTGGGTGTAGCCAAAGAACATCACCACCACTTTGCCCTTAAAGTCTGCCAGAGTTCTTACCTTGCCATCTGGATCAAGCAAGCTAAAGTCCTTGCCAAAGGCAGTGCTGCCAGTGATATCAATGTTTTTGAATTCTGGCTTTGGGCTACAAGCTGTCAACACAACACATAGTGCTGCCAAAAGAATAAAGCGCAGAAATTTCATAGGTTCTCAGAGAAAATAGTGGTCTACCAATAGCGCTGCAAAAAGTAGCGATAAATAGGTAATCGAAAAGCGGAAAGTTTTCTTGGCTAAAGCATCGCTGTAAGAAATGAATAGCGCAACTACATAAGCCAAAAATAGTAAACCCAAAATAATTGCAGACACCAAATACACAATGCCGCTCATGCCATAGATGTAAGGCAACAAAGTAGCTGCGATCAAAATTAAGGTATAGAGAACGATATTCAATAAAGTAAAGCGCTCTCCATGGGTTACCGGCAGCATTGGAAGACCAGATTGCACATAGTCATCACGACGATACAAAGCAAGCGCCCAAAAATGTGGTGGCGTCCATACAAAAATAATCAGCACCAATAGCCACGCTTCAGCAGAAAGCGTATTAGTTACTGCGGCCCAACCAAGAGCTGGCGGCATTGCACCAGATAAACCGCCAATCACGATATTTTGTGGCGTTGCAGGCTTAAGCAACCAGGTGTAAATCACCGCATACCCAACAAAGGTAGCAAGGGTTAACCACATCGTTAAAGGGTTGCAGAAATTCCACAAAATAATCATCCCGAGCGAACCCAAAACGATAGAAAAAATAACGATATGAAATGGTGTCACTTCACCCGTTGCTGAAGGGCGCCAAGCGGTACGCTTCATCTTGGCATCGACTGCCTGCTCGATCAAACAATTAACCGCAAATGCAGCGCCGGCCAACAGCCAGATACCCACGATGCCACCTAAGAGCACCGGATATGGAACCATCCCAGGGGTCGCCAAGAACATGCCAATCACAGCGCAAAAGACGGCGAGCTGAGTCACTCTGGGCTTAGTTAACACCCAGTATTGACGCCAACGTGGCATAGCCACTGGTGTAGTTGTTTGAGGAGTACTCATATTTATGCCATCTTCTTTTGAATGAAAGGCTTCCAAGAAGCCCAATGGCTCATTCTGACTAAACAGAATACCAAAGCAGCGGAGCCACCGGTATGCAATAAAGCGGCCAATAAAGGCCACTGGAAAATCACATTAGAAATGCCTGTAATCAACTGCAGCAAGAGTAAGCCCAACAAAAGCTTAGCTACCTGACCAAGGCTAGATAACACTGGGGTAGCAAGCTGGAGAGCCCTCCAACCTAAGGCCCCAAGTACAACTAAAACCACCATAGCAAAGAGACGGTGCGCCCAATGGATGGTCTGTAACGCAAGCGGTGAAATGAATTCGCCTTGAGCGTTTAAACCCAATTGACGCCAAAGCGTAAAGCCTTCGCTCCAATTTGTTTCAGGCCATGCACTGCCCAAACATGTCGGGAAGTCGGGACATGCCAAGACTGCGTAATTCGTACTCACCCAGGCACCTAAAAAAACCTGAATAAATAAAACAAAGAAAGATAAAGTTAAAAGTTGCGCCGAAAGTGGTCGAACTCGGATAGAGCGAATCGCTGAAGACTTACTCTCCCACGACTGTTGGGCATAAGCCGTTAAACAAGCCAACAACAATAGAGCCAACATCAAATGAATAGTGACAATGATCGGTTGTAATTTCAGGGTAACGGTCCAGGCACCAAAAGCACCCTGAACACAAACTAAAGCCAATAATCCGAAACTACCCAGCAAAGGATTTTTTCCAAGGGGCTTTAGCTTCGCGAAGGCCATGCCCACTTGAACCAAAATTAATGCCCCTACCGTCATAGCCAAATAACGGTGGATCATTTCGATCCAAGCCTTAATTACCGTCACAGGCCCTGTAGGCAAGGCGCTCTCAGCCTGCTGTATGTCACTAAGCGCATGGAAAGGATTGGAGGTGCCATAACACCCAGGCCAATCAGGACAGCCTAAACCTGAATCAGTTAAGCGGGTAAAGGCGCCAAACACAATCAGATCAAAAGTCATAAAGACCAATACCCAATTGAGTTTTTGGAAAAAGCTATAGCCCGGTTTTCTCCAGAGATAGAGTAGCGGAAGGCCAGCAAAAACAATTGCAATTGCAGCTAGCTCTAAAAATAAAAACAAACTCGGCATTACAGGTTCTCGCCCTTGTGATTTAGCTTCAAAAGTTTTTCCAAGTCTTTCTTCATACTCGAAAATTCTTTTGGAGAATTTGTCACAGGGAAATACATCATCTTGGCAGGGCTTGGATCAATTAACTGGATCTGTTGACCAGCGCCCTCTTTATTTAACCAAGCCTCAAATTCAGCTTTGAGTTTGGGATCCGATGGAGGTGCAACCACCTTAAGACCCGCTACCTTTTCGTCATAAATCTTGATGACTTCAGGATCGACAGGCTTGCCATCGGTATTGACCCAGATAAGCTGTAAGCGTCCACTTTCTCTGCCCATAGCAACTCTCGTCTGACGCATCAAAAAGAGCGCCTCAATACATTTCTCATCTTTGATTTGGCACTCTCCGGCCGGGCGAGCAATCAAAAGCGTCCACTTACCTTTCACTGGTGCCTCAAGCCATGCGACATTGAAATCTTGAGCTGGATACACCAGCGTGCCAAGATTGGTTTTGCCGCCTGCTGGCTTAATCACATAGTATGCAAAATAAGAGGCTATGACTGGAGAGGCGCAAGCCAGCAATAACAAAAGCATCTGTATGCGGCCACGACGAGTACGCGCATTAATAGCTGATGCATCTATCTGAGACGCCGGAATTAATAACTCTTTATCACTCACTCTTGATCCCTATTCACAAATCCACGACGTTTATATTGCCGCAGACCACTGACTAACCAAAATACAAATCCAGCAAAAGCCAAGGCAAACCACTGGAATGCATAAGCATAATGGCGATCGACCCCAGTTGTCAGAGGGGCCCAATCGCGGAGTAAGCCATCTTCTACGCCGGCCTCAACCTCCCGCAAGATAAATGGGCTTTGCAACCAGCCATGCAGCTTACCTTCTGCAACTAAATCAAAGTTTTGTTCAATTTTGGGTTTGCTTACATCAGCAGAAATCTTGCTTCCACCCAATTCATACACCTTACCAGGATGAGAAAATACGATGCCCTCAACATTGATCACCTTATTGGGCGTTTGGACGGGCGGCAGGGTTTCACGATTGTTGTTATTCCGCGGCGCCCAGCCTCGGTTGACCCAAAGGACCTCTTCCTTGCCCTCAAGTCGCAAAGGCATCAAGAGATAAAAACCTGACTGCGCAGTATTGCTGCCTGCGGGGGGAATGGGTCTTGGTCGGTTATCCAACCAAATAGCCGCCTCAGTGATGTACTGGCCACGTGCAATCATGCGGCGTTCAGCGGCCTCTTCCAAGGTCCAAGGGCCTGCATTCGCACTAAGAATAGGCATTTGTTGTCGAGCCAGTAAATTAGCGGCCAAGGCAATTTTGGTCTCGGCTCTACCCAGCTGCCAAATGCCAGCGCCACAGCCAATCGCAATGACCAGCAAGGCTGATACAGTAGCAACTATGCGCTTAGCAATGAGGGCGGTAAACAGACTATTCAAGAGATTTAAAGATAAGGATTCGAGATGAAGTGGCTTATTCCTATTGTCCTACTAATGATTGTTTTTAGCTTAGGATCCGCTTTGTATTACATGATGAAAGATAGGGGCAACAGCTCTCGCATGGTTCACTCATTAATGTTGCGGATTGGCTTATCTATCGCCCTATTTCTGGGAATTCTTTTAGCCCACTACTTCGGCCTGATTGAAGCCACTGGGATTAAGGTAGGCACCAACTAAAGGGTGCACCCATCAATGGATGCTTAAAAACAAATCGGGGCTTAAAGCCCCGATTTTTTATTTCATTACATCCAGTAAACAGCGATGTAGAGACCCAGCCAGACTACGTCAACAAAGTGCCAGTACCAAGCCGCACCTTCAAATGCAAAGTGATGCTTAGATGTGAAGTCGCCACGAATCATACGACGCAATACAATGGCCAACATAGTGCCGCCAAGGAACACGTGGAAGCCGTGGAAGCCAGTCAACATGAAGAACGTTGAGCCATAAATACCTGAAGTCAATTTCAAGTTCAATGCATGGTATGCATGGTAGTACTCATAAACCTGGAAGCCCAAGAAAACCGCGCCTAAACCTACAGTTGCTGCCAAGCCAATAATGGCTTTTTTCATGTGGTTTTCTACTAACGCATGGTGAGCGATAGTAATCGTCACACCTGAGCTCAAGAGCAACAATGTGTTGATTGTTGGAATTGGCCATGGACCCATCGTGGTGAATTTCTCAACCAAACCAGCAGGACCATCATTTGGCCACACAGCTTGGAAATTAGGCCAAAGCAATTTGCTCTCTACATCACCCATCCAAGGCATCGCAATATTGCGTGCGTAGAACAAAGCTGCAAAGAATGCGCCAAAGAACATAATTTCGGAGAAGATGAACCATGCCATTGACCAGCGGTAAGAGATATCTACGTTGACACCGTTCTTGCCAGCATTTGATTCTGCAATTGTGTCGCCGAACCAGTTATAGAGCACATATAGAACCCATGCCACACCAGCGAGGGTCAGTGGACCACCCCAAGAAGCATGATTTACCCACCCAGAGATTCCAAAGGCAAACGCAATTAAGCCGCAGGCGGCCATTGCTGGATGTCTGGATAGTCCAGGGACGAAATAGTATGGGGTTGAATTGGATGACATCTTATTCTCTCTATTCAATCAAAAAATAATCAATGGGACACAACTGCTTTCACTATCAACAGGAGAACACCCATAAAAATCAAGGCGCCAATCACTCCTGCAATGATAATGTGCACAAAACTCAATGAAGCAACATCTTCCTGCAAACCTGACTTCTTACGCACACCTAAAAAGCCCCATAAAACAGCTTTCATAGACTGCATAAAACTACTTTTCTTTTTCATGAAGCCATCCTTGTTTTTGGGGCTGGAGGAGTACCGCCTAAGCCCAATTCAAAGAAGGTATATGACAAAGTAATTGTTTTTACATCATCCGGCAAACCTGCATCGATCACAAAGACTACCGGCATCTTTTTTGTTTCATTTGCTGCTAGCGTTTGCTCCTGAAAGCAAAAGCATTCTAATTTCGTAAAAAACTCTGTTGCACTTTTAGGCGCATAACTCGGTATTGCTTGAGCACGTACCGGGCGATTCTGATTGTTAGTGACTTCATAAACAATCTCGGTCATCTCACCTGGATGCACTTCTAAAAAATTCTTTACCGGCTTAAATGTAAACGGGCCGCGACTATTAGAGTCAAACTCAATGGTTACTGTACGAGCATAGTTAACCTGTGTATTGCCAACCTTATTAGGGCTAAAGGCTCTAACACCATAATCATTCTTGCTTGTCACTACATTAATTCCGGTGACCTCACACAAGGCCTTGTACATCGGAACCAACGCGTAACCAAAACCAAACATCATTACTGCTGCAATTAGCAGCTTTAATAAAATCTGGCGATTCAGTGATTGAGTTGAAACCATCGTCATCAAGGGGATTAACCCAACATACTCCGCTTAATCACAATACCAATAAAAAAAGTTACTACAACACTCAAAAGAATGAAGCCCATCCTGCGATTATTCGCAGCAAGGGCTTGCTTCTCTGAAGAATTAAATTCCGGCTTCACGCATTTGCTCTGCATTAGGCGGAGTTTCAAAAGTGTGGTGTGGTGCTGGTGATGGAATTGTCCACTCCAAACCTTTAGCGCCATCCCATGGCTTCATTGGTGCTTTCTCACCCTTGCCGCTATAGGCTGGCAGTACAACGAAAAGTAAGAAGTAAACCTGTGACAAACCAAAGCCTAAGGCACCAATTGAAGCAACCGCATTGAAGTCTGCAAACTGTGTTGGATAGTCAGCATAGCGACGTGGCATACCTGCCAAGCCCAAGAAGTGCATTGGGAAGAAAGTAATGTTAAAGAAAATCATGGAAGTCCAGAAGTGGATCTTGCCGCGAGTTTCGCTAGCCATGTAGCCAGTCCACTTAGGGCACCAGTAGTAGAAGCCAGCAAACATTGCGAACAATGAACCTGCTACCAATACATAGTGGAAGTGAGCAACAACGTAGTAAGTATCTTGAACACCAATATCAATTGGCGCCATCGCCAAGATCAAACCAGTAAAGCCACCCATTGTGAAAACGAAGATGAAGCCGATTGCCCACAACATTGGAGTTTCAAAGGTCATAGAACCTTTCCACATTGTTGCAACCCAGTTAAAAATCTTCACACCGGTTGGAACGGCGATCAACATTGTTGCGTACATGAAGAACAATTGACCGGTTACTGGCATACCAGTTGCAAACATGTGGTGAGCCCAAACGATGAATGACAAGATCGCAATCGATGCGGTTGCATAAACCATTGAGCTGTAACCAAACAATGTTTTTCTAGAAAATGCTGGAACGATTTCACTGATGATTCCGAATGCAGGAAGAATCATGATGTAAACCTCTGGGTGACCAAAGAACCAGAAAATATGCTGGAACATGATTGGATCGCCACCGCCAACAGCAGAGAAGAATGAAGTACCGAAATGACGGTCAGTCAGAACCATGGTGATCGCACCAGCCAATACAGGCATCACGGCAATCAACAAGTAAGCAGTGATCAACCAAGTCCAGCAGAACATTGGCATCTTCATCAATGTCATACCGGGAGCGCGCATATTCAAAATGGTCACGATGATGTTGATCGAACCCATGATGGAAGAAGCACCCAACAAGTGGAGAGCAAAAATTGCCATATCCATGCCAGGGCCCATTTGTGAAGTCAATGGAGCATAGATAGTCCAGCCACCTGATGGAGCGCCACCAGGAACAAGGAACGAGCTCAACAACAATGTTGCAGCAACCGGAAGAATCCAGAAGCTAAAGTTATTCATACGAGCAAATGCCATGTCAGATGCGCCGATTTGCAAAGGCACCATCCAGTTAGCAAAGCCAACGAAGGCTGGCATGATTGCGCCGAACACCATCACCAAACCGTGCATGGTTGTGAGCTGATTGAAGAACTCTGGGCGCAAGAACTGCAATCCAGGTTGGAATAACTCCAAACGAATTCCCAATGCCATCACACCGCCAGCTAACAAGCTAACAAATGAAAAGATCAAATACATCGTGCCGATGTCTTTGTGGTTGGTTGCGAACAACCAACGACGCCAGCCGTGTGGCGTGTGATCATCATGCGCGTGATCGTGTGCGTGATCGTGGGTAGTAGAGACTGTGCTCATGGATTACTCCGGTTTCGTTTTATCTGTATTTGTTAATCGAATTACTTGCCGCCGCGCGCAGTAATAATTTCTTGGGTCTGAATCACTTCACCCGTCTTATTACCCCATGCGTTACGTGTGTAGGTCATTACTGCAGCGATATCGCCATCAGAAATCACACCAGCCCACTTCGGCATCGCGCCCTTACCGTTGATAAGGATGTTGAACTGACCAGCCTTAGGACCGTTGACAACTTTGCTGCCGTCCAATGCTGGGAATGTGCCTGCACCTTTGCCGTTAGGCTGGTGGCAAGCCGCACAGTTCGCTGCATATACTTTTGCGCCGCGCTCTTTTTGCTCATCCAAGGTGTAAACCTTTGATGGATCGTCGCCGCCAGCACCCATTTCTTTTTTCTTCTCTTCAACCCACTTGGTGTAGTCCTCTTGGGAAACTACTCTCACCACGATAGGCATAAAGGCATGTTCTGCACCGCAAAGCTCAGAGCACTGACCGCGGAACGTACCAATCTTGTCAGCCCTAAACCAAGTGTCACGAACAAAGCCTGGGATCGCATCTTGCTTAACGCCAAATGCTGGAATAGTCCAAGCATGAATTACGTCGTTAGCAGTAGTAATCAAGCGAATCTTTTTACCTACCGGCACAACCATTTCATTGTCTACTTCCATCAAGTAGGTGTTTGATTTTGGCGCCAAGTTATTGATTGCTTCACGTGAAGTAGACAAAGTAGACAAGAAGCTAATACCTTCGCCCTCACCTTTGATGTAGTCGTAACCCCACTTCCACTGGTAACCAGTAGTCTTAATAGTGATATCAGAATTAGTAGTGTCTTTCATCGCCACAACAGTTTTAGTTGCAGGCAATGCCATACCGATAACGATGAGCAACGGAATCACTGTCCAAATAATTTCTACAGTGGTGCTCTCATGGAAAGAGGCAGATTTATGACCGAGTGATTTACGGTGCTTGAGGATGGAATAAAACATCACTCCAAAAACGCCCACAAAAATCAATGCGCAAATTACCAACATCATCCAATGCAACCAATGAATCTCTTGCATGATTTTGGTGGCAGGAGGCGCAAAATTCAGCTGATTAACAGCTGGGCCACCAGGCATGTTCTCTGCTGCATGAGCAAAAGCAGTGCCAAAAGCTACTGCGAAATAGAGCGAAGCCCTAGTGACTTTTCCAAATAAATTCATCTTATTCTCTGTTTATTGTCGTGAGCAAAGCAGCAAAAATGCCACAAAATGCCCAAAAAACGGTCTCAAGCCAATACATCCTGCCGTGATTATAGGGTTAATTAGGCGCAACAACAAACAGGGTTAACCCAGCTTGATCCAATCTTGGCGAAGGTTTAAATGATAGTAAGCACTTACACTTAAGCAGAATCTGGCCTAGTCTTGCGTCCAATTTGATTTAGATCAATGTAAGCAACGTTGTCCTTGGCCTTTGCGAGATGCTTTCCTATCACCCAGGCATGCCCATAAACCACCTCTAATGTCAGTTTTTGTGGCAAAAACTCTGTTTTAGAGGTCTCGAACGCAGAAGGATTTGACAGTTTTAGCGCCTGTATGTCGGCCATCAATAACTCTGGCTTTTCATAGTCCAGGGTGAGGTACTCCATATCCATCACGGGATCAGAAAAACGCTCCCCAAGCAACGCATCGCCCATATCGTGCATATCCCAGGGACTTAATAAATTCTTCAGCTGCAAGCCTGATGGTTCAGGGGCTCGCAACTCTTTAGCGGTATCGGGTCCAAGATAACTAAAAGCAATCAATCCCCCCTCCCTTAAGACTCGCCAACATTCCTGCAGAAAGTGTTTTGGATCCGGAAGATCCTGAATCAGGAGGTCACTAAAGACCAAATCAACAGAATTGTCAGGAAGATCCAATTTGCCAGTGGATTGGTAATGCGCAAATGGGGCTGCATTAGTACGAAATAAACTACGCCAATTCGATGAGGCCTTCGATCGCCACATTGCAAATCCTGAAATGCTGCCCTCTACAAGACTATGAATAGTCGCTCGCGGGTAACGATTTGCAAATGCTGCCAAATGTTTCCCGGGGAAATCGGGAACGATTAAGACATCCTTGATATCGAGTTTGACGATATCCAATTTTTGCAGCATGCGTTCTGCAATTTCATCTTGTAACCATCTGATTGGCTGGGTCATTGGCTCAGTATACTCAGCGCCCCATGCGATTTCTAGAGAAGATTTTTCAATCCCTTAGCCATCAAGTTTTACCAACGGCCTGCATTGCCTGTGGGCACTTTCAAAAATTAACTGTTTGCAACAAATGCCTCTCCTCGTTGCAAACAGATGGCTTATTAAATTATGAATGCTGCATCCAATGCGGCATTGCATTGCGTGCCTATGAAATTCCAAGAAAGCTTTGCACACAGTGCATCAACCTGCCACCCTCTTTTGATCACACACTCTGCCTTGATCGATACGATGGCATTCTGCAAGAAGGTTTACATCAATTTAAATATCAAAAACGGATTGCATTTGCTGATGGGCTTTCTAGAGCGTGGAATCATGTTCTCGCCAGTCAATCAATGCATATATCCGCCGATTACTTGCTGCCTGTTCCGCTCAGCATTCAAAAATTAGCGGCTAGGGGGTTTAATCAAAGCTGGGAATTAGCTAGACGAATTTACTGCGCGTCATACATTCAAAAGTCTCCCTACATTCTCAAGCGACATCATTACTCATCGCATCAAGCAGGTGGAACGCTTGTCAATAGAAAAACTTCCATACAAGGGATGTTTTATATTGACCCAGTGCATATTGAGTTGCTAAAGGGTAAATCTGTGATTGTGTTTGATGATGTAATGACCAGCGGAGCGACCCTAAATGAGATTGCGCGCATTCTGAAGGACAATGGTGCATCACGCGTTATCAACTGGGTTTTACTGAGAACCTCAAGACCCGCTTAAAAAGTAAAAACGAAATGTTTAACATTGTTTTATTCGAGCCAGAAATTCCACCCAATACAGGCAATATCATTCGCTTGTGCGCAAACACCGGTGCAAAATTACATTTAATTGAGCCGCTTGGCTTCCCCATGGAAGACGCGAAGCTGCGTAGAGCAGGCCTGGACTATCACGAGTTTGCCAAAGTGAAAGTTCATGCAAATTGGGCGCAATTTTTAAAAGATGAGAGTCCTGATCCACAGCATTTGTTCGCACTCACCACAAAGGGTAGCGGCAGTTTTCACGAGGGGAAGTATTCTCCAAATGATTATTTTGTTTTTGGCTCCGAAACCAAGGGCATCACCGACGAAGTAAGAAGCTCAATACCCACTGAAAATCAAATGCGCCTGGCAATGCAAGATAGCAGTCGTAGTTTGAATCTATCAAATACAGTAGCTATCGTAGTTTATGAAGCTTGGCGCCAGAATGGTTTGGCTGGAGGTAAGTAAAGTACATTACCTTAGGCTTCGATTTTAGGATCGCGGCCCATTAATTTTTTAACGGCTTCTGATGGAGTGAGTTTTCCGGAGAGCACCTCTCCCATCATCGCAGTAATTGGCATCTCAACATTCAATCGTTTTGCCAAATCTCCCACGGCTGCTGCGCAGAGCACGCCTTCAGCAACGTGTCCTAAGCCCGCCAATATCTCCTGCAAAGACTTTCCTGCCGCAAGCTCAAGACCAACTCGACGATTACGAGACAAGTCACCAGTAGCGGTCAGAATGAGGTCGCCAACACCAGTAAGTCCCATGCAAGTCTCTGGCCTACCGCCTGCAGCCTTCACAATCCGCATCATCTCTGCAAGTCCACGCGTCAATACAGCTGCACGTGCATTTAATCCAAGATCTAAACCATCTCCAATACCAGCGGCAATCGCCAATACGTTCTTAATGGCACCACCCAACTCCACGCCGATCAAATCATCGCTGGAGTAAACGCGCATGTTGCCATGGTGAAAAGCGGCTTGCACCCTCTCGCATAACTTAGGGGATATGCTTGCAACTGTTAATGCACAAGGCATTCCTGCGCCCACTTCACGCGCAAAACTCGGGCCCGATAAAGCGCCGTAAGAATGCACTAGGCCATGGCTGTGTAATTTATCTTCGCGCTCCACTACTTGATGAGGCAATAGCGCAGTCTTGGGCTCCAAGCCCTTGCACAGCCAAATAATATTTAGGGGGTGCTCCGCTATCTTTAAAACCTGAGCAATCGTTTCAGACAAACCAGACATCGGTGTCGCAATAACCAATAGATCATTGCTAGAAAGTTTTTTGATTAACTTTGTAAAGTCACTCTCAAAGAGTAAATTTTGAGGAAGCTCAATACCGGGTAAGTAAGAGAGGTTCTCACCGCTCTTCTGAATTTCAGCTAATTGATCTGCGCTGCGAGACCACAAACAAACTTCACCCTGAAGATGACGCGCGGCTTGCACCGCCATCGCCGTTCCCCATGCGCCAGCGCCAAGCAGGGTCACTTTCATGATCTGTGCGCTCGCTATAAAAGCTTAGTGAGGAAGAATAATTTTGCTCTCATCAGCTGCGTCGTCATTCTTTGCTGATGCAGCTTGATGGGCCTGCATCAAGCGATGCTCGTACATGCCGTGGAAATTAATTTCATTCAAATGAATCGGCTGGAAGCCAGCACGACTAATGATGTCGGCAATATTGGAACGCAAGTAGGGATACAAAATAGTTGGGCAGGTAATGCCCAACATAGGATCCACTTGTTCTGGCGGAATATTGCTAAATTCAAAAATACCGGCTTGTTTTGCCTCAACCAAGAACAATACTTTTCCATCAACTTTTGCAGTAACAGTAGAGCTTAGGGCAACCTCAAAAATCTGGTCGCTTACAGGGCCTACTGCTATGTCAATTTCCACTTGCACTTGAGGCTCTGAAGCCACCAACAAAATTTGGGGCGCATTAGGCTGCTCCAGCGACAAATCTTTCAAATAGATACGCTGAATTCGAAATGAAGGGGCTTTTGAGTTGTCGGCGCCTTCTTGTGGCGCGGAAGATTGTTCAGTCATTGCTAACTTTCTTTTGTAAATTCATTAAACCAATAAAGGATCGAGTTTTCCTGCGCGATCTAAGGCAACCAAGTCATCATATCCGCCAACATGGGTCTCGCCAATATAAATCTGAGGTACGGTACGACGACCAGTGCGAGTCATCATAATTTCGCGTTGTGACGGATCACGATCAATCAAAATCTTTTCAAGGTTGCTGACGCCTTTTTTGAGCAAAAGCTTTTCAGCCATAACGCAATATGGGCAAACTTGAGTGCTGTACATTGTTACTGGAGGCATCGCTTTCTCCTTACTTCACCAAAGGAAGCGCTGCGGCCTTCCAGGCCTGAACGCCACCATCTAATGCGCCAACTTCAACAAAGCCCATTTTTTGGGTTTCTGCAACAAACTTGCGAGACTGCGCACCTGATTCGCAAACCAAAACAACTGGATGTTTGCGATCTAATTTAAGCTTTTCAATTCCAGCGGCTAAACCAGCCGTACCAAGCAGTTTTGCCCCAGGCAAATGTCCGGCTTTAAACGCCTCTTCGGAGCGCAAATCCAAAACATAGGCCTTGCGGCGATTAATCCAGATTGTGGCTTCAGTAGGAGATAAGCCTTTGCCGCCAATAAGCGTAGATAATGTTGGTAGGAAAAGCGCTGCGCCCGAAACCAATAGGAGGGCAATAAGCGCTAAATTATCAATTTGTGTGAGAAAGTTCATCACCGGATTATAGAATGGCTCTATGAAACAACTTGTCCTTATTCGTCATGGCGAATCCGCCTGGAACCTTGAAAACCGCTTTACTGGATGGGCGGATGTTGACTTAACCCCTAAGGGCGCAGAGCAAGCGCTTGCTGCAGGTGAAAACCTACGAAAAGCAGGGTATGAGTTTGACGTCGCCTACACCTCTGTTTTAAGGCGAGCTATTCGCACTCTTTGGCACGTTCAAGACACAATGGACCTCATGTGGCTTCCGGTAGTTCATAGCTGGAGATTGAATGAGCGTCATTACGGTGCGCTCACTGGTCTTAATAAAGCGGAAACTGCAGCTAAGTATGGTGACGAGCAAGTACATATCTGGCGTCGCTCTTACGATGTTCGTCCGCCACTTTTGGAAGGTGATGATGAGCGCAACCCAAAAAATGATCGTCGCTACTCAAAATTAAATGCTTCTGACATTCCCCTTGGTGAATGTCTTAAAGACAATGTTGAGCGTGTACTTCCGCTATGGAACGAATCTATTGCGCCAGCACTCAAAGCTGACAAGCGCGTTTTATTAGTTGCGCACGGGAACAGCATTCGCTCATTGATTAAGTATTTAGATCAAATGTCTGATGAAGCCATTATGGAAGTTAACGTTCCTAATGGAGTTCCTCTTGTATATGAGTTAGATGACAACCTCAAACCTATTAAACATTTTTACTTGGAATAAAGTACAAAACACATGCGCCAATTTCTGAAGAACTTTGCCCTCATTTCGGTTGGCCTCATTGCTGGTGTTGCAGCAACTATTCAGCTCTCAGCCACAGCCCAACAAAGCGCGCAACTCCCGCTGGATGAGCTTCGTACGCTATCGAATGTTTTTGCGCAGATTAAGCGCGAATATGTTGAGCCTATTGAAGACAAGCAACTTCTTACTGATGCTGTAAAGGGAATGGTCAGCAGCCTTGACCCACACTCCACCTTCTTGGACAAAAAAGATTTCTCCGAAATGCAAGAGCAAACATCTGGCAAGTTTGCAGGCCTTGGTATTGAAATCACTTCCGAAGATGGTGTAGTGAAGGTTTTGAATCCAATTGAAGGAAGTCCTGCGGCACGTGCAGGTTTACAAGCTGGGGATTTAATCACCCGACTCGATGACAAGCCTGTTCGCGGCATGTCACTTGATAAAGCAGTGCGCACCATGCGTGGTACGCCTGGAACAAAAATTACGCTAACTATTTATCGTAAAAGCGAAGAGCGTAGCTTTCCTGTCACCATCACTCGCGCAGAAATTAAAGTGCAGTCCGTTAAAACCAAAATTTTGGATAACGACATTGCATGGGTTCGGATTACCAGTTTCCAAGAGCGCACTGTTCCAGATTTAGCCAAGAAACTCACTGAAATTGCCAATCAAGATCCAAAGCTCAAAGGCATCATTCTGGACCTTCGCAATAATGGTGGCGGTCTTTTGCAAGGCGCCGTAGGAGTAGCTGCCGCCTTTTTGCCCGCAGATGTTGTGATTGTGTCTACTAAAGGCCAGTCTCCAGACTCCAAACAAGTCTTTAATGCCACTCCAGCCATGTACCGCTTGAGCGAGCCAGGCGATCCATTGGCTGGCGTACCTGAGATGTTTAAAAAGCTACCAATGGTGGTTTTGGTAAATGCCTACTCCGCCTCGGCATCTGAAATTGTTGCTGGCGCATTACAAGACTACAAACGCGCGACGATTATTGGAAAAACTACCTTTGGCAAAGGTTCCGTACAAACAGTGCGCCCCTTAACCAGCGATTCAGCGCTAAAGATTACAACTGCCTATTACTACACGCCAAGCGGAAAATCTATTCAGGCCTACGGTGTGAAGCCTGATATTCCAGTGGATCAAAATAAAGATGGTGACCCAGACGATGTGTTGATCACCCGCGAAATCGATAGCGAGAAGCATCTGCGTAACAAGCAGTCAGCTGAAGACAAACTCATTAAAGATCGTGAGCAACGTCGCCTTGAGGAGCTACAGCGCATTGAAGAAAAAAATGCTAAGAAAACTCCTGAAGAAAAAGAGAAAGATAAGAACAAAAAACCGCCTGAGCTTGGTAGTGCAGATGACTTTATGTTGACACAAGCAGTCGCATTTATTAATGGTCAGCCGGTAAAGCGCTCTTCATCCAAGCTCGAATAATTCAAAACAACATTCTTGGCCTACAAATGAATGATGAGCAGTTACTTCGCTATTCAAGGCATTTACTGCTTGATGACATCGATGTTGCCGGTCAAGAAAAGTTACTAAGCTCACATGTATTAGTGATCGGCGCAGGTGGTCTAGGTAGCGCTGCCGCCCCCTATTTAGCGGCTGCTGGGGTCGGACATATCACCCTTGTAGATCATGACCTTGTAGAGCTGACGAATCTTCAACGTCAAATCATGCATGCCGAAAGCACTGTGGGCAAAAGCAAGGTTGATTCTGGGAAACAATTTCTACAGCATCTTAATTCCAGCATTCACATAGAAACCATCCAAGCAAAAGCGACTGCTTCCCTGCTTGATGAGCTACTACCAAGCGTAGACGTTGTTTTAGACTGCACCGATAACTTCACAACACGTCATTTAATTAATGCTTGCTGTGTAAAACATCAAAAGCCCCTTGTCTCTGGGTCCGCACTTCGCTTTGATGGGCAAGTGAGTGTCTTTGATCCGCGCAACTCGTCATCACCTTGTTATGCCTGTATCTTTTCACCTGATGAGCAATTCGAAGAGGTCAATTGCGCAAGCATGGGCGTCTTCTCTCCCTTGGTTGGCATTATTGGCGCCATGCAAGCAGCACAGGCGCTTCAAGTCATCATTGGTTTTGGCGAGCCGTTAGTTGGACGCATGCTCTTATGGAATGCGCGCAATACTCAAATTGATGAAATCAAAATTTCTCGCAATCCCGAATGTTCGGTTTGCGGAAAGCCCCACTAGCCTTTAAGACAGCAGACGCTCAAGGGCTGCGGCCTGGGCTTCCGGCTCGTATGCTTTCAGGAGTCTAGGGACTCTAACCTTAAGCAAGCCCACATTTGCTTTTAATATCTCGCGCTTGACGAGCAACAGCTGGCTAAAGTGCATTGAAAAATCAGTTAATCCCAGCGCCAACAAAAGTCTAGTGAGCGCAGGATCGCCAGCCATTTCGCCACATACGGCAATAGGCACATTGGCCCGTTTTGCTTGCTCAATAATATTGGCCAACAAATTCAGAATCGCTGGGTGCAAAGGATCATATAAATGCGCAACAGCATGATCTGCACGATCAATCGCCAAGGTGTACTGAATTAAATCGTTTGTACCAATCGACAGAAAATCAAAACGATTAATAAATAAAGGCAATACCAAGGCTGCCGCAGGGATTTCAATCATGGCACCCACTTGAATATTGGGGTTAAATGATTGTCCGCGTTGATGCAGCTGTTGCTTTGCTTTTTCAATTAATCGAAGCGTCTCATCAATCTCTTTTGCATGAGCCAACATTGGGATCATGATGCGCGCCTGACCATGAGCAGATGCGCGCAAAATAGCCCTTAGTTGAGTTAAAAATATTTCTGGCTCAGTAAGAGACCAACGAATAGCCCGCAAACCCAATGGGGATGTACCTGTTTGAGAAACATCTGCTCCACCCGCGCCCAGCGCCTTATCGGCGCCAACGTCAATTGTTCTAATATTTACAGGTAGTCCGTGCATTAAATCGACAACCCGACGGTACTCTTGATATTGCTGCTCTTCGTCTGGCATCGCTTGTTTACGATCCATGAATAAGAACTCGGAACGGAACAAACCTACGCCTACCGCTCCCAGCTTGACGGCTTGAATTGCATCCTCTGGTAATTCAATATTTGCAAATAACTCAATATCAACGCCATCTGCTGTTTCAGTTTTAGCGTGCTTAAGTTGTTGAAGTTTGCGCGCCTCTTTTAAAGCTTGACTTTGTAATTTGCGGTATTCAGTCAATAGCTGTTCGTCAGGCGCCACTACAACAACGCCCCGCTCACCATCCAATACCAACCAATCCCCATGACGAATCATTTCGCTAGCATGGCGCACGCCCACTACCGCTGGAATTTCCATGCTGCGAGCGACAATTGCCGTATGCGATGTCTTGCCGCCTAAATCGGTTACAAAACCAGTAAACGCATGCTCTTTAAAGCGCAACATATCGTGGGGAGCAATATCATGCGCCACAATAATTGACTCGACACCAATATCGCTTGAGGGCAAGAAATCCACCCCATCAATTGCTTCTTTCTTTTGGGAATTTAGCGCCTTAATCACCCTCTCGGCGACCTGACGTATATCGTTAGCGCGTTCTTTTAGGTAGGGATCTTCGATCTCGGCAAACTGCTCTAAGAGATCATTTAATTCAGTAGTGAGTGCCCAGGCAGCATTGAGCCTTTGGGTGCGAATCAATTTAATCGGTTTCTCGGCCAATGCAGGATCGGCCAAAATCATGCCATGCACATCTAAGAATGCAGCCATCTCTTGTGGCGCATCCTTAGGCAAACCTTGACGCAATTGCTCTAACTCAAGGCGCACCTGATCAAATGCATTTAAAAGTTTTTGAGCCTCAGCCTCTTCTTTGCCGGCCTCAACCAAATAATGACTTACCTCTAGGGCTGCACGCGAAATCAGTACCGCCTTGCCAATGGCAATGCCTTTTGATACTGGAATTCCGTGCAACGCAAATGTCATACTTATTCGCCCTCGCCAAAGCGATCGTTAATTAATGCAGTAAGTGCTGCCATTGCTTCATCGGCTTGATCACCCACAGTCTCTAAGGTCACAGTGCTGCCAATACCTGCAGCCAACATCATGACGCCCATAATGCTCTTAGCATTAATTTGACGACCATTGCGTGACAGAAATATTTCACAGGGAAACTGTGCAGCCAACTGGGATAATTTGGCGGATGCACGAGCATGCAAACCTAATTTGTTGATGATCTCGATTTCAGCGACTGGCATTGAGCGACTGGCTCCTCTTATTCTTGATTCACTTTTGCGCCAAGACGCAAAATTCCATTTTGACCACCTGCTAGCGCTTTTTTAGCCAACTCCTCGAGGCCTTCCCCCCGATGAGAAATGCAACGCATGAGCATAGGCAGATTTAATCCAGCAAGAACAATCACTGGAGCATTTAATCCAGATAGTGGGCCCAAGCTTTCTAACTTGGAGGCCACATTTGCTGGGGTTGCGCCCATGACGTCAGTCAAAATTAAAACGCCGTTGCCAGTGTTAACTCCGTAAGCAGCTTTCAATACGCGGTCAAAACTCGCTTTGGTATCTTCATACGGAGGAATATCAACTGCTCTGACACGTTCTGGCACAACTCCAAAAGTGTGCTCGGCAAAACTGAGCATTGCACTTGCAACAGGTGTATGTGCAACGATTACGATTCCAGCCATATTATGACAATGCCTTCTCGAGCGCTTTTAACCAAAATTGAGGAACATCAAAACCACTTTGATCTGTTATCTCTACAAAACAGGTAGGGCTAGTAACGTTAATTTCAGTTAGGTAGCCACCGATTAAGTCTAGCCCAACCAAGAATAAACCGCGTTGATTTAATTTAGGGGCAAGCATTTGGGCAATCTTCATTTCGGCTTCACTCAAAGGCATGGCAACGCCTTTGCCTCCAGCCGCTAAATTGCCACGAATTTCACTACCCTGAGGAATACGTGCCAAAGCAAAAGGCACTACCTCCCCGCCTATCAAGAGAACCCGCTTGTCGCCTTGCGCAATTTCAGGCAAGAAGCGCTGAATCATTAAAGTTCGGGCGCCGTTTTCACCCAAGGTCTCAACAATACTTGCGAGATTTAAGCCATCAGGCCCCACACGAAATACGCCCATGCCACCCATACCATCTAATGGCTTAATCACAATATCTTGGTGAGTGCGGTGAAAGTCTTCAACTGCGTTGAGTTCGCGCGTAACCAAAGTTGGGGGAATTAATTCAGGAAACTCCGTAATCGACAGTTTTTCTGAGTGGTCACGTACGGCTGACGGCTCATTAAATACTTTAGCCCCCTGACGAACGGCAGCAGAAAGCAGCCAAGTGGTATTGAGGTATTCAATATCAAATGGTGGATCAGTGCGCATCAATACTGCTGAAAAAGAATTTAGCGCTCGAGACTCAACTTGACCCAACTCAAACCAAGACGTAGAGCTTGGTTTAATTGTCAGAGACTGACAATCTGCGTGGACAACATTTTCTTTCCACAATACATTGCGACTCTGGCAAAACCAAAGTTGATGGCCAGCCTCTTGCGCTACGCGCATCATTGCTAGTGTGGAATCTTTTTTAACCTTGAAAGACTCAAGCGGATCAGCAATGAATAAAAAATTCATAGTCTTTACGCAACTTCAGCATTTGGGTCGGTACGCTCTAGCTCTAATGAAGCAGCGAGAAGCGCCAAGCGGGCAACCACGCCATACAAGTAGAAACGATTTGGAGCTGCACTACCGGGTTTAGCGCCAAGATCAGGCATGGAGTTTTGCTCAAAAGCGAGCGGTACAAAATGCATGCCCGGAGCATTGAGATTTTCATCTGGGCCACGATCAGTATGAACGCGATAGAAGCCGCCAATGACATAGCGATCAATCATGTACACCACAGGCTCTGCAACCGCTTCATTGACCTTTTCAAAGGTATACACACCCTCTTGAATCAAGACGTCGCTGACCTCTAGACCCTCTTTAACCACACTCATCTTATTGCGGTCTTTGCGGTTCAGGCCCTTGAGCTGAGCTGGGTCGTGCACAACCATTACGCCCATGCCATAAGTGCCAGCATCTGCTTTCACAACAACATATGGTTTGTCTTTAATACCGTATTCACGATATTTTTTGGCAGTCTTTTTCAGAACTTGCTCTACTGCTGTTTGCAGCTCATCCTCACCTTTGCGCTCATGAAAATTAATATTTGAGCAACTCGCAAAATATGGATTAATCATCCATGGATCAATGTCGACTACTTTGGCAAATTTCTTTGCAACCTCTTCATAGGCAGCAAAGTGATTTGATTTACGACGCACATGCCAACCTGCATGCAGGCCAGGCAACAAATATTGCTCGTAAATATTTTCCAGAATAGGAGGAATACCAGCTGATAGATCGTTGTTAAGCAAGATGGAGCAGGGATCAAAATCCTTAAGACCTAAGCGCTGCTTCTTCAAGCCAAGACGAGATAAGGGCTCCATCAGGAGTCGATTGCCATCTGGCAGCTCAATCCAGGTTGGCTTCTTAATTTCTTCGGAGAATGTACCTAGTCGAACATTCAAACCTGCTTGACGCAAAATGGAAGACAAGCGCGCGATGTTCTGCAAATAAAAAGTATTGCGGGTATGTTTCTCAGGAATGAGTAATAAATTTTTTGCTTCCGGGCAAATTTTCTCAATTGCCGCCATAGCAGCCTGTACGGCAAGCGGCAACATCTGAGGTGAAAGGTTATTAAATCCACCGGGAAATAGGTTGGTATCAACCGGGGCCAACTTAAAGCCAGAATTACGTAAATCTACCGAACAGTAAAAAGGCGGGGTGTGCTCTTGCCACTCCAACCTAAACCAACGCTCAATGGTTGGGGTCGCTTCTAGAACCTTAGACTCTAATTCGAGCAAAGGACCGCTTAGGGCTGTAATGAGATGTGGAACCATTCCACCATTGTAAGATTATTAAAAGAAAGACGCGGGATCCGAGGATCCCGCGCTTAAAACTAGGCAGCCAACCAGAGCCGCCCAGTGAGGGGTAAATCTACTGATTAAGACTCGTAAGCAGTCTCACCGTGTGAGCTGATATCTAAGCCTTCGCGCTCTTCTTCTTCCTTGACGCGCAAACCAATCACGATATCGATCAATTTGAAGGCTACGAAAGAAACTACGCCAGACCAAATTACAGTAGTAATCACGCCTTGAGCCTGGATCCACAATTGGCTAGCAATAGAGTAATCAGGAGCAACTGCATTAGCTACATAATCCCAAATACCAGAGCCGCCCAATGCTGGATCAGCAAATACACCGGTCAACAATGCACCAGTAATACCGCCTACGCCGTGAACACCAAATACGTCCAAGCTGTCGTCTGAACCCAAAATCTTCTTGAGACCAGTAACACCCCAGAGGCAAACTACACCCGCAATTAAGCCAATAATGATTGCACCCATTGGGCCAGCAAAACCAGCAGCAGGAGTAATAGCAACTAAACCAGCTACGCAACCAGACGCAGCGCCCAACATAGATGGCTTACCTTTAAGAACCCACTCTGCAACTGACCAGCCCAATACAGCAGCAGCGGTTGCTAAATAAGTATTCACGAATGCCAAGCCAGCAGTGCCGTTTGCTTCAAGCGCTGAACCAGCATTGAAACCAAACCAACCGAACCACAAGAGAGCAGCACCAGTCATTACATAAACTAAGTTATGTGGCTTCATTGCTTCTTTGCCGTAGCCCAAACGTTTGCCAATAACAAAGGATCCAACCAAACCAGCGATCGCCGCATTGATATGCACAACAGTACCGCCAGCAAAGTCGAGAACACCTTTTTGCCACAACCAACCAGCACGAGCAGTAATTGCCTCAAGTGATGCAGCATCTTTGATGTCATCTGGACCAGGCCAGAACCAAACCATGTGAGCGATTGGCAGATAGCTCAAAGTGAACCAAATCACCATGAATACCAAGATTGCAGAGAACTTAGCGCGCTCAGCAAAAGAGCCAATGATCAAGCAGCAAGTGATAGTTGCGAACACTGCTTGGAAAGCCATAAATACATACTCAGGAATCACAACACCCTTACTAAAGGTTGCTGCTACTGAGTCTGGATTGATACCACCCAAGAACAGACGATCTAATCCACCAATGAATGCTCCGCCTTCCGTGAAAGCAAAGCTATAGCCATAAATAGCCCATAGCACTGTAATCAATGAGAAGACCATGAAACATTGCATACAGATAGACAAAATGTTCTTGCTGCGGGTTAAGCCGCCGTAGAACAATGCCAAGCCAGGAAGAGTCATCAACAGCACTAATGCTGTACAAACCATCATCCAAGCGATATCTGCTTTATTACATTTTTCAGAGCAAAGAACTGGAGCAGGCTCAGCCGCAGCAGGGGTTGCCGCAGGAGCTGTTACAGCCGGCTTCTTGACTTCATCAGCATGCGCTGGCGAAGTAACCATTACACCGGTTGCGCCAATAGCCAAGGCCATAGCACCACCAGCAACGAGTCGTTTCATCCAAGTTAACATTTTGAACCTCTCTTTAAAGTGCTGACGCGCCGGTTTCACCGGTACGAATACGAATGACGTGCTCAACTGGTGAGACAAAAATCTTGCCATCACCAATCTTGCCTGTACGTGCAGATTTTTCAATTGCTTCAATCGCACGCTCCAAGATGCCATCTTCAACAGCAGCTTCAATTTTTACTTTAGGTAAAAAATCGACAACATACTCAGCACCGCGATACAACTCAGTGTGACCCTTTTGACGACCAAAGCCTTTAACTTCAGTGACGGTAATACCCGAAACTCCCACTTCTGAGAGAGCTTCGCGCACTTCGTCAAGCTTGAAGGGCTTGATGATTGCGGTAATTAATTTCATATGTTTCTCCGTTCAGAGTTGGAAATTAGAAAGTCTTTGTTAAAGAAAGCAAGCCAGTGGATTTGCCTAAATTCTTGCCTGATGGGCTTGAATAGGTATAAGCACCTTGGTTAGTAGCTGCATTGGTGCCAACGTAAGCCAAAGATGCTGATAAGCCAGCTCCAAAGTCTTTAGTTACGCCCAATTTCCAGTCTGTGTAGCCAAATAGCTTGTTATTGCTAACGTTGCTTACTGAAGCGCCATTCCATACAGTAGCGCCATTAGGCTGATTTCCCGCATAGTATTGGTAACCCACGTGACCATTCAAAGCCAAGCCCCAAACGCCAGTGTCATAGTTCATTGTTAAATCTGGATAGTAAGAACCAGTTGAGTTAACAGCTCCGAACAAAGTTGAAACCGCATAAGAAAACTTAGCGAAACCGGTTACTGGCCCAAAGGTAAAGTTTTGTGCGAGATACAGTTCTGTTGAGTTTGGATTAGCTGTTAAACCATTGGTGTTAGGAATGCCTGAAGTTGGGTAGTAGTACTGCAAAACACCGAAGTCACTTGCAAAACCTTCGCCAATCAATTCTTTCTTGATACCAGCATAGAAGTCCATTTCGATCGGTGCGGAAACGCTTGCGCCAGTATTGCCTTTGCCTACAAAGCCACCACCGTTTGCATACATATCACCGATCCAACTGATTGAGCTGTTCCAGTTACCAACATAGAGGCCGCTCTCATGAGCGTAGTCAAAGCCACCTTGAATTGCTGGCTTAAAGTTTGACTGGCTGATACCACGGTAACGGTAGTCATTTACTACAGTAACGTTTGCTGTAATTGGGCTGGCTTCAGGAGCTTCAGGAGCTGCTGCTGGAGCGGACTGCGCAAATGCAGAAGTTGCAAATAGGCCAGAGGCTGCTAGAGCAATAGCTGTCTTTTGAATTGTTTTCATGTGTTACTCCTTACTGTTTGTAATAAAAAAGGGTTGAATGCTTAATGCATGGAGTGATCATGAAGCGCGCCCCTATTTGGGATTCCCCAGCATTCCCCTTATTAATGCCAATGCACCTAATTGGTGCTAGATAATGCACCATAGGGGTGAAAATGAAGCTTTTTGAGGGGTTTTCGATGTTTTGCCCCTTTTTAGCCGCCCAACTTAAAATAGCGATGTGTATCTTTTATGCAACTTTTTATAGAACTGCGAAATACCATCATGCAAAAACCCGGTGAAATCCTCGAGCAAATTCAACGTATCGCAAGTGATATGCAGAACAAGGTGGGTGATGCCATACGCAATTCGCCAGCACAGGAGATTGAAAAGAATGTGCGCGCCATGATGAATCAAGGTTTTCAGAAGATGGATTTGGTGACACGCGAAGAATTTGATCTTCAGAGCAAAGTGTTGGCAAAAACGAGAGAGAAATTAGAGGCGCTTGAAGCTAAAGTTGCTGCGCTTGAGAAAACCCAGTAACTCTTTGATCTCTATTCTGGAGAAAATCCACTAAAAAAGTTTTCATACTCTTCTTTAGATAAAGAAGTTTTAGCGTCATTCGCGCTTCCATTTGGATGCAACACAGATATCTGATAGATCCACATCTCGCCATTCAGCGCTGCACGAGTAATCCAGCGCACTCGCATCGATTGCGATGTTTTTGCGCTTGATTTCAAAACAAGAAAATAATCTTTACTTGGCAACTTCTGACGGCTACTCAGCTGATAAGTGGTATCTAATATTTCGACGTCACCACCAGAAGCCTTGGCCCTGTCCAATAAATTACTTTGTAACTGATTAATCAAATTTGGCAAAAGTGCCGTCTGATTGGCTAGCAATTTAATGCTGCCAATAGAGTAAATATCATCGTCAATTTTTACAGCCTCAAGAGTCTGTAAAAACTCCTGCCCTTGATAGGGTATCTGGCGCTCTAACTTATCGGGCTTGCCTGGAAATAAAGCGCTATACCTCTCTTGAGGAGATTGAACAGTGCGCCAATCTAACTTGGGGCTACACGCCAGTAAGACAAGGGATGCCGCCAATAGAGCGGCAACTTTTAAAACTACTCTAGACAACCCCGGCTCCATGGGCCTGTTGATCTGCGTGATAACTCGAGCGCACCATCGCACCCACTGCGGCATGGGAGAAGCCCATGGCATAAGCCTTCTCTTCAAACATCTTAAATACATCAGGGTGCACATAGCGCTGCACTGGAAGATGATGGCCGGATGGCGCTAGGTATTGGCCAATCGTCAACATATCAATATTGTGCTCACGCATATCTCGCATGACTTCCAAAATCTCTTCGTCAGTTTCACCAAGGCCAACCATCAAACCACTCTTAGTGGGTACATGCGGAAAGCGCTCTTTAAATTCTTTTAACAACTTCAAAGAATGGTCATAGTCGGCACCAGGCCTAGCTTGCTTATACAAACGCGGCACTGTTTCTAAATTATGGTTCATCACATCAGGCAAACCATTTGGCGCATGCTCAGAAAAAATATCAAGCGCTTTATCTAAGCGACCACGGAAATCAGGAACCAATACCTCAATTCGGGTATTTGGGGATGATGCGCGTGATTGAGAAATGCAATCTACATAATGCATAGCGCCACCATCACGCAGGTCATCACGGTCGACGCTAGTAATCACGACATAGTTGAGCTTGAGAGCAGCAATCGTGCGAGCTAAGTTAGCTGGCTCTTTTGTATCCAAAGGATCTGGCCTGCCATGACCTACATCACAAAATGGGCAGCGACGCGTGCACTTGTCACCCATGATCATGAAAGTGGCAGTCCCTTTGCCAAAGCACTCACCAATATTTGGGCAGCTTGCTTCTTCGCAAACAGTAACTAACTCATTCTCACGCAAAATCTTTTTGATTTCAGCAAAGCGTGAGTTACCTGATGCCGCTTTTACGCGAATCCAATCCGGCTTCTTGAGCACCTCTTCAAGCGGAACAATTTTGATCGGAATACGCGCAGTTTTTTCGCTCGACTTTTGTTTACGCGATGCGTCGTAATTCAGATCTTGGCGACCTTCTATAGATGTCTTGGTATCAGGATTATTTGTTGTCATGTGGCATCAGTTGCTTTTGTAAGTGCTGCAAAAGCCTTTGGCTAATAGTGTCTATATTGTCCTTGATCCCAAGGGTTTGCATATCGACTGTTCTTAAGCCCTCATAGCCACAGGGGTGGATGCGCTTAAAAGCCTCTAAATCAGTGGCTACATTCAAGGCTAAGCCATGATAGGAGCAGCTTTTGGATACTTTTAAGCCCAAGGCAGCAACCTTAGCGCCAAACCACTCTGGGGGCACTCCAGGCTGCTCAGAGACATATATCCCGGGTGCACCCGCGTGTCTTTCAGCCGCAATCCCAAAATCTGCCAAGGCATCAATCAAAGCTTGCTCTATGCGTGAAACCAATTCTTTTACGAAAATTCCTAAGCGCTTGAGATCCAGCAGAAGATAAACCACGATCTGACCGGGGCCGTGATAAGTAATCTCACCACCTCGATCCACTTGCACCAATGGAATTTGATTGCTTGGGGAATGCAAATTGCCAGCGTCCCCTGCTAGCCCCAACGTAAATACAGGGGGATGCTCTAAAACCCAAATCTCATCTGGAGTTTGGCTATTGCGCTCCTTAGTAAATACTTGCATCGCCTCATAAGTCGAGAGGTACTCTACCGTTCCAAGTTGTTTTACTAAAAATGGCATCAAGAATAAATTAGAGAACGATGCTAACTAATGGGTGTGTAGATAAAGTTCTGTACAGCTCGTCTAACTGCTCGCGGCTAGTGGCTGTAATTGGCAAGGTAATACCCAAATAATTTCCATCCTTTGATGGGCGCTGCTCAACCTTGCTCTCGTCAAATGTTGGATCAAATTGCTTGGCAATATGAATAATTGCAGGCAAATACTCCGGGTTTGCTTTGCCCATCACCTTAATTGGAAAGAGCGATGGATACTCGATTAATGATTTTTCTTCTGACATTGCTTCAATCCTTTTATTATTTTCGATGATCGGGCATACCCAACCACGCGCCCGTAATGATGTTGCGAATGCAATGCAATCTGCGATGAAAAAAGTGGTCTGCTCCTGGCACCACTTGAACAGTTAACTCTTGGGGGCGTGCCCAATCCAATACATCAGCCAATGGAATAGTTTCATCAACCTCACCATGTATCACCACCGTATCGGTGGGCACATTAGCAAGCGTCCATTTACCAGCGGCACTGCCAACCATCACCAAACGCTCAGCGGGACGACCCAGCTCTGCCAACTTCTCGACTAGGTGGCTACCAACAAAGCTGCCAAACGAAAATCCAGAAACAACCAAAGGCAATGTATTGGCGCCGGATACCCATGATTGATTTGCAGTCGCTTCAAATTGATCCCAACTAGATGGCGTGCGCATCCAATCTGTTACATGCAGCAAATCGTCTAGCTCGCCAACTCCATCATCATGTACACCAGCAGTACCACCTACACCGCGAAAGTTAGGCCGTACGCTGATGTAACCAAGCTGATTAAAAGCTCTGGCCATTGTTTGGGCAACCTTGTTATCCATTGTCCCACCCATTAACGGGTGTGGGTGCGCAACTAAAGCTAGACCACGCACAGCAAACGAGGGATCATTTTTTAATTCATCCGGCAGGTCAATAGACATTTCCATCAAACCAACAATGCCTTC
The DNA here is from genome assembly GCF_018688315.1 of Polynucleobacter sp. AP-Kolm-20A-A1. Taxonomy (NCBI): domain Bacteria; kingdom Pseudomonadati; phylum Pseudomonadota; class Betaproteobacteria; order Burkholderiales; family Burkholderiaceae; genus Polynucleobacter; species Polynucleobacter sp. AP-Kolm-20A-A1. The sequence goes on from NZ_CP061315.1 coordinate 1,820,002, forward strand.
AATATGAATTACTTTGGTACGGCTATTCATGGGAAAACTTTCAACAAAAACGAATGACTGAAACGAACTACTAAGCTAACTGAAGGCGCTCTACAGGGCGCCCCGAAATCAAATGTGACTGAATAATTTCTTCTACGTCCTGTATATCGATCATGGTGTACCAGACACCCTCCGGATAGACGACCATCACAGGGCCATCAGCGCAGCGGTCCAAGCATCCCGCTTTGTTCACGCGGATCTTTCCTGGGCCTGATAGCCCAAGTTCTTTCACCCTATTTTTTGCGTACTCAAACAAAGCAAATGCATTGTGACGATCACAGCAATCATCGCCATTACTGCGTTGGTTCAAACAAAAAAATAGGTGCTTAGAAAAACTCATAGAAAAATTATATTCATCAATGCTGCGATTTAAATTCAGTAACGTTACGAATCATCCAAATTAAGGCGATTGGTAACCATACCACCGAAACCCACTGCATCAGATCATTAAAGTGTAATAAACGCCCTTGATGCCAGTGTCGTAAGGTCAATATGAAATAAGGATTATCCGGCAATATGTTGATGGCAATGGTGGCGCTAACAAGACAAAACAACGCCAGCCAAAATTTTGCTGCTTGACTTAGCTTTAACGCCAGTCTCAATAAGACCATCGCTAAAGCCATTCCCCATAATGCGCCATCTGTAAACCATATCAAACCAAATTCTCCGCCAAATTGAAGTGCCGTGAATAAGGTTTTAATTGCCACAGTGAAGAAAAGTAAGCCGTTCAAAATGCGCCACTGTGGCGCCTTTGGTCTGAGACCTAATGAAAGCAATAAGGCGACCCCTAACCAACATAGCGCAGTAATAAGCGTTTCTTGCGCTACGTGGTTAACAACTGTTGTTCCCCAGTCAATTGAACCAAAGATCGCATGACCCCAAACTCCTGTCCCGAGCCATGAGCTTTGAGGATAAATTTGTGACCAGGGAAATAATAAGAAGAGAGCGCATGCACCCCAATTGAGCCCAAACCACTGATCAAAGCGACGGCGGATAGCGCTACCAGACAGCCATTGAGGGCCCAAAGGAATTGCTAACAGGCCGCCCAAGAGGCCGCCAAGCACATTGGCCCACCAGTCCATTTGACTTGGTATTCTGGTTGGCAGCCAGGATTGCAAGGATTCGACAGTCAATGCCAATAGCGCGCTCAGACTTAAAGCCAAACCCAGAGCAACAAAATTACGCCAACGTGGATATGCAGCAAAAACCAGTAAAAATCCAAATGGGATATAGGCAAGAATGTTGACGGAAACATCAAATAAAGTGATGAAACGAGGTAAAGGGGCGTCTATCCAAGCCCAAGCCGTAATGCCATTCTGAAAATCAAAATCAAATGGATTTAGACTCACATAAACAATCAATAACGCATAACTCACACTCATGAACCTAGCCAAAGGCATGGCCTGAAGTGGCCATACAAATTTACGGGGGCGCTGGTCTTTTTGATGCATTCCACAATTCTAGGTCAGACCTTTCTACAATGGCGAAATGACTGCTAATTGCATCCTTGAACGCGTAAACGAAACAAGATCCACCAACGATGATCTGTTAGAGCGCTGGCGCGCCGGTCAATTAATCGACCCAGTAGCCCGCATTGCCCACAAACAGACTGCCGGTAAAGGCAGAGTGGGTCGCGCATGGCTTGCCAACCCAGAAGACTCTATTTGCTTCTCCTTGGCCTTCCCTTTCAAAAGAAGCCCTGCACAGCTTACCGGGCTAAGCCTTGTAGTCGGCCTGGCGGTAGTTGCTGGTATAGCTCAGGCTTCCGGGTTGAATGAACAAGCGCTTCATCATGCCGGTCTTCGACTCAAGTGGCCAAACGATCTATTGCTCAATAACGCCAAACTGGGGGGCATCCTCATCGAAGGAGGCCAATCCAAACCCCAGGAGCCAACATGGATGATTGTTGGTGTTGGCCTGAACATACGAAATGCTGCATTCATTGAATCTAGCCTAGGGGGCGGACAAAAGGTTGGGGCTCTTGATCAAATTTTGGGAGCATCGACAAAACTCCCCGACACTGAATATTTATGGTTAAAACTGATTACCTCTTTTGGGGATCATTTTAAAAACTTTGATCAACATGGATTTGAGTTTTATAGAGAGCAATGGGGAACGTGGGACGCTTATCAAGATCAAGCGGTATGTATTTCCGGCGCAGGCAAAGAGTCTATTTACGGAACCGCTAAGGGCGTAGATCAAACTGGCGCACTTCTCTTGCAACAAGAAAATAAAACCGTTGCCATACATGCAGGCGATGTTTCATTACGAGTTCAATCATGAGTCTGTATTTATTATTTGATGTTGGTAATACGCGCCTGAAATGGGCGGCCGTTGAATCAACGAAACAACCATCGGATCGTCAAAAAAAATTATGGGCTTATTCAGGCTCAATCAGCAGTAAATCTCTCAGCTCCAAAGAACATAAAGCTGAGTTAGCTGACTATATTTCGAAAACATTACCCAAGCCTGATGCCATTGCTTTTTGCTGTGTCGCAGGTCAAGAGGCAATAGAAAATCTTCAATCCTTATTTCCGCAATGGGGCGATATTGCTTGGAAGCAACTAAAGGGTGACACCCCCTTCACGGGGATGCGCACCTTGTACCAAACCCCGAGCCAGCTTGGCGCTGATCGCTGGGCGGCGGCTATTGGTGCGCGCGCCTTATCAAGCAATAACACTTTGATTGTGAACGCTGGTACTGCCACCACCATTGATCTGCTTGGTTCAAACGGCGTGCATTACGGAGGCTGGATTTTGCCTGGCTTAGAGATGATGCAAGCAAGTCTTCAGAGCAATACCGCACAATTACCGCTAGCTACCCGTGTAGAACATCATGGATTTGCTACCAATACAAATAATGCAATTATCGGCGGATGTGATGCTGCGCAAATTGGCGCAATTCAATACGCAATGCAACAGGCAAAAGAAATCAATTGCCCCGTTGAGAGAGTTTGGATTGATGGCGGCAATGCAAAAATTTTAGCCAATGAAATTGCTAAATTAAAACTACCGACCTCAATAGCAATAGAGCCCATTGACGGGCTCGTATTACGTGGTGCTTGGTCTTGGTTACTACAAAACGTTTAAGAACGAATTTTTCCTAACAAGCTTGTAGTAGAGCGCTCATAAAGAAATGGGATGGCGACAGCCTTGCCACCCCAGCTTTTTACTAAGTGAGTTTCAGCCAAGGTATCGATTTCATAGTCGCCGCCCTTAACGTAAATATCCGGACGAATCTTCTCAATCAACTCTACGGGCGTTTGCTCAACAAATAAGACAGCCATGTCGACGCTTTCAAGCGCAGCCAATAAGGCCTGACGATCAGACTCCGTGTTGATTGGTCGATCATCACCTTTGCCAAGCATTTTGACTGAGGCATCTGAATTCACCCCAACTACCAGACTCGCGCCTAGGGCTCTAGCTTGGGCCAAATAACTTGCATGGCCACGATGAAGAATGTCAAACACCCCATTAGTAAATACCAATGGCCTAGGAAGCTTAGCTATACGGCTAGCAAGCTGATCTAAAGGGCAAACCTTAGATTCAAAAGAAGGTGGTGGCAAAGAGCTCATGACTCAATATTAAAGGTAATGCACACCACCCTGCGATATTAGCCAGAATGTCTTAGACTTGAGCACTCCAAACCCAATAAAGAAGGCGCTCCATGCACCGCTTTGTGACCTCCTGGCTCCTGACCGTTGCCACCGTTTTATTTATAGCTCCTAGCGCCCATGCTGCTCCTAGTTGCAGCCCGCTTTTGTCACACACCTTTGCTCGCCTACAAGATGAGGCGCCGCAGAACCTTTGCCAGTACCAAGGAAAAGTAATTATGGTGGTGAATACCGCCAGCTTTTGTGGCTTTACGAGTCAATATGAAGGTCTAGAGAAAATTTACGTCAAATACAAAGATCAGGGTTTTGTTGTTCTGGGCTTCCCATCAAACGACTTTGGCCAACAAGAGCCGGGTAGTAATAAAGAGATTGCCGATTTTTGCAAGAATACCTATGACGTGAAATTTCCAATGTTTTCTAAAAGCCAAGTTTCTGGAAGCAGCCCTAACCCACTCTTCAAAATGTTGATCGCTAAAACAGGTACAACACCGAAGTGGAATTTTTATAAATATCTAATTGATCGCAATGGTAATGTTGTCGATTCGTTTGGAAGTGTTACAAAACCTACAAGCAGTAGCATTACTGCTGAAATTGAAAAGCTCTTAGGAGAAAAAGCGCAGTGAGCAAGAAACGTATTGCCATCATCGGAGCAGGCATCTCCGGCTTAGGATGTGCTTATGCCCTAAGACAGCACCCTGAATTTGACATTACTCTATATGAGTCTGGAGACCACATTGGCGGTCACAGCAATACTGTGAACTTTACTTGTGAAGTGGGTGGCGAATCTATCACGCACGGTGTTGATACTGGATTCTTAGTATTTAATCGCAAAACATATCCACGCTTAGTTCGTCTGTTTGAAGAAATTCAAGCGCCCGTATCGCCTTCTGAAATGTCTTTCTCTGTGTCAATTGATTCATCCGAAAGATCAAGCTCTCCGAGAAAAATTGAGTGGGCTGGCAACGACATCAATTCATTTTTTGGTCAACGCACCAACCTTCTATCTCCATCGTTTTGGCGCATGGCCTACGACATACTGCGCTTTAACCGCATGGCAACCAACTTAGCGCTTGCGCAGATTGAGGGCGGCCATCAATACAAAGAGCCTGATGAAACTATTGCCAATTTCTTAGATCGCAATCGCTTAAGTCAAAGCTTTAGAGAGAATTACTTTCTCCCGATGATTGGCGCAATTTGGTCTTGCTCTGTTGAGCAAATGCTGGAGTTCCCGATTCAAACAATGGTTCGCTTCTGCCATAACCACGGGCTCCTACAAATCCAGAATCGTCCTCAGTGGCTGACCATCAAAGGTGGCTCAAGAGAATATGTCAAACGCATAGTGAGCGCCCTTGAGCAATCCGGTATCAGCATTGAGCGCGAGGCTGCCGTTCGCGTAAATACAAACCGAAACGACTCAAATCAAGTGGAAGTTATCACGCCATCCGGCGCATCCATGTTCGATGAAGTAGTAATGGCCTGTCATAGCGACCAAACACTAGATCTAGTTCATGGTATCAATCAGCAAGCCAGAGATATTTTGGCAGCCATTCCCTATCAAAAGAATCGCGCCATTTTGCATACGGACACGCATTTTTTGCCAGAAGAAAAACGTTGTTGGGCCGCTTGGAATTACACTGCCAAATCTGGTGCAAAGCCATCATCCAAGCAACATGTCAGCGTGAACTATTTGATTAATCGCTTACAACCATTGCCAGAAAAATTACAGAACACTCAAATTATTGTGAGCCTCAATCCGTCGACTGAGCCTGATCCTAAACTTGTGCATCAAGAAATTCACTATTCACATCCAGTATTTGACATGGGCGCCATTCAGGCCCAAAAAGAATTGCCATTAATTCAGGGCTCTTCCTCAATCTGGTATTGCGGCGCTTGGACTGGGTTTGGCTTTCATGAGGATGGCTTGCGCTCAGGCGAATTGGTAGCAGAAGCCCTAATCGAAAGCATTCGCTCCCCACTGAAATCCCAGCCCATACAAGATGCGCAATAAATGAATCAGCCAAAGATTAACTTTGGAGTAGTGAAGCATCGGCGCCTAAGACCCGCGAAGAATGTATTTGGCTATGGCGTCTTTACCATCTCTATTCCGATGCGCGCCAGGAAGGCAGACCCAGAAATTCTGCATACGAGAGGCTTAAGAGATAACCGCCTTGGACTCTTTTCCTTCCTTGATAAAGATCACGGCGCAGGCCAACAAGATAGCCTGGCTTGGATTGAGAAGATTTTGGAAGAGAACCACATTCCCAATGTCGATGGAGAAATTTGGTTGCAAACTTTTCCAAGAGTCTTAGGTTACGTCTTTAATCCAGTTAGCTTTTGGATCTGCACTCGATCGACCGGAAAAGTTCAAGCGGTATTGGCGGAGGTCAATAACACCTTTGGCGAGCGTCATTGCTATTTGCTATACAAGGACTCTGGCGAAGAACTGCTCTCCGGAGAAACGCTCACGAGCAAAAAAGTCTTTCATGTATCGCCATTTTGTGAAGTGCGCGGCGAATACCATTTTCGTTTCTTATTTCCACAAGACAGCATTACAGGCAAGAACTCAGTATGTCGCATTGAATTACATGAAGATGGACAACCTCTCATCACGACGAGTATCAGCGGTACAAGTCGTGAGCTAAGTCGCTCAGCCCTTTATTTGGCCTTTTTACGTTACCCCCTAATGAGTCTTGGGGTCATTTTCAGAATCCACTGGCAGGCATTGAAATTATGGATAAAAGGTGTACCCTTTCATTCGAAGCCTAAGCCACCAGAACTCGAAATTAGCAGATGAATCGCCCCGGACAATCTTTACTTTCAAGACTGAATTTTTCACGCACGCAAAACAAAGTTGCGTCTTCGCATCGTCACCAAGTGAGCGCGGCAGCATTGCTGCAGCTTCTCTCCCAATTAAGCAGTGGTTATCTGAAAATGACCCTGCCAAACGGAGAACAACGCGAGTTTGGTAATCGTGCGGATGCCTTGCATGCTGAAATTGTGGTTTTAGATTGGTCTGTGTTTAAAGAAGTGATGTCTCACGGTGATATTGGCTTTGCAGAAAGCTATATTCGCGGGCAATGGAATACACCTGACCTAAAAGCTATTCTCGAGCTTGCCATCCGCAATAGAACTATTCTTGAGAAGGCAATTTACGGTAGCTGGTACGGCTCGATTTTTTATCGCCTTAAACACTGGCTAAGGGACAACACTAAAACCGGTAGCCGCAAAAACATCCATGCCCACTATGACCTTGGGAATGCCTTCTATACGCTCTGGCTGGATCCAACTATGAGCTATTCAAGCGCTTGGTTTTCTGAAGGAGATAAACAATCTCTTGCTGTTGCTCAACACGCCAAGATTCGACGCATCCTAGATTCGATTGAAGTGAAGTCAGGCGGTCATGTATTAGAGATTGGCTGTGGATGGGGTGGGGTTATGGAGCAAGCACTTCGTAATAACCTCTCTATCACCGGTCTAACTTTATCAACCGAGCAAAAAGCGTTTGCTGAAAATAGACTGCAAGCCATTCGAGATGAAGCAAGCCTGAAAAATTCTTACGAAGTGCGCCTGCAAGATTACCGAGATTGCCAAGACAAGTTTGACGGTATTGCCTCTGTTGAAATGTTTGAGGCCGTAGGTGAAAAACATTGGCCCGAGTATTTTGATGCTATTGCAAAATGCCTAAAGACTGGTGGCAAGGCCTGCATTCAAACCATTGTGATTGCAGAAGATCTGTTCGAACGCTATCGTCACAACACAGACTTTATTCAACAGTATGTTTTTCCGGGAGGCATGCTCCCTTCGCGTACCAGCTTCAGAGCTAGCGCAGCTAAAGCAGGCCTTAAAGTCGAAGGTGAATTTGCCTTTGGCTCCGATTACGCCAAGACACTGTGCCTGTGGCGAGATAACTTCAATCAAAAACTACAAGAGGTTCGTCAACTTGGATTTGACGAGGCTTTTATCCGACTTTGGAATTTTTACCTCATGTACTGTGCGGCCGGTTTTTCAGAGCGCAATATTGATGTAGTGCAATTCACACTCAGTCACAATCCCACCAGGACATCCTCGGATGCATTAAGCGCATGAAGCAAAAAGGTATCCCAAGTTTTTCAGGAAAGCGCATATGGGTAATTGGCGCCTCCAGCGGAATTGGCGAAGCTTGTGCAAAAGAATTCATCGCGGCAGGTGCCAAAGTTGCACTATCGAGCCGCAGGGTTGAGCGCTTAAACCAAATTTCTGAAACTTCTCCAAAAGATCAAACCCTTACGGTTCCGCTAGACGTCACCAATCAATCCCAACTGCAAAATGGATATCAAACGATATTAGATACTTGGGGTGGAATTGATTTAATGCTCTTTGTTTCTGGTGTTTATACCCCATTGCGAGCAGATGATTTTGATATTCAGGTCGCAGAAAAAACGATTGACGCAAACCTACTCGGGCCAATGAGAGCTGTAGCGCTAGTGTTACCAGAGATGCTGAAAACCCACTCTGGTCACATCGCCATTGTTGGCAGCGTTGCTGGTTATAGCGGACTACCAAAGGCTCTGGCATATGGGCCCAGCAAAGCAGCCATCATTAATTTTTGCGAGAACCTGTATTACGACCTGCTACCAACAGGAATCAGCGTCCATATGATTTCCCCGGGCTTTGTGGCAACAGAAGCGACAGCACAAAATGATTTTGAGATGCCCGCCTTAATCAGCGCAGAAGAAGCAGCCACTGAAATTTTGACAGGAATAAAAAATGGGGAGTTTGATATTCACTTCCCCAAGCGGTTCTCAAGATTCTTAAAATTTCTCAGAATCTTGCCTTACCCCCTGTACTTCTGGATTGTGCGGCGCTTTGTCAAAATCTAATCGGCACCAAAGCACTGTACCGATTAGCAAGAATTACTTGTATTTATCTTTGCGAATCTTTTCTTCGAGATAATCCATCACAGCAATTGCCTTGGCTTTAGAGCCGGCTATAGAAGGAGAAGTAACGTACTTTCCTTGCATCACAATAGTTGGAACACCATCAATGCGATATGCCTCTGTTAGCTGCTTGGCAGCCCGCGCCTTAGAAACCACTGCAAAAGAGCGATAAGTAGCTAAGAAGGTATTGCGGTCAATGCCTTGAGAGGCAACCCAATCTGCAATCTCGGACTCTGTGAGTAGGCGCTTATTCTCTTTATGCATTGCATACATCACTTTGTCATTGAGAGCATCACCCTTACCCATAGCTTCAAGCGCATAAAACAACTGGCTATGCGGCAAGAAATCATCACGAAATGCTACCGGCACCCTGCGGAATGCAACATCTTTAGGCTGACGCTTAATCCACGCGCTGAGCTCTGGCTCGAAGTCATAGCAGTGTGGGCAGCCATACCAAAAGAACTCAATAACCTCGACCTTGCCTTTTGTTTCAACTGGCTGAGCCATTGGCAATATGCGGTAATCAAAACCCTCTTCAATCTTTTGCGCCTGCGCACTAACAAGGCCACTTAAAGAAAGTAAGGTCAATACAGTAAAAATACGTTTGCTTAATGAAATCATGATTTACTAGATTTAATGAGGGTTGGTTTAATGCCTAAGCCATTCAACTTATCGCGTACAGGATTGCTCTCCTCAACGCTGTTGTAGGGTCCAACACGTACACGCCATAGCGTATTCCCCTCGCTGGTTACCTCGCTAAGCTGAGCCTGCAAACCTTGAATGGCTAAATTTGCTTTTTGCGCATCAGCATCAGAACGCTTTACAAAAGCACCCACTTGCAAAAAATAAATCGCGTCACTTTTAGCGGCCGGTGGCGGGGTTGATTCTGCAGGTTTCTTACCATTAACTAAATCGCCGATGGGATCTGCGGCAGCAGTAGCTGGCGCCTTGCCCTGCAATGGCTTATTTAAGTCCAATTGCTCAACAGGAGTGGCGGCCTCACCTTCAGCCGGAGCACCAGAAGGTTTGATCGTCAAAGGCAAACTTGGCGCCCGTACGCCAGGTCTTTCTTGGGGTGTATTTTTGGATAGATAAAAGGCAATTACAAACGCAATTCCCAATCCAGCACCAAGACCCAAAATAAAGCCCAAGATAGTGCCGCCATATTGGGCATTTTTGCGATTCACTTCAGCGCTAGGTCTCTTAATGAAGCCAGCTTGTTGATTCGGTTTTTTCATCATTTCCTCATCTTACAGTTTCACTTCATATCTTGCCATTACATCTTGGCTGGTGCAGATACCCCTAATACTTTTAAACCATTTTGCAAGACCTGACGAGTTGCCAAGAGTAGCGCCAAGCGCGCCATTTTTAAATTCTGATCGTCTACTAACACGCGGTCAGCATTGTAGAAAGTATGGAAATCTCCAGCTAAATCACGCAAGTAGAAAGCAAGTGCATGCGGAGCCATTTCTTCTGCAGCGTTTGTAAGCACTTCTGGGTATTCGGCCAAACGACGCAACAGATGGTCGGAAGCTTTACTTTGTAGGAGCGATAAATCTGCAGAGGCTAGATCAGATATTTGACCATCCCACTGTTGCAAAATTGAATTAATCCGCGCATGAGCATATTGAACATAAAACACTGGATTCTCATCGTTTTGCTGCAAGGCTAAATCAATATCAAATACAAATTCAGTATCCGCTTTACGTGAGATCAAGAAAAAGCGGACGGCATCGCGACCACGTTGCAAAGCCAATTCTCTTTCTGCGGGAGTCATCTCTGGTGTCACACCACCAGACCACTCCACCAAATCTCGCACAGTGACATATGAACCGGCACGCTTAGAAATTTTGACCTCTTCGCCATGACGCATCACGGTCACCATCTTATGCAAAACATAATCTGGATACGTTTTAGGAATATCCCAACCGCGCTTCTGAGCTACGCCTTGCAAGCCTGAGCGCACACGGGCAATCGTGCCATGGTGATCACTACCTTGCACGTTAATCACCTTCTGGAAGCCACGGCTCCATTTGCTCGTGTGATAGGCGACGTCAGGAACGAAGTAGGTAAAGCTACCGTCTGACTTACGCATAACGCGATCTTTATCGTCACCATCATCAGTCGTTTTTAACCACAACGCACCTTCAGATTCATAGGTTTTGCCAATGGATTGCAATTCATCAACGATTTTGGCAACACTGCCATCGGTGTATAAAGAAGACTCTAGGTAATAGCAGTCAAATTTCACGCCAAAGGTTTTTAAATCAATATCTTGTTCATTGCGCAAGTAAGCAACAGCGAACTGACGAATTGCTTCGATGTCATCTTTAAATTCTGGAGAAGCTTTAAATGCTGCAGCGATTTCAGCAATGTACTCGCCGTTGTAGGCCTGCTCCGGCCAAGCAGCATCGCCTGGCTTTAATCCATTTAAGCGAGCCTGTACCGACAAAGCTAAATTTGCGATTTGTACGCCAGCATCGTTGTAATAAAACTCACGATGCACCTTAATGCCTTGAGTAGCCAATAAGTTTGCCAAGGCATCACCGAGCGCAGCTTGTCTTCCATGGCCAACATGCAAGGGGCCCGTTGGATTTGCCGAAACAAACTCAATCATTGCGCTTGGTACTGCAGCACTGCTGGAAGGTAGCTCACCAAAATGAGTTCCGGCTGAGAGTATTTCGCTAACTACCGCCGTCTTTGCCGCGTTACTCAAGCGAAAGTTGATAAAGCCAGGTCCCGCGATTTCACAAGAAGCAATTAATTGGTCAAAACCGGGTTGCAGCTGTAAACGCTCTACCAGCGCCTGCGCAAGCTCCCTTGGATTGAGTTTCCAAGCCTTGGAAAGCTGGAGAGCAATATTGCAGGCAACATCCCCATGATCTACCGCCTTAGGGCGCTCTAAACGAGCGCTGGGCACATCCCCCAGGCCACGCTCTTGAGCCAAGCCCTGAAGGGCGCTACCCAGCATTTCAATTAAACGATTTTTATTAGTTAACAACATAGTTAGGTGAGTTTATCAGGTGGTAAGCTATCGAAATGATCTATCAATTTCGCTCAAAAGCTGGTCCAGATGTCATCATGCTGGCCGATCTAACCAAGCGAATCTTCGATATTTTGGGGCGCCCTTTAGAGCCCAGGGGAATTCTCACGGTTGAGCAACTTCCCGATCTCATCACTGCCTTAGAAACGGCCATTTTGAAAGATTTAGAAGAAAGATCCAAAGCTAAGTCCGAGACCGAAGATGGCGCTGAAAAACCCAAGCTTGCAGACCGACTTGGGCAAAGAGCCTACCCATTCCTAGAATTAATGAAGCAGGCAAAGTCCAAAGACGAACCCGTAATGTGGGGCGTTTAATCTAATAAGCTAGCAAGTTGACGGCGAGTGTCTTCCACTGATTGGCCACGACGCTTAGCCAAGTCTTCCACCTGATCATCCGAGAGTTTGCCTACGTTAAAGTAACGGGCATCTGGATGGGCCAAATAGAAACCGCTTACGCTTGAGGCTGGATTCATGGCCATAGATTCTGTCAAGGTCATGCCGATATCCTCAGACCCAATCACGCGCAATAAATCTTCTTTAACTTCATGTGCAGGGCAGGCTGGATAGCCAGGCGCTGGACGAATACCGCGATATTCCTCATTGATCATTTGATCGTTTGTCAAAATCTCATCCGTTGCATATCCCCACAAATCGGTGCGTACGCGATGGTGCATTAACTCAGCAAACGCTTCAGCTAAACGATCCGCCAAAGCCTTCAACATAATTGCGCTGTAATCATCATGCTTTGCTTGAAACTCAGCCACTTTCTTTTCTACGCCATGGCCTGTTGTCACAGCAAAACAACCGAGGTAATCAGCAACACCTAAATCTTTTGGCGCAACATAATCAGCCAAACAACGATTTGGTCTGCGAACGCCCTCTACAACCGGTCTCTCAGATTGTTGGCGCAAGTTATGCCACACAAACAAAGGATGCTCACGAGCTTCATCGCTATACAAAACGATATCGTCACCAATTGTGTTGGCAGGATAAAAAGCAACTACTGCATCAGCCTGCAGCCATTGGCCTTTAATCAACTTATCGAGCAAGGCCTGAGCATCTTCAAATACCTTGCGCGCCTCGACACCAACGATCTCATCATCCAGGATTGCCGGGAATTTTCCAGCCAAATCCCAAGTCTGAAAGAATGGCGTCCAGTCGATATACTTCGCGATATCGCTTAGTGCAAAGTTTTTAAATACACGACGTCCAATAAATTTAGGTTTCTCTGGCACATAAGATGACCAGTCAATCATCTCGCGATTCTTACGTGCAGCCTCTAATGAAATGGTTGGCGCAGCTTTTTTATTGGCATGCTGCTCACGGATACGCACATAGTCATCGCGTAAATCTTGAATAAATTTCTTAGCACTTTCGTCTGAGAGCAAGCTAGAAGCAACCGATACAGAACGTGAAGCATCTGGCACATAAACTACCGGGCCATCGTAGTGTGGGGCAATTTTTACGGCAGTATGAACACGAGAGGTTGTTGCACCACCAATCATCAATGGAATTTGACGTTCGCGGAACCAGTCGTCACGTTGCATTTCTTGGGCAACATAAGTCATCTCTTCCAGAGACGGTGTAATTAAGCCTGATAGGCCAACAATGTCTGCATTCTCTTCCTTGGCGCGCTTCAGAATCTCTGCACACGGAACCATCACGCCCATATTGGCGACTTCAAAGTTATTACACTGCAGAACTACAGTCACAATATTTTTTCCAATATCGTGAACGTCACCTTTAACAGTAGCCATCACAATTTTGCCCTTGGCTTTAGCTTCTCCGCCTGCAGCAATGTGTTGACGCTTTTCTTCCTCGATGTAAGGAATCAAAATAGCAACCGCTTGCTTCATCACGCGAGCGCTCTTGACAACCTGAGGCAGGAACATTTTGCCGGCACCAAATAGATCACCAACGACATTCATGCCATCCATGAGGGGGCCTTCAATCACCTCAATTGGTCGGCCGCCTGCACCCATGATTTCTGCGCGCAACTCTTCAGTGTCATCTTCAATGTAAGTTGTAATGCCATGAACTAGAGCGTGTGTTAGGCGTTCACGCACTGGTGCCTCACGCCACACCAAATTCTCAACTTGTTTAGCGCCGCCGCCTTTAAATTGATCTGCAATATCAAGCAAGCGCTCAGTTGGGGTCTTGCCATCTTTTTCTTTAAAGCGGTTAAGCACCACATCTTCTACGCGCTCGCGCAAATCAGGATCTAGATCGGCGTATACACCTAACTGACCAGCATTCACAATACCCATGTCCATGCCAGCTTGAATAGCGTGATACAGAAACACCGTATGAATTGCTTCACGAACACGATCATTGCCGCGGAACGAGAAGCTCACATTAGAAACGCCACCACTTACTTTGGCGCCAGGCAGATTTTCTTTAATCCAGCGAGTAGCATTGATGAAGTCAACTGCGTAGTTGTCGTGCTCTTCAATACCAGTAGCAATGGCAAAAATATTGGGGTCAAAGATAATGTCTTCTGCAGGAAAACCGATCTCGTTTACCAAGATCTCATAGCAGCGCTGACAGATCTCTGTCTTACGTTTAAATGTATCAGCCTGACCAACCTCATCAAAAGCCATCACTACTGAAGCCGCACCGTAGCGACGAATTAAACGTGCTTGCTTTCTGAAAGGCTCCTCGCCCTCTTTAAGAGAGATCGAGTTAACAATCGGCTTACCTTGAATACATTTCAAACCCGCTTCGATCACACTCCACTTTGAGGAGTCAATCATGATGGGTACACGAGCAATATCAGGCTCTGACGCAATGAGATTTAAGAAGCGTGTCATAGCCGCTTCAGAATCAAGCATCGCCTCATCCATATTGATGTCGATGACTTGAGCGCCGTTTTCAACTTGTTGACGCGCTACTGCTAACGCCTCATCAAATTGATTATTCAAAATCATGCGGGCAAACGCTTTTGAACCTGTGACGTTAGTACGCTCACCAATATTCACGAAGCCGACATCAGCTGTAACGTTAAAAGGTTCGAGACCGGAGAGCTTCATCGCTGGCATAGATTTTTTCTCTAGCTTGCTCATGCTGCCACCCCTGCATTTTCACGATAGAACGCACGAGGTTTGCGCTTGGCAACAGCATCTGCAATTGCGCGAATATGGTCAGGAGTAGTGCCGCAACAGCCGCCCACTAAATTTACTAAGCCATCTTTAGCAAAGCCATCTACCAAGCTAGAAGTAATTTCAGGCGTTTCATCAAAGCCCGTATCGCTCATTGGGTTAGGCAGGCCGGCATTGGGGTAGCAAGAAACTGCGGCATCACAAATCCTTGCCAGTTCTGCGATGTAGGGGCGCATTAGTGCAGCACCTAGAGCACAGTTCAGACCAAAAGTCAGCGGCTTAATGTGACGCAAACTGTTCCAAAACGCTTCAACAGTTTGTCCAGACAAAATACGACCCGATGCATCAGTCACCGTTCCAGAAATCATGACTGGCAAACGCTCACCCGTCTCTTCAAAGAATTCATCTAGCGCAAACAATGCTGCTTTGGCATTCAGTGTGTCAAAAATAGTTTCGACTAAAAATAAATCTACACCACCCGCAAATAAACCTTCAATCTGTTCACGATAAGAAGCACGTAGAGCATCGAAAGTGACGTTGCGCGCACCCGGATCATTTACGTCAGGAGAAATGCTGGCAGTCTTTGGTGTAGGCCCAATCGCGCCCGCAGCAAAGCGTGGCTTTTCAGGGGTGCTGTATTTTTCACATGCAGCGCGCGCCAACTTTGCAGAGACTTCATTCATCTCACGCGCTAAGCCGGCCATCTTGTAATCCTCTTGTGCAACTGAGGTTGCACCAAAAGTATTGGTTTCAATAATGTCTGCACCAGCATCTAAATACTGCTCATGAATTTTGCTAATAATTTGAGGCTGGGTCAGAACCAAAAGTTCGTTATTGCCTTTGATGTCACCTGGATGATCAGCAAAACGAGTATTCCCCGGCAACCCACGATAGTCAGCTTCAGTTAATTTGTATTGCTGGATCATGGTACCCATAGCGCCATCCAAAATGAGGATGCGCTGCTTTAGCAGCTCAGGAAGTGCCTGACCGCGGGTATAAGGCTGGGATAAACCATTAAATTGCATTATTGAACCGGGAATAATCTCTAGAATCCCTTATTCTATTGGA
This sequence comes from Polynucleobacter sp. AP-Kolm-20A-A1, assembly GCF_018688315.1. NCBI lineage: Bacteria > Pseudomonadati > Pseudomonadota > Betaproteobacteria > Burkholderiales > Burkholderiaceae > Polynucleobacter > Polynucleobacter sp. AP-Kolm-20A-A1. Next base: position 1,835,778 of record NZ_CP061315.1, read on the forward strand.
AAAGCCACTTTTCATTTACCCCGGAGCCCCTATGTTTGGAACCATTCCAGAATTCAACCAAAGCCTTGATATGTTTAAAACCATGTGGGGTCAAGGTGCAGCGGCACAAGCCGGACAGTTTCCCTTTTCCGCTGATGCTTCTAAGGCCGGCGGTGGCTTTGGGGCAGCCTTTCCTGGCTTAGATGTAGACGAGCTAGAAAAACGCATTAAAGACCTTAAAAGCGTTGAAAACTGGCTCAATTTGAATCTGAATATCCTGAAATCGACCATTCAAGGTCTTGAGGTGCAACACGCCACGATGATGGCGCTCAAATCCTTTGGTGACGCAGTGTCAGCTGCTGGAGCTGCAGCAACAAGCCCTAGCGAAACCTCTGAAACTACATCAACTAAATCGACGAAGGCTAAACCGCGGAAAACCGCAGCACGCCGTCCTCGCAAAGCTGGCGATCCAACTTTCCTCGACGAAGTAGGTAATTCAGATGAGCAATAGCCTCACCCATCGCAAATGTGAGTTGATGAATATCTAATTCACGTTTAAACAAAACCGGCACTATCTCTCGAGCATGTGCCGGTTTTTTACATGCGTCTAAAGTATCCGCCAAACGTTCGTCATGATGTGCCTTCAGTTGTGCAATGCGTGGGAGCATCCCCTGAAAAGGCTTGCCGTGAGAAGGCAATACCAAAGTATCCGCTGGCAATGCTGAATACTTTTCAATCGAGTCTAAATAAAGACCCAATGGATCAGCATCGGGATCAGCATCATAAACACTTACGTTCGTTGAGATGCGCGGTAAGAGCATGTCGCCAGAAATTAGTACGCCAATCTCTTTGCAATATAAAGATGCATGCTCGGGTGCATGACCATACCCCATAATGATTTGCCAGCTTCTGCCACCAATCCAAATATTCTCACCCTCTAAAATGCGGCGATATTGACGCGGCACTCCAGGAACCATATTGCTGTAGTAATTAGAGCGCGCCCGAATTTTTTCCAAATCCTCTGGCGCCGTTAATCCATGTTTCTGAAAATGATCTGCTGAGCCGCCGCTGCCCGCGCGCGCACCAATCGCTGCGCCACCCTCTTTGCAACTCAACCACTGAGCAGTAAGGTAATCCGTCATGGAAATCCATAAAGGTACTTTCCACTTTTCACATAGCCATTGCGATAAGCCAACATGATCCGGGTGCATGTGCGTTACAAGCACTCGTAATACTGGCAAACCTTCCAGCTGGGTTGCAAAAATTTTCTCCCATGAGGCCCTAGTCTCATCATTAGCAATGCCGCAATCGATGATTGTCCAACCCTGAATGCCATCGATCTCATCGCGCAACAACCAAAGATTAATGTGATCCAAAGCAAACGGCAGCCGCATTCTGAGCCAACGAACACCAGGCGCCACCTCAATACTGCTACCCACTTCGGGAAGTACATCTCCTAGGGGATAATGGATATCAGCCTCTGCTTTTGCTCGATTTTGAGTGCTCATGGTCTAGCGTTTTCTTTTATGTTTATTTTGTTTTAGGTTTACTTTGACAACCGTTCCATCGCCTTGCGTTAATTGGTGTGATATCAACCCAGAAAATGGTTATTGCCGTGGTTGTTATCGTACGCTTACTGAAATTGCAAATTGGTCTGAGCTCTCAAATCCTGAAAAGCTTGAGGTATGGTCATTATTAACAGATCGCAAACCTCAAGCATCAGAATAGGTGCCACTCATTGCTTAGATTATTTGTTCACATCCACAATTAAACGACCACGCACATTGCCCGCCATTAACTCTTGCGCATACTTTAACGATTCCTCTAAAGTAATTTCGTGAGAAATTTCATCCAATGTTTTTAGATCCACTAATTTACTGAGTTGCTCATACGCCGCAATACGTTTTGCACGTGGCACAGTTACGCTATTGATTCCATATAAAGTTACGCCTCGCAAAATAAATGGCGCAACAGTAGAGGGGAAATCCATTCCCTGAGCAAGGCCACATGCCGCGACAGCGCCATCGCTCTTAGTCTGAGCACATGCATTTGCCAAGGTATGACTACCAACGCTATCCACTACTGCAGCCCAACGCTCTTTTGCCAATGGCTTGCCTGGGGCAGAGAGAGTAGCGCGATCAATCACTTCTGTAGCACCTAATTTTTTCAGGTAATCCGCTTCTGCCATACGGCCTGTACTAGCAACCACAGTAAAACCTAATTTACTCAAAAGAGTGATCGCAAAACTACCAACGCCGCCTGCAGCGCCAGTTACCAAAACTTCGCCATCGCTAGGCTTAAGGCCGTGCTTTTGCAACGCCATCACACACAACATTGCTGTATACCCAGCCGTTCCAATTGCTAATGCTTGCTTAGCAGTAAAACCCTTAGGTAAAGGAATCAACCAGTCCCCCTTTACGCGAGCCTGTTGCGCTAAGCCACCCCAATGGCCTTCGCCTACACCCCAGCCATTGAGGAGAACCATGTCCCCAGCCTTAAAGTCTGAGTTGCTGCTTTCAATCACTTCGCCAGCAAAATCAATTCCAGGGACCATCGGAAAACTCCGCACCACCGGTCCTTTGCCAGTAATGGCTAAACCGTCTTTATAGTTCAGGGTTGAATAAAGCACCTTAACCCTGACATCACCTTCCGGGAGATTTGCTTCATCAGATTGCCCAAGCTCAGCACGATAGCCTTGCTCATCTTTATTGACCAAAATTGCCTTAAACATATCTCTTCCTTGTAGAACGAACGATTTCCCCGCAACAATTGCTTAATAGGTTTATCCTAACGAGCATTGCTGATTATGGAGGTTTCCATGAAAAAAATTCTACTATTAACCGTAATTTCTGGCTCGCTGCTGTCTGGGTGCTATTCCACGCAGGTCAACATGTCGATGGGCAATATGCGCCTGATCTCTTCTAGCGCCAATCCCCAGGATGTGATGGATTTCGCCACCAAGACCTGTAAAGATGACTTCTACCAAGGCGCCAGCTTCCTATCGAAGGCCGGCAAGGAATACCGCTTCAAATGCGTAAAAGCTGAAGAAAACGAGATTCTGATTCCAATTCCAGGCACAACGATTGCTGCTGAAGCAACAGCCGCAACTAAATAAGCAAAAATTGATGACCCCGTTTACCTCACAAGAATTACGCAAAGGATTTGCATCGTTTGCAACCGGGGTCACAGTGATCACCTGCCTTGATGAAGAAAAAAATTCTCATGGCATCACTATCAGCTCTTTCAACACTGTTTCTTTAGAGCCACCGCTCATTTTGTGGAGCCTGAAAAAACACTCACGCCTGATGCCTTGGGTTGAGGTTGGGAAAAAACATCTCATTCATGTGCTGGAGCGCTCCCAAGAAAATTTAGCGATGCACTTTGCCACCGTAAAAATCGATCAATTCTCTGGGGTAGCGCACAAACTTGCTGCAAGCGGACTTACCCAAATTGATGGCTGCGTCGCCTATTACGAATGCGAAACCATTTGCGTTCATACCGGCGGCGATCACAACATCATTGTTGCAAAAGTAATCAACTTAAAAAATCACCCCGAAAAAGAACCGCTGATTTTTGCTCGCAGCAAGTTCGTCGGCCTTGATTTTTCTGAAGCCAAAACTGCTTAATACTCGTAAGGAAATGCCATGATGCGTTTATGGGGTCGCAAAAGTTCCATTAATGTTCAAAAAGTATTGTGGTGCCTGGCAGAGCTAGGATTCAAAGAAGGCAAGGATTTTGAGCGCATCGATGCAGGACTTCATTTTGGGAAAAACAATACGCCTGAATTTCTCAAAATGAATCCGAATGGACTTGTGCCTACGCTCGAAGATGGCGACATGGTACTTTGGGAGTCCAACACTATCCTGCGTTACTTAGTTTCACAGTACGATAAAAATGGGCGCTTCCCAAAAGACATTGCAGCTCAATACGGCTCTGAAAAAATGATGGACTGGCAATTGGCTACTCTATGGCCACCTTTGCGAACGGCTTTTCTGGGACTTACCAGAACACCAGAAAAAGATCGTGATTACGACGCGATCTACAAGGGCTATCAAACAACTAACCAAACTCTCAGCTTGCTGGATAGCATCCTAGCTACGCAAGATTACTGCTCAGGCAATCAATTTAATATCGGCGATATTGTGGTGGCCCTAGGCGTGCATCGCTGGGTTTTGCTGAGCGATACCTTTCCAGAAAAAACGGGTCCACGCACTGAACTGAAAAATGTAGCGCGCTGGTTAAAGCAACTGAGGGCTGAAACCTGTTTTAGCGAATTTGCTGATAAAGAACTCAATATCGTCAAATAAGCTTTAAGGCTCAACAATATTATTGTTGCTTGAACTTTTTAGCGTGGTGATCTGCGCCAATAAATAGATACATGGCTGGCACAACGAATAGCGTGAAGAGTGTGCCAATAGATAGGCCGGTAAAGATGACGATGCCCATTGACTGACGTCCTGCAGCGCCAGCTCCAGAGGCAATCACCAAAGGCAAGACACCCAAGACCATCGCTGCTGTAGTCATCAGAATTGGTCTTAAACGAACACTGCTAGCCTCAACAATCGCATCGACCTTGCTACGACCCGCCTCTTGCAACTCGTTAGCAAACTCTACGATCAAAATCCCGTGCTTACTAATGAGGCCCATTAACGTTACCAATCCCACCTGCGTATAAACGTTTAAGGTGGTGAATCCCAGATTAATAAATATCAGAGCGCCAAATAAAGCCAGCGGAACTGAAACCAGAATCACAATCGGATCACGGAAGCTCTCAAACTGAGCGGCTAACACGAGGAATACGATCAAGATCGCAAAGAACATCGTTACCAAGAATCCACCGGACTCAGCCATAAACTGTCTAGATGGACCAGCGTAGTCCATACTGTAACCATTAGGCGCGACCTCTTTGAGGGTTTGACGCATGAACTCCAACAAATCCGCCTGCGAAATAAACGGTGTACTTACTCCAGAAATCGTTGCGGAGTTTAATTGCTGAAAGTGATTAATCGATTGGGGAACTACTTTTTGTTTAATGCTAGCAATCGTGCGCGCCTGAATCATTGCACCACTAGGAGTACGAATGTAGTAATCCAAAATCTGATCAGGATTTAAACGATCTATTTGCTTTACTTGTGGAATCACTCGATATGAGCGTCCTGCAACTGAGAAGTAGTTTACGTATCCGCCACCCAAGGCTGCAGATAGGGCCGCGCCCACTTGCTGTTGAGTCATTCCTAGAGCAGCAACCTTTTCGCGATCAATCACCAGTACATCTTGTGGCTTATCAATTTTCAAATCTGAATCGACGAAGAAGAAGTTGCCGCTGCGACGTGCTTTATCCAACACCGCTTGGGAAACTTCATTTAATTGCTCATAAGACTCGGTAGTGTTAATCACCACCTGCACTGGCAAGCCTTGTGCGCCTGGCAAAGCTGGGAACTGGAAGGCTGCAACCCTTGCGCCAGCAATCGTGTTCCATTTTTGCTGCATGTCTTCTTGGAACTTGGTTGCGTTGCGACTACGCTCCTTCCAATCTTTCAATAGCACACCACCGAAGCTACTAGTTGGGCTGGTGATTTGGAACATTTGCTCGTATTCAGGTTCAGCGCTAGAGATCTGGTAAATCTGATCTGCGTACGTCTGCATTTGATTAACGGTGCTATTAGGCGGACCCGAAGCCTGCATCAACACAATGCCCTGGTCTTCAGTAGGTGCTAATTCTGCTCTTGCTGTTGCATACAAATACGCTACGCCACCCAACAAGATTGCGCCCATCACAATGATCACCTGCCACGTGCTTAACAAGTCACGCAATGTTGTTTGATAGCTGTGATGTACTTTGTCAAAAATCTTGTCAATTTTTTGCACAAAAGAAGATGCTTCTTGCTCTTCAGTAAAGATGCGGGAGCACATCATTGGCGAAAGCGTCAGTGCAATCAAGCCAGAGACGGCAACAGCACTTGCCAAAGTGAAGGCGAACTCAGTAAAGAGTGCGCCAGTAAGACCGCCCTGGAAACCAATTGGAATGTACACAGCAATCAACACAACTGTCATTGCCAAGATTGGGCCGCCCAGCTCCCTAGCGGCAATCAGAGAAGCCTCCAACGGAGACTTACCCTCTTTCATATGACGGTCAACGTTTTCCACCACAATGATGGCGTCGTCCACCACCAAACCAATGGCCAACACTAGAGCAAGCAGAGTAAGCAGGTTGATGGAGTAACCCAATACCTGCATCAAGAAGAAGGTGCCAATCAATGAGAGTGGCATTGCAATCACCGGGACAGCAACAGCGCGCACACTTCCCAAGAATAGATAAATCACGATTGTCACAATCACCAAGGCCTCTAATAAGGTAGATACAACCTCATCAATAGAGCTGGTAATAAATTCTGTAGAGTCATAAACAATTTTGCCCGTCATACCGATAGGCAATTGCTTCTGAATATCTGGAACAACATCACGGACACGTTGCGCTACATCAAGCAAGTTCGCTTGAGGTGCCACCTTGATGGCAATAAAGACCGACTTCTTACCGCTAAATGCTACGTTAGTGTTGTAATCCTCAGAACCCAAAGTAACCGTAGCAACCTGGTCAAGATAAACAATATTGACGCCATCTTTTTTGACAACCAGCTTGCGGAACTCTTCTAGGGTATGCAAATCTGTGCCAGCCACCAGATCTACAGCAACCATATCGCCTTTGGTGCTACCGACTGCTGAGAGGTAATTATTTGCGGACATAGCGCTATAGACATCATCGGCACCAATCCCGAGACCAGCCATCTTCTCGCGATCTAACCAGGCGCGTAGCGCAAACTTTCTGCCGCCAGTAATTTCTGCGTTCTGCACACCCTCAACAGAGTCTAACTTTGGCTTTACAACACGCAATAAATAATCAGTAATCGCATTATTGGGAATGTCATCGCTATAAAAGCCCATATACATTGCCGCAGTTGATTGGCCAACTTGAACAGTTAATACGGGCTGCTGCGCTTGGGGTGGGAGTTGATTTTTTACTGCACTAATTTGAGTCTGAATCTGCGTTAATGCGGCATTAGAGTCATAGTTCAGCTTGAGGGTGGCAATAATTGTAGAGACGCCACTCACACTAGTTGAAGATAAGTAATCAATCCCTTGCGCCTGCGCAACCGATGCTTCGAGAGGCTGAGTAATAAAGCCTGCAATCGTCTCAGGATCAGCACCATAGTAAGCGGTGGTAATGGTCACAATCGCATTTTGCGTTTGTGGATACTGATTTACCGGCAATGAGCCAATCGCCTTCAATCCAAACACCAAGACGAGTGCACTCACAACCAGTGAGAGCACTGGCCTGCGGATGAATATGTCAGTCCAATTCATCTGCTATTTATTCCTGTGGCTTAGGGTCAGGTGAATTTGCAGGGAGCACCTTGTTATTAATGATCAATGGTGTGCCATTTTTGAGCTTCAACTGACCACTAGTAACAACCGTAGCGCCTTCATCAACCCCTTTAAGAATTGCAACCTGATCACCGCGAGTCGTGCCAGTTGTGACAAACACCTGTTGCGCCTCATAGGCAGGCTTACCTTGCTTATCTTTCTTACCAGTCGGTTTGGCGATAAACACTGTAGACCCGTAAGGGTTATAAGTTACAGCCGTTTGTGGCAAGGTCAATAACTGCACTTGATCGCCCACTTTAATGTTCACATTGGCGAACATACCTGGCAGAATTTTCTTATCGGGATTAGCGATTTGCGCCTCAACCTGAATATTTCGAGTGTTGGTATCCACCCTTGGACTTACTGCAGTGATCTTGCCAGTGAAGCTCGCATCTTTGAATGCATCAGTGGTCACCACGACTTCTTGCCCGACCTGAATTTGTTCAGCATTGTTTTGCGGCAAATTAAAGTCAACAAAAATAGGATCCAAAGTTTGGAGGGTTAACAGCTTATCGCCTGGATTAACGTACTGACCAGGGTTAATGGCCACAATACCGATGCGACCAGTAAATGGCGCTTTCAGATTTTTCTTGGCAACGAGTGCTGTTTGTTGCTCTACCTGGGCTTGCTTAGATTTAGCATCGGCTGCGCTGGTATCAAACACGTTCTTACTAATAGCCTGAATAGCCAGCTGTTGTCTATCACGCTCATTAATCACCTTAGCCAAATCAGCCAAGGCCTTTAAAGAGTTCAGTTGTGCAACATCAGAAGCATCGTTTAATTTAATGAGCAATTCACCTTCTTTAACGTCTTGGCCTGATTTCACTGGCACGGTTTGTACCAAACCGCCAATCTCAGTGCTGAGTTCTACACCCCTAAATGCACGAACGTTACCTACGCTAGTAAGTTTTGGCTGCCATTCAGAAGTAGCAATCACCATTGTGGAAACAGTCGCAGGCGGCAGACCCATTCCAGAGATGAAATGCTTAATCATAAAAGTCTTGAGTTGATTAAAAGTAAAAATCAATCCAAGCAATAAGAAAACACCGCACAACATAATAGTCATACGACGTTGCAATGGCTCCATCGCCATAAGCTTTGCGTAAGCCTTGGTATTGCGCCACTTCGCGCCCATACGCGCATAGAAGGCCTTAGCCTTTTCCCAAAGCGCAATCGCTTTCTCACGCAATTTCCACTCAATTGCTTTGCGTTGAGTCCATGCCCACAGGGCAAGAACAGCAGCAATCAGCTTGCTCTTAATTGTTTCCAGAAGTTTCATTTTGATCTTTGTTCGCTATGTCTTTTGGTTTAAATGCGGGGCCTTCGCGATTCCACCAGCCACCACCTAATGCTGCAAATAAAGCTGCGGTATCAGAGAACCGTGTTGCTTGCGCAGAAACGGATTTGACCTTCGCAAGTTGATATTGATTTTGGTAATACAAAACTGCTAAATAACTTGCTGTGCCCAGCTTGTATTGCTGTTGTACCAAGTCCAATGTTTCGTAGGCATAGCGCTCTGCGTCCGATGCGGACTTTAATGCTTGAGCTCCCGTCTCCAAAGCACGTAACGCATCCGCAACTTCCTGAAATGCTTTCAATACTGTTGCTTGATATTGAAACGCCGCTTGTTCATAGTTGGCGATTGCGCCACGACGCTGAGCCAATAACTGTCCGCCCTGGAATAAAGGCTGCAAGATGCCGCCGCCCAAAGTCCATAAAGCAGAATTTGGCCCAAACAAGGAGCTCGATGTCAGCGCTGCAGCTCCAGCAGAACCGGTGATCGTAAATTGCGGCAGTAAATTGGCTGTTGCCACGCCTACAAACGCATTCTGAGCTTTTAATTGGGCCTCTGCAGCACGTACATCAGGGCGCTGACGTACCAGGCTCGATGGCACTGAAAGTGGTAATTTTGCTGGCAGATGCAAAGTGCTTAAATCAAATTTCGCAATATCAGCACTGCTTGGTAATTCGCCAATGAGCACTGCTAATTGATTGCGGGCGAACGCTAAATTTCTCTCATAGTTAAATAAATCAACTTGTGAGTTAGATACCAATGTTCTTTGTGATGTGACGTCCACTCTTGAGACGGTACCAATAACCAACTGCTTCTCAGTCACCTCAGCAAGATTAGTTTGCGCCTTCAGAATTTCTTCTGTTGCTTGCATCTGCGCACGCAGCGCCGCTTCTCGCACTGCGCTTGTAACAATGTTTGCTGTTAGTGAAAGGTAAGCGCCCTCTAGTTGAAACTGAGCAATCTCAGCCTGCGCTCTAGCGCCCTCTACAGCACGCCGCGCGCCACCAAAGACATCAAGCTTATAGCTGACATTGACTGAGGTGTTGTATAGGTTGTAAGTATCGCTTCCGTAGTTCATGCCATAGACTGCAGAAGGCTGCTTCTGTCTTAATGCGCTTGCGCCCAGACCAATTGCCGGAAAGTATTGACCGCCAATTTGTGCATTGACGTTTTCTTGGGCTGCACGCAATGCTGCATCTGCTGCGCCTAAATTTGGATTTTGCTGAAGCGCTTTTTTAATCAACGCATCAAGCTCTGGAGACTTATAAAGCTCCCACCACTGCGCCTCTATGTCGGCACCTTCAACGAACTCTTGATCGGATCCGCCAGGTACACCTTCAGCAGTGGCTAATTTTTTGGAGAGAGTTGTCTCTGTATAAGAGGAGGTATTGGGTGCGTCTGGCTGCTTAAAGTCTGGGCCAACTGCGCAAGCAGATAACGCGCCTACACAAACGAGCGCAAGTAAATGCAAGCGGGAGACTAGGGGTGCTTTCGACAGAAACATGAATTGCGACAAATATCCTCTTTTACAAGAGTTATTTGAACACAAAAATGCAATCAGGGCCTCGTAAAGCCCTGATTTATCTACCTAAATTTGTTCACAGCTTGAAGCAAAAGTCAAACAAGATCAAAAAAATTATTCAACCGTTACGCTCTTAGCTAAGTTTCTTGGCTTATCAACATCAGTCCCGCGAGCACAGGCTGTGTGATACGCCAGAAGCTGTAGTGGCACTACGTGAAGAATAGGTGAGAGATTGCCGTAGTGCTCAGGCAATCGAATGACGTTGATGCCGTCACTGTTCACAATCTCAGTATCGTGATCAGCAAACACATAAAGCTTTCCGCCGCGCGCCTTAACTTCTTGCATATTCGATTTGAGCTTTTCAAGGAGCTCATCTTTTGGAGCAACCGTCACCACTGGCATTTTGTCTGTCACCAGAGCCAATGGGCCATGCTTTAACTCACCAGCTGGATAGGCTTCAGCATGGATATAAGAAATTTCTTTTAATTTGAGTGCGCCCTCAAGTGCAATTGGGTAATGCATTCCGCGCCCCAAAAAGAGCGCATTCTCACATTTAGCAAAGGCATCACTCCAAGCAATGATTTGCGGCTCAAGTGCCAGTACTGCATGTAGCGCTTTTGGCAAATGGCGCAATTCACGAAGTAGTGATTTTTCTTTCTCAGCAGAAATCTTGCCTGCGCGCTTCGCAATAGAAACCGCTAAAAGATAAAGTGCTAGGAGTTGAGTTGTAAATGCCTTGGTTGAAGCAACGCCGATCTCAGTCCCAGCCTTTGTCAAGAAATGCCAATTCGTTTCACGAACCATGGCGCTGCTAGCCACATTGCAAATGGCTAAGGTGTATTGATGCCCCAAGTCCTTGGCGTGTCGTAATGCTGCCAATGTATCTGCAGTCTCGCCAGATTGAGAAACCACAACAATTAATGTTTTAGGATTTGGCACCGTGGCGCGATAGCGATACTCGCTAGCAATCTCGACTTGCGTTGGAATGCCTGCAATATCTTCCAGCCAATATTTAGCAACACATGCAGAGTAGTAACTTGTTCCGCAAGCCAAAATTAATATTTGATCGAAAGCTTTCCAGTCATCTGGGTTCGCGCCGAATAGCTCTGGCCCAAATGTAGCGATATTTGCAAGAGTGTCGCCAATTGCACGTGGCTGCTCAAAGATTTCTTTTTGCATGTAGTGCTGATAAGGGCCCAGATCAACGGAATCAGCCTGCGCTGGCATTGGCTTGAGCTCTCTTTGAGCAGTCTTACCAGCTTGATCAATTACTACAACGCTATCTGCCTTCAAGACCGCAACATCGCCCTCTTCCAAATACATCATGGAATGCGCGCGCCCAGCCAAAGCTAAGGCATCAGATGCCAAGAAGTTTTCTTTTTCACCAAGCGCAACTACCAGGGGCGAACCAACGCGGGCACCCACCAAAGTGGTTGGGTTGTCTTGCGCAATCACGCCAATAGCATAGGCACCAAGCAATCTAGGCAATACCGCTTTTACCGATTGGGCAATATCTTTTTGTCCGCCAGCAACGTATTGCTGATGAATTAAATGCGCAATGACTTCTGTGTCTGTCTCGGATGTAAATACATATCCGGCAGCTTTTAATTCAGTACGTAGCGCTTCATAGTTTTCAATAATGCCGTTATGCACCACTGCAATCAAACCATTTGAAATATGAGGGTGGGCATTTTGTGTATCAGGCTTACCGTGGGTTGCCCAACGCGTATGGGCAATGCCTAAAGTCCCATGAAAATCTTTGCCCTGCTCAGCAAGCTCAGAAACTCGAGCAGTAGTGCGCGCTCTTTCAATTGGGTGCTTTACATCGTCGCCGTTAATAACCGCAAAACCGCAAGAGTCATAGCCACGGTACTCCAAGCGACGCAAGCCCTCAACCAAGGCATCTACGATGTTCTTATGGGAGGCCGCGCCAACAATACCGCACATTATTTTTTACCCTTTGCAGTTTTCATAACCGTCTTTTTAACCACTTTCTTCACAGCTTTCTTTGCTGTCTTTTTGGCTACTACTTTTTTTGCTACCGGTTTTTTTGTGGGTAATTTTTTCTCTTGCTTTACAGGGCGCTGCCACTGCAAAGAAATTTGTTTTGCTCTAGATACGGTTAGTTGATTTGCTGGGGCATCTTTGGTGAGCGTTGTGCCTGCACCCAATGTAGCGCCGCGGCCTACTCTGACCGGCGCAACTAACTGTGTATCCGAACCAATGAATACGTCATCTTCAATAATGGTTTGATGTTTATTGACGCCATCATAATTACAGGTAATCGTACCAGCGCCAATATTGACTCTTGAACCAACAATCGAGTCACCAACATAAGCCAAATGATTCGCTTTGCTATTGGCAGCAATTTTGCTGTTCTTTACTTCTACGAAATTACCAATATGTACATCGTTTGATAAGTCCGCACCTGGACGTAAACGAGCATAAGGACCAATCAATGATTGATTGCCTACTTTTGCGCCGTCTACATGGCTATACGCATGAATGGATACACCTTTACCAATAACGCTATTGCGAATCACGCAATAAGGTCCAATCTTTGTGCCAGCGCCTAAAGTGACACAGCCCTCAAATACACAACCAACATCAATCGATACATCGGTGCCACACTCTAAAGTGCCGCGCACATCAATGCGTGCTGGATCCGCAAGCGAAACTCCTGCATCCATTAATTGATTGGCAATATTGAGTTGATGTACGCGCTCTAGTGCAGCCAGTTGATCGCGACTATTGACGCCAACAGTTTCAAACTCATCATCGGCTTGTGTTGTACGAATCGGCACGCCATCTTTCACTGCCATGGCGATTACATCAGTTAAGTAATACTCGCCCTGAGCATTACTAGAGCGTAAAGCCTTTAACCACTTCTTTAGGGAGCTCGTTGGCAACACCATGATGCCGGTATTAATTTCTTGAATTAATTTTTGCGCTGCTGTGGCGTCTTTTTCTTCAACTATCTCTTTTACCGAACCATCAGCATCGCGCACAATACGACCGTATCCAGTTGGATTGCTTAGGTTCTGTGTCAGCAAAGCCAATGCGCAATCTTGCCCTCTTACACCATCGGCTAATTTTGCTAATTTACTAAGCGTCTTTTTGGTTGTCAGGGGAACGTCGCCATACAAAACCAATGTCGGCTCTTGTACATCTAACTTAGGCAATGCTTGCAAGAGTGCGTGACCCGTACCCTTTTGCTCGGCTTGTAGTGCAGTTACTACTTTGCTAAAGCCCGCATCTTCTTTGCTTGTGTTTACTAAGAATGTTTTAACGTCGGCAGCCCCATGACCCACTACAACAACAGGACCAGTTTTAGCTTGCTTGCCCTGTAATGAAAGGGCAGTAGTCAGCACATGTTGCAGGAGAGGTTTTCCTGCCAGAGTTTGCAGGACCTTGGGCAAAGCGGATTTCATCCGCTTTCCTTGCCCAGCAGCCAATATGACGATATTCATAAAGGGGGATTATAAGTCCCCTGAATCATGGTTCCGCAGGCCAATTCATCCAAATCAGCCTCATCAATTGCCCTATCACCCGCTGATCTAGCGGCAATACCCGATAGCTCAGTCGAAATCTCTAGGTTTTTGAAATCAAAAGCTTCACCATCCATCAAATGGGATGGAACGATATGGTGCATTGAGCGGAATAAGTTTTCCACTCGGCCCGGATGCTTCTTTTCCCACTCGCGCAGCATTTCTTTCATGACCTGGCGCTGTAAATTGGGCTGACTGCCACACAAATCACATGGAATGATCGGGAAATTCATATCTGTCGCATAACGTTCAAGCAGCTTTTCGGGCACATAAGCCAAAGGACGAATCACAATGTGTTTGCCGTCATCAGAACGCAACTTTGGTGGCATTCCTTTAAGTTTGCCCGCATAGAACATGTTGAGCATCAAGGTTTCTAGGATGTCATCGCGATGATGCCCTAGAGCAATTTTCGTTGCGCCCAACTCATCTGCCACGCGATACAAAATGCCGCGACGTAAACGTGAGCACAATCCGCAGGTAGTTTTACCTTCAGGAATAACGCGCTTCACAATACTGTAGGTATCTTGCTCTTCAATGTGATACTGAACGCCCAAGCCCTTTAAATAATTAGGCAAAATTTCAGCAGGGAAATTAGGTTGCTTTTGATCTAAGTTGACAGCCACGATTTCAAAGTTAATCGGCGCACGCTCACGTAACTTCAACAGAATATCGAGCATGGCATAACTGTCTTTTCCGCCAGATACACAGACCATGACTTTGTCGCCATCCTCAATCATGCCAAAATCACCAATAGCTTGACCTACCAAGCGACAGAGTTTTTTCTCTAACTTGTTTTCTTCGAAGACAACTTTACGAATATCGCCCATAAGCGTTCTTTTCTAAATTCTTTAACTCAAGATGTCTTAATACGAAACACTTCGACGCCCACTGAGTGGCAATCTGGATACACGTCAGGCTTGGCTGTGCTGACGCGTGCAGCTAAGACTTTAGGGTGCAGCAGCATAGCTGTCACGATGTCGTCGCAAAAGGTTTCCTGCAAATGGATATGGCCCTGAGAGGCTCTAGCCTTAATGGTCTCGCGCATGAAGTCGTAATCCACCACCTCATCCAATTGATCTTGAGTTGGCGTATTCATCGCCAGTGGAATATAGAGATCGACATTTAAGATAACGCGTTGTTCCGCTTTTTTCTCAAAGTCATGAACACCAATGTTGATATAGATTTCATAGTCGCGCAAAAATAAGCGGCGGCAATCAACAAGGGCGGGATGAGAAAGAATAGCGTGCATGAATATTTACTTTTTTAAAATACTTAATGGGTTTTGAACATCACATCGCGTGATGATGGCAGCAGGTGCTGCCCGCCATCGACATATAAAGTTGTTCCAGTAATCGCGCCCGAGTCAGCCAGAAATACAGCCGCTTTTGCTATGTCTGCAGGGGTAGAAGATTTTCCCAATGGCGTCATTTGATGCGCTTTAGAAAAACCATCGCGCGTTTGATCTCCGGATGGCAGAGAGATTCCTGGAGCCAATCCAACTACTCGCAAATGCGGCGCAAAATCCATTGCTAATAATTCAACAGAGGAAAGTAGTGCGGCCTTAGATAAGGTGTAAGACAAATAATCTGGATTGAGGTTGATCAGCTTTTGATCAAGCAATTGAATTACCGCCGGAATGATTTCCAGCTTATTTGTTTTATTTTTCTGATATTCAAACATCAGCTGAGATAACAAAATTGGCGCCGTCAAATTCACCTGCATATGATCTTGCAAGCTTTTCCCTGTTAAAGGGGTTTTTGAGTTGGCGCGATCGTATTCAAAGATAGATGCGCTATTTACTAAACAGGCCAAGTTTGGGAAAGCCTTGCTCGCAGCCAAGAAAAGATCTTTGGTCGATGCCTCATTGGCCAAATCTGCCTGAAAAGCCTGAGCCTTGACACCTAAATCCTGAATTTCCTGGACTGTTTGGGCGGCCTCTTGCTCTGAGCGCCCATAATGAACGGCAATATCCCAGCCCTGACGGGCAAACTGCAAAGCAATTTCACGACCAAGGCGCTTGGCGGCGCCAGTCACTAAAACTGCCTTTTTTTGCTGGGATGGTGATGTTGAACTAGGGTTCAATTAAATTCTCTTAGACTAGCGAGCTATGGATATTACCTTGACCAGCCTTGAAACGGAGCATAGTGCGCTTCTAAAGGCCAAAATAGCCTCTCAGATCGCCTCACAGGCCGGCTGGCTGCCCTTTTCTCGCTATATGGAGATGGCCCTCTACGAGCCCGGGATGGGCTATTACAGCGCCGGAGCCCACAAACTAGGAGCTGGTGGCGATTTCACCACCGCCCCTGAATTAAGCCCCCTCTTTGGAGCGGCTATTTGCTCAACGCTCTTGCCGGTTCTTGAGGGCCTAAAGGAAAAAGGACTTCCGACACAAATTCTGGAGTTTGGTGCCGGGACTGGCAAGCTAGCAACATCCATATTGACCCGCTTAAGTGATCTTGGATTTCAATTAGACCGTTACGACATCATTGAGATTTCGCCAGACTTAGCACAACGTCAGCAAGAAAGAATTGGCGCAACTGTTAAACAACTTAATAGCAGCACTCAATGTAGCTGGCTTTCTCAGTTGCCAGAAAATTTCAAAGGCGTCATTTTGGCAAACGAAGTGATTGATGCCATTCCTTGTGATGCCATCATTTATCAAAATGGATTTTGGTATTGGTATGGCGTTTCTTTTGAGGGCGACAATCTACTTTGGAAGGCAGGCGCTCCGGTTGAGCAAAAATTGCTTCCCGAAAGCCTTCTCAGCGGAAACTTCTCAGAAGGTTATGTCACCGAACTGCACACCCCAGCAAACGCATGGATGCAACAAGTTGCCAAGCATTTAGAAGTGGGCTTATTTCTAACTTTTGATTACGGCTTTCCTGAGAGCGAGTATTACCACCCACAAAGACTTGAAGGCACCTTGATGGCTCACCATCGCCATCATGCAATTCAGGACCCGTTTCACCTGCCCGGTCTTTGTGACTTAACAACTCACGTTGAGTGGTCACAAATTGCTCGTAGTGCATTGGCTGAAAATGTAGATGATGTTTATCTCACCAACCAGGCCGCATACTTGTTAGATGCGGGCATCGGCGATATCGCCCTGGAGATTGGTGATCCGAGCGATCCAGAGACTTTTCTACCAATCTCAAACTCCTTGCAAAAGTTATTGTCTGAGGCGGAGATGGGCGAACTCTTTAAGGCATTTGCGTTTTCTAAGAATTTAGAAAGTTTGCTGCCCGGCCATGTGCTTGAGGATCTGCCAGGTTTACGCGGCAGAAATCGACTATAGATTTTTGCTTAGCTCTCTAGAGCCGCGGTAATTGCAGCCAATCTGGCAGATTCAAATGCGCTGCCAATACGCTCGCCATTGGATCTGTCTTCCGCAGCAACGCCAGCAATAATTTCTGCTGAATTGATTGCCTGTGCGTTGCGCATCGCTTTCATTAAAGGCGAGACTTTTAGCCCTAAATTTTCTGCAAGATTCAATATTGCCTGACTGCGATCTGGCTTGCGCCAAACATCAGCGCGATTAAACCAAGCCAAAATATCTACTGCTTGATAAGAGTAATTAGGGTGTTGATTTATTAATACTCCCAGATCACTAAATATTTCACTGAAATCTCTCACTTCAATTGGCATGCGGACGCAATCAGCCCACGAACGAATTTCCTTGTCCGGCAAATCCATCAACGCAATGGCACAGCGCTCTTCTAGACTATTGCCAGCCAATGAAAAATGCGCGATCAAGGCTTCACGGAAAGGCTCTTCAGCCAGCTTGGCAGTCAACGCAGCCGGCAATATCGCGCTAGCGGCACCAGTATTTAACAAGACCTGGAATAGATGCATGGGTTTGGCAGCAACTAAACCTCTGGCTAACTCCTGCCAAATACGCTCTGCTGATAACGCATTTAATTCACCAGACTGAACAATTGCCTTAAGAGCGATCAATGTTTCTTCTGCAACAGTAAATTCTGGAAAGCGAGCAGCAAAGCGAGCAATTCTCAATAGACGCAATGGATCTTCAGCAAATGCATCAGATACATGTCGAAATACCTTGTGGGCTAAATCCTCTTGGCCGTTATACGGATCAATAATGGGGCCAAATTGTTTGCCATCATCGCCAACCTCTTGCGCCATTGCATTAATCGTTAAATCACGACGCTCTAAATCTTGCTCTAAGGTGACGGAGGGATCGGCATAAAAATGAAAGCCTTTATAACCTTTTCCGGTCTTACGCTCAGTACGCGCAAGCGCATACTCTGCTTGCGTCTCTGGATGTAAAAAGACCGGAAAATCTTTGCCAACAGGTCGAAAGCCTTTAGCAACCATCTCTTCTACGCTGGAGCCCACTACAACATAATCAATGTCGTGCACGGGCAAACCCATGAGGGTGTCCCTAATGGCTCCGCCGACAGCGTAAATCTTCATTACTGCATACCCTCTAGGCTGCGGCGACTCATCTTAAATACTTCAGTCAACGCGTCAACGCCATTTACCGGCAAGGTATTGGGCAATTTCATCGAGGCAATATTGTCACGAGACATTAAAGTTGGTCCTGGCAAGAATTCAAAAGCTAGCGCCTGCAGATAGCCTACAAAGGCTGGAACCGGAATAATCGCACAAGATGTTTTCACTTTACGCGCAGCAAAATCAACAATTTCTTTCATGGTGTAAACCGTTGGGCCTACCAGATCATAGGACTGATGAATTGTTTGCGGCATGCTTAATGATTTTACAAATGCACTCGCAACATCATCTACGCTTACTGGCTGAAATTTAGCCTGATGATTTGCTAAAGGCATTGCTGGAAATAACTTAGTCAATTTAGAAAATAAGTTAATAAATTGATCTTGGGCACCAAAGATGACTGAAGGCCTAAAGATAGTCCAATCAAGAGAGCTAGCCTTAACAGCCGCCTCGCCGTCTCCCTTGCTACGTTGATACATAGATGGGCCTTGGGAATCTGCGCCTAGCGCACTCATGTGCAAATAGCGCTTTAGACCATGCAACTGCATTGCCGTCATAATATTTTTTGGCAACTCCACATGCGCCGCCCTAAACACTTTTCCATAAGGTTTAGCAGGCCTATCGTGAAGCACGCCAACCAAATTAATCACAGCGCCATTTGGTTTGATGCGCTCACAAAGACTCTGTAATTCATCAAACTCATGAATATCGGCTTCCTCAACATGCACTTTAGGTAGCATGCGCAATTCGCGTGCCGCACCTAAATGGCTGGTTGGGACCAAGACAGAATAGCCAGCAAGCTGAAGTTGCGCAGCAATCACTCGCCCCACAAATCCATTGCCGCCAATCAGAAGAATGTCATATTTCATCAGAAGCTTTCTTTGCTTGCGTAGAAGTCGATTGTTTAAGGGAGCTCAGATTGAGTGGCGGCCTTAGGTGTAATCACACCTAAGCGTTGTTTTAAAGATTGCGTCTGACCATTCATCACCGATGAATAGTAACTTGCGTTGGAGAGAACATTCTTTACGTAGACTCGAGTTTCCGTAAACGGAATAGTCTCAGCAAAAATTGCTCCCTCGGTTGGGCCTGATAACTTTTCACGCCAAGCCTTTGATCGAGAAGGTCCTGCGTTATAGGCGGCAGAAGCTAAAACCCAAGAACCATCTAGGTCTACGAGAACCATATTTAAATAATTACTACCCAAGATCAAATTGGTGTTGGTATCGCTTAACTTGTCATTGGTGTAGTTGGTCATGCCAATTTTCTTAGCTACATACTTGGCAGTGTTCGGCATTACTTGCATTAATCCAGACGCACCCACGGAAGACGCTGCATTCATGATGAAGCGGGATTCTTGGCGAATCAGCCCATAAGCCCAGGCAAGATTCAAATCAATCTGTCGTGCAATCGGTGATAGCTCTTCTTTATACGGAGTTGGATAGCGCAGGCTAAAGTCATGCTCTTGCTTTGTACGATCAGCAGTATTAACAACGCGGTCATAAAGATTGATCCGCTTTGCATACTCTGCAGCAGCCAATAATTGCTTATCGGTCATATTGCGCAATTCCCAATTCCACTCGCGATTACCCTCGAAGCGAAGATTCATGGCATACAAGCGCTCGCCGCGAATGAAGCCTTTGCGACTTGCCATTGCATCAATTTCTTGTTCGCTTACTTTGGTTCGAGCAGGCGCATGATTAGATCTACCCAACTCTTCACGAGCAAGTTGGCCATAAAAGTTATATTGATCAGCAATCAACTCAAAACTCTCTTTGGCTTTTGCGTCTTGTCCCTCTGCCTTTAGCGCGCGACCATACCAGTAGGTCCATGCCGGATCTTTGCTGCGTACTGCAGGGTTCATGCCATCAATCGCATTCTTTACCAAAACCCAATCTTTCGCGCGCAAGCCTGCACGCACCTTCCACTCTTGGGATTCAGTTGAAAGCAATTCGTTATAACCTAGCTCTTGTTGCATGCGATAAGCGTCATCTGCATTGGGGTCTAGTTTCTTAGCCAGAAATTGTCCGATCACGCCCCATGCAACAGCTTGATTCTCTTTGCTATAACGCGAAGCGTTTTGCGAGAAGTCGCGATACGCTTTCGCTGGATCTGCTTTAGCTGCTTTCACAATATCGGCAATAGGATCTTCACCACCAAGTCGGCGTGACATGGTGTCAAAGCCACGTTCGCTTGCAGCGCGGCCGATCGCCTTCGCTTCGCTTGGACTCATTCCACCAGCAGCAACGAGTGACGGCACCAACTCCTGACATGCCTGACCAAAATAACCTGGGTCCAACAAAATAGCTCTTGAGTCCATTGCTAATTTGGTCGGATTCTCGCCCTGGGATAGCTTTGACAACAACGAGTAGCACTTCACTTGCGTATCGTCATCCAAAACAAACTTAGCGTACTCGGCATCAAAGCGTGCCCAGTCCTTGCGCTTTCCTAAAACCAAAAGCCAATCATTACGCATTCGGTCAGCCAAGGCTGTCCCTTGATATTGATTTAAAAATGCAACCACTTGAGAGTCAGCACTGTAATCACCTCGCGCAGCACCTGCGCTATCAAACAATTGTGGTTTGATGCGGAAATAAGTTACATAGTCATCAAATGGGTAACCCACCAAATTAGAAGACAACTGCTGAGTTCGGAATACATCGTTCTTTTTCGCAGCTTCGCGCAAATCAATAAACATCCGATCGGTATCAGTAATTTCGGCTGGCGCCGCCTTACTTTCATAAGACTTGGGCAAAGTTGGCTTTTTGGACTTTTCCGCAAACGCATTTGGAAAGTACAAGGTTAGACCCAAAATCAGCGTTGTGATCCATGCACGGGATTGCCATTGAAGAATTTCAAACTGCTTTTTCACTATCTAACCTTATCTGTAATTACTGAGTGTTATCTTATTTGCTATATCTTCTAATTTTCGCCTGATAATGCTTGATATGCACGAGAATTCGCCAAAATCTCTTCGTCAAAATTTACTAAAGCAACGTACTGCGTTTGCTGCTGAGCAAAATTACGCTCAAATGCAGGCCGACCTCATTGATCACTTAAATCAACTGCTTTTAGAAGAAGGTAGCTCATGGCAATCTGTTGCCCTCTATTGGCCCATTCAAGATGAAGTCGATTTGCGCTCTACTTTGCTAGCCTGGGTCAAAAAAGCCCCCCAGCGAACTCTAGCGCTGCCATTTGCTCGTCCTGATAAACATCTCGATTTTTATCAATGGCTACAGGGGGATCAATTGATTCCTAGTAAGCATGGTGTACCAGAGCCGGACCCCGATAACGCCGAAAGACCACTTAGCAGGCCAGACTGCATTCTCATCCCCTGTGTTGGCTGGTCCAGCTCAACAATAGCCGGCAAAAAGCATTACTGGCGTTTAGGGTATGGCGGCGGATATTTTGATCGCACCTTGGCCGAACTCAGAAAGAAAAATCCCAAGCTAGTTTGCATTGGGATTGGTTTTGATTGGCAAGAACTTAATGATGATCAGTGGTCAGCGCAGACTCATGATGAACCACTAGATATGCTCCTGACGGAGTCTGGGCTATACAGCTAGATTACTTCGTTAAGTCTAGATTGTCTGCAATGGCCAAAACAGCATCGGCCTGGTTTAACGAGTAGAAGTGAATGCCAGGAGCGCCCGCAGTTAATAGCTGATCACATAAATCTGTCACAACCTCTTCGCCAAATGCGCGGATAGAAGCAACGTCATCTCCATATGACTGAAGACGTAAACGAATCCAGCGTGGAATTTCAGCACCACACGCATCGGAAAAACGCAGCAGCTGAGTGCTATTAGTAATCGGCATAATACCGGCGATGATAGGCTGAGTTACACCAAGATCGTATGCCTCATCCACAAAGCGGAAATAAGCATCGCTGTTATAAAAATACTGGGTAACGGCTGAATTTGCACCCGCCTTCATTTTCTGCACAAAGAAATCCACATCGCTCGCAGGTGACTTTGCCTGGGGATGCGTCTCTGGATATGCGGCTACATCAATATGAAACCAATCACCCGTTTCTGCGCGGATAAATTCAACCAACTCATTGGCATGGTGAAACTCGCCGTACTGACCCATGCCAGATGGCAAGTCGCCACGCAAAGCCACAATTCGCTTCACGCCTAAAGCTTGGTACTGCTTCAACATTTCACGCACGCTTTCACGTGAGCTACCAACACAAGATAAGTGTGGAGCAACGGCTGCACCAGCAGCATGAATATCGCTCACTACCTTTAATGTGCCAGACTGAGTAGAGCCGCCGGCACCAAAGGTCACGGAATAAAACGCAGGCTTGAGCGTTTCACTAAAGCGCTCGCGCACAAGATGCAACTTACTCTCACCTTCAGGTGTTTTAGGAGGAAAGAATTCGACGCTTAATTCCATGATTTTGGGCCTAGGTATCTATTGAACAGTGATTGGATTAATAACGATAGTGGTCAGCCTTGTATGGGCCTTCCTTCGTTACGCCAATGTAGGAGGCCTGCTGATCAGACAACACAGTTAACTCCGCATTGAGAGTCTTGAGTTGTAAGCGTGCAACCTTCTCATCTAAATGCTTAGGCAATGTGTAAACACCGATTGGGTATTTATCTGTACCTACAGCATTCCACAGTTCAATTTGGGCGATCACTTGATTTGCAAATGAAGAACTCATCACGTATGAAGGATGTCCTGTACCGCAGCCGAGATTAACCAAGCGACCTTTAGCCAAAATGATGATGCGCTTTTCAGGCTTGCCATTGCTTGCTGGGAAAATCACATGGTCAACCTGTGGCTTAATCTCTTCCCACTTATATTTTTCAATACCAGCAACATCGATCTCATTATCAAAGTGGCCGATGTTACAAACGATGGCTTGATTCTTCATCTTAGCCATGTGGTCATGTGTAATCACGTGGTAGTTACCAGTTGCAGAAACAAAGATGTCTGCTTTATCAGCGGCGTAATCCATTGTTACAACGCGGTAGCCTTCCATCGCAGCTTGCAATGCGCAGATTGGATCTACTTCAGTCACCCAAACTTGAGCAGACAAAGCACGCAACGCTTGCGCTGAACCTTTACCCACATCGCCGTAGCCACAAACAACCGCAACTTTACCCGCCACCATCACGTCAGTAGCACGCTTAATCGCATCCACTAAAGACTCGCGGCAACCATAGAGGTTGTCGAACTTGCTCTTAGTAACAGAGTCATTTACGTTGATTGCTGGGAATTTCAAGTCGCCTTTAGCAAACATTTGATACAAGCGATGCACGCCTGTCGTTGTTTCTTCAGTAACACCCTTTACTTTTTCCAAGCGTGTTGAGTACCAAGTTGGGTCTTGTGCCAATTTTTTCTTAATAGCAGCAAACAGAATAGTTTCTTCTTCGCTGGTTGGATTATTCAAGCAAGCTTGATCCTTTTCAGCACGGGCACCGAGGTGCAACAACAAAGTCGCATCGCCACCGTCATCCAAAATCATATTGGTGTAGCCGCCATCAGCCCACTCAAAAATACGATGCGTAAAGTCCCAGTATTGCTCAAGGGTTTCACCCTTGATTGCAAATACTGGCGTGCCGTTGGCAGCGATTGCAGCAGCAGCATGATCTTGTGTAGAGAAAATATTGCATGATGCCCACTGCACTTCAGCACCAAGTGCCTCAAGTGTCTCGATCAACACGGCAGTTTGAATGGTCATATGCAATGAGCCAGTAATGCGTGCGCCACGCAATGGCTGCTGTGAAGCAAACTCGTCACGAATGGCGATCAGGCCAGGCATCTCTGTTTCAGCAATAGCGATTTCTTTACGACCGAAGTCAGCCAAAGAAATATCAGCAATTGCGCAACGAGTCGCTACAAAGTTATTTAAATCAGAAACGGTATTCATTAATGCTCCAGCTAAATACGACCCAATGCTGGAGTAGAAACTCGCTAGCCATTGAATCATGGGTTAGCGAGCGCGGTTGCAATTAGCAAACTCCGGGGATTACCTTAGAGCCCACTCCCTTCAAGCCTGGGGAAGTGCTGGGTCTCAGCATTCCTTGCAACGCTCCTTGAAGGTATGCCGTAATTGTAAACAATTACGGCATATTTCGCCTCAATACACCTACAAACTGCGAATTTCCTTCTTACAGACCTGCTGCTGCACGTAATGCAGCCGCTTTATCTGTTTGCTCCCAAGTAAATTCTGGCTCTTCGCGACCAAAGTGGCCGTAAGCAGCAGTCTTTTTATAAATTGGGCGCAAGAGATTGAGCATCTTCACGATGCCTTTTGGACGCAAGTCAAAGTGCTCAGAAACCAATTGAGCAATCTTTTCATCCGAAATCTTGCCTGTACCAAAGGTGCTCACCATTACTGAAGTTGGCTTAGCAACACCAATCGCATAAGAAATCTGAATCAAGCACTTGCTTGCCAAACCAGCAGCAACCACGTTCTTCGCGACATAACGTCCAGCGTATGCAGCAGAGCGGTCAACCTTAGAAGGATCTTTACCAGAGAAAGCGCCACCGCCGTGAGGGGCTGCGCCACCGTAGGTATCAACAATAATTTTGCGGCCAGTTAAACCGCAATCGCCTTGTGGGCCGCCGATAACAAAACGACCTGTTGGGTTAACCAAGAAATTAATGGCGCCTTTGATCAAATGCTTTGGCAATACTGGTTTGATGATTTCTTCGATCACTGCTTCACGCAATTTCTCAAGAGAAATATCTTCATCATGCTGAGTGGAGAGCACAACAGTATCGATAGAGTCAGGCTTGCCATCCACATAACGCAAAGTTACTTGTGACTTCGCATCAGGACGCAACCAGTTCAAACGACCATCGCGACGTAACTGTGATTGACGCTCAACCAATCGGTGCGACAAATGAATTGGTAAAGGCATGAGCTCTGCCGTCTCATCACAAGCGTAACCAAACATTAAGCCTTGGTCACCAGCGCCTTGATCTAAGCCGTCATCATGCGCCTTATCAACACCTTGAGCAATATCAGGGCTTTGCTTGTCATAAGCAACCAATACCGCACAACCTTTGTAGTCGATGCCGTAATCAGTGTTGTCGTAACCAATTTCACGCAAGGTATTGCGTGCAACTTGAATGTAGTCAACATTAGCGTTGGTAGTAATTTCACCAGCCAAAACTACTAAGCCGGTATTACATAAAGTTTCTGCTGCCACACGCGCTGTTGGATCTTGAGCCAGGATGGCATCGAGAATCGAATCAGAGATTTGGTCTGCTACTTTATCGGGGTGACCTTCAGAAACTGATTCTGAGGTAAAGAAGTAATCGTTTGCCATTGCATTCCTTAAGTTATTAACACGATCTTGGGACAACTCACGTGCCAGGAACCACAACGGCGACGCTTTAGCAGAATTTATGAATCGCTCTGCAAGTTGTCTTAACTCAGCGATGTGAAGATTTTATCCGGAAATTGCCCTATTGAGCAAGGGCCACTGAAATCCACACACCAAGAGCGGCATTGAATATCATTGGGGGGTGCGAAAATTCTTACTTAAGTTCAGCCTCGATGCAATTGCTGCCCTTCCCCTTGCGCTAGTGCAAGCAATTGGGGCTTTTTTGGGCATTCTGGCTTACATCGGCTCAAAACAATACCGCTCACTCTTTCGCCCCCAATATGAAGCTGTAGTGACTGCCCGAGGCCTGCCATTTAAGCTGTGGGCCGCAGTTAGAGCCTCTGGAATGCTGTTTTCAGACAGCTTATGGATTTGGCGCAATCCCAAAAAGGCATTGGAGATCACCAAAGTCAATAACTGGGATGTTGTGCAGAACGCAATGTTAGAAGGCAAAGGAATCATTATTCTCTGCCCGCATTTAGGCGGTTTTGAAATCATCCCCCGCTATCTTGCAAATCATTGTCCGGCAACAATCATGTATCGCCCCTCTCGCCAGGAATGGCTAAACGAATTAGTTGAAGAAGGTCGCGCTTACCCAAATATGCATTTTGTTCCAACCAACTTGAACGGCGTAAGACAAATGACGCGCGCCCTCTCTAAGGGGGAGGCAATCGCCATTCTTCCCGATCAAGTCCCAAGTGGTGGCGACGGTATTTGGATCGATTTTTTTAATCGCCCCGCCTACACCACCACTCTGCCAATTCGCCTTGCAAAGCGTCATGACACGCCAGCACTGATGTTTACAGCAAAAAGGCGTGGGCTCGGCAAAGGATGGGTCATTGATGTTCGGCGCCTGGATTCTTTTTCAGATGACGCCAATCACGCAGGCAGAGAATTAAATGCGGCGATTGAGAATGCCATCATGGTTGCTCCAGAACAATTTATTTGGTCATATAACCGCTACAAGCACCCCGCCGGCGCAGAATTGCCCCCAAGCAATTAGTTATAAAATTTTGTAATGGCCTGGTTACAAAACCTTTTCAATTTTTTGGCGCTCAGCCTTTTGCGCCTCTTTGCCTTTCTGCCTTACACCATCACCGTACACGTGGGCTATGGTCTTGGGTGGCTTGCAGCTCACATTCCAAACGGCCGAACCCATGTTGTGAAAACCAATTTGCGCCTATGTTTTCCTAAGCTTAGCGAAAAAGAAATTAATGATCTTGCAGTTGAGCACTGGAAACTTTTTGGTCGCAGCGTATTAGAAAGAAGTCGCATTTGGCTTGGAAGCGGCAAACAAATTACTGACATTGTGACAATCAAATCAGCCATTACTCTGGGCGATCGAAAGCCACGTCTTTTAATCAATCCTCACTTTGTGGGACTTGAGGGCGGCTTCATGGCGTTATCAGTATTAGCCAGTCAACATGACTGGCCGCGTGGCGCAGGCCTGTATCAAAACATGAAGAATCCATTCTTTAATCAAAAAATGATTGAGTGGAGAAATCGTTTCGGCGGCAAGTCAATTGAAAGGCAAAGTCGCTTGCGTGATCTCATTCGCGAAATTCAAACAGGCAACTTTATATTTATTGCTCCGGATATTGACTTGGGTCCGCGTGACTCCGTCTTTGTTCCTTTCTTTGGTGTACAAACCAACACTATCACCTCAGTATCGCGCCTGGCAAGACTTAGTGGGGCAGAGGTCTGCCTGATGACAACCACACTAAACAAAGATCGTAAGGGCTACACCTGTCATATCAGCGAACCTTTGCCAAACTTTCCAAGCGATGACGTAGAAAAAGATACTGCGCGCTTAAATCAATACATCGAAGAACTTGTTCGCGAAAGACCGGCAGAGTACTATTGGGTACACAAGCGCTTTAAACATAGACCGCCTGGCGAACCCAGTCTTTACGATTAAATGGAAATATTTTGAGCACCAATACAAGCAACCTAGTACGCAAGTTACGCTTCACCAAAATGCATGGTGCTGGCAATGACTTCATTGTGCTCAATGGTATCGACCAAGATCTCAGCGGCATTACGCGCGAGCAATGGCAAGCATTAGCTCATCGTCAATTTGGTATTGGAGCCGATCAAATTCTTATCGTAGAAAAATCTACACGCCCAGATGCCGATTTTCGCTATCGCATTTTTAATGCAGATGGCGGTGAAGTGGAGCAGTGCGGCAACGGCTCTCGTTGCTTTGTGCGTTTTGTATTAGATCAAGGTCTATCCAATCAAAATCCCTTACGAGTAGAAGTTGCTCATACCGTTCTGACTCTTAAATCTCATCCCGATGGTCAGGTTGAGGTGGATATGGGCGCACCAATTTTTGAACATAGCCTTATTCCATTTAATGCAAACGGTTTGGCAAGTGTTCAAGAGCTTCAGGAAACTCTGTATGCGCTTCCTCTAAATCAACCCGCTACACATGACAGTTTTGTTGGTGTTCTTTCTATGGGCAACCCGCATGCTGTGCAAGTAGTTGGCGATGTGGATAGCGCACCAGTCCTTGAAGAAGGCCCTGAAATTGAAAAGTTTGCCGCGTTTCCTAAAAAGGTAAACGTAGGCTACCTACAAGTAATTCATCGCAATGAAGTGAAATTGCGCGTGTTTGAACGTGGCGCTGGAGAAACCTTGGCTTGCGGCACTGGCGCTTGCGCAGCCGTGGTTTCTGGCATTCGCAGAGGTCTTTTGGATTCACCGGTGAAAGTACGCACACGCGGTGGAGACTTACAGATAGCCTGGGGTGGAATTGTTGATGACGTTATTCAGCCTGTCATCATGACTGGTCCTGCCGTCACCGTCTTCGAAGGCGAAACAACAATCTAAATGCCGTATTTTTCGCGGTAGGCTTTTACTGCTGGCAAATAATTGGTCAACTGGGCATCGCTTGAAGAAGTTAAAAAAGACATTAGCCCGGCCAAGTTTGCAATTGCAATGACTGGCAAGCCAAATTCTTGCTCTACTGCCTGTACAGCAGACTTATCTCCAATCTCAACAGCATTCCCCGAGCGCTCCATGCGATCAAGCGCAATAAGTACTGCTGCCGGCTCTGCACCGGCACCACGAATAAGGTCCACCGACTCTCTCACTGAAGTGCCCGCTGAAATCACGTCATCAATAATGACCACTCTTCCTTTAACTGGCGCGCCAACCAACATACCGCCTTCGCCGTGATCTTTTGCTTCTTTGCGGTTATAGGCATACGGCACATTAATGCCGTTATCTGCCAAAGCAATTGCTGTGGCAGCAGCAAGCGTGATTCCCTTATATGCAGGGCCATACAGCATATCGAACTGAATATTCGACTCTTGTAAGGCCTTGGCGTAATAACGGCCCAAGGCGCTCAAGCGAGCCCCATCATTAAATTCGCCTGCATTAAAGAAATAAGGTGAGAGTCTTCCGGCTTTAGTTTTAAACTCCCCGAAGGACAAAACCTTTGCCTCTAAGGCAAAACGAATAAAGTTATCTTGATTTGAATTATTTGAGCTCATAGGCCTACATGTTACGCATCATTTCAGCGAACCTCAACGGTATCCGTTCCGCAGTCAAAAAAGGCTTTCTGCCGTGGGCAGTTCAGCAAAAAGCAGACTTCATTTGCATGCAAGAGCTCAAGGCCCAGCGCGATGATCTAGAGGATGCCATCCTCAATCCAGATGGAATGCATGGCTTTTTCCATCACGCAGAAAAAAAGGGCTACAGCGGCTGCGGCATTTATACCCCCCATAAGCCAGATGAAGTTTTGTATGGGTATGGCAATGAGGAGTTTGATGCTGAAGGGCGTTATGTAGAAGCGCGCTTTAAAGGGCTTGCCGTCATTTCGGTCTATATGCCCTCAGGCTCAAGCTCACCAGAGCGCCAAGAGGCCAAATATCGCTATCTCGATAGCTTTTTGCCACACCTCATATCCCTTAAAAAATCTGGGCGTGAAATCGTACTTTGCGGCGACGTCAACATTGCACACCAAGAAATTGATCTGAAAAACTGGAAAGGCAACCTCAAAAATTCAGGCTTTTTGCCTGAAGAGCGCGCATGGCTCACCAATCTTTTTAACAAAGTTGGTTATGTAGACGTTTACCGTCAGCTCGAGCCTGAGGCAACTGAGAGCTGTTACACCTGGTGGAGTAATCGCGGCCAAGCCTATGCAAAAAATGTAGGTTGGCGCATCGACTATCAAATCAGCACACCAGGTATTGCGGCCGCCGCCAAAAAAACTGCTGTTTACAAAGATGAGAAATTTTCAGATCACGCACCACTCACAGTGGACTACGACTGGAAGCTTTAAAAACTTCAGAGGAAATTACTCCCCTTCTTTTTTAATCTGAACAATCTTGAAATGAATCGTCGCCCAAATTAAGAGCAGAACTGGGGCGCCAATAATGGCGGTGCCATAGAAGAAAGCTTGGTACCCAAAGTTATCAACAAACACGCCCGAGAATCCCGCCAACCATTTAGGCAAGAGCAGCATCATCGAGCTAAACAACGCGTACTGTGTTGCTGAGTAGCGAATGTTCGTTAGCGAAGATAAGAAAGCAATGAATGCAGCGCTTGCAATGCCTGAGCTTAAGTTGTCTGCTGAGATCACCCAAATCAAACCATGCAGATCATGGCCTTGCGTTGCAAGCCAGGCAAATAATAAGTTGCTAACTGCTGATAATACTGCGCCAACAAAGAGAATCCGCAAAACACCAAAACGCAGTGTGAGCACACCCCCAACAAAAGCGCCCACTAAAGTCATCACTACGCCGAATACTTTGCTCACAGCAGCTACTTCATCTTTGGTGTAGCCCATATCAACATAAAATGGATTAGCCATGATGCCCATCACTACATCGCTAATGCGATACACGGCAATTAAAGACAGAATCAAAACGGCATGCCAGCGATAACGTGTAATAAATTCTGCAAATGGTTCAACTAGGGTTTGATAAAGCCATGCTTTTGCAGTGCGTACTTGTGCCAACTCATATCTAGCAGGCTCCTTACTTAACAAGGTTGTTATTACACCAACGCCAATTGATGCCGCCATACAAAGATAAGCAAATTGCCACGCACCCGCGTCATATCCAGCGCCTGTTTCAGCCCGTGCAGCAAGCCAGAGAACGCCGGCACCAGCCCAAATTAACGCAAGTCGATATCCGGTTTGATAGGTAGCAGCTAAGGCGGCCTGATGGTCGCTGTTAGCCGATTCAATACGAAAAGCATCTAATGCAATATCTTGAGTGGCAGAACCAAACGCAACTAGTAACGCACACCAAACAATGGAATTTAAGGCGAGCTTAGGATCTAGTGTCGACATCCCAACAAGGCCCAAAATAATGAGCGCTTGTGCAAACAGCAACCAGCTTCGACGACGTCCAAATAACTTAGTCAATAAAGGTATTTGTAAACGGTCTACGAGAGGCGCCCAAACCCACTTAAAGGCATAGATCAAGCCTACCCAAGTTAAATAGCCGATAGTGCTGCGATCAATTCCCGCCTCTCGCAACCAAAAGCTCAGCGTTCCGAGAATCAGCAATAAAGGAAGGCCCGCAGAGAAGCCCAAGAAGAGCATGCGCAAACAAGGCCATTCGAGATATACCCGAAAGTCTTTTAGCCACGACTGCACTACATTCAGTAGCTTGTTAGGCACGACGAATACGGAATAAAGCAAGACTGCCAAATAGGTTTGACATCAAGGTAACTTGGCGACCTTCATGCAAGATGCATTGATCAATCACCTTCAGACCAAGGCTTGAAGCTAGCTTCTCAAAGTCGGCAACAGTTAATACACGTACGTTTGGTGTGTTGTACCACTGATAAGGCAAGCTCTTAGAAACTGGCATGCGGCCCAGACCAACAGCGAGGCGATGAGACCAATGTCCAAAGTTTGGAAATGAAATAACAGATTCTCTTCCAACGCGAACCACTTCACGCAAAATCTTTTCAGTTTGATGAATCGTTTGCAATGTTTGCGACAAGACTACCGTATCAAAACTATCGTCTTCAAAGAGCGCTAAGCCGCCCTCTAAATCTTGCTGAAGCACATTCAAACCTTTTTGAACGCATGACAGTACTCGCGCATCATCAATTTCTACGCCATAGGTATGAACTGGTTTTTGTTTCTGCAAAAACTCTAAAAAGCTACCATCACCGCAACCAAGGTCAAGCACTTGGGTATTCGGTGCAATCCAATTGGCAATAGCAGCAAAGTCGGCGCGCTTATTCAAATTACTCATGATTGAGACTCGCACATCTGCTTAAAGTAAGCGCGCACCAAATTATGGTAACGCTCATCATCCAATAAGAATGCATCATGCCCATGCGGTGCATCAATCTCTGCATAGGTAACTTCGCTCTTATTGCTTAACAAAGACTGAACAATTTCGCGACTTCGATTCGGCGGGAAGCGCCAGTCAGTTGAAAAGCTGACCACCAAAAACTTAGCCTGCACTTCTGCCAATGCACGATTCAGACTGCCATCAAAGCGACGTGCAGGATCAAAGTAATCAAGTGCACGAGTAATTAATAAGTAGGTGTTTGCATCAAAGTAAGTTGAAAACTTGTCGCCCTGATGGCGCAAGTAACTTTCAACCTCAAATTCGACATCAAAACTAAATCGATAATCATTTGACTCGCCATTTGGGCGTTGTAGTTCACGTCCAAATTTTTCAGCCATATCATCATCAGAAAGATAAGTAATGTGGCCGACCATGCGAGCCAAACGTAAGCCGCGCTTTGGCACAACACCATGCTCGTAATAGTTGCCACCATGAAAATCTGGGTCGGACAATATGGCATTGCGCGCCACTTCATTGAACGCAATATTTTGGGCGCTCAGTTTTGGGGTCGACGCAACAACTACGCAGTGCTCTAGACGCTTAGGAAACTGAATGGCCCAAGCCATTGCCTGCATGCCACCCAAACTACCGCCCATAACTGCAGCAAATTTTCGAATGCCTAACTTATCGGCTAAGCGAGCTTGTGTATTAACCCAATCTTCAACCGTTACAACCGGAAAGTCGGCACCGTAAGGCTTGCCAGTCGCTGGATTAATGCTCATTGGTCCAGTAGAACCAAAGCAAGAGCCTAGATTATTGACGCCAATAACAAAGAAATGGTTGGTGTCTACCGGCTTGCCGGGGCCAATCATGTTGTCCCACCAGCCGATATCTTCTGGATCTTCAGGACTTGGGCCGGCTACATGGTGCGATGCATTTAGTGCATGACATACCAATACCGCATTACTTTTATCCGCGTTGAGTTTGCCGTAAGTTTCAATGACTAAATCGTAGCCAGACAACATGGCGCCACTCTGCAAAGGCAGGGGCTCGGCAAAATGAATAGTATTTCTAGAGAGGTGTAGCTCGCTCATTCTGACAGGAGAAGGCGCAAACTAACATCGGAGGCTTCGGTCGGCAACTTCTTAAATCCGCTACGGGCAAAGCGATGCCAACGGCCCAAAACAAAACTCATCAACATGGCAGCGCGGATGCTGACTTCTTCCTGGCCCAGCTGTGCCCAGTTACCACCTTGGGTTTGAGCAATGCGCAATGCCTGCTTTAGAGACGCTTCAACGCGATCTAGGACCTGAGTGATGCGCTCTTGTAAACGGTCATCCTCTTGCAATAAGGCATCGCCTAATAAAACGCGAGTCATACCAGGATTCTTTTCTGCAAAGAATAAGAGCATTTGCAAGATGCCACGCGCCTGCGCAAGACCAGACTCTTCCTTCTGATTAATTTGATTAATTAATCCGAAAACTGTTTGCTCAATAAAAGAAATCAACCCTTCAAACATCTGCGCCTTGCTTGCGAAGTGGCGATAAAGAGCCGCCTCAGATACTTCAATCTTCGCCGCCAAGGCCGCAGTAGTAACGCGCTCGCCCTTTGGGTTTTGCAGCATCTCAGCGAGCACTTGCAGAATCTGTAAACGACGCTCGCCTGGACGTGGGCGCTTACGGGCCTTACCAGCGTCAGCAGTGCTGTCGTTAATATCTGTTGGCTCTAAAGATTCACGCATACTTATCTACTTATCTACTTATCTCGAGCGGATCATCGTGCCGAACGCTTGCTCGGTCAGAATTTCTAGCAATAAAGAATGTTCAATTCGGCCATCAATGATGTGCACTGAATTCACGCCGCTCTTAGCTGCATCTAACGCAGAAGAAATCTTTGGCAACATGCCGCCAGAAATCGTGCCATCGGCGAACAATGCGTCAATTTCTCGCGCAGTTAAATCTGTCAGCAACTTGCCATCCTTATCCATCACGCCAGGAATATTAGTCATCATGACCAACTTCTCTGCATGCAGAATTTCCGCCATCTTGCCGGCAACCAAGTCCGCATTAATGTTGTATGCCTGACCTTCTGCACTAAAGCCAATCGGAGAAATCACGGGAATAAAGGCATCGTCCTGCAATGCTTTAACAACTGCAGGGTTAATTGCCTCAATTTCACCCACAAAACCGATATCTACTTTTTTACCCGGCTCTGTATCGCTCGGAATCATCATTTTCTTAGCGTGTATGAGTCCGCCGTCTTTGCCGGTCAAGCCAACAGCTTGGCCACCAAAGTGGTTAATTAACATCACAATATCTTGTTGCACTTCACCGCCCAGAACCCACTCCACTACTTCCATGGTTTCTTCATCGGTCACGCGCATACCTTGAATAAAGGTACCGGTCTTGCCGATTTTCTTAAGGGCTTCATCAATTTGTGGGCCGCCGCCATGAACCACAACCGGATTCATGCCAACTAATTTCAACAAAATGACATCGCGCGCAAAACTTTCTTTGAGGCGCTCTTCAACCATGGCATTTCCGCCGTACTTAATCACGATGGTCTTGCCGTGATACGCGCGGATATAAGGCAAAGCCTCAGCAAGAATCTCCGCCTTTAATAAAGGAGAGATATCACTAATGGTGGGTAAATGCTTAGTCATTGCTACTTAAATTTTATTCGCCAAACAATTTTTGACGGAGTTCACGACGCTCTTGAGCCTCAAGAGATAAATTGGCTGTAGGCCTTGCAATTAAACGGTTCAGGCCAATTGGCTCGCCAGTTTCTTCGCACCAACCGTAATCGCCAGACTCAATGCGTGCCAACGCTTGTTCTACTTTTTTCAACAACTTACGCTCGCGATCACGAGTGCGTAATTCCAGTGCATGCTCTTCTTCAATCGTTGCACGATCAGCAGGATCTGGAACCAAAATATTTTCACGTAGATGCTCAGTGGTCTCGGATGCATTTTTCAAAATGTCATCCTTAAGGGTGAGTAATTTTTGACGGAAAAAATCCAACTGGGCAGCACTCATGTAGTCCTTCTCGGACATCTTGAGCAATTCCGCTTCAGTTAATGGAGCACCTTTTGCAACTTTGGCGCTCGCAGCTTTGCTGCTAGCTTTTGCAGCGGTCGCTGGTTTTGTTGCTGTTTTTACCGTCATCTCATTCTTTCCTGGTTTGAAGCATTATTGCCTCATTCTGCCAAACTTTTACAGCCTTTATTAATATTGACCGTGGCGGCGGATTGTACCCGAATCTTTCTAGGCCAAACATCCCTCAAGCCCAGCCAGTAGGGTGTCTTTAGGCAAATCAATGCCAATAAACACCATACGGGTTTGCTTAGGTTCTGCACCCCAAGGACCGGCTAAATCGCTACCCATCATCTGATGAACCCCCTGGAACACCACTTTTCGGCTGCTTCCCTTCACATAGAGCACGCCTTTATAGCGCAGCATCTTCTCGCCAAAGACCTCCAAAATGCCGCCAAGGAAGTCTTCCAATTTTTTGTGATTAAAGGGTTTATCACTACGAAAAACGAAGGACTGAATGCGGTCTGTATGGCCAGCATGCCCATGATGGTGATGGTGGTCATGACTATGATCATGGCCGCAGGTGCTGTGATCGTGATCATGGCTATGGTCGTGGCCACAATGCTCGTGGTCATGGTCATCCTGCTCCAAGAAATGGGGGTCAATATCCAGCTTAGCGTTCAGATTGAAGCCCTTGAGGTCCAAAACGGCATTTAATGGCACCACGCCCTTAGAAATGCCTGCAATAGGCGCTCTTGGGTTCATATGCATTAGACGATTGCGCAAAGCGTCTACCTCTGCAGGGCTGACTAAATCTGTTTTGGTAATAAAGATCTGGTCGGCAAAACCAACTTGGCGCTGCGCCTCTTCGTGTTCATTCAGCTGCTGCTGGCCATGCTTAGCATCCACTAAGGTGACTACAGCGTCTAGGACGTAATGGTCAGCAACATCATCATCCATAAAGAAAGTCTGGGCCACTGGGCCTGGATTGGCTACGCCTGTGGTTTCAATCACTACGCGATCAAAACTAATTTTCTTGTCTTTGCGCTGCTCCCAAAGCTCATTAAGGGCCTCTACAAGATCTCCACGAATGGTGCAGCAAATACAACCATTGCTCATTTGCACAATGTTCTCTTGGTTGTCTTGCACCAAGATATCGTTATCAATGTTTTCTTCGCCGAATTCATTCTCGATCACGGCAATTTTTTTGCCATGTTCTTCAGTCAGAATGTGTTTGAGCAAAGTCGTTTTGCCGCTTCCTAGGAAGCCCGTCAAAATGGTTACCGGAATTAATGCCATGGATGATCCAATCAAAATCTAAAAGCCAACATTTCCCAAAGCGGGAAACCTTCTATATTACCGAGTTCCTCAGTCTTTGCCAGCCTTTGCACGAGGATGCGCTTTATCGTATGCCTGAGCTAGGTGCTGAAAATCTAAGGACGTATAAATCTGGGTGCTAGCAATGCTGGCATGCCCCAACATCTCCTGGACAGCTCGTAAATCTTGGGAAGATTGCAAAACATGGCTTGCAAAACTGTGGCGCATCATATGCGGGTGTACATGAGTGGGCAATCCTGCGCGCATCGCTAGAGTACGCAGCCGCGCCTGTACGGTGCGAGGGGACAAACGCTTACCTGTAGCAGACAAAAATAAAGCTATCGACTCTTGGGCATAGGTGCCCGCATCACGCAACTCTCGCCATGCTGCAAGAGACTGCATTGCAGGCGCACCCACTGGAACAGAGCGGCGCTTACCGCCCTTACCCAAAACCGTTACCTCAGCAGCATCCCAATCTAGCCATCCCGCAGATTCATGTTGGCGATCTTTGCTCTGCATGACATCAATCCCCAAAAGCTCTGAAAGACGCAAGCCGGAGGAATAAAGCAAATCAATAATGGCCGCATCGCGAATCGATTCCAAATCCTTTTTTTCTTCAGCTTCTTTGACAGCTTGATTTACAAGGGAAAGCGCCTGCTCTACAGATAGCGCCTTAGGCAAGGACTTTAAGCGCTTTGGCGCCTTCACGTCATCAACAGGATTGGCAATTAAATTACCAGTTACCTTACCCGCACGTGCATCACGCTTCGCATCTTTTTCAGTAAGCCAGTCATACCAGCCACGCCATGCAGAAAGTGCTCTTGCAATACTTCTCGAGGACTTACCTTTGGAATGTAGTCGGCCAGCCCATCGACGCACATGACCATTGCCAACTTTTAATAACTCAACACCATCTTCTAGAGCGAAATTTTGTAAGTCGCTTAGATCCATGCCATAGGCTTTGAGCGTATGGGGCGAGAGTTGACGCAGCACATGCAATTCATGCAAATACTCTTGCATGAGTGGATGAAGATCAGTCGCCTTTAATTTCATAAGCCTGGATGCGATCCAAAGCTGCAGCAGTTAATTCAGCGATCTGGCGCAAATAGAATGCGCCCATATCGGCCGTAAAGCGAGACTCGTCTTTGCTCGCCAACAGCAATACCGCAGGAGATTGGGTGGCGCCAACGCTCTTGCCCAAAGGAAGGCCAATCGCCACCATGCTTTGCCACTCAGGCTCAATTGTGGTTTGGCTTGCTAATAGATC
This sequence comes from Polynucleobacter sp. AP-Kolm-20A-A1, assembly GCF_018688315.1. Taxonomy (NCBI): domain Bacteria; kingdom Pseudomonadati; phylum Pseudomonadota; class Betaproteobacteria; order Burkholderiales; family Burkholderiaceae; genus Polynucleobacter; species Polynucleobacter sp. AP-Kolm-20A-A1. Next base: position 1,873,238 of record NZ_CP061315.1, read on the forward strand.
CACGCTGGCAGCGGCCAACTCCTTAGCCGAGCCGCAAAGCGGTGTATCTACCCATGGACCAAAAGCAGAATTGGGCGACAACAATTGCGCGGACTCCACCTCAAACACCTCGGCCAAGCCGGAGGTGATTGCTGATTCCACATCAGCTTTATTGTTGGCCTTCATTAAGCGCAGCAACCAAGCAACCAAACTTTGTTGCGTTTTATCGTTGCGACTACCGAAATGCAGCATCTCGCTAAGACGACGATTGAGTTCCTGGTTCTGCGTACGCAATACCGTCATCTGACGTTCTTGCAAAGAGATTGTGCGATCCTCATGTGGATGCTTAATCCGAATCTCATTAAAGAGATCAGCGTAGCGCTCAAAAAATCCTGGGGTTACGCGTAACCACTCAGCAACCAACTCTTCTTGTTCTGCTTGCTTTGGATCTATTGCACTCATCAGTTTCTTTCTAAATAGTTTCTTTTATTAGCTAAGTTTTTTACGCAGAAGCTCATTCACTTGACCAGGATTTGCTTTACCTTGAGAGGCCTTCATGATTTGACCTACCAATGCATTGAAGGCTTTTTCTTTGCCTGAGCGGAACTCTTCAACCGATTTCTGGTTGGCCGCCAAGACTTGATCAATGATGGCCTCAATCGCGCCGCTATCGCTAATTTGCTTCAGGCCTTTTACCTCAATCACTTGATCAACAGTGCTAATGGTTTTGCCTGCAACAGCTTCTTCCCAAAGAATCGCAAAAATATCTTTAGCGATCTTGTTGGAGATAGTCCCATCAGCCACACGCGTCAGCAAAGGCGCTAAGTGCTCAGCTTTTAATGGCGCATCACTCATTGCAATGCCAGCACGATTTAATGACGATGCAAGCTCACCGGCAATTAAATTAGCAGCTGCTTTTGCTAATGGCTTGCCAACGATTGCCAATAGATCTTCAAATACTTTTGCAGTATCGCGGTCTTGGGTGAGCAACTGTGCGTCGTATGCACTTAAACCAAACTCGCTTTGCCATTGTTCGCGCAATTGTGCAGGCAGAGCAGGCATCTTGCTACGAACATCTGCAATCCAAGCATCGTCAATCACTACTGGCAATAAATCTGGGTCTGGAAAATAGCGATAGTCATTGGCATCTTCTTTGCTACGCATGCTACGAGTTTCACCACGATCGGGATCGTATAAGCGCGTTTCTTGAACTACAGTACCGCCATCTTCAATCAACTCAATCTGACGCCGCACCTCATACTGAATCGCCTCTTCCAAAAAGCGGAAGGAGTTCAAATTCTTAATTTCGCAACGAGTGCCAAACTCCGCTTGACCCTTAGGGCGAACGGATACGTTGGCGTCGCAACGGAAGGAGCCTTCTTGCATATTGCCGTCACACACCCCTAACCAAACTACCAGGCCGTGTAGGGCTTTGGCATAAGCAACGGCTTCAGCAGCACTGCGCATTACTGGTTCGGTCACGATTTCTAATAGAGGTGTGCCAGCGCGGTTTAAATCAATGCCGCTTGAGGGTTCGCCATGGGGGCCAGTAAAGCCTTCTTCATGGACTGATTTACCAGCGTCTTCTTCCATATGAGCACGAGTGAGCTCAACCACCTTGACTTCGTCGCCCACCAGGATTTCAAGATGGCCGCCGACCACAACCGGAATTTCCATCTGGCTAATTTGATAGCCCTTAGGTAGATCGGGGTAGAAATAATTCTTACGCGCAAAAATACTTGCTGGAGAAATCTTTGCATTGACTGCCAAGCCAAAACGAATTGCATGCTCTACAGCCTGACGATTAAGCACAGGCAAAACGCCGGGCAATGCTAGATCAACTGCACATGCTTGTGTATTTGGTTCTGCACCAAAGCGCGTGCTTGCTCCGCTAAAAATCTTGGATTGTGTTTGCAACTGTGCGTGGGTCTCTAGACCAATAACGACTTCCCATTGCATCATGCCACCTCGCTTGCTTGACGCAAATGCCAATCACTGGCCTGCTGATATTGATGAGCCACTTGCAATAAGCGCGCTTCTGAAAAATAGTTGCCGATGAGTTGCATGCCAATAGGTAAGTTATTGGTATTAAATCCGCATGGGACACTCATTGCTGGCAGACCCGCTAAGTTCGTTGAGAGCGTATAAATATCTTCTAAGTACATTTGCACCGGGTCTTTTGATTTCTCGCCCAGGCGCCAGGCCACATCAGGGGCTACGGGCCCCAAGATCACATCGCATTGATTAAATGCGGCCTGAAAATCTGCCGCAATAATGCGACGAATTTTTTGTGCCTGTAGATAGTAAGCATCATAGTAACCATGACAAAGAACGTAGGTTCCAATCATGATGCGGCGCTTTACTTCAGAACCAAAACCTTCGGTGCGTGACTTCGCATACATGTCGCCAAGGTCACGATATTCATTCGCACGATATCCATAGCGCACGCCATCAAAACGACTCAAATTACTTGATGCCTCGGCCGGCGCCAAGACGTAATAGACCGGAATAGATAACTTGGTTTTTGGCAGACTCACTTCAATAAGTGTGGCGCCTAAGTTTTCCAAAAGCTTCGCTGCTTCATTGACTGATTTAGCAACATCACTTGCCAAACCTTCTGCGAAAAATTCCTTTGGCAAACCAACGCGCAAACCTTCCAGCGGTTTTGCAGAATTTGTGCTGCCTTCATTCCAGGCTTGATTGAGATAACGACCGTAGTCCTCGCCAGAGTCGGCCAAGGAAGTGGAGTCACGCGAATCATGAGATGACATTGCGGACAAGAGGAGCGCGCAGTCTTCCGCAGTCTTACCCATCGGACCAGCTTGATCGAGTGAGGAGGCATAGGCAATCATGCCGTAACGAGACACGCGCCCGTAACTGGGCTTAATTCCGGTCAAACCACAAAATGCCGCTGGCTGGCGAATCGAGCCACCGGTATCGGTTCCTGTGGCGATGGGCGCTAAACCTGCTGCAACTGCTGCAGCAGAGCCGCCTGAAGAGCCGCCTGCTACGTGGGCCGCATTCCAAGGATTTAATACTGGTCCAAAGGCAGAATTTTCATTAGACGAGCCCATTGCAAACTCATCCATATTGGTCTTACCAAGACAGACCATGCCGGCACCATGGGGATTGTTTTCATCTGGAATACCCAAATTAGCAACCACGGTAGCGTCGAAAGGGCTTTGATATCCAGACAAGATTTTGGAGGCGGCAGTCGACTTCCAACCACGCGTTACAAAGACATCTTTATGCGCAACAGGGATACCAGTCAATTTACCAGCCTTCCCAGAAGAAATTAACTGATCCGCCTTATTTGCTTGCTCTAAGCTTAAGTGAGCATTCACATCAAGGTAAGCATTCCACTGTTTTCCAGCCTCAATGCGGTCCAAAAAGTACTGGGTCAACTCGGTGCTAGAAACCTCTTTTGCAGCAAGCGCTTTTGCCATTAAGGCGATAGGGGTCTTGTGCCAACTCATTCGATCACCCTTGGAACCAGGAAGTAGCCGTCCTGCTGCGCAGGGGCTGATTGCATATTTTCGGAGCGATGATCTGACTCGGTAACTTGGTCAGCGCGCATGGGCTGGGCCAAATCACGCAAAAAGAGGATCGGATGGGCCAAAGGCTCAAGTCCGGTTGTATCAACGGCCTGCATTTCCTCGACCAAGGAAAAAATAGCCTGCAATTGAGGCAAAACTGCCTCGGCTTCTGCCTGATTTAACTCAAGCCTAGAAAGGTGCGCAATGCGCTGGACATCATCAAGTTTCATGGGGCGCTAGAGTATCATTCCTATATATTTTCATTAACACTTTCTATTTTCCCACTACATCATGTTTGGTTTTTTCCGCAGCTACTTTTCCAATGACCTAGCCATCGACCTAGGAACCGCCAACACCTTAATTTATATGCGTGAGCGGGGTATTGTCCTCGATGAACCCTCTGTTGTGGCTATTCGCCAAGAAGGTGGCCCAAACGGCAAAAAGACCATTTTGGCCGTTGGTAAAGAGGCAAAAGCGATGTTGGGACGCGTTCCGGGGAATATTGAGGCAATTCGCCCAATGAAAGACGGCGTTATTGCCGACTTCACCATTACCGAACAAATGCTCAAGCAATTTATCAAGCTTGTCCATGAAAGCAAATTATTAAAACCTAGTCCACGCATCATCATTTGCGTTCCTTGCGGATCCACACAAGTTGAACGTCGTGCGATTCGTGAGTCTGCATTAGGCGCCGGCGCATCACAAGTATTTTTGATTGAAGAACCAATGGCAGCTGCAATTGGTTCTGGCCTGCCAGTTTCTGAAGCGGCAGGCTCAATGGTTGTTGACATCGGTGGCGGTACAACTGAAGTTGGCGTGATGTCATTAGGCGGCATGGTTTACAAAGGCTCTGTTCGCGTTGGTGGCGACAAGTTTGATGAAGCGATTACAAATTACATCCGTCGTAACTACGGTATGTTGATCGGTGAGCAAACTGCTGAGTTGATCAAGAAGACAATTGGCTCTGCTTTCCCTGGCGCTGAAGTGCGTGAGATGGAAGTAAAGGGTCGCAATCTTTCTGAAGGTATTCCACGTAGCTTCACTGTTACTAGCAATGAAATTCTTGAGGCATTGACTGATCCACTGAATCAGATCGTGACCGCTGTAAAAGCGGCTCTCGAGCAGATCCCGCCTGAGTTGGCATCTGATATCGCTGAACGCGGAATGATGCTCACAGGCGGCGGCGCCTTGTTGCGCGACCTTGACCGTCTCTTGCTCGAAGAAACTGGTTTGCCAATTCATGTTGCAGAAGATCCATTGACTTGCGTGGCTCGTGGTTGCGGTATCGCACTTGAGCGCATGGATAAGTTAGGCGGAGTGTTCTCGCACGAGTAAGCGACATACACGTCGATCAGGGAATTGCAACATAGCGCTCCACCACTTTTCAGACAGGGCATTCCGGCCTTACTTAAACTGATTGTCTGTCTGTCGATCAGCATCGCTCTGATGCTGATCGATTTTCGCTTTAAAGCACTCGATCCGATTCGCAACAATGTCAATTGGATTTTGCGTCCACTTGAATATGTCATGATGGCGCCGCGAAATGCATACGAAGCAACATCAGAATATTTCACAACAAGATCTACTCTTGATCAAGAAAATCAAGTAATGAAAGTTCGCCAAGCAGAGCTTTCTCTGCTGGCCAATCAATCTGAATTTCTCATGGTCGAGAACCAAAATTTGCGCGAGCTAATGGCTTTGCAAAAACAGATTCCATTCAAAACATTACCGGTGGAAATTTTGTTCAATCCACCAAATCCAATTTCTCAACGTATTGTGATTAATCGCGGTAGCAACGATGGCCTCAAGCTTGGCAACCCGATTGCCAATGATTCCGGCATATTGGGCCAGGTAGTGCGCCTTTATGAGCGCTCTGCAGAGGTTTCTCTGCTGGAGGACCGTGATTTTGCGGTTCCCGTCCAAGTAGCTCGTAACGGGCTTCGAGCTGCGGTATTTGGTGCCGGAAGAGGCAATCCCCTAGAACTTCGCTATTTACCTGTAGCCAGTGATCTGGAGGTGGGTGATATTTTGTTGACGTCCGGAATTGATGGCGTTTACCCCCCTGGATTTGCAGTAGCAGTCATTAGCAAAATTGAACGCAACATTGATAAGAACTCTTCTAATGTGTTTTGCGTACCTGTTGCCGCAGTCAATCGCTACCGTCAAGCACTTGCTCTTTTGTATGACCCACAGTTTGACGCTAAAGCACCAACCATTAGCAACAAATCTACTTCTGGCGCGCCATTAAGTAATACACCCGGTAGACGCCAAACGCGCGCGCGAGGAATGCAATGATCGATTTCCAGAGCGGCTACATTCTGCGTCCGGTAAATCCGGTCTTTATTTATTTCAGCTTATTTTGTGCGCTGTTATTAAATCTGCTACCGATTGGCAACTATGGTTGGGTGCCTGACTGGTTAATTCTATGTATTGTGTTTTGGAATATCCACCAACATCGCTATGTGAGTGTCATCACTGCCTTCATTCTTGGTCTGATGATGGATGTTCACAATTCAGATCTGCTGGGCTTACACGCTTTTAGCTACTCCCTCGTCGCATACGTCGCTATTTCATGGCATCGACGGATTGTGGCTCTCACAGTTCTTCCACAAGCCTTACATTTGCTTCCAATCTTTTTACTGGTATCGCTTTTCCCCGTATTGGCACATTGGCTGCTAAGCGGCGAGCTATATTGGTGGGCCCTCACAGGCGCTATTCAGGCGCTAATAGAAGCAATGCTATGGCCACTGGCGACACGCATCTTATTGGCACCGCAGCGTCGACCATTAGATGTTGATCACAATCGCCCTCTCTAAGAAGCGGCATGGTTTCTTTTAAAAAACCGGATCTCGACTCATTTCAAGAGCGCATTCATATTGCGACGCTATTTGTCACATTTTGTTTTTTACTGCTAGTTACTCGTTTGGTTTGGCTACAGCTAGTTAGCCATGGAAAATATGCTCTTCTAGCGGAGAGTAACCGCATTGCTTTAGTTCCGGCGCCAGCCAATAGAGGCCTTTTAATTGATCGCAATGGCATCGTTATCGGTAGAAATTATTCCGCCCTCACGCTAGATGTCAATGCCGAGGAAGTAAAAGGCAATGTCGATCAGCTCATTAGCGATCTTTCTGAAATCATTGATATTTCCCCTAGAGATCGCCGCAATTTCAAGCGCTCTCTAGAGGATTCTCGCAATATGGGGACATTTCCCCTGCGCTCCATGCTCAATGAAGCAGAAACTGCCCGATTTATGGCCAATCGCTACCGTTTTCCTGGGGTGGAGATCCGCGCCAGGAGCTTTCGGGAGTACCCATACAACGAATTAGCCTCCCATTTAATTGGCTATATTGGTCGCGTTTCCCAGAAAGATAAGGAGCGCATGCAGGCTGAAATTGAGGGCGCTAAAGCTGATGATCCAGATGCTTTGCAAGCTTCATTTCTACCGGGCATTCAATATGTAGGAAAGATTGGCCTAGAGCAAAGTTATGAAACTGTTTTGCGTGGCGTGCCCGGATACGATCAAGTAGAAATCACTGCGGGTGGCAAACCAGTGCGCACACTTTCTAGCGCACCTTCGGTGCCCGGAAAAAATGTGGTTCTCTCGGTAGATATTAAGTTGCAATATTTAGTAGAGCAGCTGTATGGCAATTTCCGTGGTGCCTTTGTAGCGATTGAACCGGAGACGGGTGATGTATTGGCATTCGTCTCTAAACCTAACTTCAATCCAAATGATTTTGTTGAGGGCATTGATTCGGTCACCTGGAAGGAGCTCAATGACTCCCCACAAAAGCCTCTCTATAACCGACCACTCAAAGGCATCTACCCACCAGGGTCAACTTACAAGCCCTTCATGGCGCTAGCCGCTCTAGAGAATAAAAAGCGCACACCATCACAAACCATTTCTGACCCTGGTTACTTTGACTTTGGCAACCATACATTCCGCGATGATAAAAAAGGTGGTCACGGAATTGTTGATATGCAAAAGTCTATCGTTGAATCATGCGACACCTACTACTACATGCTAGCGCGTGACATGGGCGTAAACATGATGCATGACTTTATGAAGCCGCTTGGCTTTGGCCAAATTACAGGAATTGATTTACAAGGTGAGGCGAGAGGCGTTTTGCCGTCTACCGAGTGGAAGAAAAATACCTTCAAAAAACCAGAGCAGCAAAAATGGTATGAAGGTGAAACAATTTCACTTGGCATTGGACAGGGTTATAACGCTTTCACTATTTTGCAATTAGCTCACGCTATGGCAAACGTTGCTAATAACGGCGTCGTGATGAAGCCGCACTTAGTTAAAGCGATTGAAGACCCATTCACGCGAAATAGAGTTCTGACAACACCAAAAGAAAGTTATCGCATTGATCTCAATGCGGAGAATATTGAGGTGATTAAAAAGGCCATGTTAGAAGTAAACGTCTCGGGTACTTCAGCAGCAGCGTTCAAAGGAACCGGCTATCAAGTTGGCGGAAAAACTGGCACCGCACAAGTCTTTAGCTTGAATTCCAAAGAATATAAGCACGGCTCAACTGCAGAATTTTTACGAGACCATGCTTTGTATATTGCTTTTGCGCCAGCAGATAAACCAACGATTGTGATTGCAATGGTTGTGGAGAATGCGGGCTTTGGCGCGCAGTATGCAGCTCCAATTGCGCGCAAAGCATTAGACTTTTACATAGAGGGCAAATGGCCTAAGGAGATTCCTGAATGGAAAAGAGCCCCTTAATCAAAGTAAAAGCATTTTTCTTTAGCATTTTTGCTGGCTTAGATCGCCAGCTAGGCCTTATTCTGCTTGGCTTGGCGGCCGTTGGCTTTTTTACTTTTTTATCAGCAAGTCAAAATACTCCCGTACAAATTGCAGATGAATTACGCAATCTCGCACTCTCATTTGCAGTAATGTGGATTGTGTCGCGCATTCCACCAAAGTGGCTGGAGATGGGCGCTGTTTGGATTTATGGGCTTGGTGTTGCGCTCTTAATCGCAGTAGCTGCGTTTGGACTTATTAAAAAAGGTGCACGCCGTTGGTTGAACATTGGCGTCGTGATTCAGCCATCTGAAATTATGAAGATTGCAATGCCATTGATGCTTGCTTGGTATTTTCAGAAGCGTGAAGGCATTCAAAAATCTTGGGACTATGGAGTTGCAGCGATTATTTTGGCAATACCCGTATTCTTAATTGCTCGCCAACCCGACTTAGGTACGGCGCTCTTAGTTTTTGCGGCGGGTCTTTATGTCATTATTTTGGCGGGCCTGCCTTGGAAATGGATTCTGCCGTTTGTTGGCCTAGGCGTTGTTGGCATTTTGTTAATCATTATTTTCGGCAGCACCATTTGCGCGCACGATGTTGTTTGGCCATTTGTACATAACTACCAAAAGCATCGTATCTGCACCTTGCTCGACCCCACTAGCGATCCATTAGGAAAAGGCTTTCACACAATCCAATCCATGATTGCTATCGGATCTGGTGGGTTCTTTGGCAAAGGCTGGTTTCAAGGAACTCAAGCGCATTTGGAATTTATTCCAGAAAAACACACTGACTTTGTCTTTGCTGTGTTCTCAGAAGAATTTGGCCTATTAGGCAACTTAGTATTGCTTGCCCTTTTCTTCTCACTTATTAAAAGAGGTTTAGCTATTTCTGCAAGCGCGCCCAATTTATTTACACGACTATTAGGCGCTGCAGTAACTTTAATTTTCTTTACCTATGCTTTTGTGAACATCGGAATGGTGAGCGGCTTATTGCCGGTTGTTGGGGTGCCGCTACCATTTATTAGCTACGGTGGCACCGCGCTCGTTACCCTTGGTTTTGGTGCCGGCATCTTAATGAGTATTCATCGCCATCGCCGTTTAGTGCAGAGCTAGGTAGAAATAGCTTTAAACGCTTCGAGAATTATTGAGGAAATAAAAAAGCCCGGCATGCCGGGCTTTTTTATCAACAAGGGAAGAATTACTTCTTACGCTTGTTAACTGAATCTTTAAATGCTTTACCAGCAGAAAACTTAACAGTTTTTGCAGCAGCAATTTTGAGTGGCTCGCCAGTTTTTGGGTTACGACCCATACGTGCAGCACGTTTGCCAGAAGCAAATGTACCAAAGCCGATCAGTTGTACTGAGTCACCTTTAGTAACAGCTTTGATGATTGTGTCGATTGCAGAATTCAATGCGAATTCTGCTTTGGCTTTAGAAATCTCCGCGTCGTCAGCAATCGCTGCGATTAGTTCGGCTTTGTTCAAGTGAAGCTCCTTATAGATATTGATGTCAGCGCACATTACGCTTACATGATTTTAACCACAAAAAATTACAAAAATAAAGTTGCGTTACAGCAATTTTTTACTACGACTACAAATTACTCATCCAAAACAGTGATATCAGAAACAAAATACTCGGTATCGCCAAAACAAGAGGTTGGCAAACCAATGTGTTGCTCGTACTTTAGAGCAACCTTTTTGCCTAAATTAGCATTTATTTTTTGCGCAACAGCATCTTCACGCACCGTAAAGAGGAATTTTTCTGACATGGTACCCGGCATTGAGACCATGGCTAATTCACCTTCCCAGGTTTTACATACATAGCCGCGATTAGAGAATTTCTGCACATATCCTGCACGCTCACCGCTTCCGTAGCTCCAATTTAGCATCGCCCATGTGTATACAGAAATACCTACAAACCCAATTAAAACAAGGCTTAAGAGCCACTTTATAAAGCTATTCATAAGATCTTCCTTAATAAATCTTCACTCAAACCCTAAGTAGGTCATTACATCTTCTATATGCAGTATATGGGCATCCGAATACTAAAAATGATCTATTTGTGGTCAGCGCAGCATGTTTATTTTGCAGTCTCGAAATATGGGTCCGCCCTAATGAAAAAGTTAGCGATAAATTATTTTGAGTATTTTGCAGGCAGTTATTTGGTGACTTAGGGCGCCAATATCTGGGCAATCTGTTCTGGGCTAATCGACCCCCATATTTCCACTCGCTTCTTGCGGCTATTTTGCCCAGAAACGAATTGAATCTGTTTCTGCGGCACTCTCAGCTGCTTAGAAAGCCAGGCCAATAAAAGCTCATTAGCCTTATTTTCTAGGGCTGGGGCTTGAAGAGAGATCTTCAGGCAGCCGTCATGCAGCCCAACCACCTTGGTCTGTTTTGCCCCTGGTTGGCAATGCAAACTTAAGATGATTCCGGCGGGGGTTTGCTTTAACCAAATAGGCATCATTAAAGTACTTTAAACTGAAACCATGACGACTAAGAATTCTCAAGCCCTCGAGCAACTGTTTGCAAATAATCGGACTTGGGCCGAAAGTATGGTGGCAAAAGATGGCGATTTCTTCAAACGCCTAGTTTCCCAGCAAGCCCCCGAATATCTCTGGATAGGCTGTTCTGATAGTCGAGTACCCGCCAACGATATTGTGAATTTATTGCCCGGCGAATTATTTGTTCACCGCAATGTTGCAAACGTTGTGGTTCATACCGACTTAAATTGCTTATCGGTAATTCAGTTTGCTATCGACCTGCTTAAGGTTAAGCATATATTGGTTGTAGGTCACTACGGCTGCTCTGGCGTACATGCAGCATTAACTGACAAGCGGGTTGGTCTAGCGGATAACTGGCTGCGTCATGTAAAAGATGTGCACCAGAAACATGAGCGTTATCTTGGCGATGTCATTCCAACACCAAAACGTCAAGATCGTTTATGTGAACTCAATGTCATTGAGCAGGTTGTTAACGTGTGTGAGACAACCATTGTTCAAGATGCATGGGCACGCGGCCAGGACCTCACCGTCCACGGCTGGGCTTATCGTCTTGAAACGGGCCTAATAAATGATTTAGGCATGTCAAGTAGCTCAATCGAAGAAATGACTGAGCGCTATTCCAAGTCCATCAAGCGTTACGAATCAGAGCAAAGTTAATTTGCTCAAATCTTTTTTGAACTACCTAGGAGTCGCCTTTCTTGCGCTCCTCTCGCTTCTTCCCTATAAGCTTTTAGTCGCCATTGGATATGGCCTAGGCTATATAGCTGCTCGCATCCCAAGCGATAGAGCGCGAGTTGTCAAAACCAATCTCCGTCTTTGTTTTCCAAACCTAAACTCAGACGAAATTGATCAGCTTAGTAAGCAGCACTGGCGACTGCTTGGTCGCAGCCTGGTTGAAAAAAGTATCATCTGGTTTGGTAGCTCAAAAAAATTGGGCAAAATGATTGAAGTGAAATCAGCCGTAGACCTTGCCAGCAAAAAACCACGCATCTTGGTGAATATGCATTTCACGGGAATTGAGGGCAGCATTATTTTGAGCGCGCTCTCTAAAGAAAAGCACTGGCCCCGCACTTCAGGATTTTTTCAGAGAATGAAAAGTCCGTTTTTTAATCAAAAAATTGTGGGGTGGCGCAATCGCTTTGGCGGCAACTCCATTGATCGCCAGGGGAATGCCAAAGCCATCATTCGTGAAATCCGTAATGGCGATTTCATCATCATTGCCCCTGATATTGATCTGGGGCTAAAGGATTCTGAGTTTGTTCCTTTCTTTGGCATGCAAACCAACACCATCACTACCATCTCTCGTTTAGCAAAAATTACTGGTGCAGATGTATGCCTGATGACCACCACCTTAAAAGCCGATGAATCAGGCTATCTTTGCGAGATTAGAAAGCCTTTAGAAAACTTTCCGGGAACAGATCCAAAGTCAGATACGGCCCGACTCAATCAATATTTTGAATCTGAAATTCGTCTTCGCCCGGCCGAATACTACTGGGTTCATAAGCGCTTCAAAAACCCCCCCAATGGTGGCTCAAACCCCTATAACCCTTCTAACTAGAGGTCTTTTGTCCTATCATTAAGGGATGACCGAACGTATTGGGCTCTTTGCCGATCTCCACAGTAATTTAGAAGCTTTTGAGGCCTGCATGGCCCGCGCCGAAGAGCTTGGCGTTACCCGCATGGTTTTCTTGGGTGATCTCGTCGGCTATAACGCAGACCCAGTAGCAGTGATAGAGCGCATCGCCGCACTCGTAGAAAGCAAAAAGGCCATTGCCGTTCTTGGCAATCATGATGAGGCTATTTTTAAAGACGCGCGCAATCAGATGAACGCCAGTGCAAATGCTGCTATCGAGTGGACAAAGTCTCAACTAAATAATAGTCATATAGAGTTTTTAAAAAACCTGCCGCTTATTGTTCAAGAAGAAAAAATTTGTTTTGTGCATGCCTCTGCACACAATCCTGCCGACTGGAATTACATTACCGATAGCATGAGCGCATGGCGTTGCGTACAGAACTCTGGAAAGAGTTATACATTTGTAGGACATGCACATGAGCAAGCCCTTTTTTATCAAAGTGCCGTTGGTAAATTAATTCGCTTTGCACCACACCCTGGCGATGAAATTCCCGTCCTGCAGCACCGCCAATGGGTGGGCGTTGTTGGATCACTTGGTCAGCCTAGAGACGGTAATCCAGAAGCCTGCTTTGCTGTTTTTGAGCCCGAATCTGAAGTGTTGACATTCCACCGCACCTCTTACGATCACTTTTCTGCCGCAGATAAAGTTCGTCGTGCTGGGCTGCCAGAAGATCTGGCAAACCGCCTCATTACGGGCAAATAATATTCATGGGAATCAATACTGACATTGAAGCAGTAGACGATATATTTCAAGAAGGCAAAGTAGTAGATGGCTTTGTCTTGGGCAAAGAAGTTCATCGCGGCGGAATGGCGAGTCTTTTCTCTGCCACCAAAGCAGGAATTGATATTCCTATTTTGCTAAAGATACCGCGAGTTGGCAGAGATCAGCCAGTAGAGAGTTTGATTGGATTTGAAACTGAGCTCACTATCTTGCGCTCACTAAAAAGCCCGTACGTTCCAAAATATTTAGGCTCTGGCAATATGGCCACGCGCCCATATATTGCAATGGAAAGAGTTGAGGGTAGACCGCTTGAGGACTACATCAAAGAAGGCAAAGTTTTTACTATTGATGAAGTGGTACGTATTGGCGCAGATCTAGCGCAAGCGGTTCAATCACTGCATTCACAAGATGCTATTCATCTAGACATCAAGCCAGAAAATATTTTGGTTGATGACAAAGGTAAGCTGACATTAATTGATTTTGGTTTGTCGCACCATGCACGCTATCCAGACTTGCTTGCAGAAGAGATGCGAAAAGGCGTTGGCTCTGCGCCATATATTTCTCCCGAGCAAGTAGCGGGAATTCGCTCTGATTCACGAAGTGATATTTTTTCTATCGGCGTCATCATGTATGAGTTGCTCACTGGCGAGCTGCCATTTGGTAACCCACAAACGATGAGTGGCCTACGTAGACGTATGTGGGCTGAGCCATTCCCGTTGAGAGCAATTCGCCGTGAGATTCCTCGCTGGCTACAAGAGGTAGTTCTAAGATGTTTAGAGCCGCGCGCTGCCGATCGATATCAAAGTGCTGCACGCTTACGACAAGTATTGAGAGATCCTGAGGGCGTCACGCTTACGGAGCGAGCTGACCGAGTTGAGCCTCCCAGCTTTTGGGAAAACCTTAAAGGCATGTTTAAGGCTGCCGGCTATGAACCTTCTCCTAGCCCGCGCCCTAGTATGGGCAATTTTGATGCGCCACTCATGATCGCTGCAATTGATACCCGTCAGTCTGATGAAGACTTGCGTGAGCGCATGCAAATTACCGCAAAAAACTTATTGCAGGCCTATCCTGAGAGTCGTTTAGTTTGCTTAAGTACTATTAGCAGTACCCCCACTTTCGAAGGCAATCAAGAAAATGAAACTGCCAGCGGGATTGTGCGAGGCCACTTGGTGCAACTAATGGATTGGGCCAAGCCCCTTAAGTTGCCGCCAGAAAGAATTTCTTATCACGTGCTTGAGGCGCTTGATCCTGCATCTCGAATTGTGGAGTTTGCCAAAGACAATGATGCATCCCTCATTCTGATTGGGGCATCGCACAAGCTTCCTAATAAGGTAACGCCCTGGAGAACGTCGATGACCAAGATCGTCGAAGAGGCGCCCTGCAGCGTGCATATCGTCAGAACCTAGGCAGACCTGACGCCCCTTATGGCCTACATTTGACGGATAATGCAGGCATGGAAGAAAAAGTTCGCGTCTCAAAATTGCTCTCTGAGCTAGGCCTATGCTCACGTCGCGAGGCTGATTCATACATCGAGCAAGGTTTAGTCACTGTAGACGGCGAAGTAGTAAATGAGCTCGGCGTGCGTGCTTTTCGTCACCAAAAAATTGAATTGCAATCTGGGGCCAAAGCGCAGCAGGCATCTCGTATTACCGTCATTCTGAATAAACCGGTTGGCTATATTTCTCATTACGATGACGAGCAAGAATATCAACCTGCAGCTTCATTAATTACGCCTGAAAATTACTTTGCTAGTCCGCTAGATAAAGGTAGAAGCCCTCGCTTTAATACTAAGGGCTTAGCCCCTGCAGGAAGGCTAGATATTGACTCCACGGGCATGCTGGTTTTAACTCAAGATGGCCGCATTGCTAAATTGCTGATTGGAGAAAATAGTCCGATCGAAAAAGAATATTTAGTACGCGTTGAAGGAAGACTCTCGTTCGAAGATTTAGATCGTCTAAGACACGGCCTGTCACTTGATGGAGTGGAGTTAAAGCCTGCACAAGTAAGCTGGCAAAATGAAGACCAACTTCGCTTCGTATTGCGTGAAGGGCGTAAGCGTCAAATTCGCAGAATGTGTGAGATGGTGGGGCTTAAAGTTCTCGGCCTAAAACGCGTAAGAATGGGTCGAATCTCATTGGGCCCGCTGCCACCAGGTCAATGGCGCTATGTAGGGCCTCATGAGCAGTTCTGAGGCGCCTTGGGACGCTTATAATTGCGTCCAATCCAGATTAATCAGCGCAGAATTACCATCGAAACTTTAACCTCCAGCACTCCAGGCGCAGAAGTACTTAGACGCCGCAGCTTTGCCATCATCTCTCACCCAGATGCCGGGAAAACGACGCTTACTGAAAAGTTACTGCTATATGCAGGAGCAATTCAAATTGCAGGAAGCGTTAAAGCTCGTAAAGCGAGTCGTCATGCAACTTCTGACTGGATGGAAATTGAAAAGCAACGCGGTATTTCGGTAGCAAGCTCGGTAATGCAGATGGAGTACCGTGACTGCATTATTAATTTGCTTGATACCCCAGGCCACCAAGACTTTTCGGAAGACACCTATCGCGTACTTACTGCAGTGGACTCAGCGCTGATGGTGATCGACGCCGCTAACGGTGTTGAATCTCAAACCCTGCGCTTGCTTGAAGTTTGCCGTGCGCGTAATACGCCTATCGTGACATTCATTAACAAGATGGATCGCGAGGTAAAGCCTCCGATGGAGTTGATGGATGAGATTGAAACAGCTCTTGGCATTGAAGTGGTTCCCTTTACATGGCCTGTTGGCATGGGCAAATCCTTTGCAGGAGTGATTGATATTGCCAACATGCGGATGCGGATGTTTAAAGCTGGCGAAGATCGTGTCACCGAAGATTCTCATGCAGTGGTTGATGTAAATGATCCCGCACTGAAAGAGCGCCTAGGCACCGACCTAGAGAACGCATTAGCTGAGGTCGAGCTCATCAAAGAAGCCATGCCAGCATTTGACCTTGAGGCCTTTTTAGCTGGACGTCAATCGCCAGTCTTCTTTGGATCGGCCATTAACAATTTTGGCGTACGTGAGATTCTCAATACGCTAGTTGAATTAGCGCCATCACCGGGTTCACGCAAAGCTTTACAGCGCGAAGTTAGTCCAGCAGAAAATAAGTTCTCCGCCGTCGTATTCAAGATTCAGGCAAACATGGATCCCGCTCATCGCGACCGCGTAGCATTTTTACGTATTTGCTCTGGTCACTTTCAGCGCGGCATGAAATTAAAAATTTGCCGCAATGGAAAAGAAGTTCGCACGAACAATGCCCTATCTTTCCTATCTCAGAGACGCGACATTTTGGATGAAGCTTTTCCTGGCGACATCATTGGCCTACCAAATCACGGTTTACTGCGTTTAGGCGACACCCTGACCGAAGGTGAACAATTGCAATTTACTGGCTTGCCATTCTTTGCGCCAGAAATCTTCCGCATGGTTGAGTCCGCTGATCCATTACGGTCGAAGCAGTTGCGCACCGGACTGATGCAATTGGGTGAAGAGGGCGCTATTCAAGTATTCAGACCCATGGCCGGCGGCACCATGCTGCTTGGCGCCTTTGGCCAACTTCAGTTTGAGGTAGTGAGCCATCGCCTGCAAACAGAATATGGCGCAGAAGTCCGCCTATTGCCAGCTCGCTATAGTTTGGCTCGCTGGGTTAGCTCGGACGATCCTGTTGCATTGAAAAAATTTACCCTAGAAAATATACACCGCATGGCGGAAGATGTTGTCGGCGCGTCAGTATTTCTAGCCTCACATAAATCAGAGCTCGATGTAGCGCAACAGCGTTGGGAGTCTATTCAATTCCACGCCCTAAGAGAGCATGCTGGCTTGATTTACCAATCAGACTTGGCAGGCTAACTACACCGCCTTTATTTCATTGGCGCGTTGTTTTGCAATCAAATACAGTGACTAACTGAGTGTCGCTACTTTTGAATGCGGCTACCTTGCCATATTGCTCACAGTAGGCACTTGCTTTTTTGCTTAGCTGCTCGATTGATTCACCACTGGTATTTAGAAAAGTCACGTGGTTTGAATCTGAGGCATCTGTATAAACAGCAGCACATGAACATAGGGCCAAAATACAGCTGATAGCTAATGCTAAAAATTTCAGCGATGAATTCATTTGCCCACCCCCAGTCTATTAAGAATCTTAGCGCTGATCTTGCTGGCCAATGGTCTATAAATCAGAATGCAAACGATGGCTACGGGATAGGCTACCAACCAAACCTCTAACCATACCAAGAAGAAATTTTCTGCGAGGCCAACACGCACAAATGTGGTGGCGAGAGTGATGCTTAAGGACATTAAAAAGCCCATTACAAGGGCAAACACAAGATTAGCTAAATTCATCATACATACATCATAGCGTCTCAAGTGCTTAACTGTTATTCTGAACTGTGATCACTATTGTGCGCCCTAGACAGGGGAATCTTATTAGCAACGCTTTGAGATTCATCATTCCATTACTCTAGGAAAATTCATGGCTGTTGGCCAAAATCAAAGAACCAGAAAAAATGACTCTATGCTTACCAAAACAGGTAAAACGCGCCTAGGACCCCTTAATGCAACCCAGCTTACTAAGCTACTAGAAGCAAGCACTAAACCAAAGGAAAAGGGCAAGCTTTTACGAGCACTCAGCAAACACAAAGTTGTTGCCGCATAACTAAAAAGCCCCGTTATATCGGGGCTTTTTTATATTCATATTGGAATAGATTACGCCCTTTTAATCAACATTCTTTTTCCAAGAATAACTGTCGACACAACTAACATAGCGAAAATAAAGTTCATCGCCGTTAGTGAATCACCGAGCAAAACGCTGGCGGCCACTAATGTACAAAAGGGTTGTATCAACTGCACTTGGCTAACGCGCGCAATGCCTCCAATTGCAAGCCCCTCGTACCAAAAAAAGAATCCCAGAAACATAGGGAATAGGCTTAAATAAACAAAACTGGTCCAAGCAATTGTGCCAGCGTGAATATATTCTGGGCTATAGGTAAGCCATGCCATTACAGCATTCAAAGGCAATGAAATTACCAATGCCCATGAAATAACTGCGCGTGGATTCATCTTTCTGGAGAGCTCACCGCCCTCCACGTACCCAATGCATGCACTGATACCGCCCAATACCAGTAAACCATCAATATAAGTAAAGCTACCCGAGCTCTTTAGCAGGGCATACAAGACCACAAGGCCAGCACCCAGGAAAGAAACCAACCAAAATCCTAGTGAAGGTCTCTCTTTAAAACGCAGAACCCCAATCACGGTTGTGGCAAGAGGCATCATCCCCAAAATAACTGCACCGTGTGATGACGAGCCTTGGGTCATCGCAACCGTTGTAAAAATTGGAAAGCCAAATACAACACCCATAGAAATGACTACAAACTTAATGAAATCTACTTTGCTGGGAATGGCTTCTTTTTTATAAAGGAGATAGGCTAGCGCTACTAGGCCTGCCAGTAATGCTCTCCCAAATGCAATGAAATAGGGGTTAAAGCTTAAAACCGCAATCTTGCTTACCGGTAGCGTTAAGCTAAATATCAAAATGCCAATAAAACCAATTAGCATTCCCTTGCTTTCTCTATTCACCATTACCCTTTTCTAGTCCTCAATTGATTGTATTAACAATCTGCAGACCGTGGGCTGTAATATGTATTCACTACCTATGAAACTCAACGCCCACATTCAATCTATATATCTTTCGCCCGCGGCTGGGGCGCCGATGCAAAGCTTCAGCCAGGTCAAGGTCAACGCCGGCTTGGGCATTGAAGGTGATCGCTATGCGCTTGGGGTCGGAGCCTACTCTGACACCAAACCCCCGAAGATTCGCCATATCAGCCTCATTGCCATGGCAGGCATAGAGATTGCAAATGATTGGCTCAAGGCGGGCGATGAACCAATTTTTGATGGGGCTGAAACGCGCCGTAATATTTTGCTTGAGGGAATCACGGCAAATGAGCTGAATGCTTTAGTTGGAAAACAATTCCAACTTGGAGAAATTCTATTGCTGGGTACCGAGCTTTGCGCGCCATGCGAAAGACCGGCCCAATTACTAAATAGACCAAGCTTTATGAATGCATTTGAAGGGCGTGGCGGCATCAGAGCTGAAGTTCTCAATTCAGGCAACCTTCAAGTTGGCAACAAGCTTCTTTTACCTACTGAAAATCCATGATTGAATACCGCGATAACGCCAGTATCACTGCAGAGCAAGCCATTGATCTATACACGCGCTCAACACTGGGGGAGCGCCGCCCAATAAACAATGTCACAACATTCGAGGCGATGCTCAAAAATGCTAACCTCACCATTACCGCCTGGGATAAAGAGAAACTAGTAGGCATTTCTCGATCTCTGACGGACTTTGCCTATGTCGCCTATCTCGCCGATCTAGCCGTAGATCAACAGTACCAACGCTCAGGCATTGGTAAGCAATTGATTGAGGAAACTAAATCGCGACTTGGGCCAGAATGCATGATTGTGTTGCTAGCCGCGCCTAAAGCCAACGAGTATTACGAGCACATTGGCTTTGAACATAATCCCCGCGCCTGGACTCTAAAAAAATAATATGGCGTTTATCATCACCTCATGACTATTACTCGCTTTTGCTTAGTACGCCATGGGGAAACCGACTGGAATGCCGAGCACCGCCTTCAGGGACATACCGATATTGACTTGAACCAGCATGGCTTGGCGCAAGCAAAACAAATGGCACGTGCACTCAAGCGCATCGAGCTCCAGTTTGATGTTCTATATACCAGCGACCTTCGCCGTGCCGCCAAGACCGCACAAGCTATTGAAGAATTGTTTGCGGTATCTGCAATCACCGATGCTGAACTCAGAGAGCGAAATTTGGGCGCACTTCAAGGACTCACTACCGATGAAGGCCCAGAGCAAGAACCCGTACTTTGGAAGTCGCACCTGAGCAGAAATATTGAAGAAAGCTTACGCGGTGGTGAGAGCATTCAACAATTTGCTAATCGAGTCCACAAAGTCCTTGAGAAAATCCGTAATCAGCACGTCGGAAAAACAATTTTGCTGGTTAGTCATGGTGGCACACTTGACATGATGTACCGACTTGCAAGCAATCAACCATTAGAAGCTCAAAAAGCTGTTGCAGTACCTAATGCATCCCTTAACTGGATTAGTCATGATGGCCATCGCTGGAAGGTTGATAGTTGGGCCAATACAGATCATCTGGAAAAATCGGCCCTAGATAATCTTGACCTCTGAGCCACCAGAAAAATAAAGGCCCATCATTCCCATATGAAAAAGATTTTTTACGCACTGACTCTCATTATTGCAGCATCAGTATGCATTCCAGCCCACGCAATCGATGACGTGCCGGATGGGCTTCCTGATCGTATCGTTGGAGATATTGGCGGCGCTATTTACACCTCCAACTTACACATTGGGACAGAAGGAACGCAATCTCTAGTTCTTCCTTATGCCTTTTTTGACTACAAGCGTTTTTTTGCTCGAATCGATGAAGTGGGCATTAAAACATTCAAGCTGGGCTACGGCTATTTTGAGGTGATTGGGAAAATTAACTTAGACACCTACAAAGTAAAGTCGTCTATTAATGGAAATGTTATTAATCGAAGCGATCCGATTCCTCTGGGCTTGGGCACCTTTCAGGAAACCCCGATTGGTGGATTTTTTGTCAACGCCTATCATGACTTCGGAAAATCCAAAGGTGGGCTTTATGAATTTTTATATTTCGCCGAAATAGAAACTTATAAAAAAGTGGTGGTTTATCCTCAGGTCGGAATAGAAAGACAATCCAGTCAATATGCCAACTATTACTATGGCATCAACCCGGGGGAGTCGAACCTGACTGGCTACGGAGCCTATACAGCCCCAGCGACCAATAATCTTTTGGCAGGCCTCATGGTTGAAATTCCGGTGGTAGATAACTGGTACATCAACATCTATGGCAAGCGAAAATGGATGGGCAGTGGAATTAATAACAGCCCTGTTATGAATCGCTCATTCCAAGACAATATTTTTGCAGCGCTCGCTTATCGATTTAAATAAGCCAAAATAAAAAGCCACCCGAAGGTGGCTGATCTCGCATGCGCTCACTTGGCGGGATGCAATTTATTTTGATCTGAAATACAAAAATCTACGATCACATCAGCAAAACTTAAATAACGAGAATTGCTTTTTCTAAAGCGATCAATCTCGGTGGCAAGGGGTGAGGCTGCGCCTTTAAAACCTGCATCTTCGTAGCCTGGATGATATGGAGCTTCTTCAACAAATTTGTTTGTCATACATTTACCTTAATGAATTTGCACCCGAAATGAATCCATTTCGAGATATATCGATGAAATAAAAAGCCGCCAAGCGGCACGATAAAAGTCGACGAACTATTCGATCTGAATTTGCATAGAAACCCTCCCAAAGCAGCCCATCACCGTCATAGCAAGCTATGTCGACGGATGCCGCTCCCCCTGTCCTTGATACCTGAGAGATTCACACTAAGCCTGGCTTAGTGCTTGCTCCTTCGGTGCACCATAAAGATGGTGACTCTCCAGACGGCTATTTAGGATAAGCAGTACCTTCCTGGTGGATACCTGAGCGTTCATGGGAGTTTGCGCCTTCGGTGGAGGGAATTCCCTCACTCTCCTGCTTATGAAAATTATAACCTGCTGACACTTTTATCAAACTAATGATTTATACCAATGTGCCTTAAAAAGACATGGCCAAAATTGAAAGGCCCGAGATCAGCATCACCAACTCCATTAGCAATAAAAATTTCTTTTCCGGCAATGCGAGAACAATTCGCTTAGAGAAAATAGAGCCGACTAATACGCAACTACCTATCAGCAGCCCTTGAATAATGGCAATGGAATTTAAAAAACCTAGCTGGTGGAAAGTAATTCCTTTGGTAAACAAAATCGACAATGTACTAGCGGCCTCTGTTCCTAAAAATGCACCTTTACTTAGGCCGAATGCCAGAAAGAAAGGTGTATTAATTGCGCCAGTAGTTGCAACAATGCCAGTAAGGTAGCCAATGCAAGCACCCACCAAACTCATTTGCCAAAGTTTTAGGTAAAAATTCTTTTTGCGCATCCAGCGACGAACTGGAATGAGCGCAATCAAGAAAAATCCTAAAGTAATTTCAATTAATCTTTCGTTAAGGGCAATTAAAGTATTTACGCCCAGAATGGTGAAAGGTATTGCAGTTACGCTATAGACAAAGCAAACCCGCCAATTGATAACGCTCCACCATAAAAATATTCGGGAAAGATTTGCCACCGTTGCAACTAAGGCAATAACCGGAATTGCCTGGATAGGTCCATAAAAGTAGACCAAGGCGGGCATTAAGATGATTGTTGTGCCAAAGCCAATCACACCGCCTAAGACGCCGGCGCCCAATCCCAAGACCCCCAGAACCAGGGCTTGAAGAATCAGCTCAGACAAGCTTGCTCATCTCGATGAATTGAATTGGCATCCATCATTTAAAGCCGTATCAGCTAGCCCAATGACTTCTTTAGAAGCAATAAGTCTCTGTTGAACTCCCCAAAAGGCATTAACAAATTAGGGTACTCAAGCGAAAGAATGACATGAAGGCCTAGGCCCATTAATAGCACATAAATCACCGCCATAAACCAATCGCTCTCCAGCTTTACGGCCATGGTGTAGCCAATCAACAGGGCGCCAATGCATAGCAAGATATATAAAAAACGCATCAACAAAGTTGGCGGATGAGACTTTGTCTTAATCGCATCTGCACCAAAAATAGTCACCAGATTGCGCATTTGTGGCAGCAAAATTTCACCAATCACAGGCTTGTTCTCTGGAGATGCGTTTAATGATGCCGCTACCACCTCTTCATTAATTTTATTAACCATGTCTGACACTCGATCGCTGCCGCGATCAATGTCTGCCATGCTTTCAATATTTTCGTAGGCCTCTAGACGCAGATCCAAAAGGTCGGACAAAGATTTCTTAATAGCAACTTGATCCTCGGGCTGCAAGTACTTCGTTGATGCATACAAAGCCTTAATGCTGCTAGCCTGAATCCGAATAGTTTCTATGCGTGAGTCATAGTGATTTGAGGCGCTTGAAAACGTGAAGCTTAAAACAAGAGCAGATAGGCCAAAAATAGAAGCAACTAATGAATCACGAACGGCTACGCTACCTTCCCCGTACTTATTAATCAAAAAGCGTCCAAAAAGCCATCCCAATGCCATAAATAGGGAAATTGAGATCGCAAAAAAAACTGGGGCATAGCGAATTAATTCAAGACTCAGACCATATAGTGGCTCCATATCTCTTCCTATCTACCTTCGCAACCGACAGGCATTTCCCACAAGGGCTTCTGTTGGCTGAAGTCGCAGTTCTCTCCAATTGGAGAAGTACTGCTTGCGGCACACGCAGTCAGCAGCAAGGAAAAAAGTGTTGTTAGCGCTAATGTATTTAATCGTTTCATATTCACATAAGATTGATTGAGTTTGATGAAGTCATTCTCCCACATTGGCCCTATATCAGAAACAACTTATAAAGAGCCCAACCCAAATTGATCGCAACTAATGTGATCAGAGTGCTGAACGTAAATTTCATCCCCAGCACCCGCTTACTGAAATCAGGCGGAGGCTCGTTAATTCCTATCGCGTGAATCAAGCGCCCAATAATTAGGGTGACACCAGGGGTTGCAACCAACCACCAAGGGGCGCCATTTAACTCCAAACAAGCAATCAATATGATCCCAAAAGGAACGTACTCAGCAAAGTTGCCCTGAGCCCGAATAGCCCTCTCAAGATCTTCATGGCCGCCGTTACCTAAACCAACCTTATTCTTCCTGCGAAGGCCAATAACAGCAAAAGAGAGTTTGATAAAAATGATGGTTAAAACAGAGGCGATGATTGAGGTAATGAGTAACATGAATTTCTACTTAGATCACTTCTAATACTTTACTAAGCGAGCTACCTTCATAGTTAGGCTTTTCGCCAATCTCTTCAAATGGGTGGCCCAAGCGATTAACCCAGAACACATCAAAACCAAACCACTTGGCAGCCAGAGCATCCCATGCGTTACTAGAGACAAACAGAACTTCTTCTTTCTTCACAGGAAATGCTTTTAGTAAAAGCTCATAAGCCTGAGGGGCGGTTTTAAATAGTCGCACATCTTCAACCGTTACAACCTTATCTAGATAAGACTGCAAACCATTGCTATCAACTACGGTTGCCAACATTTCCCTGCTTCCGTTAGATAAAATTGCAGTCGATAGTCCTTTATCTTTAATTGTTTTAAGAACGGTCAAGCTATCTTCAAAGCCGGTGAGCTTGGCATACTGATCCATCAGCCTCTTTTCATATTCAGGCGTAAGGTTCAAGCTCATACGCTTACAGACATACCGCAATGAGCGAATGGTTAGCTCCCAAAACGGAAGGTAGTGCTTGCTACCATTGGCATTAGGGTCACTCATCGTCACTAAACGGGTGTACTCGATTTGACGGTCACGCCACATCAAGGCAAAGGCTTGGCCATGCCCCGGAAATAATTCTTCTGCCAATTGCCCCATAGAGTAAACATCAAACAATGTGCCGTAGGCGTCAAAGGCAATGAGCTTATACATCTTGTCTCCGATTTTTATTATGAATTTGATTACTATTTAAAACTGTACTTCTTATATCAACACGCTAGCAGGGGACATTTAATCCTTATCTGCGTATTGCATCTCACCATTACCAAATGACCAGTTTTCTTTGTCCACTTCAAGTAAATTAATGAAGACATCTTGAGGCCTAACCCCAAGCGTTTGAACCAAGGATCCACAGATTGCTTTATATAAGTTCTTTTTAACTTCAACAGTTCGGCCAAAGCTGATCGTCGCCTGAATAAAAATGATTCCCTCGGAATATTCAATTCCCAGATAGCTTTTGGGAATATTGAGCTCCATTGAATCGTGCCTAGTAATTATTTGAAACTTATCGTCTTCAGGAACATTGATTTGTTCTCGCATGACGTTGTAAACAATATCGCCAACTTGCCGAGCAAAGCTTTCAGAGTGTTTATTGCTTAAATCAATTCTGACCAACGGCATAGTAATTCTCCTTAGATCTCATCATCTTATACGGGCCCAAGAATTTTCACTTGGCCTTGATGTACCCTTAATAGAAAAACCACCCGAAGGTGGTTTTGGTGTTTCTTGGTGGCCCGGGGCGGAATCGAACCAGGGCCGAGGATGTCCGATCCTACTTCAGCTTATATCCGGCATGGCAAGCTACGCATGCTTGTGTTGTTTTGCTAAGAGCCAAGAGGGCAGGCTTTAGATCCCCAGTTGCTCCGGTATTTTGTACTTCAATAGCAAACTTACTAGCATTGCGGTGCATTTGAGTGCCGACGTCTTGCATTCCCTTTGGCATGAACTTGGCATTTTCATGCGCGCCGTGTGCTTTTAAAGCCGTTTGACCCAAACGAAGCTCAGCAATCTGGGCTGCCTTATCGTATTGGCCGTCTGCCATTGCTTCTTGTATTTGGGCGATCGCTAATAGGTGATCTCTCATATTGGCTAATGTATGTTCTTTCATGGCAGGCGGGAATTCTACGGTAACTCGATTATCTGTAGGTGGGGCTCTGTGTCCATGATCATGTTGGGCAGTTGCTATCTTGAAAATAACAATACCGCACAGGGCAAGTACCGTACTAAGAATGATTTTTGTTTTTTTCATAAGTTGCTATTGTCTAATTATTAGAAACGCAGAAAACCACCCGAGAGTGGCTTCC
This sequence comes from Polynucleobacter sp. AP-Kolm-20A-A1, assembly GCF_018688315.1. Lineage (NCBI taxonomy): Bacteria > Pseudomonadati > Pseudomonadota > Betaproteobacteria > Burkholderiales > Burkholderiaceae > Polynucleobacter > Polynucleobacter sp. AP-Kolm-20A-A1. The sequence continues at coordinate 1,899,109 of NZ_CP061315.1, forward strand.
CAACTCCAAACTGCTTTATCCACACATTCTTCCTGACATCATTTGTGGGCCATGTCCTGCCGGCAATGTAATGCCCTTTTCTTTAGCCCGCTTTTCCATCTCTGCATGTGTAGCTGTCATGATTGCTTGGCGCTCTTCTGCTGTTTTGGCATCAATCATTTTATCCATCATGGCAAGTCTTTCGGCTGGCGTCATTAACTCGCGCATGATTTTCATGTTGGCGTTTTGCTCCATCATCTGACCTTGCATCATTTGGCCGCGCATCATGCCTGGGCCTATGCCATTACCCATTGGACCTGGCTGAGCATAGGCTACAGCCAATCCAAGACCCATGACAGTGGCAACGCTAATTGCAATTTTGTTTACAGTTTTCATTTTGAATTTCCTATTCATTTAGTTAGTTACAGCAACAACTTGTGCCACTCTTACAAGAACCACTCTTAGCCTTTGCTTGAGGCGATGCATCAGAACTGATCTTTGCGGGATAACCATCCTCTTCTAATGCCGCAATAATCTCTTTTACCTGTTGCGAGATATTGCCTTCAACCTTGACTGCGCCAGAGGCAAGATCTACCTCAACCTTTTGCACCCCAGCAATTGAATTAATGGCTTTTTCAACATGCTTTACGCAAGCACCACAAGTCATTCCACTTACCGTTAAATTGATTGTTTCCATACCAACCTCCTTTGTATGAATTGATTATTCGCTCAATCATCCAAAGAGCGTATGATTTAAATCATATGGACATTTATATTCCTGAACTGCTAAAGGAGCTCCTGCCCAAAGGACTATTGGGGCAATGTCATGCCCATCACTTTGAAAAAGGTGATTACCTTTTCCATCAGGGCAAAAAACCTGAATACATGTTCTTTATTGTTTCGGGCGAAGCTGTTCTTACGAGAATCAGTAGCCATGGAGAGCCCACTACATTACAAAGATGTAAGGGTGGCTTTGTCAGTGAAGCCAGTTTGTTAGTAGATGCTTATCACTGTGATGTTATTGCGACTCACAATGGACAAGCGATCACGCTACCCATTAAATCTTTAAGAGAAGCACTCGCCGATAGCAAGTTCTCAATGAAATGGGTGCAGTTGCTAAGCAAAGAGATCATGCGCCTTCGAACACAATCTGAACGATTGGGACTCAAAGACATTCGCAGTAAATTAATTCATCTGATTGAGACCGAAGGCAAACAAGGCGTATTGACACTTCAGTCTGATTTCAAATCCATGGCTTCAGAGATCGGCGTTACGCATGAGGCGTTATATAGGGCTATCGCCACATTAGAAAAAGAAGGTCTACTAGAAAAACATCCTGATTCCTTGGAATTGCTAAAGAAAAAATAATACTCAAGAGGTAATGTCGTTTAAAACGACATCTCAAGCACCGACCCTAGATGAGTGTCGCTTAAATCGACACTTGACCACTACAGGGATGTCAAATCCCCCGTTCATTAAGCGTCCTTTAAAAGGAAAGTTCATGATGGGGATATCCGGCTCTTATGGCGATTAACCCTGCCAAGCCTGAAAAGAAAATAGCCCAGCAAGTGGGCTATTGAGATTCTTGGTGGCCCGGGGCGGAATCGAACCACCGACACAAGGATTTTCAACTCTCCGATAGACCGTACTTTCGCTTTCTACCCCACAAGGTTAACCCCACCATAGGCAAACTTTGTGCACAAAACTTTGATGGAGCGATCTAAGAGGCTGAATTGGTTGAGTTTTTTGACCCACGCAAGGATAGCGAGAAGGTTTGGTGGCGTAGCGAGGATTTGACTGACACAAGGATGCATTCTCCTTGTCGTGATCGGGGCATCCCACGCATGAAACGTCCTTTAAAAAGACGTCTCCAGAATATTTGCATATATACGCATTAACGAATACTTATCAATCACATAAGTCAATAAGCCTAATTGTTTGACGGCAATGTCTGCCCAAATAAAAAACCACCCGAAGGTGGTTTTAGTGTCTCCCCCAGCCAATAACAATCTCGGCGTGGAATTAAAAGCAGGCCCCAATCTAACATCTATTAACGAGCTCTGTATTGGCACTTACCCTTGTTTACCAATATTTAAAAGGCCTCTCGGCATCTACATCTCCGCCTAGGGCCCTCATATTCATATTGCAGTGGGGACAGGTAAGGCCATCCCACTCCGATAGATGACTACTAGAGTGGCAACTGGTACAAACCGGCGGCATACTAATTTCAGTATTAATGCTTCCTGGATGAGCAACTGTATAAGCATCAATTGTTGAGCAAGATTTGCAAACCATTGCCACTTTAGAAGAGTGAAGCCCCACTTCTTTGCCGATACCGCTAATACATTCAAACTTGCAGGAACGACATACAAATTTATATCTAGCCATAAATCAACCTCATTAATTCTTTTTAGGTTGAAGTGCTAGCTTCTTCATATGAGCATCCTGAATTAGCAATTGCCTTTCTTGATTGGCTACTCCAATAGTGATCTTTCTGGCTATAAGATCCGCATACACGCCATCAATCTTTTTAAAGAAATCTTCGTAGACCGCTTTCTTTGCGGGGCTTAAGCCTTCCAAAGCAATGGGTCGACAGGAGTTTGCTTCAGCCAGATAATTCGTTAGTGCCTTAGCTTGCTCGTCTGTCAATTTATCCGCGGAGCTAAACAAGGCCTTTGCATGAGCATTATTTCTTGTTACAGCAATAACCTGACTATCGACCAATAAAGCATCAGCACTTTGATTTCCGCGAATGATGCAATCATTAAGTCGCTTTGCTACAGGGCCTGAATGATCGGGAGCTGGAGCTGTCATTGGTGATGGGGTTTTAGCAAGCTGTACTGGATTATTAGGCGCAACATTTGTCGCACATCCACCTAGGAAAACAATTCCTATCAAACTTAATTTAAATATATTTTTCATTTGGTAGTCCATTAGTTATTGATAGACAAAATCAGCGCGACGATTTTCTTTAAATGCCGCCTCTGTCTGAGCTGGGTTAGCTGGCTTTTCTTTACCAAAGCTAACCGCCTCTAACTGAGATTCGCTGACGCCTTGTGCGAGCAGGGCCTTCTTAACGGCTTCAGATCGCTTTTGGCCCAAGGCTAGGTTGTATTCAGCCGTTCCGCGATCATCGGTATTGCCTTGAATAATGATCGATGCTTTTTGCCTTTGAAATGCTTTTAAGTAGGAGGCATGTGCTGAGATTGTTGAAACATATTTTGGATCTACGGTAAAGCTATCAAACTCAAAATAGATTGAGCGCTTACCATACACACTAGACTTTGGATCACCAATGGGGTCGTAAGTCATAGAGCCCTTCGCATTAACTTCAGCCACCCCATTGGCGTCATCTAACTTGACGCTACTACAGGCAGAGACGAATAAAACCAATAGCGCCAAAGGCAATATTTTTAAAAATTTAAACATGATGAAATTTCCCAAACGTGGCTACATACTGGTAGCCAAATAGCAAAGGGACATGCCCATAAGGTATGCCCCACCTAAGAAAATTAGGCTATAACTTTGGGTGGTTTAAATGCTGAGTCGGGAAAGTTTTGTGAAAACAACACTTCATTTGCTGTAGCAAATTTATGCTTGGTCATTGGCGGAAGAAAAATCACAATTCCAACGTCGCTAATATTTGCAGTCACATGACTCATGAGGTACATGGTATGAACCTGCTCTTTATCGTCAGCCGATTCAGAACTACTATGCGCTTGCTGTGAGACTGAAGTATTGCTATAACCACCAGCGAGCTCTGCCCGCTCAATCGCAGACTGGATAAAAATATTTCCGGCCGCCGCCTTAAATGCAATTAAGAAGAGGCATATTAATAGAACGAGTGTTTTACTACGAAGTAACATGGGTCAAATTCTATACCCGATTGGTATATTTGTCGGTTTAAACGACGCCTCCACTAAACCCCCAAATGAAAAAACCACCCGAAGGTGGTTTTGGTATTTCTTGGTGGCCCGGGGCGGAATCGAACCACCGACACAAGGATTTTCAATCCTCTGCTCTACCGACTGAGCTACCAGGCCAAGACTGAGAATTATAACGAATTGGCTTAAGGAGCCATCAAATTTCCTTTGGACGCCCTTGATATGTCCATTTTTCTTGGCCAGGCTAGGCCTAGATTGGGGGTTAGCTTTCGCTCTTATTGCGAGAGGTATCAATTCCCAAGGCTTTGAGCTTGCGATATAGGTGGGTTCGCTCTAGGCCGGTGTATTCAGAAATCTTGGTCATACTGCCGCCCATGATTTGCATTTGGTGCTCAAAGTAAGCCTTTTCAAACAAATCTCTAGCCTCTCTTAAAGGGAGGTCAAAATAGGTTTTTGCGATACCACTGATGTACTCACCCTCTGGTGCGGCAGATGCCGCCTCCGAGCTTGCTGGCTTAGGAGCAGCAGTCGCATTTGCGGTTGGTGAGACCGCCTTTTCTTCGGGCTCTACATATTTTGGGGAGCTCTCCAATGCTTTGCTCACCGTTTTCAAAAGCTTTTGTAGTGCAATTGGTTTTTCTAAAAAATTTAGAGCGCCAATACGTGTTGCCTCAACTGCAGTATCAATTGTTGCGTGACCTGACATCATCACAACAGGCATGGTGAGCTGGCCGGTTTTAGACCACTCTTTTAATAAAGTAATGCCATCGGTGTCTGGCATCCAAATATCCAGCAATACAAGATCAGGGCGCATTTGTTCACGAATGGTGCGAGCTTGAACGGCACTTTCTGCTGCATAAACAGTATGGCCCTCATCCGTGAGGATCTCATTGAGGAGCTCACGAATTCCCATCTCATCATCAACAACCAAAATACTAGCCATACTTAGGCGGCCTCTTTTGCTAGATTCATAAACAATATTGATACTTGCGCACCAACCACGTCTTCTCCGTGCATACGGTTTCGTATTTCGATTTTGGCAGAGTGATCATCAACAATTTTTTTCACTACCGCTAAACCTAATCCCGTGCCTTTACTCTTTGTGGTGACGTAGGGCTCAAATGCTCTTGCCAATATCTTAGCTGGAAATCCAACTCCACAATCACTTATTGTTAAACGGACCGCACTTTGCGCTGCGCCATTGTGCTCACCATAAGGAACTAACTCGGTTTTAACCTCTACCGGCTCTTTTGGGCGAGGGCCCTCGAGCGTGGCATCTTGTGCATTTTGCAACAAATTATGGATAACCTGCCTTAGCTGGGTAGGATCACCCATGATATTTGGGCAGCGCGGATCAAGTTGGGTGCGCAATGGGCTGCCCTCATATAAGCCCAAAATTTCAGATGTCAGAGTATTGATGGAGATTGGCTTTAGCTGTGGTGATGGGGTCTTTGCAAAATCTCTGAAGTCATTCACCATTTCCTTCATCGCCTGCACTTGACCAATAATAGTTTCGGTACTGCGATTAATCATCTCTTCTTGCTCTGGGCTTAGCTTGCCAGCAAGCTTATGCTGCAATCTCTCGGCTGAGAGCTGAATTGGCGTGAGTGGGTTTTTAATTTCATGGGCCAAGCGTCTAGCAACTTCGCTCCAAGCAATTGATCTTTGCGCACTAACCACATCGGTGATGTCATCAAATACCACCATACGTAAATCACCAGTAAGCTCTGTGCCACGCACAAACAAAGTAATGCCTAATTCATTTTCAAATTCGTTGGTGCTGTGAAGTTGAATTTGTTTTTGCCACACAGGGGCGTTTAGTGGGGCGCCCTGCGTGGGTGAACCCTCTCCTGCCACTGCCAACTTCATCGTGGCAAAGCCCTCCTTCACAGCCTCTTCAAACTCGACCAATGCAGGGCTGTTACTTAGGGGCTTTCCATCCAGATAAGTCAGGTCCTGGCCAAAAATACGATCTGCGCCGGCATTGCTAGACACTACGTTGTAACTTTTATCGAAGATACAAACACCTGCAGTTAAGCTACCAAGCACCCTCTCCAAAAAGGCCTTGGACTCCTGTAAGGAAGTGCGCGTATCCGCCAATTGGCGCGTCATCACATTAAATTGGCGCGTAAGCATACCCAGCTCATCCCCAGTATCTAATTCTGGCTTGGGCGACAAGTCCCCTTGTGCAACCGCTTGCGTGCCCCTCAATAGCATCAAGAGCGGTCGCGCCAGTTGGCGGCCCAGCATGAGTGCGAGCGTAATGGCTACAAAGACGGCAAAGAACAAAGTCAGCGTTAAGGTGCCGACAAACATTTTGCGCAGGCCAGTGCGGCCTAAGGCCTTTTCTTGATATTCACTATAGGCAGTCTCAACCGCAAAAATATTCTTTGCAAATGGGGTTGGTATATAGCGAACTAGTTGTAAAAAATATTTATCGTCGGCCTCTTTGCCCGAATCTAATTTGCTATGAGCCAGTTTTTTTCGAACTATCGGGATAATTGCTCTTACTCGGTAGCCGCGCTGCCCACCCTCTACCTCAATTTGATCTAAAAAGGTAACGCCTTTCTTTTTAAATGCCTCTGCGACGACTTCTGCACTGGGCGCAGGAAAATATTTTTTAGGTCTTAACTCGCTAGTTAAGATCAAATTACGTTGCATATTGAAAAGACTTACTTCTTGAATGCCGAATTGGTTACGAATCTTCATAACCGTAGTGCCAACTTGATCAGAGGTTGCGCCGGCCGGAGCTTGAACAATCTGCTCCGCAATGAAGTTTCCCTCGGCCAAAATCTCTTCTTGAGCAACCCTTAAGGTAACGCGTGCCAACTCCAGGCCGGAGTTAAGGGCTGACTCAACTTTCACATCAAACCAAGTTTCAATACTTCGAGAAACGAACTGGAGAGAGACGCCATACAAAATTAAGCCGGGGACAATACCAACCAAAGCAAAAATCATGGCTAGCTTTGCAATGAGGCGCGTACCAAAATGTCCCCGATACCAGCGCACAGCAATTACCGCTACCAGAATCAAAATAACCAAAGTAAGGCAAACGCCAATCACCACGTTGGCGGCATACAACCAAATAAAGTAGTTATCAAAAAACTCTGTATTCGATGATGCAATAGAAAGCAAAACTAAAAGGAGTAAAGCAAAAGCGCCAATCAAACCAATCGCAATTGGAATGGCTTTTTTTCTCCAAGCTTTGGAAGTAAAAAAGCCGGCATTAAGAAGAGATGTTGTCGATCTCATCGTTTAATTAAGTTTGGGCCCGAAGGCGAAAGCGGGAAGCGCAACCAATCGCTCGAAACGCTCCAGTCGCGGTTATTAAGAGCATTTACCTGAAATGGCTTGGGTAACTTGCTTAAATCCAAAGTCATTCTCAAGCTAGCGGTATAGAGCTTGCTAGGGTCAAGTTGTGAATTGTCTGCAACGCGCCAACCACCAATACTGCCCGCGCCCTGTAAAGCCTCCGCAATTGTTCTTGCGGAAAATGTCAGCCCATCAGATGCGATGCGATATTGCTGAGTAAGGGGTTGATATGACAAACGCGTTTGTCTTTGAGCAATGGCTGGCTTTTCATCAAACCAATACCAGCGGGAGCGGGACAAATCAAACTCCGTTTGAAAATAAAGTACCACTCCTTTTTGCACGGCATCTTCAAGGCCTGGAGAAAGTTCAATTTGAAAACTGGCATTTAATAGCCAATCGTTATCCACCCTTTCCAACTCAAAGGATTTGATCTTGATTCCTTCTGCGTTGACGGCTGTTGAGAAAACAGACGCTGCCATCAAACATAAAAAGATGAATTGTTTAATTCTTTGGCTCATGGCCCATTTTTCTTAAACAAGGCATAGTAAAAACCATCGTTTATCTCAGAGGGCAACAACTGCCCTGGAGCGTCTAATCGTACCGCATTGGGATGCTCAGCAGCAAACCAAATTGCTTGCTCCTCGCCCTCCTCGGGGAATATAGAACAAGTCACGTAGAGCATTGTGCCCTCGGGCTTTAGCATCGACCATGCTTGAGTCAGTATGGCGCGCTGCTTTTGTTGCAAAGCCTTGATGTCAGATTCGCGCCTTAAGAATGGGATATCTGGATGCCTTGAAACAATGCCGGCAGCAGAACAAGGGGCATCCAGCAAAATCTTGTCAAACAAGGCCCCATCCCACCAGGCGGCTTTAGAGGCGTCACCCCTCAATACTTTCACATTCTCAGACTGTAAGCGTAGGCGATCCAGGTTGCCGCTGATCTTCCCAAGGCGAGCACCATCTAACTCCAGGGCAACCATTTTGCAATCGGATAGCTCGAGTATGTGTGCAGTTTTTCCGCCAGGGGCAGCGCAAGCATCCAATACCAACTCGTTAGGCTGAGGATCAAGTAATACTGCCGCCAACTGAGCGCCAGCATCTTGCACAGATACTGCGCCGCTATAAAACCCAGGCAATTCAGAAACAGGCACAGGATCTGCCAATAGGAGCGCGGCAGGCAATTTAACGCCGGCAACTTCTTCAATCACGCTTGAGGAGATTCCAGCATCGCTTAATAGTCCTTGATATTGCTCACGAGAGTATTGCTTTTGATTCACTCGCAAAATCAAAGGGGCTCTCTTTGCTTGCTGAAATAAGATCGCTTGCCATACCTTGGAGTAATTGCGCTTTAAGCTTGCCCGCCACCAAGCTGGCACAAACATCGGGATAGGGTCGGGAGGGTAGCGCGTTTCCCCTTCGGGTGGCTGCACCAGAAGACTCACCTTACGCAAAACGGCATTCACTAAACCCTTGGCATACATCGTCTTGTCATACTCACCACAGGCTTTCACAGCCTGATCAACAATGGTGTGAGACGCATAACCTTTACCTTCGGCTGCATCCTGCAAAAATAAGGCGATTGCAACACTTAAGAGATGGTCCACCTCTGGTGGCGGAGTTTTGGGAATAAATTGTTTGATGAGCTCGTGAGAACGATTCCATTTACGTAAAGCATCAAAGCTGAGGCTTTGCACAATAGGGCGCTCGTGTGCCTCTAATTCTTCTAGCACCTCTGTGAGTGACCGACCACTCATGACCTCGCTAATGGCTTGTGCTGCAATTGTGATTGCTTCAGAAAGCGGGAGACTGCGTGGTGTTTTTTGATCGATCAAATTAATTCGCTCCGGGATATGCCCCGTTTTTTGCCATACTCATCAGGCGAGCCACCCGCTCTTCAGTCGGCGGATGGGTTGAAAATAACTGGGCAAGGCCGCCCGCACTTAAGGGATTCAAAATCATCATTTGGGCAGTTTCAGGGTGTTGCTCAACCGCCTGAAATGGGATGCCCTGAGCATAGTTATGAATTTTCTCAAGCGCATGTGCTAGCGCCTCGGGATCTGCACTAATTTCTGCCCCACCACGATCCGCCTCATATTCTCTAGCACGTGAAATGCTCATCTGAATCAAACTAGCAGCAATTGGCGCTAAGATCGCCACCATCAAGCTGGCTATTGGATTGTTTGGCCTGCCCTCAGAATCACGCCCACCAAAAAACATGGCAAAGTTTGCTAATGCAGAGATAGCGCCAGCCATTGTTGCGGCAACTGTTGATATCAAAATATCGCGATGTCGCACGTGCGCAAGCTCATGGGCCATCACACCGCGTAATTCGCGATTAGAAAGAATCTTCAAGATCCCAGTCGTTGCGGCGACCGATGCATTGTCTGGATTACGCCCTGTTGCAAAAGCATTGGGTGCATCCTCATCAATTAAAAATACTTTGGGCATGGGAAGGCCGGCCTTTTCAGATAGCTCTTTAACAAGCCCGTAGAACTGAGGCGCAGATCTTTCATCGACCTGTTGAGCATTGGTCATTTTTAAGACCATCGTATCCGAGAACCAGTAGCTGAAGAAGTTCATGCCAACGGCCATTAGCAATGCCATCAACATACCCTGCTCACCACCCAACATCCCGCCAACCACAATAAATAAAGCAGTAATTGCTGCCATCAAAACAGCAGTCTTTGCAAAATTAAACATTTCTACTCCTTTGCTTGAAAGCGCAACAATTTTTCACTTGGGTCCATCGACTGTATACATGTCTTGGCACTCATTCTTTTTCCACCAGGCTTTTGCATTTCCAAAACCTCAATGACACCTTTGCCACACTGGACGTAAACGCCATCCTCACTAAAGCCCAGCCGTTCACCTATATTTGAGGTTTCTGTGCAAACGCCCGCATTTGGAATACGAGAATTCCAAAACTTGATTGCCTGTCCTTCGAGAGTGCTGGTAGCACCAGGAAAAGGATTGAACGCGCGAATCCGAAAATCAATTTGCTTCGCACTTAAATGCCAATCGATTTCTGCTTCTGTTTTTAATATCTTTTCTGCATAGGTAATGCCAGTTGTCGGCTGCGGCGTCCTGTTTACGGACTTGCCTTCTTGCAAATCTCGCAATACATCCACAATTAATTTGGCACCCAAATCTGCCAGTCGATCATGCAAGCTCTCACTCGTTTCTGCGGAGGTCACTTCGAGATCAGCAACTAAAACGGTGTCGCCCGTATCAAGCCCCGCATCCATTTGCATGATACAAACGCCGGTTTTAGCATCTCCCGCCTCGATCGCTCTTTGAATTGGGGCTGCGCCGCGCCAACGCGGCAATAACGAAGCATGAATATTAAAGCTGCCATGTCTGCCTGGCTTTTGCGCAATATCTAAAACCTCTTGAGGAAGAATTAAGCCATAAGCCACCACAACCATTGCATCAAATTCAATTTCAGAAAGCCGCTGATAGGCTTCTAATGCTTGCACCCTCTTTGCAGGATCTGCATGATTAACTTTTAGTGTTTCTGGCTGCAATACAGGAATATGATTTTCTTTTGCGAACTCTTTCACGGGGCTTGCTTGTAGATGCATCCCCCTACCCGCACGACGATCGGGCTGAGTAAACGCCAAAACAATTTCATGTCCCGCGTGATGAATTGCGCGCATTGCTTGTGCAGCAAATTCTGGAGTACCAGCAAATACAATTTTCATTGGGGCGCTTAGCGCTGACTCTCTAATTCTTTTGCGCGCTTCTTCATTTTTTGCGAAATACGACTGCGCTTGAGAATTGATAAATACTCAACAAACACCTTGCCCTGCAAATGATCTAGCTCGTGCTGCAAGCAAACCGCCAGAAGGCCATCTGCATCCAGCTCAAATTCTTTGCCTCCAATGTCTAAGGCCTTTACTCTTATCTCGGAAGGTCGCTCAACCTCATCGTAGTAATCGGGCACTGAAAGACATCCTTCGCGCCAAGATTTTTTTTCGGGGCTTGCCCAAATAATTTCTGGGTTGATAAAAACCATGAGTTCGTTTTGATCGTCAGATACATCAATAACTACGATGCGCTCATGTATATCTACTTGAGTTGCAGCGAGGCCAACACCAGGCGCGTCATACATGGTCTCTGCCATATCAGCGACTATTTTCTGAATACGTGCGTCTACTTGTGCCACAGGTTTGGCAACCTTGTGCAAGCGTGGGTCTGGATAACAAAGGACGGGTAATAAAGCCATATAAGAATTATCTAACAGAGCAATCCATCTGTCCTGATTGCTGCAATTTCCCTAAAGATCAAAATTGTTTGATGCAGACAATAAAACCAGCCAGCCCGATCGTCAAAATTGCACGCGGGACCAAATACTACCCGGCGCGTTTAAATGATTTACACGATCCACCCAGCAATCTATATATAAAGGGGGATGTCCACTTGCTGCACCAGCCTATGATCGCCATCGTGGGCTCTCGTAACGCCAGCGCCGAAGGCCTTCAAAACGCTAGCATTCTTGCTAAAGCGCTAGCTCGGGCCGGCTTACTCATCCTATCTGGGATGGCAAAAGGGGTTGATGGCGCGGCCCATAGGGCTTGTATAGAGCTGGGGGTGAATCACTTCACGGGCGCCGTATTTGGGACGGGCGTTGATGTTATTTATCCCAGGGAACATGTTGGGCTAGCAAAAGCAATTACCCAACAGGGGCTTTTATTGTCTGAATTTCCTCCGGGAACTAGACCCCAGCGCTTTCACTTTCCCAGGCGCAACAGAATCATTGCAGCCCTAGCCCTAGGTGTCGTGGTGGTTGAGGCCGCTGAGAAATCGGGCTCCCTCATTACCGCCCGTCTGGCAGCAGACCTCGGAAGAGAGGTATTTGCTGTGCCAGGATCCATCCAGAACCCCACTTCAGGCGGTTGCCATCTACTTATTCAGCAGGGCGCAAAACTGGTCCGCGGGTCAGCAGACATCCTAGAAGAGCTCAATTTATAGGCAAAAACCGCATTTAAATAGCCTAAAAGGGGGTTTTATAGAAAATAGAGGGGATTTCTACGATCGTCCAAAACGGCTGAAATGAGGCTTTTTGGACTTTTCTTAATTTATCGGTTAATAATAAAAAAGGGGTAAGCAATAGACCAAGCCCTGATTTGGTTTAAATTGTTCATCCTTTTTCCCTATTAAAAACATCATTTCAGGCTCAAATTTAGGCAAACGCGTGGCTAAAGCATCTACCAAAAGCAGCTCAAAGACCTCATCCGTAGACCACCCTAAGGCGCTCATCATTGCTGAGAAGCCCTCGGTTGCTAACGATATCGCCAAGGCATTGGGAGGCTTTACCAAGTACGAGGACTATTTTGAAGGTGATGACTTTCTAATTTCATCAGCCGTTGGCCACCTTTTAGAAATCGCCGCCCCAGAAGAATATGACGTTAAGCGTGGCAAGTGGTCTTTTGCCAATCTACCTGTTGTGCCGCCTTATTTTGATTTGCGCCCTATCGCTAAGACCGAGTCTCGTCTTAAGGTTTTACAAAAACTCATTAAACGCAAAGACGTTACTTCTTTAATTAATGCATGTGACGCGGGACGAGAAGGCGAGCTGATATTCCGTTTGATTGCTCAACACGCTAAAGCATCACAATCCATTAAACGTCTTTGGTTGCAATCCATGACACCTGCCGCTATCAGAGAGGGCTTTACTAATCTGCGCTCTGATGAAGACATGCAACCGCTAGCAGATGCAGCGCGTTGTCGCTCCGAAGCAGACTGGTTGGTTGGAATTAATGGCACCCGCGCCATGACTGCTTTTAATAGCAAGAGCGGCGGATTCTTCCTCACAACAGTTGGCCGCGTACAAACACCAACACTTTCAATTGTTGTCGAGCGCGAAGAATTGATTCGTAAATTTGTTTCAAAAGATTACTGGGAAGTTAAAGCTGAATTTATCGCCGCAGCCGGCATCTATGAAGGCCGCTGGTTTGATCCGAAGTTTAAGAAAGATGCTGCCGAGCCTGATGCCCGTGAGAATCGCCTTTGGAGTGAGGCTGCCGCTCAAAGCATCGTTGCTGCATGTCGCGGAAAAAAGGCAACCGTAACTGAAGAAGCCAAGCCCGCTACGCAATTAGCGCCACAGCTATTTGACTTAACAAGCTTGCAACGTGAAGCTAATGCACGCTTTGGTTTCTCAGCAAAAAATACCTTGGGTCTCGCACAGGCCCTCTATGAGCGCCATAAAGTTTTGACCTATCCGCGTACCGATGCCAAAGCACTGCCCGAAGATTATCTCGATACAGTGAAACAAACTATGGAGAATCTTGCAGAGCATTCGCAAGACTATCGCGCATTTGCCAAACAAATATTGCAAGGCGATCCAAAAGATCCAAAAGCAAAAACGGGCTATGGCTGGGTAAAACCAAACAAGCGCATTTTTGATAACTCCAAAATTTCAGATCACTTTGCGATCATTCCAACTCTTGAAACACCGAAGAGCTTAAGTGAGCCAGAGGCAAAGCTTTACGACTTGGTAGTGCGCCGTTTCTTGGCAGTGTTTTATCCTGCAGCTGAATTCCGAGTCACAACCCGAATTACAGAGGCATCTGGACACCATTTCAAAACCGAGGGACGCGTACTGGTAAATCCAGGCTGGCTCACTGTCTATGGCAAGTCTAACCAGGCCGATGATGAGCTCGTACCAGTTCAAGAGGGCGAAACCGTTCAGAACGAAGCTGTAGTTGCTGTGCCATTAAAAACGAAGCCTCCCGCACGCTATACAGAAGCGACTTTGTTGTCCGCAATGGAAAGTGCTGGCAAGTGGGTTGATGATGACGAAATGCGCGAGGCAATGGCAGAAAAAGGTCTTGGAACTCCTGCAACGCGTGCAGCCATTATCGAAGGCCTGCTAGCTGAAAAATATATTGTGCGTGAAGCGCGCGAACTCATCCCAACAGCAAAAGCATTTCAATTGATGACTTTGTTGCGCGGCTTGGATGTGGAAGAACTAACCCGTCCTGACTTAACTGGCAGCTGGGAAAATAAACTCTCGCTCATCGAACAAGGCAAGATGAATCGCGACACCTTCATGCAAGAAATTGCACAGATGACGCAGCGCATTGTTAAGCGCGCCAAGGAATATGACAGCGATACCATTCCTGGTGACTATGCAACGATGACCACGCCATGCCCGCACTGCAAGGGGCCGGTAAAGGAAAACTATCGTCGCTTTGCTTGTGAAAAGTGTGGTTTTACGATTAGCAAAACACCTGGTGGGCGCGCCTTTGAATACCCAGAGGTTGAAGAGTTGTTGCGCGAAAAAACGATTGGGCCACTGCAAGGATTCCGCAGCAAAATGGGGCGACCATTTGCAGCAATCATTAAGTTAAGCGAAATACCAGAAGATGATGCTGACTATCCAAACGCAGGATTCAAATTAGAGTTCGACTTTGGCAACACTCAGGATGATGAAACTGAGGCCATTGATTTCACGGGACGACTTGCTTTAGGAGCATGTCCTAAATGTTCTGGAGCCGTCTATGAGGATGGAATGCGCTATGTTTGCGAAAGCAATACTGGCCCGAACAAATCATGTGACTTTAAAACTGGCAAGGTAGTTTTACAGCAAGAGATCTCTCAAGAACAAGTTCAAAAATTGTTGAAAGAAGGCAAGACTGATCTTTTGACCAACTTTAAATCGAACCGCACTGGACGTGGCTTTAAGGCTTACTTAGCCTTGGGTGCTGATGGAAAGATTGGCTTTGAATTTGAAGCTAAGGCGCCCAAAGCTGCGGGTGCAGCTAAAGCGCCAGCAAAGAAACGTGCTGGGGCAAGCGCTGCAACTAAGTCAGCAGCAAAACCTAAACGCGCCAGTAAAGCAAAATCATCTTCTAGCAGTTGAGCTGTAATTAGCTTTGCTGCAAGAGCTGACCACAGAACGCCTCGCGACCCCAGGGCAGTAGCCAAGAAAATCCCTGGGCGCTGAGGCAGGGCGCCAATGATTGGTAGGCGATCGCCGGCAACGCATCGAATACCCACAAATTCACCTTTTTTACGCAGCTCATCGAGATCGCCAACCCCATAATTAACCAGGCCGCCGGCTTGTTCACGATTAAAGGCGTCACTGCCAGCCCGAGGAGATAAATCATCTTCTCCCTCATCAAAACTAGAGCCAACAATCCACTGATAATCGCCGTCCTCTAGCCGCTCTGCCGGCAAACAGTAGCCATCACCAGAAATGCCCACTCTTGGCAATTTTTCTATCCATGGACTATTTTTTTGAATCGAGAAAATGCTTAACTGGCCGCGTACTGGCTTTAGCGGCAAGCGGATGCCGACGCTACCAATTAGGGCTTTGCTCTCCATTGCTGCAGCAACCACTAATTTATCTGCAAACAGAATGCATTCGTTTTCTGAATTAAATAATTTCCACTTGTCAGCGCCGTCTTCCAATCGAGCAATGCGTGTATTGAATAGGCAGCTCAGTCCATCTTGAGGGCGCAAGAGATCGTTGCTTGCCTCAAATAAATTTAAGCTCGCACCTCGAGGCAACCAAGTTCCGTTCTGCGCAATACCGCATTTCTCTTTAGCATTTTGCGCATCCAAAGCAATCGCCATTTCTTCATCCAACCCAAGAGACTGAAGGTGGGCGGCAAGCTCTGCGCGATCAAAAACTTTGTCTTTTTTGCTTGGCTGAAATATTCCGTGCTGGCGCCAAGCCTTACCCCACCTAGCTTCAGCCAATAGAAATGCAATGCGCGTTAAACGCAATAAACGTGGTGAGCCCTTACCAATATGTGGGTGGGCTATTGCATAAGCATGACTAGAGCAAGCAGTTGCGGGAGAGGATGCTGCATCAACAATGCAGACAGATTTACCGCGGCGAAGTAATTCGTTGGCAATTGTGGCACCACAAATGCCTGCCCCAATCACCACTATTTCATGGTGTTGGGGTTTGGTCATTAAACTAATTTAGATAAAACGTTTTGTATTGCTAAGACTATGCGCCGATGCAATTAAGCATTTAAGCGTTGTTCGATTTTGGCGCGAGTATCTTTCAACTCTTTTGGCAAACGATCGCCAAGGTGGTCGAACAATTCGGTGTGCAATTTCAACTCATTCTTCCAGTCATCAATTCCAACATTGATGGCTTTGGTGAAGTTCTCTGATGAGTAGTCAAGACCACCCCAATGCATATCGGCGTACTCTGGAGTAATGCCAAACGGGGTTTCTTTGCCATTTGCCTTGCCTTCTGCACGATTCAAAATCCATGAGAGAACACGCATGTTTTCACCGAAACCAGGCCATACAAACTTGCCATTCTCATCTTTGCGGAACCAGTTCACACAATAGATTTTTGGTAGTACTGCGCCTTCAGCTTCAAGCTTCTTACCAATGTTAAGCCAGTGTTGGAAATAGTCGCTCATGTTGTAACCAGCGAATGCGATCATCGCAAATGGGTCGCGACGCACAACACCGATCTGGCCTGTAATTGCTGCGGTAGTTTCTGAGCCCAATGTTGCAGCCATATAAACACCCTCAACCCAGTCGCGCGCTTCGCTAACCAAGGGCACAGTGTTTGAACGGCGACCACCAAACAAGAATGCGTCAATTGGAACGCCTTCTGGATCATCCCACTTAGGATCAACTGCTGGGTTATTGGTTGCCGCCACAGTAAAGCGTGAATTTGGATGTGCGGCTTTGCGTCCAGCAGCACCATCAGCTGGAGTCCAGTCTTTGCCCTGCCAATCAATTAAGTGTGCAGGAGGCGTGTCTGTCAAACCTTCCCACCAAACATCACCATCATCAGTCAAACCAACGTTTGTAAAAATAACGTCTTGGTTCAGAGAGTCGATACAGTTTTGATTGGTTTGACGATTGGTGCCTGGGGCAACGCCAAAGTAACCAGACTCTGGATTGATCGCAAACAAACGGGTCTTACCAGTAACAGCATCTTTGCGTGGCTTAATCCATGCAATGTCGTCACCGATAGTGGTTACCTTCCAGCCATCAAAACCTTTTGGCGGAATCATCATGGAGAAATTGGTTTTGCCACAAGCAGACGGGAACGCAGCAGCAATGTGATATTTCTTGCCTT
Organism: Polynucleobacter sp. AP-Kolm-20A-A1; assembly: GCF_018688315.1. Taxonomy (NCBI): domain Bacteria; kingdom Pseudomonadati; phylum Pseudomonadota; class Betaproteobacteria; order Burkholderiales; family Burkholderiaceae; genus Polynucleobacter; species Polynucleobacter sp. AP-Kolm-20A-A1. Next base: position 1,916,346 of record NZ_CP061315.1, read on the forward strand.
CGGGCGAAGTCACGCCAAGGATCAACATATGTTCTGCCAACCAGCCTTGATCACGGCCCATGTTGGAGGCGATGCGCAATGCAAAACATTTTTTGCCTAATAAAGCATTGCCGCCGTAGCCTGAACCAAAAGACCAGATCTCGCGAGTCTCTGGGTAATGAACGATGTACTTGTTCTTATTGTTTGGCCATGCAACATCTTTTTCGCCGGCAGCTAATGGCTTACCAACCGTGTGGATACAAGGAACGAACTCACCATCCGCGCCCAACTGATCAATAACCGCCTTGCCCATGCGGGTCATCAGCTTCATGTTGATTGCAACGTATGGGCTATCGGACAACTCAACACCGATGTGTGCAATTGGCGAGCCAATTGGGCCCATAGAGAATGGCACCACATACATTGTTCTGCCGCGCATACAACCATCAAACAAAGGTTGCAATGTTGCACGCATTTCGCTTGGCTCAACCCAGTTATTAGTCGGGCCCGCATCTTCTTTTTTAGCGGAGCAGATAAATGTGCGGTCTTCAACACGCGCCACATCTTCAGGGTCAGAAAGCGCTAAAAATGAATTTTTGCGTTTAGCTGGATTGAGGCGCTTGAAAACACCTGCTGAAACCAATAGCTCGCAAAGTTCATCGTACTCAGCTTGAGAGCCATCACACCAACGAATTGCATCGGGCTTGGTAAGGGCGGCAACTTCACCCACCCACTCAATTAAACGCTTATTTTTAACGTAAGCCGGCGCATTTACATTGATCTGGCCGGTGGTAGTTGAAGTCATATGTTTCCCTATGAAGATTGAATTTTTTAATCCAATGATTTTAACATTTTGGGCAAATTTATACCTTCCGCCCTACACCGCACAAACCCTTTACTTGCCGATGCAGAATTGGCTGAAAATTTTGCCCAAAAGGTCGTCCGGAAGCAGTTTTCCAGTGATTTCTCCAAGGCGGCCCTGGGCCAAAGAGAGCTCTTCTGCGAATAACTCCAGCGAATTGTTGCCATTTGCTGCGAATTCTTCGGATTTTGCAATATGTTCTGCGGCGCGCTCCAAGCAGTCTAAATGCCTTCTGCGAGCCACAATTGCACCCTCTTGAGGGCCACCCCAACCCACGATTTCAAGGATTTTTTGCTTCAGGGCCTCAATTCCATCGCCGGTTTTGGCTGAAATCAAAAGGGTGTCTTTTAGCTCCGCTTTTGAGCTCTGATCAAGTAAATCTGCTTTGTTGAGCACCTCTAATACAGGGCATTTGGATGGCAATGCTGCCAATATTTGCTCTTTTAGGTCATCCTGCCCTTGGTTTGAATGGGTGTCTGACAAGAAAATCACCAAATCAGCCAAACGGATAGCGTCCCAGGACCTTTCGATGCCCTTCGCCTCGACCACGTCAGCCGTTTCTCTGAGGCCGGCCGTATCGATGATGTGCATTGGCACGCCCTCTATTGAAATACTTTCTTTGACACGGTCACGAGTCGTTCCTGCAATAGGGGTAACAATGGCCACCTCTTCGCCTGCGAGCCTATTTAGCAGCGAGCTTTTTCCAACATTGGGAGCTCCAGCCAAAACCAGCTGTACGCCGTCGCGCAAAATTTTTCCCTGCTTAGCGCCTTCGCGCAAAGCTTGTAGTTTTGCTTTCACAGCTGATAAGCGTTGTCTTGCCTGTGCGCTCTCTAGAAACTCAATTTCTTCTTCGGGAAAATCTAGAGTCGACTCAACCAGAATGCGTAATTGGGTAATTTCCTCAATAAGATCATTAATGTCATTTGAAAACTCGCCCTGCAAAGAGCGCGCAGCTCCACGCACCGCGGCTTCGCTTTGCGCATCAATGAGGTCAGCAATTGCTTCTGCCTGGGCCAAATCAATTTTGTTATTGAGATAAGCGCGCAGAGTAAATTCGCCCGGCTCAGCAATTACCAGGCCTTCATCCTTGCCCAACTCCAAGCAGCGCTTCATTACCAACTCGAGGAGTTGAGGGCCTCCATGACATTGAAGCTCTAAAACATCCTCGCCCGTAAAAGATGCGGGCGCAACAAAATGAATGGCAATTAGCTGGTCAATTACCTGACCGGCAGCATCGCGCAAAGTAAGCAGGTTTGCTTGGCGTGGAGCAAGCTTTTTTTGGAATAGGGCAGCTGTAATAGCATTGAGATTTTGTCCGCTAATGCGGATAACACCAACGCCCGCTTTACCGGGGGCCGTCGCCACAGCAATGATGGGCAACTTTCTAGTCATCATTGCTGTGCGTTTTCTGTTGAGTTTGGATGCCGCGCTTAATTACTTGGCCGGCTTTTTTCCAAACATATTATTGATTTGCCACTGCTGTGCAATCGACAACAAGTTATTCACAACCCAGTACAAAACCAGACCAGCCGGGAAGAAGAAGAACATGATCGAGAAAACGATTGGCATGTACATCATTACCTTGGCCTGAATTGGATCTGGAGGTGTTGGATTGAGTTTGGTTTGAACAAACATAGATACCGCCATGACGACCGGCAAGATGTAATACGGGTCTGGAACAGATAAGTCATGTATCCATAAAACCCAAGGCGCACCACGCATCTCAACCGATGACAATAAAACCCAGTACAAAGAAATAAACACCGGAATCTGAATCACAACCGGCAAGCATCCACCCAATGGGTTGATCTTCTCTTTGCGATACATCTCCATCATTGCTTGATTGAGCTTTTGTGGCTCGCCCTTATATTGCTCTTTCATGGCAACCAAGCGTGGCTGGACCTCTTTCATGCGCGCCATCGATTTATAGCTGGCGGCAGACAAGGGGAAGAAAACCAACTTAATAAGGATCGTCAATAGAATGATTGACCAGCCCCAGTTACCCACATATGAGTGAATATTTTCTAGCAACCAGAAAATGGGTTTGGCCAAAATGGTCAAGTAACCATAATCTTTCAACAATTCAAAACCTGGGGCAATAGTTTCCAGAACGCTCTCTTCTTGAGGTCCAACAAAGAGGCGTGCTTTTTCTACCAAAGTAGCGCCAGGGGCAACAACACCAAGGGGTGTCTGCATTCCGATGCGGTACAGGCCGTTATCTATTTTTCCTGCATAAATATCGCGAGCAGATTTGTCGCCGGGAATCCAGGCGCTTGCGAAGTAGTGTTGAACCATAGCAATCCAAGCTGGATCGCCGGCCGCAACTTGCGTAGGAATCGTTATTTTATTTTTATCAATTGCCGTAAATTCGAGCTTATTAAATTTCTCTTTTTCGGTATAAGCAGCAGGGCCTGTAAAGGTGCTTGCTGAAAAGGCGCCATTAAATGGGCCAATTTTTTGTTCTTGCGTTGCATCGCGCACGATTTCTGTATAGAGAACTAATGGGCTTGCATTGGATGAGGCCTGTGTAACTCGGTGGCCAACATCAACAACGTAACTTCCTGGGTTTAAAACAAACGTTTTTTCAAGCTTAACGCCATTGCGCTCACTTGCAAAAACAGCAAATGGTCTACCTGAACCGTCTTTACCCGATTGAATTAACTTAAAAGGGCTTGTGTGGTTTGGCAGATCGTTATTGCCCAAAGAAATGAGGCCAGATCGCGCAAAGTATTTATGTGTTGCTGTGTATTGAAATAACTCAACAGGCTTTTTCTCTGGGGTAAGTTGCTTGAGCAACTTTGCATCAATAACATTTGCGCCGCTTGCGCTAATTTCTAAAACCAATACATCATTTTGTAGTGTGAATTTTTCAGCGCCCTCTATAGCGCCGCTATTGACGGCCGGGGTTGCGGCAACTACTGGTGATCCAGACAATTGAGTTGGCACATCAACCTTATTGTTTGCTGTGGCCTTATCAGCTGTGGCTGGGGTGCTTACGGGCGCGCCACCAAACAAAGATGGTTTGCCCTCATGAACCTGCCAATTGTTGTAGAGCATCAAACCCGACATCGAGAATACTGCCCAAAGAATTGTTTTTTTAAAGTCCATTTGCATTCACTTAATTTAATGAGATGTTTGTTTTACTGCAGGGTCGTGACCGCCTCGTGACCATGGGTTACAGCGCAAAATGCGCCACACCATTAAGCCAAAGCTTTTAATGAATCCGTAATGATTAAAGCAGTCGCAAGCGTATTGTGAGCAGCTAGGCACAAACTTGCATTGAGTACCAAAATAAGGGCTAAGAGAAAGTTGATAAATTCTTACCAACTTCACTGCCACATAATTTAGTGGGCGCACCTTAAATCAATCCTGATACTTGTGTGCGCAAGAGTGTCTTTTCTTTTTTTCTGAGTCTGCCACGGGTTTCGCGACCAATCGGTTTTTTAAGCTTCACCACAACATCCTCTTTAAGGCTTGTGGATTGGGCCGATCGAACCAGTTCGCGAATCATCCGCTTTAAGCGATTTCGGTCTACAGCTCTTTTAGCCAATTTCTTGGCCACCGCAATTCCTAGATCAGGCTTTTGACCGTCCTTGGTGGACGCAAAATACATACCCCAATACAAACTTGTCTTGGGGCGTGTTTTTAATAATTCAGAAATCCTTGCGCTGTTCAATGATTAATTAAACAGCCAAACGTTTGCGACCTTTTGCACGGCGAGCATTTAAAACTGCGCGTCCGCTTTTGGTTTTCATACGAATGCGAAAGCCGTGGGTACGTTTACGACGTGTTACTGAGGGTTGGTATGTTCTTTTCATGATAGATCCCGGGAAAACCAAGTATTTTCCTTGTTGCAGAGCAAAAGGTCAATCTATCTTGGTGAATATGTAGGTGTTTTTCTCTATTTTTGCGTAGTTTTTATCTAAATCATTAATTTAAATGGAGATTTTTTCTTTATTCACAAGTTATCCACAGCTTTTCCACGTTTTTCTAGCTTGTGGATAACTTTGGGCTATCGCTACAATGGATCCTCCAAAAATATGAGCAACTTACACAATCCCCCCACCTTGAATTCAATTAGCCCACTGGGTTTTTGGGATGATGCCATTGGCATTTTATCCCGCGAGCTGTCGCCCCAACAGTTTAAAACATGGATTCAACCATTAACCCTGTTATCGCAAGATGATAGTGAAGACTCACTAACAATAGGCGCTCCCAACAGGTTTAAA